>JAQVHQ010000032.1 GCA_028696165.1 Lachnospiraceae bacterium | reverse complement strand
TATTTGTGACGAATCTTTTTAAGATTCAGGCACGAATACATTTTGTCTTGATTTGGATTTTGGGACTGATAGAATACACCTGCTGATTTTGAGCCGCAAACTGTTTAATCAGCAGACACTAATTATTTATCATCTACACTGTTGGAGAAAGCCGGGTTGGAGCGTACACCATATAACGAATTTTTATTGGAAATGCAGGAAAAAATTCCGGCCATGAATGTGAATGGCTATATGGATAAAACTGGTATATTCCATTCATATGAAGAGGCGTCTGATGAACACAGTATTATAAATCAGTATAATATACTGCAGTATAATGAACTTCTTGATACAGGCAATAAAGTAGATTCATTTTTTAGTATAGATACTAAAAGCAATACGAAAAAATAAATTCAAATACAGCAAAGATATAATTCCGGCATTGTTACAATTTCTGTAAGGGTTTACTTTTAAATGTCTATTTGCTATAATGAATCGTTAATCAAATTAAGAATATCATCCACAAAGCAATAAAGGAGCAATAAACTATGTCAAAGGTAACCCTGGTAATACCGAATTACAACGGAATACAGTTTTTAGATCCCTGCCTTAATTCGGTAGCGCGCCAGACAATTCTGGCAGACTTAGAGGTCCTTGTTATAGACAATGGCTCTACAGACGGCAGCATGGACTGCTTAGAGGAACGTTTTCCATGGGTACGTCCCATTTCTCTGGATGAGAATTACGGCTTTTGCCGGGCTGTCAATGAAGGAATCCGTGCAGCAAAATCTGAGTTCATCATACTTTTAAATAATGACACAACCATAGAACCGGAGTTTTGCGAAGAATTGCTGACGGCGATTCAGAAGGATACAAAAATTTTCTCCTGTGCAGCCAAGATGATTCAGTCATCAGACCACTCCAGATTAGATGATGCAGGGAATTTCTATTGTGCCTTAGGATGG
The DNA here is from genome assembly GCA_028696165.1 of Lachnospiraceae bacterium. Taxonomy (GTDB): domain Bacteria; phylum Bacillota; class Clostridia; order Lachnospirales; family Lachnospiraceae; genus JAQVHQ01. The sequence continues at coordinate 38,864 of JAQVHQ010000032.1, read as the reverse complement.
GCTTTTGCCCGCGCTAAGGGGAAATCCAGTGAACTGTATTCTTACAATCAGAAGATTTTTGCCTCATGTGGAGGAGCAGCTATTTACAGAAAGTCTGTATTTGAAGAAATCGGAGATTTTGACGAGGAACATTTTGCTTATTTGGAAGATATTGATATCGGATACCGTGCTCAGATATATGGATATGAAAACTGGTACATACCAAAAGCTCAAGTATATCATGTGGGAAGCGGTACTACCGGCTCTCGTTATAATGAGTTTAAAATCGGGTATTCAGCGCGCAATAATGTATATCTCATATATAAAAATATGCCGTTGCTTCAGTTGATTTTGAATATGCCGCTGCTGCTTATAGGGTTTGCAGTAAAAGGTCTGTTTTTTGCTAAAAAGAATTACGGAAAAGAGTATTGGCAGGGCTTAAAAGCAGGCATTGAATTGTGCAAAAAAAATGGCAGTCAGAAAGTTCGATTTAAACCGTCCAATTTTCTGAATTATTGTAAAATACAATTACAACTGTGGGTTAATATTTTACGGCGAGTTAAAAATTAGCTAAATTTCTCTGCGGAAATTATGAAGAAATTATGAAAAATGAGATAAAACTTGCCCTTTTAGAAGACTTATTGTATAGTAATGTAGAAGTAGAAAAGTATAGTAGAGATATAGATTTCAGAAGCTGTTTTTGTAAAAAACGACAAAACAGTAAAGAATAGACGAAACAGGTTCTGAGCAGATATCAGTATAGAAGGTGAGAGACTTTGATAAAAGATAATCAAAAGTATTTTAACCGCTTGCAGGTGGTCATAGATGCTTTTGTGATTGCACTGGCTTATATTATAGCCTGGGCGATTCGATTTGTAGGTCCATTAGCTGATACAGCGGTAAGATCATTATCCTTTGAGGAATATATGTGGTACTTAGTGTTTATTGTACCGTTGTATCTGATTTTATATTATGCATTTAATCTTTATACACCGAAGCGGGTACAGGGAAGACGTCTGGAGTTATCAAATATTATAAAGGCGAATACTCTGGGACTTCTTTTGATTATGATGGTTCTCTATCTTGATAAAGAGATAAACTTTGCCCGAGTCATGATGTTTATATTCTATATGATTAACATCGTGGGTGAGGCTGTGGAGCGTTTACTGATTCGTATGGTTCTTCGCAAGATGCGAAAATCAGGGTTTAATCAGAAGCATATCTTATTAGTAGGATACAGTCGCGCAGCAGAGGAGTATATCGACAGGATTCAGGCAAATCCACAGTGGGGATACACCATTCGCGGAATACTGGATGATAATGTGGCCGCTGGTACGATGTACCGGGATGTAAAAGTAATTGGAACTATTCCTAATCTGGATGTTATTCTTCCGACAAACCGGCTGGATGAAATAGCAATTACTCTGGGATTGAATGAATACTTCCGGTTGGAAGAAATTGTGGCACAGTGTGAGAAATCCGGTGTGCATACAAAGTTCATTCCGGATTATAATAATATTATACCAACGAAGCCTTATACAGAAGATATTCTTGGCCTTCCGGTTATTAATATCCGGTATGTGCCATTGACGAATACATTCAATGCTATGGTAAAGCGAATTATGGACATAGTAGGATCCATTTGTTTGATCATACTATTTTCTCCACTTATGCTGTTGGTATCCATTTTAGTTAAGACTACATCGAAAGGTCCACTAATTTACAAACAGGAACGTGTGGGGCTTCATAACCGCAATTTTATGATGTATAAGTTCCGTTCTATGGAAGTACAGCCTGAAGTGGAAGAGCAGAAGGCCTGGACCGTTAAAAATGATCCTCGGGTCACGAGAATAGGCAAGATTATGAGAAAGACAAGCATAGACGAGTTCCCTCAGTTCTTTAATGTTTTGAAGGGTGACATGAGTCTGGTGGGACCGAGGCCGGAACGTCCATTCTTTGTGGAAAAATTCCGGGAAGAAATACCGCGTTATATGGTGAAGCATCAGGTTCGTCCGGGAGTGACCGGATGGGCTCAGATTCATGGGTATCGGGGAGATACTTCTATTCGAAAGCGAATTGAGTATGACTTATATTATATTGAAAACTGGACTCTGGGGTTAGATATTAAGATATTGCTTCTAACTGTGTTTAAAGGGTTCGTAAATAAGAATGCATATTAGCAGACGAAGAAAAACAAGGGGATAATTATGGCAAATAGAAGAAGACGTAAGAAAAAGAAGAAAGCAGGAGTTGTAATATTTGTAATTGAACTTCTGGTGTTATTAGTTTTAGTTGGTGGAATTGCTGTACTGGCATTTGTTAATAAGAAAGCAGACAATGTTACACAAGATGATACATTGGATCTGGATAATGTAGAGATGAATGAAGTTGCAGTAACCAGTGAGACTCTTCATGGATATGAGAACATTATGATTGTTGGTGTGGATACCCGTGAGGGTGACTTGAATTATGCCAACAGTGACGTGATGATTATTGGAAGTATTAATAATGATACAAAAGAAGTAAAATTGGCATCTATTTATCGTGACACTTTGTTAAATACCGGTGAAGATGAAGATGGCGATGATGAATATAGAAAAGCAAATTATGCTTATGCAGCTGGAAGTGCAGAGAGACTTTTATCTATGGTTAATACAAACATGGATTTGGACATTTCTGATTATGTAACTGTAGATTTCAGTGCGGTAGCAGAGGTTGTAGATTTGCTGGGTGGCTTGGATATTACATTGACTGAACAGGAATGTGTTCATTTGAATAATTACTGTAAAGAGACCTCAGAAGTTACTGGTAAAGATTATGAAGAACTTGATGAAGAAGATGGAACTTATCATCTGAATGGGGTACAGTCTGTAGCTTATGCGCGTATCCGTTATACTGCGGGAAATGATTTTAAGCGCGCGCAGAGACAGCGATTAGTTATCTATAAAATTGTAGAAAAAGTTAAAAACAGTAATTGGTCTACTTTAAATGAAATTATGGATACGGTATTCCCAATGATTAAAACCAGTTACAGTAAATCTGAGTTAATCAAGATGGGCACGTCTATCCTGTCTTATAATATGTCGGCAAGTACGGGATTTCCGTTTGATCACCTGGAAGTACAGGAAGTGAATGGAAGAGAGATGGATTGTGTAGTTCCAGTTACACTGGCTAATAACGTTGCACAGCTTCATGAATATTTATTTGGTGAGACTGATTATCAGGTATCAGAGACCTGTCAGCAGTACAGCGATGAAATTGCTGATTTAACTGGTTATGGTTCGGATTCTATATCGGAGGCAGCGGCAGCAGCAGATGCAGCATTACCAAATATTGGTTCTGAGGCAGATGCACAGTAATAGGAATGTAATAACAAATGAAACGTGGCAGTAGCGGAAGATGCTGCGAATGAATAAAAATGGGACGTAGCAGATTCCGCATTTGCTACGTCCCATTTCCGGGTTATTTGGATTGTTTTTTAGTTGCTATGCATGTGTGAACAGTTTGCCAGCTATACTGGTATAATACATATAAATGAAAATGAGGGTGCTTATGAAGAAAAAGCGTACTGTTGATGTTATCATTCCGGCGTATAAGCCGGAAGCAGAATTTGAATATTTGCTGGAAGCTTTAAGCAAACAGAATTACCCCATAGGGCACATTCTGGTTATGAATACTGAAGAGGAGTATTGGAATCCGGAATGGGAAGAACAATATGACAACCTTGAAGTGTATCATATAAAGAAGAGTCAGTTCGATCATGGCGCTACCAGAGATGAAGCGGCACAGATGTCACTGGCAGATATTCTTGTTTTTATGACTCAGGATGCCGTTCCGGCCAATGCCAGACTGATTGAAAGTCTGGTGGAAGCATTTGATGAATATGGGGTGAAAGCAGCTTATGCGAGACAGCTTCCACGGGATGACTGTGACCCTATTGAACAGTATACAAGAAAGTTTAATTATCCGCCTAAGAATCGACTGAAAGATAAGCGAGATTTGAATGTGCTGGGAATTAAGACCTTCTTTTGTTCTAATGTATGTGCTGCGTATGACAGAACAACTTATTTTCAATTAGGCGGATTCCCAAGACATGCTATTTTTAATGAGGATATGATTTTTTGCGGACGGCTTATACAGCAGGGCTTTGCTATCTCTTATGTGGCAAATGCTGCAGTTATACATTCCCACAACTATGGATGTATAGAACAGTTTCACAGAAATTTTGATTTGGCGGTATCCCATGCGGATCATCCAGAGATTTTTAAAGGTGTAAAAACTGTGGGAGAAGGCGTGAAACTTGTGAAGAACACAGCGAAATACCTATGCAAACATCATAAATACATATATTTGATACCATTGTTTTTTAGAAGTGGATTCAAATATCTTGGATATTCATTAGGAAAGAGATATCGTACTTTACCACCGTGGATGGTACGGGCTTGTTCTATGAATAGACAGTATTGGAATTATAAGGGCGAATGAGAGAAAGTTTATAACATTTTTCTAATTTCATCACAATTTGAACACAAATGCTTGATAGACTGATACAGTATAAAGGATATTTAGAAAGATATAAGGGAAAGAAGAGGGTCATTTAGTATGGACGAGAAGAGGGAAGATAATCAGGGAGAAATGAAATTCGATCCAATGACTGGCGAACCAATAAAGAAACCTGCAGAAGCATTTAATCAGTCAGAATCAAATGCAGATACAGTTACGCAGTCAGATACATCTGCACAGCCAGAGCTGAAGTCAGAAGATACAACTTATCATTATAAAAAAGAGGACCTGCATCAGGAAGCACCAAAGCAGACCTATGATTATTACAATACGAAACAGGGAAGTGATCAATATGAGAGCGAGAATGGCAGCAATAATAGCGGCAATACGGGAAATACCACAGGTGATTTTAAGAATCCGGGGACTTCGAACCAGAATTCTAACTTTCAATATCAATCATATAGCCAGACTTTTCAAAAAAAGCCAGATTACCAGAAGAAACCGCAAAATCACAAATCGTCAAATTCCAGTGGTAAAAAATGGGGTATACTAATTGCCATGGCCTTAGTCTTTGGACTTGTGGCCGGCGGTACGATGTTCGGTGTAAATGCTATTGCTGATAAACTGGCAGGCAATTCCGGTTCTGCTAAGGTAGAGTCTACTACAGAGTCCATGCAGGAAGAAGTACCTGCTGATACAGTAGAACCTAAGGAAACAGAAGACGCAACACAGGCATCCACACCGAATACAGTAAGCAGTGTGGAAAGTGTGGCAAACACGGCTATGCCGGCAGTTGTTGCCATAACCAATAAGAGTGTTCAGGAAGTACAGAGCTGGTTTGGCGGGCAGACACAGCAGTACGAGAGCGAGAGCAGCGGTTCTGGAATTATTGTAGGGCAAAATGACACAGAGCTTCTGATTGCAACCAATAATCATGTAGTGGAAGGAGCAAATTCACTTACGGTAGCATTTGTAGATGACCAGGCGATTGAAGCTCAGACAAAAGGTACAGATGCAGACAATGATCTGGCAGTAATTGCGGTAAAAACAGAAGACATTCCTAAGGAAACACTGGATAAGATTAAAGTTGTTGAACTGGGAGATTCTGATGCGTTAAACGTAGGAGAGCAGGTAGTTGCTATCGGCAATGCATTAGGATATGGACAATCTGTAACAACAGGTATTGTCAGTGCCTTAAATCGTGAAGTGACTGTAGATAATACAACCAGCAGTTTAATTCAGACAGATGCAGCTATCAATCCTGGAAACAGTGGTGGAGCATTATTGAACATGAAGGGACAGCTTATTGGAATTAATGCTATCAAATATGCTGCCAGTGAAGTAGAAGGAATGGGATATGCGATTCCTATTGCAACAGCAGAGCCAATCTTAGATGAACTTATGAATCGGGAAACCAGATATAAAGTATCAGAAGATAATGCGTCTTATCTTGGTATTACCTGTATGAATGTAGCTTCTGAAACAGCTCAGGCTTATGGCATGCCTGTAGGTGTTTATATTACAGAAGTTACAGAAGGCGGACCGGCACAGGCTGCAGGAATCCAGAAAGGTGATATCATTACCAAATTAGATGGAAGTTCCGTATCGGATTATGAAGCTCTTGTAAATGCATTAAACTATTATGCTGCCGGAGAAAAAATCGATGTGGTGATTTCCCGTGCTGATAACGGTGAGTACGTAGAACAGACTATAAGTGTGACACTTGGCAACAAAGCAGATATGCCAGATACTACGGATGAATCAGGAAGCAGTTCACAGGAAGTGACACCTGACAATGGCGAAAAGAATGATACGGATGAAAACAGTGGTAATACACAGCTTCCGAATCAGGATATTCCAAGTATCAATGATCTTTTACCATAAATTTCATATTATTAATTAACAGAAAAACATCCTTTCAAAACTGGAAAATAATTTAGTTTGAAAGGATGTTTTTTTGAAGATTAAAGAGTAATTACTTTAAGCTGTCCTTCTATGTAACATTGCAGCTGCTGATGTCTGCCTCCGGATTCACCATCCATATGAATTGGCATGATTTCTGAGCTGGTGATACAGCAGCGTTTGCTCTTATACAGATGTACCCCATGGAAATTGACATGCTTTCCCCAAAATGCCATGGGAAGAACCATCAATATCTTTAATTTGGGGATTCCTTCAGCAATAAGTATATCGAAATAGCCATCATCGGATTTGGCGTCCGGAGCCAGCATTAACCCACCACCTTCAAATGGCTGGGTAAAGGCCGTTGCAAAGAAAACCTTATCAAAATGAATATTTTGTCCATCATCTAATGCTATATCCATTGGACAGGGTTTAAATCGAATCAACAGCTGAATGGCAAGAAGGGCGTATGTCAGTTTTCCCAGCTTTAATTTGTTTAATAGCTTTTTCAGTGTTGACTTTAAAGCTTTATGACAGATACCGGCATCAAACCCGATACCCGAACTGACACCAAATTTACGGAAGTGAGAGCCCTGTTTTACAACTCCGACATCGAGCATTTGAGTATGTACTGGATTTAACAAAAGATCAATGGCGGCTTTTGTATCCGTTGGAATATGCATGCCTCTGGCAAAATCATTTCCGGAACCGGTTGGAATATAGCCCAGAGTAATCTGTTCTGAAAGTGCGATACCATTTAAAGCTTCATTAACAGATCCATCGCCACCGATAACTGTGAGTATATCGCCCTGCTTCATATGCTTTGAAAAGTCCCGTGCCAGAGTGCGGGCATGTCCACGGTACTGTGTATATGAAAACTTATAAGTGACAAAACTGCTATCAAGAGCTGCTTTTACCTGATTCCAGATATGTATGCCCTGGCCTGTCTTTGACTGTGGATTGATGATAAAATAATACATATTTTCTCCTTTGTGAATACAATTATAAAGTTATTATAGCATATTTGACCGCCTTGACAATTATATGGAACTACTATAATATGAAAATATCGATTTATACAGAAAAATCAGAGAATTATGATTTCACATATGCTTTTGGATGGAGAACGACTAATGGAAAAAGATTTCTGGAGTAAGCTTTGCTATGGGAAGGTGCCAAAAGAATTTTATAAGGACAATAAGAAGATACTAGATGAGACAAACTATATTTCTGTTAAAATCGCTTATATCTTTGCCTCCGTTTTATTCGCTGTACTCACAATAATTGCATTGATTAATGCTGAAGTGGCTAATACAAGAATTATGTATGGAGCAGGAACCGTTTTAATGGGAATTATTACTCTGGTTGTCTTAAAATGGCTGGTTCATCATAAGAAGTATACCCGTATCTTTTATTACTTTTTTGAAGTGCTTGCTTTTGCAGCAGCAATTATTGCAGGAACGTATTTTAGCCCCAATGATTTGGCAGTGCAGTTTTTTGTGCTGTTAATTGTTTTACCGCTGTTATACATAGAACGGCCTATTAATTCTATCTTAATGAGCATGGTGGCCGGTATTGTTTTTGTGATTGTATCTTTTGCCATAAAGGGGACGGTGTCTTACCATGCAGGAATAGATATGCTGAATGTGATCTGCAGCCTGTTAATCGGTATTTTTTTCATTTATTATGTACGCAATATGCATCTGACAAATATACAGGCAACGATGATTCTACAGCTGCGTTCAGAGACAGACGGGCTGACCCAGGTATTGAACAAAGTGAGTGCTGAAAAGGCAGGTGAAAATTATCTTCGGTATAATAGTCTGAAGGATTCCTGTGTTATGATGATCTTAGATATAGATGAATTCAAGAAGGTCAATGATACTCTGGGACATCGTCAAGGTGATGAACTTTTAAAGAAGATTGGTAACATTTTAAAAGGCATTTTTCGAGAAGGTGATATCATAGGCCGAATCGGCGGAGATGAGTTTATGGTACTTATGAAAAATATACATGACCTGCATATCGCCGAGGGGAAAGCCAAGAAAATCATACAGGAGATATCCGATATTCCTGTGGAGTATTCTAAAAATCACTGTGGATGCAGTATAGGAATTGTGTATAATAATAAGCAGGGATTTTCTTATACAGAGATGTATGGGATGGCAGATCGGGCACTGTACCGAGCTAAAGGCAGAGGCAAGGGGCAGTATGTAGTTTATGAAGAAGAACATATCGTACTGAACAAACAGCTGTCAACGATGCTTGTGGTAGATGATACGGAGATAAGCCGTGCTGTGCTGCAGACTTGTTTTGAAAAGGAATACAATATCATTCAGGCAGAAAATGGAAAGCAGGCACTGGAATACATGGATACTTATGCCGATGAACTGGATGTAGTATTACTTGATTTGGAGATGCCAATAATGAATGGATATGAAGTCCTGAAAATAGCACAGAAAAAAGAAAAACTGAGAAATATTCCAATATTAGTAATTACAGCTTTTGGACAAAATGAGCTGCTGGCATTGGAGCTTGGAGCGGTGGACTTGATTGCTAAACCCTATGATCCATTGATAGTCAAAAAGCGAGTGGCAAATGCAGTTGCCCGTTCATCGCGGGGATAATAAGATATTCTGAGTAAATAAATATAGAAAGCGTAGAGAAAATTATGGTAATTGATATGCATACACACACTTTCCCAGAGAAGATTGCCGGAAAAGTGTTGGATAAACTGGCAACCGCAGCCAATTCTACATATTTTGCGGATGGAACAAACGAAGGTCTGCGGGGAGCTATGGATGAAGCCGGTGTGGATTATGCAGTTTTAATGCCGGTTGCCACCAACAGTCAGCAGTATGAGAAGATTAATAAAAAGGCATTTATCCTAAACGAGCAGGGTGAAGAGAATGGATTATTTTCTTTCGCCGCAATACATCCGGATAATAGTAATTTCAAGGAGATTTTGAATGAAGCTGCCAGAAATGGAGTAAAGGGCATAAAACTTCATCCTGTTTATCAGGAGACAGAATTTGATGATATTCGCTATATGCGTTTGATTGATTATGCCTGCAGTCTTGGATTGATGATTACGGTACATGCCGGATATGACGTGGGTTATCCGGGTGATCGAAAAGCGGCACCGGAACATATACTGCCGGTTCTTAATACAGTAAAACCTGAAAAAATGATCCTTGCACATATGGGTGGATGGAGATTCTGGGATGAGGTGGAAGAACAGATTGCAGGGCGTGATGTATATCTGGATACATCCTATTCGCTTGGGCGGATTACGTCTTATGCTGCACCGCGGACTCCACAGGACAGTGCACAGATGTCCAGGGAACAGTTCCTCAGAATTGTGAAAAAACATGGAGCAGATAAAATCTTATTTGGTTCAGACAGCCCATGGTCGTCCCAGAAAACATCTTTGGAAGACCTGGAGAGCATCGGATTGTCTGACATTGAGCTGAGTCAGATTAAGGGAGAGAATGCAAGAATTCTTCTGGGATTATAGAAAGTATATAGAATAAAGAAAAACTTAATAAATTTTAGGACACCTTATTCTTTACATCGAATTCAAAAAGTGCTATATTAAAGCACATTCCTGGATGAGATGCTGTAAAACATGAATATGCAGGATACTATATGATACTATGTGTATGTAAGAAAAAGAGGTGTTTCTATATGAAGCGTGTAATAATAAGTTTTTGTAAGATATTTTCGTTTCTGCCGGCATTGTGTATGATGTTTGCAATTTATTCATTTTCCGCACAGGATGGGGTAAGCTCAGCCGGTCTAAGTGAAAAAGTTTCCACAGAAATCGTATATATAGCCGATAAGGTATTGGACAAAGAATGGTCCCAAGATCAGCAGGCATATTATGTGGAACGATTAAATTATCCGGTGCGCAAGGCAGCTCATATGACAGAATACTTTCTGCTTGCCATCAGTGTTTCCTTTCCATTGTATGTATATGGACTGAGGGGCTTTCCACTTTTAATTGTGGCAGGTGCTGTCTGTGTGGGATTTGCCTGTATGGACGAATATCATCAGTCCTTTGTGGAAGGCAGAGGTCCTTCAAAAAGAGATGTGTGTATCGATAGTATTGGTGCATTTATCGGAATTATTCTGGTTAGAATAGTATGCTGGACTACCTTACAGATGGCAAGACCAAAGCGCCGCAGGCGCAGAGGAAGGCAGCTGAATCATAATAGAAGGTAAACGATATGGAATGGTAAAAATATCAGCCAGGTAATGTATAAGACAGGATATAAATAGAAAAAGGATAGATGAAATATAAAAATAATTTCTAATATAAGAGAAAGAAAGTATTGCATTGCGGTTTTGGAAGTATTATACTATAAATTGTCTAGAGAAGTCATACAACTGACGATGAGATGTATGATGTTAGAAGGAGAGCCTATGAGTTTTGCAGATCAGATTTTTATTAATATGTGTCAGGATATAATCGATAATGGTGTAAGCACAGAAGGTGAAAAAGTTCGTCCTAAATGGGAGGATGGAACTTCTGCTTATACGATCAAGAGATTCGGAGTTGTGAATCGGTATGATTTGAGAAAAGAATTCCCGGCGATTACATTAAGAAAGACTGCATTGAAGAGTGCTATGGACGAGATTCTCTGGATTTGGCAGAAAAAGTCCAATAATGTGAATGATTTAAACAGTCATATCTGGGACAGCTGGGCAGATGAAAATGGTTCTATTGGAAAAGCCTATGGCTATCAGATGAGTGTGAAGCATGAATATAAAGAAGGCATGATGGATCAGGTAGACCGTGTAATTTACGATTTAAAGAATAACCCATACAGCAGAAGAATTATGACGAATATCTATGTACATCAGGATTTACATGAGATGGCATTATATCCTTGCGCCTATTCTATGACCTTTAATGTCACCAAAGAACCGGGGCAGGAAAAACTTACATTGAATGCAATATTAAATCAACGTTCGCAGGATGTCCTGGCTGCAAATAACTGGAATGTATGCCAGTATGCTATATTGACCATGATGTTCGCTCAGGTGTGTGACATGAATGTGGGAGAGTTCGTCCATGTGATTGCAGATGCTCATATCTATGATCGCCATATTCCGGTGATTAAGGAATTAATCGAAAGACCAACTTTCGATGCCCCTAAGGTAAGACTGAATCCGGAAGTGAAAGATTTCTATGAGTTTACGACGAATGATTTGATTGTGGAAAATTACCAGGCTGGACCACAGATTAAAAATATTCCAATCGCCATCTGATCAAAGTTTGCCTAAATCGAAAATTTGAATAAAATAAAAGTCCAGATTTAAAAATCAGGATTCAATAATATATAACACAGGATGGAGAATAATATGAATTTGATTGTAGCCGCAGATAAGAACTGGGGAATTGGCAAGAATAATGAGCTGCTGGTCAGTATACCGGCAGACATGAAGTTTTTCCGTCAGGAGACCACTGGTAAAGTGGTTGTCATGGGAAGGAAAACCCTGGAGAGCTTTCCAAATGGACTGCCCTTAAAAAACCGAGTGAATATTGTATTGACCCGTGATAAGAACTATAAGGTCAAAGATGCCATCATCGTGCATAGTCTTGACGAAGCTTTAGAAGAATTGAAGAAATATGATGATGATCAGATTTATGTAATCGGTGGCGAGAGTATTTATCGTTTGATGCTTCCATATTGCACAATAGCGCATGTGACGAAGATAGATTATGCATACGAAGCGGATACATTTTTCCCAAATTTAGATGAGAGTAAAGAGTGGAGAATTGAGGCCGACAGTGAAGAGCAGACTTATTTTGATTTGGAATATCAGTTCGTTAAGTATGTAAAACAATCATAGCAAGAGGAGGAAAGATATTATGTATAATATCAAAATTGAAAAAACAACAAACCCGAAACCATTACCAACAGAGGATAATCCATTATTATTTGGTACTATTTTCACAGACCATATGTTTGAAGTGGATTACACAGAAGGCCAGGGATGGCATGATCCGAGAGTGGTACCATTCCATGACTTAGAGTTAAGCCCGGCATCTATGGTGTTTCACTATGGACAGGAGATGTTTGAGGGATTAAAAGCATATCGTACAGACGATAAGAGAATCCTCTTATTCCGCCCGGACAAGAACATTGAGAGAGCTAATAACTCTAATGCACGTTTGATGATTCCTGAGATTCCGGCAGAATTATTCTTAGAGGGAATTAAAACAGTAGTTAAAGTTGATGAAGCATGGATTCCTACAAAAGAAGGAACTTCTTTATATGTACGTCCATTTGTAATCGCTACAGATCCATTCCTTGGAGTGCGTCCATCTCATACTTATAAATTTATGATTATCTTATCACCAGTTGGTGCTTATTATCCGGAAGGATTGGATCCTGTTAAAATCTGGATTGAAGATCAGTACGTAAGAGCAGTTCGTGGTGGAATCGGTGAAGCTAAGACCGGTGGAAACTATGTAGCTTCTATGGCAGCCCAGGTAAAAGCTCATGAGGAAGGTTACTCACAGGTACTTTGGCTTGATGGTGTTGAGAGAAAATATATCGAAGAAGTTGGAGCTATGAACATCTTCTTTAAAATCAATGGAACTGTTGTAACTCCTATGTTAAATGGCAGCATCCTTCCAGGCGTAACCAGAAATACATGTATCGAACTGTGTAAATCATGGGGACTTCCTGTAGAGGAAAGAAGAGTATCTGTTGATGAGTTGGAAGAAGCTGCTAAGAACGGTACTTTGGAAGAAGTATGGGGAACCGGAACAGCAGCAGTTATCTCTCCAGTCGGACACCTTCGTTATGAAGATGATGTATTCCAGATTAAAGACGGTGGTATTGGCGAAATCAGCCAGAAGTTATATGACACCGTTACAGGTATTCAGTTAGGACGTCTGGAAGATAAATACGGATGGACTGTAGAAGTTAAATAATACAAGTGTCGCAGATGTATGTGTTTTAGGCATTTTATGGAATATGTAAGGATACATAGTTTCATAAATATGATGCTAAAGATGAAGGAAGAGCGTATGGTTTTCGTCAGAATGAAACTGATGAAAATTATACGTTCTTTTTGTTGCTATACGTACTTTATACAATTTTTACAAATTATGCTATTGATTTCTGTGCAGATGAGTGTATACTATTATCAGAACTGACCGGTCGGTCGGAAACTTGAAGGAGGACATATGTTATCTAAATTAAGCGTAAAAAAACCATATACCGTAATTGTCGGTATTGTCATGGTATTAATACTTGGCTATGTAGCATTTACAAGTATGACTGCCGATTTATTACCAAATATTAATCTTCCCTACGCGATCGTATACACCACGTATATTGGCGCCAGTCCGGAAGAAGTGGAGGAGACAGTTACAAAGCCAGTGGAATCAGCCATGGCAACTGTCAGCAATATTGAAAATGTATCTTCTACCTCCAGCGAAAATGTATCCATGGTTGTTCTGGAATTTTCTCAGACTACAGATATGGATTCAGTCAGCCTGGAGATGAGGGAAAATCTGGATCAAATCAGTGGAACCTGGGATGATTCTGTGGGCGATCCGGTTATCATGAAATTAAACCCGGATATGATGCCGGTTATGATTGCTGCAGTGCAAAAGGATGGATTAGAAGGTGCAAAACTTTCTGACTATGTAAATGAGTCTATGCTGTCAGATATTGAAAGTATAGAGGGTGTGGCATCTGTATCTACTTCTGGAGAAATTGAGGAGCAGGTGGACGTTGTCATTCGTCAGGAAAAGATTGACTTGATGAATAAGAAGATTGAAAATGCCCTGAATGGCACTTTTGATGATGCCCAGGAAGAGTTGGATGATGCGAAAGCTGAGATTGAAGATGGAAAAGAACAGTTGGAATCCGGAAAACAGGAATTAACAGATCAGCTGTCTCAGGCATCAGCAGCTCAGGCTCAGATTACTGCAGGGGAAGCTCAGATAGAGACGGCTCTGGATGCGTTAGATGCCGGACAAAAACAGTTAGATGCTGGTCAGAAACAATTAGATGAGCAGAAGGACACGGCTTATGCCACTGCAGAAAAAGCGGCTATGGATGCTTTTTATGATTCTGATGAATATAAAAGTGCAGCAGAGGGAAAAACCCAGATAGAAGCTGGACTTGCATCGGCAAAAGATGGTCTTGAGACACTTCAGAGCAGTCTGGAGGATGCAAAAAAACAACTAAGTGATGAGCAGGTCAAAGGAAGTGAGGCTAATCAGACAGTGATTGCCACGCTCCAGGGAACTATCTCAGCTTTGGAAACTCAGATATCTTCAACAGAATCTGCCATTACCGGGTTAGAAGAACAGTTAAAGCAGATTGATACAGGTCTGACAGAAGGGGAAAACCAGGTGAAAGCGGCAGCTAAGGCTACCGTAGATGAGCAGTTAGCCTCAGCCCAGGCAACCATTGATGAGAATCAAGCGAAGCTGGATGCAGGACGCAAACAGCTCAACGATACCAAAGCTCAGCTGACTTCAGGAAAAATCACACTTGCCCAGGCTCAGTCACAGATTGAATCAGCAAAAATCACAGCAACAATTGAGATGGCAACTGCCCAGGCACAACTGTCTTCAGGCGAACAGCAGTTAGAGCAGGGACAGGAGCAGCTGGATGATTCAAAGGAAACAGCGTTGGAACAGGCTGATTTAAGTAAGAAAATCACTTCGGATATGGTATCTCAGATTCTGCAGGCACAGAACTTTAGTATGCCCGCTGGATATGTAACAGAAGACAATATTCAGTATCTTGTCCGTGTAGGTGACAAATTCGAAGATACAGAGAATCTGTCTGACCTGGTATTATTTGATATGGGTATTGATGGATTAGAACCTATTAAACTTTCTGATGTGGCAGATGTAGTGATAACGGATAATTCTGATGAAGTATACGCCTCCATTAATGGAAAACCGGGAATTATGCTTTCTATCCAGAAACAGACCGGATATTCCACCGGAGAAGTATCAGATCGTTTGAAAGTATATTTTGAGAACTTTAAAACATCAGAAGATGGAGCTGACTCTACGATAATTATGGATCAGGGTATCTATATTGACCTGGTTATTAATTCTGTATTGCAGAATATGGTTTTTGGTGGTGTACTTGCTATTATTATTCTGCTCCTGTTTTTGAAAGATTTCAGACCGACACTGGTTGTTGCCTGCTCTATCCCAATCAGTATATTCAGTGCTATTGTATTGATGTATTTTAGCGGAGTGACTTTAAATATTATCTCGCTGTCTGGTCTGGCATTAGGCGTAGGTATGCTGGTGGATAACTCTATTGTTGTAATTGAGAATATATACCGGCTGCGCAATAAAGGCATTTCTGCTAAGAAGGCAGCTGTTGCGGGAGCAAAACAGGTAAGCGGGGCTATTATTGCCTCGACACTTACAACCGTTTGTGTATTTGCACCTATTGTATTTACCGAAGGTATCACAAGACAGCTGTTTGTGGATATGGGACTTACGATTGCTTATTCTTTACTGGCAAGTTTAGTAATTGCCCTGACATTAGTGCCTATGATGTCTGCTGGTGTATTGAAAAATACAAAAGAAAAAGAACACAAATTATTTGACCGTATTCAGAATGTGTATGGAAAGATTATGGATAAAGTACTTCACTGGAAACCGGTTGTACTGATACTTGCAGTAGTACTTCTCGTGGTCAGTGCCGTGGGTGCAATGTCAAGAGGAACTGCATTTATGCCTGCTATGGACAGCACACAGGTAACCGTTACGCTGACTATGCCGGAGACGGCTACATTGACAGAAGTTGGTGAGATGTCAGATGAACTGGCTGACCGCCTGTTAACGATTAGTGATGTGACAGATGTGGGAGCTATGGCCGGTTCAAGCAGTGGAACCATGAGCATGATGGGGGGCAGCAGCGCAGCCAATACTTCTTCTATCTACGTGATATTGTCAGAAGACACGAAACTTACAAGCAATCAGATTACGAAGGAGATAGAGGACAAGACAAAAGATTTAGATTGTGAATTAGATATACAGACCTCAAGCATGGATATGTCAGCTCTTGGTGGAAGCGGAATTAGTGTGGAAATCAAAGGAAAAGAGCTGGATAAGATTCAGGAACTGGCAAAAGAGGTTGCAAAGATTGTAGAAGATACAGAAGGAACGACCGAAGTTTCTGATGGTATTGAAGATACCACGGAAGAACTTCGTATGGTGGTAAATAAGGGCAAAGCTTCTGAACATAATCTTACCATTGCACAGATCTATCAGCAGGTAAGCGCTAAGATAGCAGAAAGTTCCAAAGCGACAACACTTTCAACCGTAAGCAAAGATTATGATGTCATGGTTTATAATGAAGAAAAAGATGAATTCACCAGAGAAGACATCAAGGGAATCATGATTACAGCAACAGATACAGAAGGCAAAGAGGAAGAGATACCATTAAGCGATCTTGTGGATTTTGTTGATGCAACTGGACTTCAGTCTATATCCAGAGATGCGCAGACGCGATATCTGACAGTTTCCTCATCCATTGATGCGTCTCATAATGTAGGTCTGGTTTCCGATGATGTAAAAGAAGCATTAAAATCCGTTGAGGTGCCGGAAGGATATTCGGTTGAGATGGTTGGAGAAGATACTACTATTAATGAGGCAATGGGACAGTTAGTGAAGATGCTTGCACTGGCAATTGTATTCATGTACTTAATCATGGTAGCACAGTTCCAGTCTCTGCTTTCACCATTTATCGTAATGTTTACCATTCCACTGGCATTTACAGGCGGATTCTTAGGATTGTATCTGTCCGGAAGTGAAGTCAGTGTTATCGCAATGATTGGATTTGTCATGTTATCCGGTATCATAGTTAATAATGGTATCGTGCTGGTAGATTACACGAATCAGCTGCGAAGAAGTGGTATGGAGAAGCGGGAAGCAATTATTGAAGCAGGAAAGACCCGTATGCGTCCAATTATGATGACTGCATTGACAACTATTCTGGGTCTGTCCACCATGGCAATGGGAATGGGCATGGGCGCAGGTATGGTACAGCCAATGGCGATTGTTACCATAGGAGGTTTGATCTATGGTACTTTACTGACGCTGTTTGTAGTGCCATGTATCTATGACATATTTAATCGAAAGAAATATCTGGCAGAGGAGGAAAATCTGGATGAAGAGATTGAAGACGATGGTTTTTGATTCTATTTCTGAAAAGGAATTACAGATTTATAAAGCAGTAACAGCTCTGTTGGAAGAAGGAAAAAACTTAAGTGAATTAACGGTTTCAGAAATTGCATCAAAAGCAGGAATTGGTAAAGGGACTACTTATGAATATTTTAAAAGCAAGGACGAGATAATCGGGAAAGCCCTTCTTTATGAAATATCCACCAAGATGGACGAAATCTCGAAAATAGTAGAAGCGGCATCCGGTTTTAAAAGCCGCATCTACTGTATCATGGATTGGTTAAATGAGAACTTTACAAATCAGAAATCCTTTATACAGCTCTTTGAGTTATCCCATCACGGAAATGGAGAAAGTAAAGAGTCCTTAAGAACTGTTATGAACAAATGTCCTATGTCCCCTGATTACTTCTATGAAGGACTGCGGGAACTGGGAATGACCGGAGTAGAGGAAGGCGTCTTATCAGGCCAGATTCCGGCAACACTTATAGGAGTTAGTATATTGACCCAACTGGTTGGCTATGTGACCTGCATTCAAAGAAAAGAGTGGATGGACGGAATTTCCATGGAGCAGTTAAAGGAGTTTGTGTATCATGGGATTGTCAGTTCGTTGAATTAGGTAAAGATTGCGATATTGCAATAGGAAATTGAAGTGTATGGGGATTGCCATGTAGGAAATTGAAGTATATGGGGATTGAAGTGTATGTGGATTGCCATATAGGAAATTGAAGTGTATGGAAATTGAAGTGTATGGGGATTGCCATGTAGGAAATTGAAGTATATGGAAATTGAAATATAGGTGATTGAAGCATATGGATATTGAAATATAGGCAATTGAAGTGTATGCCATTGCGATTTGGACGAATGGACACAAACAATATAATTATAAAAATCAATATATGCAGGAGGGGGCAGACAGCACAAGCGTGTTAATGCCTCCTTTCTAGTATGATCAAGAAATCATCAAGAAATCTATAGCTTTAACTTGACATCTTAATTTTTCACCTGTGTCTCGTATGATTTGTTCCATGAGTTACATTATAATAGTTCAGGCGCGGGGCATATATGAGCGAAAAACACACAGATACCCCATTTAGGTACATTATAAAGTGAATTTTTACGTAAACGAGGCATATACAGCGCCAAAAGACTGTGCTGCCTCGCTTTGAAAGTAGTATCGGGGCAAGAGAAAAAAGGAGAGCTTGTGTATGCCCCGTGCAGCTATTTTTGATTACTAAATCTATATATAACGAGGCACTAGTTAAAAT
Organism: Lachnospiraceae bacterium; assembly: GCA_028696165.1. GTDB lineage: Bacteria > Bacillota > Clostridia > Lachnospirales > Lachnospiraceae > JAQVHQ01. Next base: position 20,027 of record JAQVHQ010000032.1, on the reverse strand, counting down.
GTGAGTTCTATATGCCCTGGTACAATTGAGGCTTGGTAAAAAATCATAATCTAGTGTAAAATGTAATTGAGTCATAGTTCTATTTCCTTTCAGTAATGTTTTGTGGTGATTACATTTTAACTGAAAATAGATCTATGTGCTTTTTTTAAAAAAATTGAATTTACACCGTTATATAGCCTTTATCATGACTGGATGATTTGAAAGAAGACAGAATAGAGGAAATAGAAGTAGTAGAGAAAATATGAGAAATCAAATAGAAAAGGTGCAGAAGTGGAGAAAATAGACCACTAATACTACCAGTGCCGGAGAAAAAATGAAAAAATGGGTAAATAGATAAATGCCATGAAAATCTTGACAAATATCATGACAAAAAGTAAGATAAACCTAAAAATAAGAAGGTATTGTAAGAAAATGTCTTTTTATAGCCATATGAGGAGGGCAAATATGTTTTGTGAAAATTGTGGGACTAAAATACCGGACGATTCCGTCTTCTGTCCGAATTGCGGGACTCCGGTTCGGGAAGACGAGCCACCAGCAAAGGATGCACAGCAGATAGGTGGTTCGTCCTATCAGACGAGCAAAGCATCAAGAGCATCAAAAGCATCAGGATCGTCAGCTGGATCAGGAGGATATCAATCAAAACATGAATTACCTCCCAATCCAACAGGAGAGCCCCACAGAACAAGTGGAGGAAGCAGCAGGAAACCTATTATTATAGCTTGTTCTATAGTGGGTGTATTGATACTGATTGCGGTAGGGGTATGTGTTGCTTTAGGTGTCAGTAAACATAATCAGGAGAAAGAGGCAGAACTTGCAAGTGCCCAGGCACAGTTAGAACAATTGCAGCAGGAAGCAAAAGAGAAGGAAGAGGCAGAGGCAAAAGCGGCTGAGGAAGCAGCTGCGAAAGAAGCGGAAGAAAAAGCCGCTAAAGAAGCAGAGGCAAAAGCAGCCGAGGAAGCCGCAGCAAAAGCAAAAGAAGAGGCAGCCGCAGCAGCAGAACAGGCTCGCATAGAGGCGGAAGAAGCTGCACAGCAGGCAAAACAGGCAGCCGAAGAAGCAGCTGCCAATGCCAGAGCGTCTCAGACCCCATCAACTGCAGCTGCAACGATTACTATTCCATGTGGGGCAGCGGCACCAACGTCGGATTTCCTCTTTCCATATAGCAGTTCTTCGGTGCTGAGCAGCAGTGATTTGCAAATGTTAGAGACGGGAGAGGTTACATCAGAACATGCGAATTCGCAGATGGCGATTAATGAGATGGTTGCACGTTATGGATATAGTTTTGATCCGGATAAAAGTGACACTTCTGCAGATGCATATTATAAGTTCAGTGGAAAAGATTGGTATCTTACCGCACAACAGCATTGCGGGTATTCGAATGTGAATGATTTGATTGCTAATATGAATAGTGTGGAAAGGCAGAATGTTAAGATTATTAATGAGTGGCAGAAAGAGCATGGGTGTTACTATTAAGATTGGATAGTATTTTCAATTGCAGGCGGTAGTTCCAGGAGGACGCCTTCGTATTTCGTCCCATTGGCAGGCTCCACAGCTGTTGTATTTATTGCCAGTTCATTTCGCTGTAAGAATCTAAGTATAAAAAGAGTCGATTCCATGGGAGCAGGCACATTCAGTGTGTATGCTGATGCATACCCACTTCAGGGTGCCTTCGCCAGGTGTTTTGGTAAACACCTGGCGCCCATGGAATCGGCTCTTTTTATACTTAGATTCTTATCAGCTTATTCAATGGCAATAAATACAACCGCCGAGGCGTCCGTCTTGTAAAAATTTGAATCCATTCTGAATCCATTCTGATATCATTCGATAAATCATTGTAAATCATTCGAAAAAAAACTTGCAATCCCCAAAAAAGTATGCTAGAATCGTCCCATAACAAAAATGCAAAGAAAGAGACTCTGTCCTTGAAACTTGACAGGAATTGGCCGTCACCGACTGAGAGCAGCCATTAAGGGAAGAAGACAATAGGGAACACTCTGGAGCAGACTGATTGAAAGAACAGTAGGTCAGTACGAGTAACATGCGTTAAATGTTTGAAAGAGGTAAGCAATGGTGCTTGCAACGCGGGTGGTACCGCGGGAAGATTGATATTTCCCGTCCCGGAATACGAGTAGGTGTTCCAGGACGGTTTTTTATTTTTATAAGAAGACAGCCCAAAAGGACGCTAGAACTATACCTGGATTCTAGTGTTTTTTTATTGCCTTTTTTCAGAAAATGGAAGAAGAAAATGCTGTAATATTCCCTGTTATGACAGGAAACTTATATTTTTTATGATACAAAACCAGATGGAACCGGATACAGTTAACCAATAAAATAGCAGGAGGAAGACATGGAATTTTTATCAGGAGTACAACAGAAAGAAACTTTAGAGATTAGCCAGTTATTAGAAAAAGATTATGAAGGACAGACTGTTAAGGTAAATGGTGCAATTCATACCATTCGTGATATGGGTGATGTGGCATTTGTGGTCCTTAGAAAGAGAGAAGGACTGCTTCAGACAGTATTTGAGGAAGAAATTACAAATTACCAGTTGAAAGATTTGCGAGAAGCGGCTACTATTGAAGTAGAAGGTGTAGTGAGAAAAGAAGAGAGGGCACCTCATGGGCTGGAAATACGAATCAAAGAGATTAAAGTATTATCTGAGCCGGTAGAAGCCATGCCTTTGGCAATTTCCAAATGGAAATTAAACACTTCTCTGGAAGCTAAGTTAAACAAGAGAGCAATCTCTCTTAGAAACGTAAGAGAACGCGCAAAGTTTAAAATTCAGGAAGGTGTGGTAAGAGGTTTTCGTGAATTTTTGTATACTCAGGGATTTACAGAAATTCATACACCTAAGATTGGAGCAAAAGGTGCAGAGGGCGGAGCTAATATATTTAAGCTGGAATATTTCCATAAACCAGCTGTATTGGAGCAGAGTCCACAGTTATATAAGCAGATGATGGTAGGTGTGTTTGACCGTGTTTTTGAGACTGCACCAGTATTTCGTGCAGAGAAGCATAACACAAAGAGACATTTGAATGAATACACCAGTCTGGACTTTGAGATGGGTTATATTGATGGATTTGAAGACATCATGGGAATGGAAACAGGATTTTTACAATATACCATGGAACTGTTAAAGAAAGATTATGCCAAGGAAATCAAGATGCTTGGCATGACTCTTCCAAATACAGATAAGATTCCATTTGTACGTTTCGATGAAGCTAAGAAGCTGGTTTCAGAAAAATATGACCGTAAAATTCGTAATCCATTTGATTTAGAGCCAGAAGAAGAAGCTTTGATTGGTCAGTATTTTAAAGAAGAATATGATGCAGATTTTGTATTTGTCACACATTATCCTTCCAAGAAACGTCCTTTCTATGCGATGGATGACCCTGCCGATACTACTTACACCTTAAGTTTTGATTTACTGTTTCACGGATTAGAGATAACCACAGGTGGTCAGCGTATTCATGACTACACAAGTTTAGTAGAAAAGATAGCAGCGCGGAATATGACAGAGGAAGGATTGGAGCATTATCTGGATGCGTTCAAGCACGGAATGCCGCCTCACGGTGGTCTGGGAATCGGGCTGGAGCGTCTTACCATGAAGCTGGTAGGCGAAGATAATGTGCGGGAGACTACACTGTTCCCAAGAGACTTAAACCGTCTGGAGCCATAAGATAAATTCCGTAAGCTGCAAAAGGGAGAGCGTATGAAGAAAAATTGTTGTAGACTATGCGGCGGTAAGCTGCACAACGGAATCTGCAGTGAATGTGGAATGGATAATAGAAAATCCGATGACATGTATCACTTGAACCGCAATGACAACAGCCAGGGCGTTACTTTTGAAAATGCAAAAGGAACTACCCCACAGGAATATGTTCAGAATGCAGCGGGACGATTTATCAAAAGAGGCAAATCCAGTGGGAATAATGCATCCCACGCACAATATCAGAAGGATAAGCTGGATGGGGGAAGCCGTAAATATTATGGTGGAGCCCAAAATGCTGCAGATGCAGAAGCCAGGAGGCAGAATCGGCAGTCCAATCAGACTTATCAAAAAGCGGCAAAGCAGTACCAGAAAGTCAATGAAAACTTTCAAAAGCAGGCACAGTATAAAGAGGTACATCCAAATGGAAATGGATACGGCAGTGCACAAAGCGGGTATGAAACAGCACAAAGCAGCTATACAAAAAACACATTAAGTCAGCAGATACTGAGCCAGGGAAGCGCAACACAGAAGAAACCTAAGCGCAGTGGAACCAGGATTGTCATAGTTATTGTGGTGGTTGTCTTTGTACTGTATCTGTTAAGCGGTATCATTGGCAGTGTATATTATAGCATCAAGGATTCTGTTTCAGATGGGATCGGTTCGGACGAGTATTCAGATGATTATTTAGAAGAAGAATACGACCCGTATGAATATCTGGAACGCGATTTTGAGCCGGGAACTGGAGAATACTATCAGACAGAACTGGTTCCGGGATTTTATACTGTCGGAGTGGATATACCAGAAGGAAGATACAACGTGTCTGTAGTGTCGGGTTCAGGATATATAAATGTGGATGATGAAGAAAATTCAATTTATTTCTACAGCGATTTATCAGAGGATGGACAGACAACAGATGAGGATTATCGTTTGTTTGATGGTGCTGTCGTGTATGTGGAAGGCAGACTGGTTGTTTCCATAACAGCAGATAATGCGAGAACAGATACAATAACTGCAAGAGAAATCAATCCTTTGGCCGAGACAGTTGAACTTACAGGTATTGATGATGTAGATAATACCACGGTTTATGAAGTAGGTGTGGATATTCCGGCAGGTACTTATGATGTGGAGTTGATAAAGGGAGACTATACCTATATTGAATCAACATGGCCAGATGATTATTATGGTTCATATTCCAGTTTATGGTTAGATATGGAGGAGGATGAAGCTGAGACCAATATCTATAAAAATGTAGAGTTTGTTGCCGGTGAGTCCATTCGAATAATGACTGAAGCAACTGTAAAATTGACACCATCCCAGCCTGAAATAGACACAGATGCTGCATGATAAACAGTAGAGTATAAAAACAGGCCAGACGAAAATAATATAGAAGAAAATATAGAAGAAAGAGGCAGTTATGGCAAATAATATAACAGATGAAACCATTGATTATGTGGGAATTCTGGCTAAGCTGGAATTAAATGAGGAAGAAAAGCAGCAGGCGAAGGATGATATGAACCGCATGCTGGACTATATCGACAAATTAAATGAATTAGATACCACAGGGGTAGAGCCTATGTCTCATGCCTTCCAGGTACAGAATGTATTCCGTGAAGATGTGGTAACCAATGGGGATAACCGTGAGCAGATGCTTCAGAATGCACCGGAGAAAAAAGATGGATCTTATAAGGTTCCAAAAACCGTTGACTAAGGAGGAGACAAAAGGTGAACATCATGAGTATGACAGCCGTGGAGCTTGGTAAGAAAATCAAAGCAAAAGAAATCACGGTATTAGAAGCAGTAAAAGCTGCCATAGAGCAGATTGAGAAATTAGATGGCACATACAACTGTTATGTGACCGTTGATAAAGAAGGCGCATTAAAAAGAGCCGAAGAAGTTCAGAAATTAATAGATGAAGGATCATTAACAGGTCCATTGGCAGGAGTGCCTGTGGCAATTAAGGATAATATGTGTACCAAAGATCTGCTGACGACCTGCAGTTCTAAAATCCTGAGCAATTTTAAACCTACTTATACAGCAGAAGCTGTACTTAATCTGGAAAAGGCAGGTGCAGTTATCTTAGGCAAAACGAACATGGATGAATTTGCCATGGGAAGTACCACTGAGACATCCGCATATGGTGTGACCAGGAATCCATGGAATGCAGAACATGTACCTGGCGGTTCGTCAGGTGGTTCCTGTGCAGCAGTTGCAGCAGAAGAGTGTTCTTATGCATTAGGTTCTGATACCGGCGGTTCGATTCGTCAGCCAAGTTCTTTTTGCGGTGTGGTTGGAATTAAGCCAACCTATGGCACTGTATCCCGCTATGGATTGATTGCATATGGTTCTTCTCTGGATCAGATTGGACCAATCGCAAAAGATGTAACAGACTGTGCGACTATATTAGAGGCAATCAGTTCTTATGATACAAAGGACAGCACCTCTATGAAACGTGATGATTTAGATTTTACTTCAGCTCTGGTAGATGACGTAAAAGGCATGAAGATTGGTATTCCGAAGGACTATTTCGGGGAAGGTCTTGATGAAGAAGTAAAGGAAAAAGTACTGGCAGCTGTGGAAGTATTAAAGAGCAAAGGCGCCATCGTAGAAGAGTTTGACCTGAGTCTGGTAGAATATGCGATTCCTGCTTACTATGTAATTGCTTCTGCAGAGGCAAGCTCCAACTTGTCCAGATTTGATGGAGTAAAATACGGATATCGTGCAGCTGATTATGAAGGTCTTCACAATATGTATAAGAAAACCCGTTCCGCAGGTTTTGGACCGGAAGTAAAGAGACGTATTATGCTTGGTTCTTTCGTATTAAGCAGTGGTTATTATGATGCTTATTATCTGAAAGCATTAAGAACAAAGGCATTGATTAAACAGGCATTTGACAAAGCATTTGCAAAATATGATGTAATATTAGGACCGGCAGCACCGACAACAGCACCAGAGTTAGGCAAGAGTTTATCCGATCCATTGAAAATGTATCTGGGAGATATTTATACGATATCAGTCAATCTGGCAGGCCTTCCGGGAATGTCTGTTCCATGCGGAACAGATTCAAAAGGACTTCCGGTTGGTTTACAGATTATCGGAGATTGTTTTAAAGAGAAGAATGTTATTCGCGTAGGATATGCTTACGAACAGAGCAGAGGTTATGAGCACAGTCCGGCAGTAATGGGAGGTGCACAATAATGAGCAGACAATATGAGACCGTCATCGGATTGGAAGTACATGTGGAGTTAGCCAGTAAGACAAAGATTTTCTGTGGATGCTCTACGGAATTTGGAGGAGCGCCAAACACTCATACCTGTCCGGTATGTACCGGTATGCCGGGTTCTCTTCCTGTATTAAATAAGCAGGTGGTAGAATATGCTTTAGCAGTTGGCTTAGCGACTAACTGTGAGATTAACCAGTATTGTAAATTTGACCGTAAGAATTATTTCTATCCGGATAATCCGCAGAACTATCAGATTTCACAGTTATATCTGCCAATCTGCCATGATGGATTTGTAGAGATTGAGACCGGTGCAGGCAAGAAAAAAGTTGGAATCCATGAGATTCATATGGAAGAAGATGCCGGTAAGCTGATTCATGATGAGTGGGAAGACTGTACTCTGGTTGACTATAACCGAAGCGGTGTACCACTGATCGAAATCGTATCAGAACCTGATATGAGAAGTGCTGAAGAAGTAAATGCATACTTAGATAAGCTTCGTCTGATTATTCAATATCTGGGAGCTTCTGACTGCAAACTCCAGGAAGGTTCTATGCGTGCCGATGTCAACCTGTCTGTTCGTGAAGTAGGTGCACCGGAATTTGGAACCAGAACAGAGATGAAGAACTTAAACTCTTTTAAAGCTATCTCAAGAGCAATCGAGGGAGAACGTGCCAGACAGATTGAATTAATCGAAGAAGGAAAATCCGTTATTCAGGAAACCAGAAGATGGGATGATAACAAGGAATATTCCTATGCAATGCGTTCCAAAGAAGATGCACAGGATTACCGCTACTTCCCGGATCCGGACTTAGTGCCGGTTGTCATCAGCGATGAATGGCTGGATGAAATCAGAGCAAAACAGCCGGAACTTCGTACAGAGAAACTTGCACGTTACGAAAAAGACTTTGGTATTCCGAAGTACGATGCTGAGATTATCACATCTTCTAAGAAGATGGCCGATATGTTTGAAGCAACTACAGCTATCTGCAAGAATCCGAAGAAAGTATCTAACTGGCTTATGGTTGAAACCCTTCGTCTGTTAGGCGAGAGAGGACAGAGTCCGGAGGATATTACATTTTCACCGGAAAATCTGGCAAAATTAGTTGATTTGGCTGAGAGCGGAACCATCAACAGCAGTGTGGCAAAGGAAGTATTCGAGCAGATATTTGAAAAGGATATTGACCCGGATGCTTATGTAGAAGAGAAAGGTCTTAAATCTGTAAGTGATGAAGGAGCTCTGAAGGCAACTATTGAAGAGATTATAAAAGCAAATCCTCAGTCAGTAGAAGATTATCATAATGGTAAACAGAAGGCGATTGGTTTCCTGGTAGGACAGACTATGAAAGCTACGCAGGGAAAAGCAAATCCTGGAATGGTAAATAAAATCTTAAAAGAATTATTATAGACATATAGGGAGAAAGGTCTTCGAGTATTTCTCTTGTATGTGTGAAAATCAGAAGGCGGACCGCTTGAAACTTAGGCGGACCGCCTTCTTGGACTGTAATCTGAAGTAAAATTAGCTTATAATTAGGGGTTGAAAGTTTCAGCTTATCTGATACAATGGTGATTACGTACCTTAAAAGGCGTGGAGAAAATATTGTATTGGAATGAGGTTGTTTTATGAGTGGTGTACAGATTGACAAAAAGCAGTTTTATAAAACTGTTGCAGGGCTGGTAATTCCTATGGCTTTGCAGAATTTAATTAATGTTGGTGTGACTTCAGCAGACGTAATTATGCTTGGCAAGGTGGGAGAGACGGCGTTGTCGGCTTCTTCTTTAGCGGGGCAGGTCTATTTTGTCATGACTTTAATTTTCTTTGGACTGACATCTGGTGCGGCAGTGCTAACGGCGCAGTACTGGGGAAAAAGAGATACCAGAACCATTGAGAAAATAATGGGTATGGCTCTTCGCATGGGGATTGTGGTAGCTTTGATTTTTATGGCGGCTGTGTGGCTGATTCCTACACAGCTGATGCATCTGTTTACCAGAGAAGAGGCAGTAGTCGCAGAGGGTGTCCGTTATTTGCGGATTATTTCATTTTCCTATATTTTATCAGCGATTACCATGGTGTATCTAAATATTGTCCGCAGTATTGAGAAGGTTATGATTGCCACGATTACATATGCATGTTCACTGGCGGTTAATGTGATTTTGAATGCAGTCTTTATCTTTGGATTGTTTGGTTGTCCAGCTATGGGAATCGCCGGAGCAGCACTGGGTACTTTGATTGCCAGAGTGGTAGAGCTGATTATTGTAGTAGTTTATGACTGTAAGTATAATGATACGATTCGTTTTAAGTTGTCAGACCTGGTAACTCATGACAAACTGCTGTTGGAGGATTTTATAAAGATTTCTCTGCCGGTTGTATTAAATGAGTTGGCCTGGGGACTGGGAATGGCTGTTATGACCAGTATTATGGGACATTTGGGTCAGGCGGCGGTAGCTGCCAATTCGGTAACTCAGGTCAGCCGTCAGCTGGCCATGGTGGTTTCCTTTGGCGTTGCCGGTGCAACTGCGATTATGATTGGCAAGAGTATTGGTGAAGGCCGTGAGGATGTGGCAAAGGAATATGGAAGACTGTTTACTAAGATGTCTGTTGTGCTGGGATTATGTGGAGCAGTGGTTATTCTGTGCATCTCTCCGGTGGCACGTCATTTCCTGACACTTAGCCAGGAGGCAAAAGGTTACTTGAGAATTATGATGTTCGTGATGAGTTATTACTGTGTGGCACAGAGCATTAATTCTACCTGGGTTGTGGGAATCTTCAGAGGCGGCGGAGATACCAAAGCAGGGCTTATCATCGATTTGGTATTTATGTGGGGATTCTCTATCCTACTTGGTTTTGTTGCAGCATTTGTATTGGATTTGCCGGTTACCGTGGTATATTTTATCCTGGTAAGTGATGAACTTGTGAAGATGCCATTTGTCTACAAGAGATATCGGTCTTATAAATGGCTTCGCAATGTCACAAGATAGACAGAAAAATTACAGGTGAAAATTGGCATGAATTTTGTGAAAATTATATCTTTTCAAGTCCTGTAATAAGTGATATACTGGATAGCATACAACATATAGATGGAAAGAATGTAAAATGACACAAGATGTAGTGGAGGAAGATATGGTATATATAGTTAAAAAAGATGGTACAAAAGAAGAATTTGATGCAAATAAGATTGTCCGTGCGGTAAATAAATCAGCAGGAAGAATTTTATATAAGTTTTCAGATGAAGAAATAGAATTTATCTGTAAGTTTGCCACAGAGCATGCAGAGTCTCTGGGGAAAAAGGAGATTCCAATTTTAGATATGCACAATATCGTAGAAGGTGCACTGGAAAGAGTCAGCCCAGCCGTGGCAAAAAGCTATCGCGATTATCGTAATTATAAATTAGACTTTATTCATATGATGGATGAGGTGTATACAAAGAGTCAGGCGATTCGTTATATCGGTGATAAGAGCAATGCCAATACAGACAGCGCATTGGTCGCAACGAAGAGAAGTTTGATTTTTAATGAATTAAATAAAGAATTATACCGTAAATTCTTCATGAACCGCAATGAGCTTCAGGCATGCAAGGATGGTTATATTTATATTCATGACCAGTCTGCACGATTAGATACCATGAACTGCTGTCTCTTTGATGTGGGCGCAGTGTTAAAAGATGGTTTTGAGATGGGTAATGTATGGTACAACGAGCCAAAGACTCTGGATACTGCTTTTGACGTAATGGGAGATATCATCTTGAGTACCGCAGCACAGCAGTACGGTGGATTTACTGTTCCGGAAGTGGATACGATTCTAGGAACCTACGCTCAGAAAAGTTACAATAAGTACTATAAAGAATTTTTGAAATACGCAGATGAAAGCTGGGCAGGAAGAGAAGAAAAAGCGGTGGAATACGCTATGGATAAGGTTCGCAGAGATTGTGACCAGGGATGGCAGGGAATTGAGTATAAGCTTAATACCGTAGGTTCTTCCCGTGGAGATTACCCGTTTGTAACAGTAACTCTTGGCTTAGGCACAGATGTATTTGAAAAAATGATTTCCAAATCTCTCTTAGAGGTTCATATGGAAGGTCAGGGAAAGAAAGGTCATAAGAAACCGGTTCTGTTCCCGAAAATTGTATTTTTATATGATGAAGAACTTCATGGAGAAGGCAAGCCATGCGAAGATGTATTTGAAGCAGGAATTGCATGTTCATGTAAAACCATGTATCCGGATTGGCTGTCACTGACCGGAGAAGGATACATTTCTAGCATGTATAAGAAATATAAGAAAGTTATCAGCCCAATGGGATGTCGTGCATTCTTAAGCCCCTGGTATGAGAGAGGCGGTATGGAGCCTGCTGATGAGAATGATGAGCCGGTATTTGTCGGACGTTTTAATATCGGTGCAGTCAGTCTTCATCTTCCTATGATTCTGGCAAAATCAAGAGCTGAGAATACAGACTTTTATGAGACTTTAGATTTCTATCTGGAGATGATTCGCCAGCTCCATATTCGTACCTATGATTATCTGGGAGAGATGCGTGCATCAACGAACCCATTGGCATATTGTGAAGGCGGGTTTTACGGTGGACACCTGAATCCTCATGATAAAATTCGTCCACTGTTAAAACCGATGACAGCTTCCTTTGGTATCACGGCTTTAAATGAACTGCAGGAATTGTACAACGGCAAATCTATCGCAGAAGATGGACAATTTGCATTGGAAGTATTGCAGTATATTAATGACAAGATTAATCAGTTTAAAGTGGCGGATGACATATTGTATGCAATCTACGGAACACCGGCAGAGAGTCTGTGTGGTCTGCAGGTAGAACAGTTTCGTAAGATGTATGGAATTGTCCGTGGCGTATCAGACCGTCCATATGTAAGCAACAGTTTCCACTGTCATGTAACAGAAGACCTTACACCAATCGAGAAACAGGATTTGGAAGGACGTTTCTGGGAGTTATGCAACGGTGGTAAGATTCAGTACGTGCGCTACCCGATTGGATACAATACAGAAGCTGTAAGAACATTGGTAAAACGTGCAATGAGACTGGGATATTATGAAGGTGTAAACCTGTCACTGGCATACTGCGATGACTGTGGACATCAGGAACTTGAGATGGATGTGTGCCCGGTATGCGGCTCTACAAACTTGACAAAGATTGACCGTATGAATGGATATTTATCATACAGCCGTGTGCATGGAGATACCAGATTGAATGATGCGAAGATGGCGGAGATTGCAGAGAGAAAATCAATGTAGTCTGTACTGTCGCTAAGTAAATTTAACATAATCAAAAATAATGCAAGTCAAAAGCTGTCAGCCAAGAGTAAAATCTGAGCTGGCAGCTTTTTGTCATGAGAGGGGATAAAGCTTCCGGCGGCTTGCAGAGAGGTTCAGATGGATTATGTCAGCATAGCTGATGAAATGATTTTGTTTCATTTCGGCCATTACCTAATAAGCGCCACGGACATTTAATAACGCAGCAAGTATGCAAAGTCGTTCTTAAACTAGATGAGTCAACATTCATACCTGGAAAAACCGGCTTGCAAAACGGATAACAATAGTTTATTCTTTGATTAAAGGAATAGAAAGTTGATTTTTCAGAAAAAGCGGTTGGTATTTATATGACTTTTACTCAAGAAACGAGGTATGATGGAGCAAAAATGATGTCAGGGTCAAAAGACTTGCTTAGAATCTATAGTCAGAATAGTTCTTAAATCGAGTGAAATACTTTGTTTATTCCCAATTGTTAAGTTTCGCGTGAACGGGGCATATAAGGTTCCAAATACGTAAAATGCCCCATAGGGCACATTATATTCAGTAAAAATTGTGTGGACGGGGCATATACAGCACAAAAATCTGCACTGCCCCGTTTTGAGAACAGTATCGGGGCAGTATCCCCAAATAGCTTGTATATGCCCCGTTCAGTTGTATTTTACAGATAAAATATAGAATAATGGGGCAGTGTAGCTGTTTGCAGCTGTATATGCCCCATTATAACCTGTTATAATGTACCCCATAGTGTGGATACGAAAAAGTTTGGCTTATTACCCAGTTTTTCTGGTTAGACTATCATGATGTACCTCATAGTGTGGACACGCAGAAATTGACTTTATACCCAATTTCGTTATCTTGAAAGAAGATGAGTTATTCACTTCTAGATGGTGAGTAAATAACAAGTTAGTCTTGGTGAGGGAACCAAATCTGTCTGACAAAGTTGCATCCAAGGTTGGGTGAGTAAATAATAAGTTAGTCTAGGTGGGAGTCCAATCTCATTCCAAGATAAAGCCACGGCAGTTTGCAGAGCGGCCCAGCTGTATTATGTCAGCGTAGTTGATGAGTCGACTACGTACGTATCCCTTCGGTCATTGATTAGCAAGTGCACTGGCATTTAGCAACGCAGCAAGTACGCCAAGGCATACTTGAATTAGAAAGATTGACAGCAAAATGTTTTTTTGTTTATCAAGCAGGTGAGCAGGAATATAAATTAAAAACACATAGGAGAAATTAATATGAAAAAGCAGGGAATTATTAATAGTCAGTTAGCAGGATGTCTGGCATCTTTAGGTCATAAGGATATGTTTATGGTATGTGATGCATCCATGACAATACCAGCGGGGATTGAAGTTGTTGATTTGGCAGTTTGTAAAGGAGTACCGACTTTTGAACAGGTTTTAGATGCCATATTAGTGGAAAATGAAGTGGAATACGCATTCCTTGCTGAAGAGATGGAAGAGGAAAATCCGGTTCAATATAAGTATATTCAGAAGGCATTACCGCAGATTCCACGGGATGTGATGCCACACTTTGAATTAAAACTGATGGTATCCAAGATGAAGTTCGTGGTTCGAACCGGTGAATATACTCCTTATTCAAATGTAGTATTAAAGGCGGGGTATGTTACAGAGTAGGCACAATTTTTAACATAATAATGTGTATCTTTAATTGTAGCTTTATTCTTGAATTAAAGTACTAATAGAAAAAACACAAAGGGAAATCATATGTGGAATAAAATAGAAAATTTGTTTGGTAAAGAATCCAGCCTGCAAAGAAAAGTAATTATTCTTTATCTGCTAACGGCAGTGATGCCGATTATATTAATCGTGGGATTATCCAGTGCCATATACTATCAAAGTACTATGAACAGAACCAACGAATGGGTAGAAGAAAATTCACGCCAGCAGGAAATTGTAGTGCGTGAACGAATGGATGCCTTCGAGGATGTACTCTATGAACTGGTATCCAATAAGGAGTGTATAGAACTCTCACAGAAAGTCAGAGTGGGTGATGGTACAGAGTTAGCAGTAGATTCTGCACATTTAAGGACAATGTTAGAAAACAGTGTGTATACCCATGATGGTATCCGGGGTATCACCTTCCTGGCAGATAACGGAAGATATGTATCCTATGCAAAATGGTATGGAAGTCTAAATGAGACAATCTGGTCGGAACCGGCTGTTCAGGAAGAAATCCTGCGGGAGATGGGACAGAAGCAGGAACTTAGCTTTATTGCAACTGTGAATTTAAGTAAATCAATTATCAAGGAAGACTATGTGATTTTAATGGGGTTCCCCGTTCGTAATCTGCGGACGCAGGAGCAAAGCGGTGTCCTGGTTATGGCGCTGGACTGCAATGTCTTAATCTTTGAAGATGATAAAAGTGAACTGAAAAATAACGGAGTTTCCAAGGTCGTTGTGGATGATTCTAATAAAATCATCGCAGCAGCAAACTCGAATTATGTGAATAAACCATTGGACAGATATGAAAAAGAAAATTATGAAGATCAAAGCCGTCTGTCAGAAAGACGTTATGATATAGAGGATACCGGGTGGTGTATTGTAAACATTATCGATACCCAGCTATATAAGCAGGATATCGCCCATGTACTCAAACTGGTTATTATAATCACTGCGTTTATTACACTGTTCTTCTTCCTGGCATTATATGTGATATCACAAAAATATATCCGCAATGTAGGTAAGATTGCCCAGGGAATTCATAACTATGCCGGTACGGACGCCGATAAGATTGAGGTGGAGCTTGACCATAAGGATGAGTTATATACTATTGTCCGTCAGTTTAATAAGATGAAAGCCCGAATCAAGGTTCTGGTAGATACCCTGAAGACGCGAAATGAAGAAATTCGAGTAGCTGCAATCAATCAAAAACACGCTGAGATAAAAGCACTTGAAGCACAAATCAATCCTCATTTTCTCTATAATACTCTGGATTCCATTAACTGGAGAGCTATAGAACATGAGGAAGAAGAAATATCAGATATGTTGGGGGCATTGGGCAGTTTACTGCGATACAGCGTGTCTAATATTGATATGGTTGTTTTGCTTCGGGCTGAAATCAGCTGGCTGAATAAATATGTATTTTTGCAGAGAGACCGTTTTCAGAATTCCTTTGACTGTCAGTATGATGTGACAGATGAGGCTATGGATTTCCCTATCTATAAGATGCTTTTGCAGCCGATTATAGAAAATATCATCCTCCATGCTTTTGAAAATGTAAAGCAGGGCGGACTGATTCAGGTAAAGGCTTATGTGCGTGAAGATGGAAAACTTGCCATACATATCAAAGATAACGGATGCGGAATGACGAAAGAAAAGCTGGAAGAAATAGAAAAAGAAATCAAGGAAGAAACGGCACTAAACAGTAATAGTATCGGAATCAGCAACGTGATACATCGTTTGCGGATTTATTATAAAGATCTTGCGGAGATAAAGGTCCACAGCAAGCTTCACGAAGGAACAGAATTTGTACTTATTATCCCGGAACCCATAGAAAATTCAGAGAACATATCTGAACAGTAAATATAAGAAATGCAAATACAAGAAAAGCAAGGTGTATCAGGCTCATCTGTTATAGGAATCTAATACACCTAAGTGCTTGATAATAGTACCGACACGTGGATAAGTAAAGACATATGGAGGCAGGGAGAGGATATGTACACGATTGTAATCGTAGAGGACGAATTTCGAATTCGTCAGGGCTTGGGTAAATTAATCAATAAAGTGGATTTGGGATTTCGCGTAATTGGCGAAGCCGAGAATGGTTATGAAGGACTGAAAATGATACAGGATATGGAGCCGGATATCGTAATTACAGATATACAGATGCCCAAATCAGATGGTCTGGATATGATAGAAAAGGCAAAAAACATGGGCGCAGAATGTACTTTTATCATACTCAGTGGATATGCAAATTTTGAATATGCACAGCAGGGAATCCGCCTGGGTGTGAACGATTATCTGTTAAAACCGATTACCATCTCGGCAGTGAAAGAATTGCTGGTGAGATTAAAAGAAGAAAAGCAGGGCATGCCGGAAGAAGATCTTTTATCAGAGAATAATTATTCTGAAGTAGTCCGTGATATGGTCTTGACTACAAGAGAAAACTATGGGAGAAAATTAGGATTGGAGTACTTTTCTGAGAAATACCGGCTAACACCTGAATATCTGAGCAATCTCTTTGCAAAAGAGATGGAGGTACCATTTTCCAGCTATATAAAGCAGGTGCGCATGGAAAAAGCGAAGGATATGATTTTAAATACTGATATGAAGATATATGAAATTGCCTGTAATGTAGGGTATCCGGATCAGAAGTATTTCTCAAAAGTATTTAAGGAATACACAGGAATCTCGCCAAAGCAGTTTGCTATGAATGAGGCAACAAGATAATGTGGTATTTATACACCTTTTTTAAAATATTGGAATTTATTCCTCTTTGTTTAGTTAGTATACTAAGGGTACAAAGAAACGAAGGAGGGTAATACATGAAAAAGAAAGTAGCTTTATTAACCATTTTAGCAATGACAGTTGGATCACTTACCGCATGTGGAGGATCTGACGCTGCAGATGCCGGCGCAAGTACAGATGCAGCAGCAGAATCAACCGAAACAACCGATGAGGCAGCAGACAGCACAGACGAGACAGCAAGTGCCGACGCAGAGGGAAAGACAACGATTTCTTTCTGGCACTATATGTCAGAAGATAAAGAAGGAAAATTCGTAAATGAAGCAGTAGACGAGTTTAACAAGTCTCAGGACGAGATTTTTGTTGAAGCACAGTACTTACCAAGAGAAGAGCTGATGAAACAGTATACCATCGGTGTGGTTTCCGGCGAACTTCCTGACGTGGGAATGGTAGATAACCCGGATCATAATTCATATGCTTCCATGGGAGTATTTGAAGATATTACAGATTTGTATGAAAATAGTGATGATCAGAATTTCTTAGAGGGTTCTATCGGATCTTGTTACTACGAGGATAAACTGTACGGTGTTCCGTGGGGCAACAACTGCCTTGGATTATTCTACAACAAGACACTTTTAGACGAAGCAGGAATCGCAGTTCCTACAACCTGGTCTGAACTTGAAGCAGCATGTGAGAAACTTACAACAGACAGCTGCAAAGGACTTGCTATCTCAGCAATCGGTAATGAAGAAGGAACCTTCCAGTATATGCCATGGCTGTTATCAGCAGGTGGAAGTGTAGAAGAACTTGGTTCTGATGCTTCTAAAGAATCTATGACATACCTCTATGGATTGATTGAAAAAGGATACATCAGCAAAGAGTGTGTAAACTGGACACAGGCAGATGCTGAGAAACAGTTTGCTTCCGGACAGGCAGCAATGATGATTAATGGACCATGGCAGTTCTCAGGATTGGAAGCAGATGCACCTGATTTATCTTATGGCGTAGCAAGAATGCCAAAGGCAGATAATGGCGAATATGCATCAATCCTCGGTGGAGAAAATCTCGGAATTTGTACCGGAGCTAATGTAGATGCAGCATGGAAATTTATCACCTGGATTACAAGCAAAGAAAAATCACAGGAAATCTGTAAATCAATCGGACGTTTCTCTCCAAGAGCGGACGTAGACACCGCAGAGATGTTTGCCGGTGACGAATTAAATTCTGTATTTGCAGAAATCATGCCAGA
This sequence comes from Lachnospiraceae bacterium, assembly GCA_028696165.1. Classification (GTDB taxonomy): domain Bacteria; phylum Bacillota; class Clostridia; order Lachnospirales; family Lachnospiraceae; genus JAQVHQ01. The sequence goes on along the minus strand of JAQVHQ010000032.1, from coordinate 2,150 downwards.
TGCACAGTCTCGTGGACCATCTCCAGACTGGCCGGAAATCTCAGCAGCTATCTATACAGCACAGCAGGAAGTATTTACAGGACAAAAAGATGTTGACACAGCAATGAACGACGCTCAGGCTACCGTTGATGCACTGAAATAAGTTTTACAAATACGGTTAAAAGATAAGGGTCTCATCGCATATACAAGTCAAATTGTGATGTGATGGGGCTCTTTTTATGCAAAAATGCACTGCAAGGAGCATTAGATGGAACCAATTGTCAGGAAATATGAGAGGATGGTGTTACATAATTGAAGCCAAATAGTACAGAGAAGAAAGAAAGAAGACTGGGTTATCTGTTTATCTTACCGGCAGTAATCTATATGCTTATTTTTATAGGATATCCAATTGTATATAACTGGATTATCAGTTTTCAGGATGTCACAGCAACAACCCTAGCAAGTTCTGCAAGAGACTTTGTTGGATTTGAAAATTATAAAGCAATTTTTGCAGACGGAACTTTTCGCAAATCGTTGAGTCACACATTTATCTATACAGTGGGATGTCTGGTGATTCAGTTCTCACTGGGCTTTTTATTTGCCATGTTTTTTTCAAAGAAATTCACCGTATCCAAGCCAATCAGAGGATTTATCGTTATCAGCTGGATGCTTCCGGTTACTGTTACCGCCCTGGTATTTAAGTTCATGTTAGGAGAGAGCAGCGGTATCATTAATACCATATTGATTAATCTTCACATTATCAAAGAACCAATCGGATGGCTTTTAAAGGGAAATACAGCTATGTGGGGATTAATCATCGCCAATTCCTGGGTAGGTATCCCTTTTAACATGCTATTACTTACCACCGGACTAAATAATATTCCTTCGGATGTATATGAAGCAGCATCCATCGACGGAGCCAATGCATTCCAGAAATTCAGAAAGATTACACTGCCATTATTAAAACCGACCATTATGTCAGTATTAATCCTTGGATTCGTATTAACATTTAAAGTGTTTGATCTGGTATATGTTATGACTGCAGGTGGTCCGGTAGACGCTACAGAAGTGTTGTCTACTTATTCCTATAAATTATCCTTCCAGCTCTTTAAGTTCGGACAGGGTTCCGCAGTGGCCAATGTATTATTTGTCTGCCTGTTTATTGTGGCATTGATTTACTTAAAGACTATTTCGAAAGACGAGGTGATGTAATATGAAAAAAATACATCTTCGGGATAAACAAAAAAATATTTTGCTTTGTATCGTGGCAATTATTATTGCATGTATCTTCCTGTTTCCACTGTATTGGATTATCGTAAACTCCTTTAAGTTAGACAGTGAGATTTTTGCCAGCACACCAACTCTGTGGCCTCATGATTTTACCTTAACTGCATATAAAGACCAGTTAAATAATCTTGGAGTTACCATGAAAAATTCTATTATCATTGCCGTGGGTTCCATGTGTATCTCTTTATGTCTGTCTGTTCCGGCAGCTTATGGACTGGCTAGATTCAAAGTAAAGGGAATGAAAGTATTTATTATGGTATTTTTAGTAACCCAGATGCTTCCTGCATCTTTGGTATTGACTCCATTATTTTTAATCTTTTCAAAGCTTCATTTATTAAACAGCTACCTGGCACCAATGTTATCCACAGCTACCATATCTATACCATTTATCGTGCTGATGTTAAGACCTGGTTTCTTAAGTATGCCGAAGGAATTGGAAGATGCAGCTAAGATTGATGGATGTAATGCACTTAGTGCATTTTTCAGGATTGCAATACCGATTTCAAAACCTACAGTTATTACAGCAGCATGTTTCAGTTTTGTATATGCATGGAACGATTTAGCTTATTCTATGACATTTAATACTAAAGATGCCATGCGCCCTATGACCTCCGCCATCTATACTTTCATGAATCAGTATGGAACAAAGTGGAACAGTATCATGGCTTATGGTGTACTCTTGATTCTGCCAAGCTGTATCATCTTCGTAACGATGCAGAAGCACATAGTTGAAGGTATGACCAGCGGATCTGTAAAAGGGCTAGCGTAAAATTTTATTCGGATAATGGAAAATAAATAAAAAGAGAACACCAACTTTGTGATAAAGTATTAAGCGACTAAACCAATACGGTGACAAAGAAAGGTGTTCTCTATGTATAACAGTA
>JAQVHQ010000090.1 GCA_028696165.1 Lachnospiraceae bacterium | reverse complement strand
TGAGATATCCCATTCGTAAGAAGTAAGACCCCTTGAAGACGACGAGGTAGATAGGGCAGAGGTGGAAGTACGGCAACGTATGGAGCTGACTGTTACTAATAGGTCGAGGGTTTGACCAAAAGCTGTGAAGCGGAAACGCTTCCGGCATAGCGAGCAAACAAAAAAGATGATTTTCGATTGTATATGCAGTTTTGAAGGTATAACCTTTATATATTGGCCCAGTGGCTCAGTTGGTTAGAGCGTCGCCCTGTCACGGCGAAGGTCGTCGGTTCGAGTCCGATCTGGGTCGTTAGTTTGACTAACATTTTTGTTTATGGGATCTTAGCTCAGCTGGGAGAGCATCTGCCTTACAAGCAGAGGGTCACAGGTTCGAGCCCTGTAGGTCCCATTTAAGTTATATTTTTTTATAACTGCGCCGATGTGGCTCAATTGGCAGAGCAGCTGATTTGTAATCAGCAGGTTATCGGTTCGAGTCCGATCATCGGCTTTAACACTTTATTGTGTAAGTTATCGCAAGATAACAATTTTTAATTTCATATGGATGGATTCCCGAGTGGCCAAAGGGGACAGACTGTAAATCTGCTGCAAATTGCTTCGGTGGTTCGAATCCACCTCCATCCATTAGTTTCAAAAAAATTATATATCGCGGGGTGGAGCAGTCTGGAAGCTCGTCGGGCTCATAACCCGAAGGTCATAGGTTCAAATCCTGTCCCCGCTACTCAGTGTGAAAACACTAAATGCCTTGTTAGCTCAGTTGGTAGAGCAGAGGACTGAAAATCCTCGTGTCTCTGGTTCGATTCCGGAACAAGGCACTCTCTTTCTTTGAAAGAGCAGATGGGATATTAGCTCAGTTGGTAGAGCACTTGACTTTTAATCAAGTTGTCCGGGGTTCGAATCCCCGATGTCTCACTAATTAAAAACAGCGAAAAACCTAGAGAAATCAAGGTTCTTCGCTGTTTTTGCGTTTTTGAAAATGGGTTAAAATAGATAAAAATAGGTTTAGTCAAATTTAGTCAAAAATGAACCGCTTTACTAAGCTTTCTATTAGTATTTTTTATGCACAGGTATCAATAGATTCTGCTTTCTCCAATTCATAGGAGATAAGTGATAGATAGATTTAAACGCACGGGAAAAATGCAGTTGGTTTGGATAGCCGACTGCATTTCCTATGTCTGATATGGAAAGCTGGGTTAGTTTTAGTAATTCGGCTGCTTTTACCATTCTATAGTTTATCAGGAATTCCTGGGGAGATTTTCCCAGGGCATCGTGAAAAATCTTACCAAAATAGCTTCGGTTTAAGCCGCAGCGTTCTGCGATTTCCTGTATGGAAATATCATTCTGAAAATTCTCTTCTATAAATGCAAGGGCTTCTTTTATGTAAAAGTCTTGAATTCGATTTGTCTGTGAAAGTCGCATAGTGGATGCAGAGCGTGTAAAATAGTCTAAAAATAAGTAAAGGTGGCCTATTAGATGAAAAGGGGATTCTTTTGCATTTTTAGAAATATACATCATCTCATCACTCATCGCAGAGGATAGTTCTTTTGAATTATCATGATAGATGGGTTTATCTACAGATAGTCCAGCCAATTCTACTGCTTCTTTTGCACGAAGTCCGTCAAATTCCAGCCAGGTATATTCCCAGGGAATATTTTTATCTGCAATATAGGTATTGATCTGATTAGGAAAGAGCATAAAACCCTGACCGCTCTTTATCTGATAAGTCTGAGTTTCTCCCTTTTTATTATCAGCCATTAAGGTGCCAGTACCAGATATTACATAGTGAAACACATAATGATTTCTTGCTGCTGGTCCAAAGGAATGGGAGGGTGCACATCTTTCCCAACCAAATTGATATAATCCTAAATCTACAAAGTTTTCATTAGGGAATACAGAAAAAAGCATATTATCCATGGAAAGTCTCCTCTTAATTTATTTGATAAGTATAATGGCATAAATATATGTCTATTATATCTATGTACAGTTATAAATTTATTAAATATATTTGTATGCCGGTTAATTATCGTTATTTATATACAAACTAAACAATTGCAGAGCAATGTGCCAGGTAATAAAAAGTTCTGATAGATGAAAGTATACTTTATAAAAAATTAATACTTATGACCTGTATATTTTACAGTATATACCAAAATGCTAGATGAATTCAATATATATGTTAAAAAATATCATTACGGTATAAAAGAGAAAAAATCATGCTATTTTTAAGTGCATAAAGGTATGATATGCTATATTTAACAAAGAAATGAGAAAAGAAACAAGGAGGAAGATATCATAATGATAAAAAAAGGTATGAAGGGCAGTATGTTACTGATTTGCCTGTTTTCTGCGGTGGCTTTGCAAGGATGCCAAAGTGATGAGAACAGCGGAAAAACAGAAATAGAAATTGTACAGTATAAGCAGGAAGCGACTTCTTATTTTGATAATCTGGAAGAAGAATTTAATAAGACACATGATGATATTCACCTGACAATTGAATCACCGAATGATGCTACTACAGTGATGAGAACCAGATTTATAAGAGAGGATTATCCGGATATTATAGGTATTGGCGGAGATATTAATTATTCTTATTATGTAGACTCTGATATTTTAATGGATATATCTGACTATGAGGGGTTAAAGAACATCAAGCAGTCTTACCTGGATATGGATAAATCTTTGGAATTTGTACCCGAAGAAGGTGTGTATGCAGTACCTTATGTAGATAATGCTGCCGGTATCTTATATAACAAAGATATCTTTGAGGAACATGGATGGGAAATTCCTACTACATGGGATGAATTCACATCTTTATGTGAGGAGATACAGGCTGCTGGTATTCAGCCATTGTATTTTGGATTTAAAGATACATGGACTTGTCTGGCACCATGGAATGCTATGGCAGTAGATTTAGCTCCAGCTGATGTGTGCCGACAGGTAAATCAGGGAAATACAACGTTTACTGAGGAATATAAAGAAATAGCAGAGAAGATGCTGACTTTACTGGATTATGGAGAGAAAGAAGCATTTGCATATGGATATAATGATGCATGTACTGCGTTTGCCAATGGAGAGGCTGCTATGTATACCATCGGAAGTTATGCTATTCCACAGATTTTATCTACAAATCCGGATATGAATATTGACTCTTTTGTATTTCCGGCCAGTAATGAAGCGGATGGTAATGTATTGAATTCCGGTATTGATTTACAGTTCTGTGTGACTGCAGATTGCCAGAATAAGGAAGCTGCTTACGAAGTACTGGATTTCTTATTGGAAAAAGAAAATATGCAGTCTTATCTGGATGATCAGAATGCAGTTCCATGTGAAGAAGGAGATTTTACTTTATCACCTATGCTTGATGGAATGACATCTTATATCGAAGAAGGAAAGATGTTGGATTACCAGGATCATTATTATCCTTCTGAGATGGCTGTGGATGCTCAGATTCAGACATTTTTAATTAGAAAAGATGTGGATACATTTTTGAATAAGTTTGATTCAGACTGGCTGCGTTATAACGAAGATATCATCAGCAAAGTTCAAAAATATGAAGAAGAGCAAGGAAAAGAAAGCTAAGGGGGAATAGTGATGAAAAAGATGAATGAGAAAAAAAGAACGTTCTTATGGATGACAATTCCGATTATGATACTTTTCTTTTGTTTTAATACATTGCCATTGATAAGAGGTATGATTTACAGTTTTACGAACTTTAAGGGTTTTGGTTCTTACGAATGGGTAGGGCTTCGTAACTATATCAATCTGTTCCGTGATGCGAGAGTAGGAAATTCCTATCTTTTTACATTTAAACTGGCTATTGTAACTACGATTGTTGTAAATGTAATCAGTATGATTATGGCGTTAGCTTTAAATGGAAAAATCAAAGGAAAGAGTTTTTTCAGGGGCGCTTACTTCTTACCCAATGTATTGGGAGCTTTGGTTGTAGGTTATATATTCAACTACTTATTTACTTATATTATACCTGCTTTTGGAAAGGTTATCGGTTCAAGTGCGCTGCAGTCCAGTATCCTTGCAAGTGAGAATAATGCATGGATTGGTATCGTGATTGTGTGTGCATGGCAGTCTATCGCTATGAACACAATTATTTATATCTCCGGATTACAGACAATTCCGGAAGATGTATTTGAGGCGGGAGCTTTAGATGGAGCTACCGGATTCCAGAAATTTAAGAGTTTGATTTTTCCACTGATTCTGCCATTCTTTACGATTAATATGGTTTTATGTGTAAAGAACTTCCTGATGGTATTTGATCAGATTATGGCTTTGACAAAGGGTGGTCCTGCACAGAGTACAGAATCAATCTCATATTTAATTTACAATAATGGTATGTCTGGCGGACAGTTTGGATTTCAGTGTGCGAATGCGGTGATATTCTTTATCGTGATTGTAATTGTATCTGTGACACAGATGAATATTCTTGGTAAGAAGGAGGAACAGCTCTAATGAAAATAAAAAGTAAAGGAATTAATAGAACAAATTGGCCAGTTATGATATTGCTAATTATAGGACTGGTTACCATTATATTTCCTTTGTATATGACTATTGTCATTGCATTGAAGCAGCCTTCTGAGATGACAAACAGTATCCAGGGAATCTTATCTTTACCGGAAAAATTTAGTCTGGCTAATTTTGCTGAGGCTATGAGAGTTACAGATTTTTGGCATTCACTGGGATATAGTTTAATAATCACATTGATTACTGTTGCACTTTCTATTGTGCTTCATTCTATGATAGGATATGCAGTAGGAAGAAATAAAACAAAAAGTAAAGGTTACAATTTTATTTATCTTTATATTGTCAGTGGTATGTTTGTTCCATTTGCAATATTGATGATGCCGTTGGTAAAACAGACAGCGCAATTGGGATTAGATAACTGGGTTGGTGTTATCATACTATATGTAGTTTTCTATATGCCTATGAATCTTTTGCTGTATTCAGGATATCTGAAGAATATTCCAGTTGGATTGGAAGAGGCAGCATATATGGATGGAAGCAGTACTTGGAGAACTTATTGGAAAATCATCTTCCCGATTATGAAACCTATGCATGCAACAGTTGCTGTTTTGACAGCTCTTGGAACATGGAATGATGTAATGACGCCATTGGTAATTATGTCAGGAAGCGGAAGTAATACACTTCCATTAGCACAGCTTACTTTCCAGACACAGTTTGGAACAAATTATAATCTCGCTTTTGCATCTTATCTGTTGGCTTTACTTCCAATTCTTGCCTTCTATCTGATTTGTCAGAAACAGATTTTAAATGGTGTGGTAAATGGTGCTATAAAATAATAATTTAACCTCATCAAAGATGTTATTTACTTTAATATCAAAAAGGTACAAATAATGAAAGCTTGCTGATATGAAGTTATAAGTATTTAAATAAACATAGAGGAGATATGGTATGGCAATTAGACATGATATAGCAGAAAAATTATTTACATTAGAGACTAAAAATACTTCTTACCAGATGAAGGTTGATGACTATGGGTTTTTACTGCATCTGTATTACGGAGAAAAAATCGAAGGGAATATGGATTATCTGCTCACGTATTATGACAGAGGATTTTGCGGAAATCCATATGATGCTGGAACAGACAGAACCTACTCCATGGATGTGCTTCCGCAGGAATTTCCTTGTCTGGGAAATGGAGATTACAGGACACCAGCTTTGATTATTAAAAATGCAGACGGGTCTTACAGCTGTGATCTAAGATATAAAAGCTATAGAGTTTTTAGTGGTAAATATGGAATTGATGGATTGCCGGCTGTTTATGCAGATGAAGATACAGTGCTTGACGATGAAAATAGAGTAGAAACACTGGAAATAGTTATGGAAGATGCATGCACTGGTATTCAGGCGGTGTTAAAATATGGTGTACTTCCGGAAATTGATGTAATTACAAGACAGGTTCAGATTAGAAATTATGGAAAAACTGAAGTTTCCATAGAAAAACTTCAGAGTGCATGTCTGGATTTTGTGACAGGAGATTATGACCTTCTGACATTCCATGGACGTCATGCTATGGAGAGGAATCTGCAGAGAGAAGCGGTGGCTCATGGATGTAAGAAAATAGGAAGTATGCGTGGAACTTCCAGTCATCAATATAATCCGATGATGATTCTGGCAGAGCCACAGACCAATGAAGATGCCGGAAACTGCTATTCAATGTCTTTTGTATACAGTGGAGGTTTTCAGGGAGAGGTGGAACAGGATCAGTTTAATCAAACCAGAATGATCATGGGTCTGCAGGAGGAGATGTTCTCATATCCACTGGATGTGCAGGATGTGTTGGATGCACCGGAAGTGATTATGACGTTTTCTAAAAATGGATTAAATAAATTATCTCAAAATCTTCATACTTGTATCAGAAATCATATATGCAGAGGAAAATATAAAAATGAGATCCGTCCGATTCTGGTTAACAGTTGGGAAGCTGCTTATTTTGATTTTAACGGAGATACTATATACCAGCTGGCAAAACAGGCAAAAGAAGTCGGTGTAGAGATGGTTGTCATGGATGATGGATGGTTTGGCAAGAGAGATGACGATTATTCCGGACTTGGAGACTGGTTTGTAAATGAGAAAAAATTAGGATGCTCTTTGGGTTCTCTAATCGAGAAAATTAATGGAATCGGTATGAAGTTTGGTATCTGGGTAGAGCCGGAGATGGTGTCTATGGACAGTGATTTGTACAGAGCACATCCGGACTGGGCATTGACCATACCGGGACGTAATCCTAACCGTTCCAGATATCAGTTGGTTTTGGACTTTTCCAGAAAAGAAGTAGTAGATGCTATTTATAATGATATCTGTAAAGTATTGGATATGGGAAATATCGAATATTTGAAGTGGGATATGAATCGGAGTCTGGCGGATGTGTACTCTGCAGTGACAGATAATCAGGGAAAAGTAATGTATGATTATGTAATGGGGTTGTATGATTTCCTGGAGAGATTGGGAAACCGTTATCCTGATTTATTAATTGAAGGTTGCAGCGGCGGCGGTGGAAGATTTGATGCAGGAATGCTGTATTATACTCCGCAGATATGGTGCAGTGATAATACGGATGCTATCAATCGTGTGGAAATCCAGTACGGTACTTCTTTTGGATATCCGACATCTGCAATGGGGGCTCACGTATCTGCAGTTCCAAATCATCAGACAGGAAGAACGGTACCTCTTTGTACGAGAAGTGTAGTTGCTATGGCTGGTTCTTTTGGATATGAGCTGGATCTTGGGAAACTTTCCGAAGGGGAAAAAGAAGAAATCCGACAGGAAAACAGGAAGTTTAGAAAATATGCTTCACTTATTCAGCAGGGGATATATTATAGATTATCTAATCCTCAGACGGATGCAGTAGGCGCATGGGAAGTTGTAAATGAAGAGAAAACAGAAGCTTTAGTTAGTGTTGTCATGCTGGAGAAATATGCGAATGCAGCAGTTTCCTATGTGAAAGTAAAAGGATTGCGTGCAGATGCACAATATCTGGAAGAAAACAGTGGTAAGAGATATAGCGGAAGTGCTTTAATGGCAATTGGTTTGCCATTGCCTGTGGAACCTGGAGAATATCTGGCTTATCAGATGCATTTTATCAGTTTATGAGATGTGTAATATGAGCTAAGGAAGATTTGCAGGGAATAGAGTAGTTTCTGTTTTTACAATGTACTATATATTTTTTCAAGTAAAAGGAATCATCAATGTCATCTAATTAAGAAGGGACATTGATGATTCTTTTTATTTTAAAAACCATAGCTTGTTTTATTTTATAAATAGAAATATAATAAATACTATTGAATATAAAAACTATACGAGTTAATAGAAATGTATGATTTAAAAAGTATATCAATTGATAAAACATGAGAATTAAAAGAAAGTGGGATTTAACTATGAAAGAGAAACAAAAAGGATATATTTACCTGATTATGACTTTCGTAATATGGGGAAGTCTGTATGTGGTCAGTAAATTTGTGTTAGGTAAACTTCCGACATTTACGGTATCATGTTCACGATTTGTATTGGCATTTATTGCACTTACGATTCTTGATAGAGGTAAACATAAGAAGTTAGAGAAGGCAGATTACAAATATGTGCTGTTAATTGGTGTAGCAGGTTATTTCATCGCAGTGGGCGCGCAGCTGTTGGGTACAAAATATGCGGGTGCATCGCTGGCATCATTAATTAATGCGTTGAATCCGATTACTATGACTTTTTTTGCTGCATGGCTTCTTCATGAGAAGATTACAGTAAAGAAGGTTCTGGGATTGATTCTGGCAATATTAGGAGTGTATGCAATTTTAGGTGGAAACAGTCAGGAAGTCAGTGGTATCGGAGTAGGATTATCGTTATTTGCTGTATTGCTGTGGTCTTTAGTTTCTGTATTTACAAGAAAAGTGACACAAAAATATGATTCTATTCAAATCACCCGTTATGCTATCGGAGTTGCAGCAGTTTGCTATCTGCCTATCTGTCTTGGAGAAGTAGTGGGAAATAGCGATATACATTTTGAGATGTCATGGGTAGTGGCGCTTTTGTATATGAGTGTTATATGTACCGGTGTGGCATATTTGCTTTGGAATAAGAGTTTGTCCATATTAGAAGCAGGGACTTGTTCGGCGTTTTATCCTATTCAGCCATTGGTCTCAGCGGGGCTTGGTATTGTATTTTTACATGAGCAGCTTGGTATTGCTTTTGTGATTGGTGCAGTTATGATAACTGCGGGAGTTCTTATAAATCTGAAAGGATAAATATAAGCAAATCCGCAAAGGAGTTCCTGAATGAAAACTCAGGTAGGAATTCAAGTAAGGACTTAAGTAAGAACTTAAGTAAGAACTCAGATAAGAATATTTTGGATAAGAAAGTTATTGCAAAATTATATATAAGTATCATACAATAAGTCTCATGAAGGGAGTATTGTAAAATGCTGAAGAACAATGACTGGATTATCTTAAATGCAATAACTTATAAAATACATAGTATAGAAGAGCTGGATGAGATGCGTCTTGCTGTTATGAAACAGCTGGGGTACCTCATAGATTTTGACAGCTCTTCTTTTTATATTACTCTGCCAAATGATGAGAAGGAATTGACCAGACCGGTTGGAATTAATTATGCGGTCGAAGATATGGAAGAGTATATTCATCATTATAAGAATATGGATTATTCTGAGGGAATGATGTTTACAGGAAAGAATATCGCCTATAGAGAAAGTGATTTAATTCCGGATGAAGTACGTGTGAATACAGAATATTATAAAGCAGTGTATGATGTGCAGAACTGGCACTATTCGCTGCATCTGAATCTTTGCTATAAAGAGGAATTTCTGGGGGTTTTATCCTTCTTTCGGAATAAGGGGAAGGAAGATTTTCTGTATGATGATATCTTTGTGCTGGATATGATAAAAGATCATCTGGCATTGCGGCTGTATGAAGAAAAGCAGAAAGATAAAAAGAAGAAAATGACAGTAGAACAGTGTTCGAAGCAATATGGATTAAGTGAGAGAGAAGAATCTGTCTTGAACAGGCTGCTTGGTTCAGAATCAGCAGAAGAAATAGCAGATATATTAGGAATTTCAATCAGTACCTTACGTAAACATTGTAATCATATTTATCATAAATTAAATATCAGTCAGAGAATTGAATTATATGATTTGATTACTCGAAGAGAATTCTAAGGTGTGGCGGATTGCAGAGAGGCTAAGAAGTACTTGAGTTTTGATATATAGTGTCTGCTGATTAATTCAAAAATCAGCTTCAAGCACTTGATTTTACTGACTTTCACGCCTTTGAGTGGTATACTATAAGTGCACGGATTTTGATGAATTCAAAACTTTTTTCGTGCAGTT
>JAQVHQ010000031.1 GCA_028696165.1 Lachnospiraceae bacterium | reverse complement strand
ACTGTTATACATAGAGAACACCTTTCTTTGTCACCGTATTGGTTTAGTCGCTTAATACTTTATCACAAAGTTGGTGTTCTCTTTTTATTTATTTTCCATTATCCGAATAAAATTTTACGCTAGCAATAAACAGCCCGCTTCGAAGTTTTGGTTCAAACCATGTGGATTTAGGCGGCATCAGTCTATTTGCATCTGCCACTGAAAAAAGTTCCTGTATGGAAGTCGGATACATAGAAAATGCCACAGCACAATCATTTTGCACTCGCTTCTCCAGTTCTTCCAAGCCTCGAATTCCACCAACGAAATCAATTCTTGCATCTGTTTTGGGATTCTTAATTCCAAGTACAGGCTCCAGTAAAAGATTCTGCAATAGAGATACATCAAGTCCGTCAACCGGATCTTTATCCAGATCAGAATTCTTCACCTTCAGCCTGTACCAGTTATCTCCCAGATACATTCCAAAACTACCCTTGCATGTTGGAGAAAACGGTACTTTACCTGCATCCTCTGTTTCAAATACTTCCTGCACTTTCTTTAAAAAATCATCTGCTGTAAGTCCGTTCAAATCTTTTACTACACGATTATAATCCATGATTTTTAACTGTTCATCCGGAAAGAGAACGGATAAAAAGTAATTAAACTCTTCTGTTCCATCATAATCAGGTTTTTCCGCTCTTCTTTTCAATCCAACCTTAACCGCTGATGCTGCACGATGATGTCCATCTGCAATATAAATGCTTGATATGGACTGAAAAGCCTCGAATATATCACTGATTTCCTGATTTTCGTATATCATCCAGGCACGATGTCTGATGCCATCTTCGGATGTAAAATCATAAAGCGGTTCATGTTCTTTCTTATTATTCACTACACGATTTATAGTTTCATTTGCACGATATGCTAAAAAAATAGGGCCAGTCTGAGCATTGCACACATCTACATGTGTTATACGATCCAGTTCTTTCTCTTCCCTGGTATTTTCGTGTTTTTTTATCACTTGATTCCGATAATCATCGATAGATGCACAGGCAACAATTCCTGTCTGAGTTCTACCATTCATAGTAAGTTCATATATATAATAACAAGGAGATCCATCCTGTACAAAATCTCCTCTTTTTGACATTTCTTTCAGTGTCTTTCTTGCTTTCTCATAAACGCGGGGATCATATGTATCCACATCATCAGAGAATTGAGTTTCTGCCCGGTCTATACGTAAAAAAGATAATGGATTTTTAGCAACCACTTCACATGCTTCCTGCCGGTTATACACATCATATGGCAATGCCGCAATCTGACTTGCCAGTTCCTTTCTTGGTCTTACTCCTTTGAATGGTCTAATTTCTGCCATAACAACTCCTCCTACCAATGTACTTTTCCACCTAACCCCAATGAATGAAGCAAAGATACTATTTTCTTTCGATTCCGGTGTATAGATTTCAAAGTTTTTCTTCTTTTTCTAATCTTTTTTATTGTTTTTATCCATTTTGTACTCATATCCGTTCCTCATTTTTCCAATCAATGCTGTCTAATTGTCATGAATGTTCTCTTACAACAGAGCATTTAACTGTATATATGATAAAAAGACTGCTGCAGCTTAGAAATTATTACTCTTCTATTCTACAACAGTCTTTCTTATCTTTCCACTCTTTATTTGATAATGCGGACTTTTAGCACACCGTCAATGCTTTCCAGCTTTTTGACAACTGCTTCATTGGCTGGTGTTGACAAATCCAGCATGGTATAGGCATAATCGCCTTTACTTTTATTCGTCATGTCCGAAATATTCAAGCCTGCGTCACCCATAACGGCTGAGAACTGACTGATCATATGAAGAATATTTCTATGATTGATTGCTATTCTTCCTGCAGAACCGCAAACTCCCATATCACAGTTCGGATAATTTACAGAATTCTTGATATTACCATTTTCCAGATAATCTTCTAATTCTTTTACAGCCATAACTGCACAATTGTCTTCTGATTCTTCCGTGGAAGCTCCAAGATGTGGAGTGATTAAAGTGTTCTTCACTCCAGTAATTAATGGGTTTGCAAAGTCTGTCACGTATTTTTTGACTTTTCCATCCTCTAATGCATCAACCAGAGCCTGCTCATCTACCAGTACGTCACGAGCGAAGTTTAATACAACTACTCCCTCTTTCATCATGCCAATAGCGTCTTTATTAATCATTCCTCTTGTACTGTCTAAAAGTGGTACATGAATGGTAATATAATCACAGTTTTTATAAATCTCTGTCACATCTTCAATATGATGAATAGAACGTGATAATTTCCATGCCGCATCTACTGAGATAAATGGATCATATCCATATACTTCCATACCCAGATGAGTTGCTGCATTAGCTACCAGCACGCCAATAGCTCCCAGTCCAATGATACCCAGCTTCTTACCGGAAATCTCACATCCTGCAAACTGTTTTTTCTGCTTTTCTGCTAACTTTCCGATTTCAGCAGTATCCTGCTGTTTTTCTACCCATTCGATTCCGCCTACGATATCACGGGAAGCAAGCAGCATACCTGCAATTACCATTTCTTTTACTCCGTTAGCATTGGCACCGGGTGTATTAAATACTACTACACCTTTCTCTGCGCAATCCTGAAGCGGAATATTATTTACTCCTGCACCGGCTCTTGCAATCGCTTTAACAGATTCCGGCAATGCCATCTCATGCATATTCGCACTGCGAACAAGAATTGCATCAGCTTCATTAACATCATCCGTTTTTGCATACATTTTCTCAGAGAATTCTTCCAATCCAATCTGAGAAATCGGATTCAGACAATTATATTTAAACATTTATTTGTTCTCCTCTTCGAATTTTTTCATAAATGCTACCAGTTTTTCTACACCTTCGATTGGCATAGCATTATAAATACTGGCACGCATACCTCCAACAGTTCTGTGTCCTTTTAAATTCTCCAGGCCAGCTTCGGTTGCTTCTTTGACGAATTTAGCATCCAGTTCTTTGTCGCCTGTAACAAATGGCACATTCATAAGGGAACGGTCTTCTTTCACAACAGTTCCTTTAAATAATTCACTCTGATCAAGGAAATCATATAAAATCTTGGCTTTCTTCTCGTTTAATGCCTTCATAGCTTCGAGACCACCCATTTTTTTCAGCCATTTAAAGACTTTTCCACAGATATAGATGCAATAACAGTTTGGTGTATTATATAAAGATTCTGCATCTGCATGAGTCTTAAACTTCAACATAGTTGGTGTACCTTCCATTACGTCATCTGTAATGAGGTCTTCTCTGATAATTGAAATTACCATTCCTGCCGGTCCGATGTTCTTCTGTACTCCACCATATACGATAGCGTATTTAGATACATCGATTGGCTCTGACAAGAAACATGATGAAACATCTGATACTAAATCTTTACCTTTTGTATTTGGCAATGTATGATATTTAGTACCATAGATAGTATTATTTTCACATATATATACATAATCAGCATCTTCACTAATAGGAAGATCGGAACAATCCGGAATGTACGAGAAAGTCTTATCCTCAGAAGAGGCTATTTTGTTTGCCTTTCCGTATTTGCATGCTTCCTGGTATGCCTTCTTTGCCCACTGGCCGGTTACGATATAATCAGCAACGCCATTTTTCATCAGATTCATAGGAATCATGGCAAACTGCTGAGACGCTCCACCCTGTAAGAAAAGCACTTTATAATTGTCCGGAATATTCAATAAATCTCTTAAATCCGCTTCTGCTTCTTTAATAATGGTATCGAACATTTTCGAACGGTGACTCATCTCCATTACCGACATGCCGCATCCTCTGTAATCCATCATTTCTTCTGCAGCTTCTTTTAATACTTCTTCTGGCAGCACTGCTGGTCCAGCGGAAAAATTGTACACTCTGCTCACTTTGTTCATCCTCCTAATTGTTTTATTGCTTTAACACGTTAACACAAATCATACTACTTTGTTATTTTATTGTCAATATATTGAGCTCACTTTTTTCTGGATGGGGGGATTAGGCAAAAGGGACGCAGAGGCACCCGGTAAGGGATTCCCGCAAACGGCGAGTAACGCTTCGGTGAACTATCTGTTAACTGCGACTAAGGTGCTCGGGGTGGACCCTCGCACCTAAGTCTCCGTAAACAGAGGATTTCACCTTCGCTAAGGGCACTCGCTGATTCGTTTGCGGGATTCCCTTACCGGGTGCCTCTGCTGGTTATTGGCTGTATTTTTTACCATTCAGAAACATATTTTATATTCGCCTGGACGTGGTCGCGGGCGGTTGATGCTGGTATTGACTACTTTTGCAGGTTGTTTTTTTATTTCTTGAGAGATCTTTTGTTCTAAGCTTTGATTTTTCCAAACATCTTTTATTCCCTGTTTTGATTCTTCTGAACATCTTTTGTTCCCAGTTTTGATTCTTCTGGTTACTTTTATCCTGCTTTGGTTTTAGGCTTTCAATATTTTATTAAGCATTCTAATTACATTTCGTATGATTTTTATATATTTGATTTTCGGTTTTTAGTAATTCTTTTTGTTTTCGTTTTATCTGTTTTTTAAATCATCTTCGTCGAAGGCATCTTCGATTGGTGCTCCTGCTGGGACCATTGGGAATACTTTGTCATCGCTGTCGATGACGCAGTCGATTAGGACTGGCTGTTTTAGTTCGATGGCCTTTTCGATGGCCGGGCCTACTTCTTCTTTTTTAGTTACCCGGATTCCTACTGCGCCCATAGCTTCGGCTACTTTGACGAAGTCTACTTTATCCTGCAGTACTGTATAGGAGTATCTTTCTCCGTAGAAAAGTGTCTGCCATTGACGCACCATGCCCAGGACGTGGTTGTTAATTACTACCTGGATGATGGGGATATCGTAACGGGTAGCTGTTGCAATTTCGTTCATGTTCATTCTGAAACATCCGTCTCCTGCTATGTTGATTACGATATCGTCTGGTTTGGCTACTTTTGCTCCGATGCAGGCTCCTAACCCGTATCCCATGGTTCCTAGGCCACCTGAGCTTAAGAAAGTTCTTGGTTTTGTATATTTGTAGTACTGAGCTGCCCACATCTGGT
This sequence comes from Lachnospiraceae bacterium, assembly GCA_028696165.1. Classification (GTDB taxonomy): domain Bacteria; phylum Bacillota; class Clostridia; order Lachnospirales; family Lachnospiraceae; genus JAQVHQ01. The sequence continues at coordinate 35,314 of JAQVHQ010000031.1, read as the reverse complement.
GCTGTCCTACATCTGTTGTGATGATGGCATCACCGTTGGTTACACGATAGATTTCTTCTATTACGTATGGGCCGGTCAGTCCTTCCGGATTGTATTTTAACGGATGTTCTTCTTTTAATTCCTGCACATGCTGTACCCAGGTTACGTGCTGCTTTGGTTCTGCTTTTTCATTCAACAGTTTGAGTACTTCATTTAAGTCTCCGATAACAGAAGCATCTACGAGGATATTTTTGTTGATTTCTGCTGGATCCACATCGATTTGAAGAATTTTTGCATTTTTCGCAAATTTCTTTGTGTTGCCGGTAACACGGTCACTGAATCTGGCTCCAACTGTGATAAGTAAGTCGCACTCAGTTACTGCAAGATTGGAACATTTTGTTCCATGCATACCCAGCATACCCATATATAAATCATCGGTTCCAGGAAATGCACCTTTTCCCATAAGTGTATCTGCCACTGGTATATTTAACTTATGTACAAATTTGCATAATTCTTCTGAGGCATTGGAAATAACTGCTCCGCCACCTACGAAAATGACTGGCTTTTTCGCTTTATGAATCATATGCAATGCCTGCTGAATATCCTCTTCCTTGATAGTATCTACTACCGGAAGGATTTCCTCTGGTTCTTCATATACATAGTTCGTCTTTAAAGCAGTCACATCTTTTGTGATATCCACTAATACAGGACCTGGTCTTCCACTTTTTGCAATTGTAAATGCACGGCGGATTGTCTTTGCCAAATCTTTTACATCTTTTACAATATAGCTATGCTTGGTAATCGGCATAACCACACCTGCAATATCTACTTCCTGAAAACTGTCTTTGCCTAATAATGGGCGTCCTACATTGGCAGTTATAGCTACCATAGGTACGGAATCCATATATGCAGTAGCTATTCCAGTTACCAGATTGGTTGCACCTGGTCCTGAAGTTGCCAGACACACACCTACTTTTCCTGTAGCACGGGCATAGCCGTCTGCTGCATGAGAAGCTCCCTGTTCATGGGATGTCAGGATATGTCTTACTTCTTTACTATGTTTGTATAATTCATCATATATGTTCAAGATAGAACCGCCCGGATAGCCAAATACGGTATCCACGCCCTGTTCTTTCAGACACTCTATTACGATCTCTGCTCCTGTTAACTGCATAATCTCCTCCAATTCTCTAGTTTGCCTTTGGTACTTCAAGGATTGCTCCACGATTTCCAGAAGTAACCATTGCTGTATATCGAGCCAGATATCCTGTCGTAATCTTAGGTTCTCTTGGCTGCCATTTTGCTTTTCGCTCTGCTAATACTTCGTCACTTACATCTACATTCAGTGTATTTTCAGGAATGTTGATTTTAATGATATCGCCTTCTTCAATTAAGGCAATTGGTCCGCCCACTGCTGCTTCCGGTGATACATGTCCGATAGAAGCTCCACGGGAAGCACCGCTGAAACGTCCGTCTGTGATTAATGCAACAGAAGAGCCTAATCCCATACCTGCAATTGCAGAAGTCGGGTTTAACATTTCTCTCATACCAGGGCCGCCTTTTGGTCCTTCATAACGGATAACTACTACATCACCTGCTACGATTTTACCGCCTTTAATTGCATCAATTGCATCTTCTTCGCAGTCAAATACTCTGGCAGGTCCTTCATGAACCATCATCTCTGGTGCTACAGCAGAACGTTTAACCACACCCGAATCTGGAGCAATATTACCCTTTAATACTGCAATTCCACCAGTTACACTGTATGGATTGTCAATTGGTCTGATGACTTCTGGGTTTTTATTTACACAGCCTGAGATATTCTCGCCGACAGTCTTACCTGTGACGGTCATGCATTCTGTATTTAACAGGCCTTTTTTATTTAATTCGTTCATTACTGCATAGACACCGCCCGCTTCATTTAACTCAGGCATATAAGTGTGTCCAGCAGGTGCAAGGTGACACAGATTAGGAGTCTTGGCACTAATCGCATTAGCCACATCCAAATCCAGTTCCATACCTATTTCATGTGCGATTGCCGGCAGATGAAGCATACTGTTGGTAGAACATCCAAGTGCCATATCCACAGTCAATGCATTCATGATTGCATCTTCTGTTACGACATCTCTTGGACGAATATTTTTCTCCAACATTTCCATAACTTTCATACCTGCATGTTTTGCAAGACGAATTCTTGCTGAATATACAGCCGGAATAGTTCCATTACCCTGTAATCCCATTCCTAAGGCTTCTGTCAGACAGTTCATGCTGTTAGCGGTATACATACCTGAACAAGAACCGCAGGTCGGGCAGGCATTCTCTTCAAACTCGCATACATCTTCTGCTGTCATAGTTCCTGCACTGTATGAACCAACTGCCTCAAACATGCTGGAAAGACTGGTATTGGATCCCTTAACGTGTCCTGGAAGCATAGGACCTCCACTGACAAATACTGTAGGGATATTCAGACGGCAAGCTGCCATCAAAAGTCCCGGTACATTTTTATCACAGTTTGGTATACAAACCATAGCATCAAACTGATGTGCCATAACCATAGATTCTGTAGAGTCTGCAATCAAATCTCTGGTAACCAGCGAATATTTCATACCAGTATGACCCATGGCAATTCCATCACATACTGCAATCGCCGGAAACACCACTGGTGTTCCTCCAGCCATGGAAACTCCCATCTTTACTGCTTCCACAATCTTATCCAGGTTCATATGTCCCGGAACGATTTCATTATAGGAACTCACCACTGCAACCAATGGTCTGTCCATCTCTTCCTTGGTAAATCCCAGTGCATTAAACAAACTTCTGTGAGGTGCCTGCTGCACGCCCTTTGTCACTGCATCGCTTCTCATAATGTTTCTCCCTTCATTTCTTACATTTTTTAATTATCAAACTTCTGTCTTTTAACCTGCTAATCAAATTGAAAATAAATATATGTAATTAGTATGCTTCAATTGATCTGCTTCTTCACTTGTATTGTTCATTTGTATTGTTCATTTTATGTGTCTTTTATCTGATATTCTATTTATCAGTGAGACATTGCGAAACTAGTCATCTATATCTGCCCCTATTTTGCACATTTCTTGCAATAGATATTTATCCGCGGGGCATAGCGGGGCTAGTCATCTATATCTGCCCCTATTTTGCACATTTCTCGCAATAAATATTTATCCGCGGGGCATAGCGAGGCTAGCCATCTATATCTGCCCCTATTTTGCACATTTCTTGCAATAGATATTATCTGCGGGGCATAGCGAAACAATATATAGTTCTGTGCCTCGTTTTTCTTTTGAATTCGGGGCATAGTTTCATTTTTCTGTGTATATGCCCCAATTCTTAATCTAAATCATCAAATTCCCTTCAAAACGGGGTATGGAATATAATAGCGCTACTATATGCCCCTTTTTCAAATATGTCTTGATATGTCTTTGTATATCTTCAAGTACACCTTGGTTTTTCTTCAAACAGTCTACTTGAATCACTATTAAGTGCCAGTGACATTTGATAAAATCATATACAATTAATCATGCTAGATTTCCTTAGCAATCAAATCTCCCATTTCTTTTGTTCCAACATAGGTACAGCCATCAGACATAATATCGCCGGTTCTGTATCCAGCTTCCAAAACTTTCTTTACAGCTGCTTCCACTGTATCTGCCTCTTTGTCCAGATCCAGAGAATAGCGAAGCATCATCGCTGCTGAAAGAATCGTCGCAATTGGATTCGCTTTATCCTGCCCTGCAATATCAGGTGCAGAACCATGACTTGGCTCATATAATCCAAATTTAGTTTCATTTAAACTTGCTGATGATAACATTCCGATAGAACCGGTTACCATGCTTGCTTCATCTGACAAGATATCTCCAAACATATTCTCCGTTAAGATCACATCGAACTGTCCTGGATTACGAACCAACTGCATGGCACAGTTATCAACTAACATATGCTCCAAAGTTACGTCCGGATAATCCTTTGCAACTTCTTCTACAACTTTTCTCCATAATCTGGAAGAATCCAGTACATTTGCTTTATCAACGCTAGTCACTTTATGTCTTCTCTTTCTTGCAATATCAAACCCCTTAATAGCAATACGACGTATCTCATTTTCATCATAACTTAAAGTATCGATTGCTTTCTTTACGCCATCTTCTTCAATAGTCTTTCTCTCACCAAAGTATAAACCACCGGTCAGTTCACGCATAATCATCATATCAAAGCCATCACCGATAATCTCATCTCTCAGTGGGCAGGCTGCTTTTAATTCTTCATATAAATATGCAGGTCTTAAATTAGCAAAAAGATTCAAACCTTTTCTAATAGCAAGCAGTCCTGCTTCCGGACGTTTGGAAGGCTCTAATTTATACCATGGCGAAGTTGCTGCATCCCCACCTATGGACCCCATTAAAACCGCATCACTTTTCTTAGCAATTTCCAATGTTTCTTCTGTAAGCGGTACTCCATAAGCATCAATAGAAGCACCTCCTAAGAGGATTTCAGTATAATTGAACTCATGCCCACATTTTTCACAAATTTTGTCTAAAACTTTTTTTGCTTCTGCCACAATTTCTGGTCCGATTCCATCACCTGGAATTAGTGCAATGTTCTTTTTCATAACTTTCTCCCTTCTTACAAAAACCTAGTATCTTATATAATAACCTAACACCACCTAATTTTCAACTTAAAATCGTGATTCCAGCCATACTTTTTGATGTAGTAACAAGTTAAAGTGTTTCGAAAATGATATTTTCACCATAAAAGTAAAACTTTTTTCATGAATTCAAGTACACCTTGGTATACCTGTCATATATGCTAAGTGCCTGCGGGGCTTGTTATCTTCTTGCAAGACTTAAAAGAGATTCACCTGACCTCTTTTAAGTCTTGCATAGCAACAAAAAACGGCACCCGCGAAAGAGAGTGCAACTTAGGGATTTGAGAAAATCAAGTTTTTAAGGACGCCTCCCCAATCGGAGCAAAGAGAATAACGACCACGCAAGAGTAAAAATGCTCCTGTGTGGTCGTTTTCTTTTTGCTAGACAAAGCGTTTTAAATTTATTTTGGAAATTGCAAGCGTATCTTCACTTGCGTCACAAGCATAGATGTTGTTTGCTAATTTGCGATATTCTTCATGAGTGAAGGCGAGATAAGCAAAAACAAAGAGACTGTCCCAAAGTTTCCAGTACCAACGCACGGTACGATTGCTGTTTTGAAAAAAATGATACAATGTAACGAATAACCTTTTAACGATGCTCCACCAAGGCTTTAGATGGCGCACTATTTAATGAAACCGTGTTCAAAATACACATGGCTGTAACGATTAGGTGCAAAAATCTATCTTGCTAATCCAGTAATTGCGCTGGGTCAAAAGAAAAATTGTATCCATCATCAGTATATACATTAACTTTTTTGCCTTCATTAGATTCTATTGTTTGCAGAAGCTGTGGAGAAATTCTTTTTTTGCCTGCAATTGCGAGAATATCCTCATACACATCAAACACAACACTTTTGTCAAAATCGTATACATAGATTTTGACATTCAAAACGGTTCCATAATATTCGCCGCCTGTCACATATGTTCCGTGTCCGCCAGGATAGTTATTGTATTTATACTGTTCCGAGCCTTTCACACCTTGTTTTATATAAATACCACGGTTCTGATGTTTTTCAATCTCTACGATTCGACCTTTATGTTTACTCATTGTTTTCCTCGTTTCCTGTGCGCATGATTACTATTGTATGATAATAATCACCATTTTTTTCAATGAAATTAAGCATACAAAGTTTATCGATATACTTTTTTGTGTATTTCGGTTTCAGATGAATTTTCCGTGCAATTTGATATACAGATTGCTTATTCTGTAGATATACTAAAATATCATCGTATCTCCTTATTTTCCTCTTAGATGATACGGAATTAATTTTCAATAATTCACATTTGTGTTTATTGGATAATTGCAAATATCCTTTGAAAGTATCATTCGCTTTTACCAACATAGCAATGCTGCAATCATCTGTTGTTGCTTTAATGATTACATTTTCAAAACTTTGTTTAATCTGTTCTTGTACTTTATCAGCAGAAACAACAGTAGATATCTGCATTATTTTTTTTAGGACATCTGCCAATTTACGTTCTTTTTTATTATATAAACTTGTTTCAGCTCCATCTGACATTAAAACAAAGCCCTGAATTTCCCCTAAAGAACCTTTGATCAACTTCATGGTCATAATAGCATCTTTTGATGTAGTGAATACAGTTGTATTTACGAATTCACCATTTTCCGGTTGAGAAGCAATCTTCATCTCATCATTCTTAAGATATCCAACTACACCATCTCCTATATGAGCGATTATGAATTGATTATTCTTAATTGCCACAAACAATAGAGTAGACGCCAATTCTCTTATTTCACATTCTAACTGGTTTGCTGTTTTGCTTAGGCTTTTTAGCATTCCTTCTATAAGTTGTTGCTTTACAGAAGCACCATCATTATCGCTAAAGTAAGCATCAAATTTCTCAATTAATTCTGAGCATATAAACTTTGTAACCGTTTCCGCACCATAATGGGATAACTTTGCTGAACCTGCTCCATCTGCTAAAGCTATTACCTGTGTGTCATTATCAACTGCTGAATAGGTTTTATCTTGACAAGGTGTATCTGACTTTATATGACTGCGACCTTGTACCGCACATTGCATTACATTCCACATTTAAAAACACCTCCATATAACAGTGTCTGACAAACGCAAAGCTTGTCAGACACCTTGATTTTATAATTCTGCCCAGCCTTTGATTCCTTCGACATCAAGTTTTACACTTTCGCCCGGAGTAGACTGAGATGTTTTCGACACACTCTTGCTAAGCCAAGCAAAAAACTCCTGAAATTTCATTCCCTGTAATTTCAATGCTGGACGCTTAGGCGAAAAGCTATTAAGCGTAGACATATCACTTTCATTACCTATGCCAATAGGAAATACCGTCAATTTTTTTTGATTAACCATCTCTGTAGTGCGGCATATGGCACGATTCAATTCAGCTACATCTCCATTTGGGACTCCATCTGTCATTAAAACAAGCCATGGTTGATAGTAATCAACCCCCTTGTCTTTATACTCCTGTTTTCTTCGATCTAATAAATCAAGTGCAAGATTAACTCCTTCTCCCATTGCTGTATCACCAACTGGGTGTAATTCAGGAATCGTTTCTTGTCTCTCAACATTTGCAAAATCCAATACACACGTTGCTTTGTTGTCAAAAGTAACAATACAGATTTCGGCGGAATAAACAGCGATTTCGTCTTCACGAATTGCTTCATAAAACTGTTCAACACCTTTTTGAAGTTCATCAATTCTGCTCGTTCCACCTGTTACAACATTCCAAGTACGACCATCCTCATAAACAGTCTCTCCTGTTGCTACGCATTCACCCTCTACGGCTCCCATTGAACCACTGGTATCCAAACATAAGCATATTGGTACTCTCGGTGTAGGGTTATTTACTAAATCCTCTATTCTTAAAAGCATATTGTTATCCATAATTTATCCTCCTTATAATTCTCCCCAACCTTTGATTCCGTCCACATCAAGTTTTACGCTTTCGCCCGGAGTAGACTGAGAAGTTTTTGATACACTCTTGCTGAGCCATGCAAAAAACTCACGGAATTTCAATCCTTGCAGTTTCAATGGTGGTCTTTTAGGTGAGAACTGGGCAAGAACACCCATGTCAGCCTCTGAACCTATCCCGATAGGAAATACAGTAAGTTTTTTCTGATTAGCTAATTCCACGGTTCTGTTTATTGCACGAGATAATTCTGCTGAATCGCCATTAGGAGCGCCATCTGTCATAAGAACCAACCAAGGCTGATAATAATCCACTCCACGATCTTTATACTCTTCTTTACGTTGTTCAAGCAAATCCAGTCCCATATTAACAGCTTCACCCATAGGGGTCATTCCGTTAGCAGAAAGAGTTGGTGCGTTAGGTTGTACCTCCAAACTTGCAAAATCAACAATACATTGTGCATTTCCTCCAAAAGTCACAATGCTGATCTCTGCTGAATATAGTGCAGTTTCATCCTCACGAATAGCATCATAAAACAAACGCACACCTTCATTTAATTCATCAATAGGCATTCCCGCCATTGAACCACTTGTGTCCAGACAAAGACATACAGGTACTCTTGCCGTAGGGTTGTTTACTAAATCCTCTAATCTTACTAATAAATTATTATCCATGTTCTTAGCCTCCTATTTAAATAAGTTTGACAAAATGTCAAAGAATGAACTTGTAGATGTTGCTTGACTATTTCCCGATGATGAAGTATGTCTTGTTGTTTGAGATGAATATCCGCCAGAAGAACCATACGAGCGATTCTTTTTAGCATCACGGCATGATTTACAACGTTTCGGAATATCAAATCCCTTGCTGGTATAGAAATCATACTGATTATTTGTTATTTCAAATTGGCGTCCACAATCAACACAATTTTGTCTGATTCTTACCTTATTTCCGTGTTCAAAGCACTCAGGGCAAACATCAAAACGTTTAGCATTTTTGACATATTTTTGATAGTTTGTATACAGAATCTCTTTGCCACACCTTTTACACCTGTAGACTTCGCCTTTATTTAAGCAGTCTCGGCAAATACCATTTTGGCATTGATTTTCAGGCACTTCATTACCGCATAACTTGCAGGTAGTATATTCTACCTTTGGATTTTTTTTGTGACGAGTAGGGAATAATTCTTCTGACATTTTATCTTGTTTTCCGAATTTTCCACTATCCAGCAATTCAAGATAATATGTAAAGATAGGAAGCCACTCATCAACCGAAAGTCGAGTCCTTTCTGTAGAATAATCACCACCTTTTCTGAAAGTGTTATAGAATGCTTTTTTTAAGTCATATGTCAGATGACTCCAAATATAACGCCACGGACCATCAGGCGTTTTCTTGTTTGAACTGTCCCCAAACGGATACGAAAAATCCATTCTAATAATGTTATTAATAGGATCTTCTCCTCCTTGTTGTGAATATGGGGGTTTCCCCGGTAGCATAATCATAAAAAGAAGTGTAGCTACTGCAAAATTTTCATTTCCCATTGTTCGTAGAAAATCTGAAAAATGCTTTCTTTGAATTTCTGGTGCAGTATAGTTGTTTGTACCTACAGGACAAGGAAAGTTCTCGACTTGATAGCTATCCGTATCAACAAAATAAACTTCCTTGGGGAATACAACCAAAATATTGGCTGGATTTATATCGCCCATCACGATATTTCTGTCATGAAGATACTTGATTTTTTTCAGAATTGTAATACACAATTCTACAGTATCGCACTTTTTCCAGTTAGGAAAATTCTTCAGAAATAACGGTTTGATAAAGATACTTTTCTGCAATTCCTTTCCTTGTGCTTTTGGCATCATATACCCAACGAACTCTTTGTTAGAATTGTATAATGCCGCAACTGGATAACATACACCTTCGCATTCTATTTTCTTGCTAAGCATAAGTTTGATTTTTTCGTATTTTCTTTTAGTATTGTTTTCTTTTTTATATATTTTGGCAACATAAGGAGTGTTAGTCGTATATATAATACCTTCTCCTCCTGCTGCGACTTTAGACTCCAATTTTATTGGACCACGTGACGTATACACGATTTCGTTTTCTGCTGGAATATGAGTTACCACAAGTCTTGAATCATCAAGCGATGTTACACTTTCGCAGATTTGAAAGACTTCATCTTCATCCAAATCTTCGTCACTGTTGTGCCGTTTATTCTGCTTAGGTCTGTCGCTTTTGGTATTGTCAGTATTCCATGTAAAGTTGCTCAAAAAACCATACTGATTAATTCTCTTAACATGGACGGGGTTCGCTCTAACTGATTTGTTGCTATTCAGGGCTGTAATATCCTTAGCCAAATCATTATCTTGTGTAATAAGCAATAATTTGTGTGTCATTCTAAATTTGGTAAATACCACTTGAAAAACATTATCCGCAAAGTTATCGCTTTGTTCGCCTCTTATCTCCACAAAACCCGCATTGATTAGCTGATGCAATACTTTCAAACAATTCTTTGCATTCTCTGCAAGTTCAGGTTTTCCTGTATTGGCTTCGTGTTTCTGCAATTCTTCAATACTTCGTAGCGGAATAATCACTTTATTTTGATATTGTTGAAGAAGAGGAATAATATTCATCCAAAACTTATCTGCTGCAAAATGTAATATGCTACAGGTGTCCATGAAAATTTTCCAATCCTTAGTGTAACTGTCCAATGCATTTCTGGCATAGATTTCCTTACCATTCTGGTTAGTTTCATTTGCCATAATAACTTCCTCCCTTAGTCAATTGATTCCCAGCCTTTTAGAACTACTGTAGAACTATCCGCAGCCTCTAATTCTGCAGTATCGTTCGATAGTATAGACGGTTCTATTTCTTCATCAGATAAATCCTCCTGTTCCCATTTTTTAAATCCATTATCTTTAGAATATTTCAAAACAAGAATATTGAACCCGCCAAGTACATCGTTATTAAGTGCCACAATCTGTTTAGCTAATTTAGCGTCACAGGTGATTATTGCTAATCTGTTTACACATTTAAATTTAGCAAAGACTGATACAAATGTACTTATGATGTTTACATCATTTTTTTCACCCCTGATATCAACAAGTTCCTCATTCTGCATACCCATAAGCAATTTCATACCGTTTTTTGCAAGATATACATTACTCTCATTAGAACTCATCATTTGATGCTGGATTGCTTCAATTACTTTTAATGGTACAATGAACTTATTGCCGCTATTTTTTAAAGCTAATGCTAATGGCTGTATCGCACTTGAAAAGCCTTCCTCAAACAAAACTGTTTGATCCAAAAAAATTCGATAGTTATCTGCAATGTCATTAAAATCCTCGTTTGTAACAATTGATGTTACATCTGATGAAAATCCAAATATCTTTGATTCATCCGGAAAACACATAAACCACTTTTTCAAAAGCGAGCCATTTTCAATCGTTTCAAATATACTGCCTGCACTCTCATCTTCGTTTGAACACAATATAGTTGAAAGAATCGGCAACAATTCTGGCTTGTCTTTTATATAATTATCAATCACTGCACAAACTGCAATATATTGAATTGAACTCATCTTATTCTTTTTCGTTTCAAGATTATTTATTGTTTGCCTTGTCAACCCAATCAAATCCCCAAATTCCTGTACCCCAAATCCTAACACTTGCCTTATTTGCTTTAAGGACGCTTGCATTACATCAACCATCCTTTGCCTTAGTTGGTAATAAAAATCTATCATATTTACACCGCCTTTCTTGCAACAAGAATAGCACGCACTTTTACTTATGTCAATGGTTTTTACATAAATAAATGCAATAACCATCGATTTCAACAATTCGATGACAACAGTTTTAGATAAATTGTATATTCAAATTTGTTTTATCAAGTTCAAATTACTATTATACTGTTATGTTCATCAGTTATACTTGTGGTATTGCATACCGTCTGCCGTATCAGTTTGATTTTTCCGATGATTTCTTCCTCCGTCACATGAGGGATTTCTCATTTCCTGCTCCCATCAAATTTGTGGTTGCATCGGTAAATCACCCTGTGGTACTTGTCATTGAAATGCCAGACATTAGAGCCATACCAACTGTTGCATTCTGCACATTTTATCTTATTGGAGACGATGCTAACCCCGCTGTACCTTGCTTCGCTTTTCTTAAAGCGATTGGCAATTTCCGTCTGTACCAAATCAAATACGCTCAGCTCAATGATGACTTCATGACTACCCGGTGGGGGCATCCAAATCTCCAGAACCTTATCTGCTGAAGACCGACGCCCCCTCAAACGTGAATTTTCGCAGAATTAAGCAGGGGGGATACCCTAATATATAGAAATGGCTGAAAACACCGTGTATTTACAGTGCTTTCAGCCATTTTCTTTTGCGTATTTGTCCGCATTATTGTATAAAAACAGGGCGAATTCTTAAGTGAAATGCTTATTTTGTGACCGTTTTTATATTGACCGCACACACAAAGCTGTCATCGTCTGCCATCACTCCCTGCTGAATGCAGCGGTTCTTCTCTTCCTTATAAAGAGCAAGCAGGGACTTTCTTGCAAAGCTGTCCATCCGTGCGAAGTCAGAGCAGAACTGCTGCAGTGTGCTGTTTAGCCAGTCTGCATCCTGTTCCTTATCCATTGCAAGGCTTGTTTCTGCCATGTCTTTGATATCTGCTTCTGTAGCAGCTTGCATTGGAGTAGCATCGTCTGACTGTGCAATCAGATAGTCCATGCGTACATGAAACAATTCGCACATGGTATCGAGCATCTCAAAGCTGGGTCTGCGACTACCGATTTCCCATGCAGATACCGTTCCTTTTGCTACTTTCAGTTCTTCTGCAAGTGTTCCTTGCGTAAAACCATTCCTTTTTCTGATTTCTTTAATTCTTTCACCTATCGTCATAGCTTGTCACCTCGTTATATATTTTCGCATATCGTTGTATCTCGTTTGCTTCTGTTCTAATAGTATCACTCAATGTCGCACTTGTCAATACACAATGATGTACTTTTTACAATTTATTCATCATTTTGTTTTACTTCAAGCATTGACAAGTACATCTTGATGTAGTATTATTGTATTGAAAGTACGACAAGATGATGCACTTATGCATTGAAAGGAGGAAGAAAGATGGATATGAAACAACCTAATATGATGACCGTGAGAGAAGTTGCGAAAACAGGATTGCTCTCGGAACACGCTCTCCGCATTATGCTGAAAGCCGGGAAGCTTCCGGCAATCTATATCGGAAAGAAAGCACTCATCAATTACGACAAGCTGTGTGAACAGTTATCCGCTTTGGGAGAAGATGCGGAAAGCCAGTCTGATTCGATATGGTACTAACCAGTACCGCCACTACAATAAGGAAAGGAGGCAAGCCGAATGCCGGAAGAAACAAAAAATCCCATGCAGGAACTGATGGATAGGAAGATATGGTTCCTGTGGATATGGAGCAAGGATAAGAATGGCAATCCCACCAAAAAGCCAATCGCAGCGAATGGCGGTGCAACGGGTACAGACGATGCCCATAGTGGCACATGGGTGACCTACGAAGAAGCCATTGCTGCTGCGAAGGTGCGTGGTGCAGCCGGAGTCGGTTTCAAAATCCCAAAAGGATACTTCTTTCTGGACATTGACCACAAGGAACTGAACGACCCTTTTGTACAGATGATGTTGAAACGCTTTAACAGCTATACGGAATATTCCCAAAGTGGCAACGGCATCCACATCTATGGAAAAGTCAATATTGCCAGCATCCCTACCTATATCGATGATAAGGGGAAGGAAAGACTGGACAGACAATTCTATATGAAGAATCCCCACAACGATACCGAGCAGTATTTCGGGGGACTTACCAACCGCTTCGCCTGTTATACAGGCAATGTGATATTGGATACGGCACTGAATGACTGCACACAGGCTGTCCTTACTACCTTAGATAAGGATATGCGCAGAAAACAGAAAAAGAAATACAGTGCCAAGCGTGATGGTGACGAAGATGTATATCGCATCATCGAAGCACTGCACAAGCAGAAGAACGGTGAGAAATTCGCCATGCTGTTTGATGATGGTGACATCAGCAATTATGGCAATGACGATTCAGCTGCGGATTGTGCGCTCTGTTCCCTTATTGCATTTCGCACCGGGGATGACCCGGAACTGATCGATGCCATATTCCGTCTGTCCGCTCTGATGCGTGAAAAGTGGAATCGGGACGATTACCGGGAACTGACCATCAATGCAGCACTTGAAGCCTGTCACGGTGTGTTTCATCGTTCGGTAATGCCAGCCCCGGAATTTATCAAATTCAACCGTTCTGGTGTTGCAACCGTGAGTGTTCCTCTGCTTGCAAAATATGTACGAGAGCATCTCCAGTACCTTATAGTCCGTGACAACACCAATGGCGGCACCATCATCTATGTGTACGAAAGCGGCTGTTACAGGCTGTGTGGCAAGGACAACTTCAAGGGTATCATCAAAGGGTACATTACCGATTATGATGAGGAACTTCTCCGTATGGGTGATGTGGCTGCCTGTATCGAGCATTTGACCACCGACCTTAACACGCTGACCAACGATGACCTCAATGCAGATGAAGACCTCATCAATGTGGCAAATGGTCTGCTCCGGCTGTCAGATTTAACGCTCCTGCCACACTCCCCGGAGGTACTCAGCACCATACAGATTCCCTGTGAATGGCATGGAACTCCGAGTGCGACACCTACCTTTGATGGCTATATGTCCACACTGACCAACCGTGATAAGGCAGTGGAAAATCTGTTGTTGGAATTCATCGGGGCAGTATTCTCCAATGTGAAAGGCTGGCGAATGAAAAAATCCCTGTTCCTTTATGGCAAAGGTGATACAGGTAAATCGCAGCTAAAAAGTCTTGTGGAGATGATGCTTGGCAAAGGATACTTCATCGGTATCGACCTTGCCGAAATCGAAGCACGGTTTGGTACTGCCAATCTCTATGGCAAGCGTCTGGCTGGCAGTTCTGACATGAGTTTCGTGACCGTCAGCGAATTAAAGACCTTCAAGAAGTGTACAGGCGGTGACAGTCTGTTTGCAGAGTTCAAGGGGCAGAACGCTTTTGAATTCATATACAACGGTCTGCTGTGGTTCTGTATGAACCGTCTGCCGAAGTTTGGCGGTGATGATGGCGAGTGGGTATACAACCGTATCATGCAGGTGGAATGCCTGAACGTGATACCTCCAAAACAGCAGGACAAGCATCTGCTTGAAAAGATGTATGCGGAACGGGAAGGTATTTTCTACAAAGCGGTGATGGCATTCCGCAATGTTATCGGCAACGGCTACCGTTTCACAGAGCCGGACAGCATCGCACAGGCAAGACAGAATTACCGTAACACCAACAGCACTATTATTTCCTTCTTTGAGGAATGTATGGCAGAACGCAGCGACAGCAAGATATCCGACACTTGGACAACGGGTCGTATCTTCAAGGCATACAAGGCTTGGTGCAAGGACAACAACAACGGTTATGCCAAGACGGCACGGGAGTTCCGTGATGAGTTGGCTGACCACCTCGGCACGACCTTTCAATCCATGGTTGTCAGACGTGGAACAGGCGGTACCTTCTACAGAGATTACACACTCTCCGAGGATGCCGTAGAACAGTTTAGGGGGTGTGGCTATGATGACTTTCTCGTTTAGTGACAGTAGTGACAGTACAGTGACAGTTCATACGCACAACTGTCACTGCCATAAACGCCCATTCCACAAGGGTTTAAGGCACTTTGGTGACAGTAGTGACAGTTCTTTCAACTCAAGAGCCAAGAAAAAAATCTTTGTATGCAGTAGGCAGGTATGGGTACAAGGCACAAAGATTATTGAGCGTGTGAGCAAATCAAAAGTTCTGTCACTACTGTCACTAAAGCAGCGCAAATGTCCATTCTGCAAGGGTTTTCCTTAGTGACAGTTGCAAAAAGAACAGTCACTGGAACTGTCACTAAATCATAAGAACTGTCACCAAAATACAGACGGCGCAGATATGCGCAGTCAGAAAGGAGGCAAATGCCATGAGAATTATGGACATTGACGAGAACACCAAGTTTCGACCGATTGACTTCGACACTGACCGCTATGTCGGTATGAGCGTAATCAACCGCAAGGAAGATGCCCCTGTGCTTATCATGATGAGCAAGTCCAGCAACCCACCGCACTACATGGTCATGGATGGGATGTACAAGCAGATGTACTATCTGCGATATGCAGATGCAGTGGATTACTGCAAGCGTATGGGATACATCCGTTCCCGTAACTGACCGTAGGGGCGGTCAACATCTCCACCGCTGTTATAGCGGAAAACGGGGCAAGGCTCTCACGCACAAAATCGCAAATTCAAAAGGGGTATTAAAACCCTATCACACACAACAACATTTTAAGGAGGAAAACACTATGATTTATCCAATTATTGCAAACAAAAAGAACAACATCTTACGCACACATCATTCATCCTACTCGGAGGAATACGCACAGCGAATGTGTAACCTGTATCTTTCCGATGAAATCCACAAGGATGATGAAGGAAAGCTGCACAAGTATTACCGTCTTCATGCCAAAGAGCCTCACAGCATCGAGGATGCTCTTGCTTATGACATCTTATGCCCGGAATGCGCAAACAGAGGAAAGCTCAAGCAAATTGGCAGGGTGCTGAACTACAATGACCTCGGACTGTACAGATGTCCGTTTTGTGACAAGAAATAAGGAGGAACACGATTATGAATACAACAATGAAAACACAGGTCTATGCCGGAGAGCCGGAGTATGACAAAAACTTTTGGGATGTAATGCGTGGCAAGGAACACTGCATCGATAAAATTTCCAAGGGACGTAATTCCCAGACCGACACCTATGCCATTCCTGCTCATGCCAACAACAAATTTGGGAAGGCAATCGAGGGCAAGAGCCTGTTCCGTCAAATCGGTACAGCCTTTAATGCCTATGAAGCCGGATACCGCATTTTTGCCAAGGACTGTAATGACCTTGCAGCCTTTGTGCCGGAAGGTGGCATGATTCCGATTTACGAGGGAATGAATGATTTCACTACCACCACAGTGGAAAGTTGGAAACTCGCAGCCTTTGTAAAGTTCGATGAGGATTTCATCCATGATGCCACCTTCGATATTGAGAACTATCTGGTGGAGCGTTTTGCAAAGAACTTTGGCAAGGCTGAAACCAACGCATTCATCAATGGCACTGGCGAACAGATGCCGACAGGTATTCTCCATGAAAGCAAGGGCGCAGATGTGGCTCTGACCACGGATGCCCTTACTTATGACAATATCATCAGTCTGTATTTCTCCGTTAAGCCGGAATACCGTGACAACGCAGTGTGGCTCATGAACGATGAAACCGCTATGGTACTCCGCAAGCTGAAAGATGCGGATGGTAATTACCTGTGGCGCAGTACCGATGATACCATCTTTGGTAAAAAGGTCATCATTTCTGAATTCATGCCAAACGCAGAACCGGGCAAAAAACCTGTTGCCTTTGGTGACTTCAGCTACTACTGGGTCATCAGCCGTAGTCCTGTCAGTGTCCGCACCATCAAGGAAAAATTTGTGGTGTTAGACCAGATCGGCTATCTTGCCTTTGAGTTCATCGATGGCAAACTGGTACGCTCCGAAGCAATCAAGGTCATTGCGATGACCGAATAAGCACTTGGCACTGCCTGTGGTGGATAGTGTTTCTGCCACAGGTGGATGCCTTATCTGATAGAAAGAGGTGGGATTATGAACACAGCAGCAAACAACACTCATATCACCCATACTTCTATCGGTGGAACGATGTATATCGTGGAATCAATGGTCAGCGAAAATGCCAAAGAAACCGCATATTTCAAGGTGAAACGACTGATTTTGAGCAATGTTGGCACTCCGCTCAAAGTATCAGAAAGTTCACAAATACTTGCAAAATACAACTCGACTTCTGCCTGATAGTACGGTAATATCGACATACCGATGGGGAGGCTGTCGGAAAGGATGGTAAAAATGGAAAACAAAAGACAGCCTTACATAGATGCAGCCCTTGGGGAGAAAATCACAGCACTCTATTGCAGATTATCCCGTGATGACGAACTCCAAGGTGACAGCAACAGTATTATCAATCAGAAAGCAATACTCAAGAAATACGCTGATGACAATGGCTTTACGAACACGCAGTTTTTCGTAGACGATGGTTACAGCGGCACGAACTTTGAACGCCCCGACTTCCAACGCTTGATGGCATTGGTGGACGAAGGCTCTGTGGGCATCATCATTGTCAAGGATATGAGCCGACTTGGACGAGATTATCTGAAGGTCGGTTACTATACCGAGATGGTGTTCCCGGAATCAGACATCCGCTTTATTGCCATCAACAACGGGGTCGACAGTGCCAGTCAGCAGGACAGCGATTTTACGCCATTCCTCAATATCATCAATGAATGGTATGCCAAGGATACCAGCAAGAAGATTCGCGCGGTGTTCAAAGCAAAAGGACAGGCAGGCAAGCCACTCTGCACCAACACACCCTACGGATACAAGAAAGACCCGGAGGATAAGAACCACTGGATTGTAGATGAAGATGCTGCTGAGGTGGTAAAGGAAATCTTTCATCTGTGCATTTCTGGTTACGGTCCGACACAGATTGCCAAGGAACTGAAAAAGCGCAAGGTGCTGACCCCCGTGGATTATGCAAAAAGCAACGGCAGAAATGCTCCTGCGGTCAAACAGACGGATGACCTTTACAAATGGACAACTTCAACAGTGGTTCATATTTTAGAGAGGCAGGAGTACCTTGGCAACACAGTAAACTTCAAGACCCACCGCAAGTCCTATAAGCTGAAAAAGCAAATCAAGAATGACAAGGACGAATGGCAGATTTTCGAGGGTACGCACGAAGCTATCATAGATAAGGAAACGTTTGATATTGTTCAGCGTATCCGTGATGGCAGACGCAGGTTCACTCCGATGGGTGAAATGCCCACACTCTCCGGCATGGTGTATTGTGCGGATTGTGGCAGCAAGATGTACCAAGTCCGTGCAAGGGGCTGGGAACATGAGAAAGAGCATTTAGTCTGCTCCACTTACCGCAAGCGTGGCAAGACCAACTGTACCTCCCACCAGATTCGCAATGTGGTCATAGAGCAGCTTCTCTTGGATGACCTGCGCAGAGTGACCGCCTATGCCAGAGAACATGAAGCCGAGTTCATTCAGATTGTGACCAACACATCGGAAAAGGCACTGAACCGAGAACTCCGCAGCAGTCAGAAGGAATACGAACAGGCGAAAGCCCGCATCACTGCCCTTGATAAAATCATCCAACGGCTTTATGAGGACAACGTGGTCGGCAAAATCAGCGATGAGCGTTTTGCCAAGATGTCTACTACCTATGAAGCAGAGCAGAAAGGCTTGGAAAGCCGGATTGCGGAACTGGATGAATTCATCACCACTGCAAAAGAAAAATCCCTCAATGCCGAATACTTCCTGCAACTGGTGCAGAAGTACACAGACATCAAGGAATTGGATGCCGAAATCATTCGGGAGTTTGTGGAGAAAATCATCGTGTTCAAGGCTGAAAAGGTAGACGGTCACAGAGTGCAGCGTATTCAAATCATTTACAACTGCATCGGAGCAGTTGAAATTCCGAGTAAGCATGAAAAAACGGCATAGCCGATATTCACGACTATGCCGAATTTTCAAGGGATTATAAATCCCTAAGACGCACCACCAAAAGGCACCGTCTTATCATTTCTTATTTACTGAACACTATCAGCTTTTTCAACTTCAGCAATAGCAGATTTTCTCATTGGAATTCTGCAGTTTTTGTTATTACCAAACTCAACAATTACGTCTTCGTCTGTAATATCAAGAAGCACTCCATAAAAACCACTTGTTGTAACAACACTGTCACCGATTGCCATATCAGAAAGCATAGCAGATACTCTCTTCTGCTCTTTCTTCTGTGGACGAATCATCATAAAATAAATCAACGCAAACATAACAACAACCCATAAAATCATAGTTGTCCATCCCATTGCAGTTGAACCTGTTGCACTTAATAAAATACTCATTTGATACCCTCCTGATTTCTTCTTACAAAAAATATTACTTTATCCATAATACACAAATCTTGGTTTTTCGGCAAGCCCTTTTCCGAATTTAATCAAATTTAATGAAAATTTTATACATTATACTTCTCCCTGCGTCATACCATAAAGCTTTTCCGCCTTATACTGCGCAAATCTGCCCTCATCCAGAGCCTGTCTAATCTCTTCCATCATGGTGTTGTAGAAATACAGATTATGCATAACACACAGACGCATACCTAGCATCTCCTTCGCCTTCAGCAGATGGCGAATATAGGCTCTACTATAATGTTGACACACCGGACACTGACACCCTTCCTCAATAGGTCTCGGATCCGTCTCAAACTTAGCATTGAACAAATTAATTTTACCAAAATTCGTATAAAGATGTCCATGACGTCCATTTCTAGTAGGATAAACGCAGTCAAAGAAATCCACACCACGTTCAACTCCTTCTAAAATATTCGCCGGAGTACCAACCCCCATCAGATAAGTAGGCTTATCCTGCGGCAAATAAGGAACCACCGAGTCCAAAATTCGATACATCTCCTCATGAGACTCCCCAACAGCCAAACCACCAACAGCATAACCATCCAGATTCATCTCTCTGATAACCTTAGCATGCTCAATTCGAATATCATCATAAATTGCACCCTGATTAATACCAAAAAGCATCTGCTCTCTATTAATCGTATCCTCTAAAGAATTAAGACGATTCATCTCCACCTTACAACGTTCCAGCCACCTGGTAGTACGATCGACAGAAGCCTGGACATAGGCTCTGTCCGCCACACTGGAAGGGCACTCATCAAAAGCCATAGCAATCGTAGACGCCAGATTCGACTGAATCTGCATACTCTGCTCCGGTCCCATAAAAATCTTCCGTCCATCCACATGTGAATGAAAATAAACGCCTTCCTCCTTAATCTTACGAAGACCCGCCAGAGAGAACACCTGAAATCCGCCCGAATCCGTCAAAATAGGCTTATCCCAAACCATAAACTCATGGAGTCCCCCCATCTTCTTAACCACCTCATCCCCCGGACGAACATGAAGATGATAAGTATTCGACAACTCCACCTGTGTCTTAAGCTGCTGCAAATCCATAGTAGAAACCGCACCCTTAATCGCCGCCGCAGTCCCCACATTCATAAAGACCGGCGTCTGAATTGTCCCATGTACAGTCTCAAGCCGAGCCCTCTTAGCCCGTCCTTCAGTCTTCAAAATCTTATACATACATAATCTCCTTATATTTTCAAATTAAAACACTCTCTATAATAGTGCTGCTGCATTATTGTTACACTTTCTCGAAAACATGCATTCCTAGTATATCTTGCAAATACACATTTGTAAATAGTTATCTCCCTACTAATCAGCACATTTACCACGCTCCACCCACAAACCCAGTCTCTAACTTTCCGGCTTCTGGATACGTACTCCCCAACAATATTTACGTGTCTAAATGGGCTTTTTGGCTCCTGGATACGTACTCTCCAACAATATTTACGTGTCAAAATGGCCTTTCCGGCTCCTGGATACGTACTCTCCAACAATATTTACGTGTCAAAATGGCCTTTCCGGCTCCTGGATACGTACTCTCCAACAATATTTACGTATCAAAATGGGCTTTCCGGCTCCTGGATACGTACTCTCCAACAATATTTACGTGTCAAAATGGGCTTTCTGACTCCTGGATACGTACTCTCCAACAATATTTACGTGTCAAAATGGGCTTTCTGGCTCCTGGATACGTACTCTCCAACAATATTTACGTGTCAAAATGGGCTTTTTGACTTCTGGATACGTACTCTCCAACAATATTTACGTGTCTAAATAGTCTTTCTGGCTTCTGGATACGTACTCTCCAACAATATTTACGTATCAAAATGGGCTTTCCGGCTCCTGGATACGTACTCTCCAACAATATTTACGTGTCTAAATGGGCTTTCCGGCTCCTGGACACGTACTCTCCGCCAATATTTACGTGTCAAAATGGGCTTTTTGACTTCTGGATACGTACTCTCCACCAATATTTACGTGTCAAAATGGGCTTTTTGACTTCTGGATACGTACTCTCCAACAATATTTACGTGTCAAAATGGGCTTTTTGGCTTCTGGATACGTACTCTCCAACAATATTTACGTGTCAAAATGGACCTTCCGGATCCTGAATACGTACTCCCAGGTACCATTTACGTACCAGAATATTCTTTCTTACTTCTATATACATATATCAACTATAACATCGTGTCCACCTCAAGCCACATCCTACAAACCACCACCCACAAATCAAGCTCCTAACCTTCTTCCTTCCACAACCCCGTGCCATCTTTCCCGGCACGTGATTTTCCACCACATCCCCAAAACTGCCAACCACAAATCAAGCCTCTAACCTTCTTCACTCCACAACCCCCGTGCCATCTTTCCCGGCACGCGATTTTCCACCACATCCCCAAAACTGCCAACCACAAATCAAGCCTCTAACATTCTTCACTCTACAACCCCCGTGCCATCTTTCCCGGCACGTGATTTTCCACCACATCCTACAAATCGCCACCCACAAATCCAGCTCCTAACCTTCTCCACTCCACAACCCCCGTGCCATCTTTCCCGGCACGCGATTTTCCACCACATCCCCAAAACTGCCAACCGCCACACCCCACACCCAGCCTTAGAGTGACAGGCTTATGAAGACGTATACCGAGAAACCGGGATGGTATGTGTGGATGACTGGCGGATTGGACTCTCTGGCTGTACGAAACACATGCCATTTTTTTGATGTCGAATAAGCTGATAAGAATCTTAGTGCAGAAAAGAGTCGATACTGTGGGTGGAAGGTGTTTACAAAACACCTTCCAAAGGCACCCTGAAGTGTGTATGCATCGGCATACACGCTGAATGTGCCTGATCCCATAGTATCGGCTCTTTTCTACACTTAGATTCTTACAGCGAAATGACCCCTCAAAAAAAATGGCATGTGTTTCGTACAGCCAGAGAGTCCAATCCGCCAGTCATCCACACATACCATCCCGGTTTCCCGGCATACGTCTTCATAAGCCTGTCACTCTAAGGCGTCCTCACTCCACACACCCCAAAAACAGCCGCACAAAAACGTCCATAAGCATCCTCCCTTAAGAATCCGCCCCAAACTCCTTCATAACTTCTTCCACCGTCTCAATCTTTTCCGCCCTATAAGCATTGGACCCGCAAAAGAGCAGCCCATTATCCACATCACCTTCAACCGCATGCACCAAAGCATCCGTGATGCAATAAGGAATCTCTGCCGGCTTACAAGTAATAATACACCTGTGACAAGCAGTAATTGGAATCCGTTCCTCCTTCACACGCTCCATAAAAGAATTCCGAATAGCCCTCCCCGGCATACCAACCGGACTCTGCACGATACAGATATCCTCCTTCTTAGCATCCAGATAAGTCTGCTTATAAGCCATACTGGCATCACACTCCTCAGTCGTCACAAACCGGGTTCCAACCTGAACCCCATCTGCTCCCAATTCCAGTGCATGATCCATATCTGCTCTGTCATAAATCCCGCCGGCCACAACCACCGGAATCTCCACATCATGCTTCTTACCATGATCCTTCACATAAGCAATAATATCCCGAATCACCTGATCATAATGAAGCCCCTCGATATCAGCCAGCTCTTCCTTACTAAATCCCAGATGTCCGCCGGCCTCAGGTCCTTCAATTACAACCAGATCCGGTATCTTTTTAAATTTTCTTTCCCACATTCTGCAGATTACACTTGCAGATTTCACAGAAGATACAATAGGTGCTATCTTAGTCTTAGTTCCTTCCACTAGCTTAGGCAGTGAAATAGGAAGTCCAGCACCGGAAATAATCAAATCCACACCCGCTTTCACAGCTGCTGTCACATATTCCTCGTAACGCTGTGTAGCGACCATGATATTAACAGCAATAATACCGCCTTTGGCTTTTTCTCTCGCCTTATCAATCTCGCTTTTAATTGCGCGAAAATTTGCCTCAAATGGATGTTTGTGAAAATCCGGTTCTCTCCATCCTATCTGTGCAGTGGAAATCACACCGACTCCACCATTGGCAGCAACTGCTCCTGCCAGATTTGAAAGGCTCACACCTACTCCCATGCCGCCCTGTATGACTGGCACTCTTGCAACTAAATCTCCTATGACCAATGGTGTTCTTTTCATATTACATTCTCCTAAATCGTTCATATCGCTGATCGGCCAACTCCTGTGGAGTCTTGTGACCATATTTTTCAAAGAACTGTCTCATACGATACTTCATATCCTCAGCCAGTTCCACTAAATTATCCATACTTGCCGGTGTTTCTTCCGGAATAACCTGTTCTATAATCTTCATATCATAAAGGTCACCCGCTGTGATTTTCATAGCTTCAGCCGCCATGGCAGCCTTCTTACTATCCTTCCACAATATAGATGCAAAACCTTCCGGAGACAATATCGAATAAGTGGCATTTTCCATCATCCATACTTCATTGCCCACAGCCAGAGCTAATGCGCCGCCGCTTCCGCCTTCTCCGATTACAATACTTAATACAGGAATTTTTAAATCTGACATTTCCATCAAATTACGTGCAATAGCCTCACCCTGTCCACGTTCTTCAGCTTCTAACCCGCAAAATGCCCCCGGAGTATCTACAAAGCAGATAACCGGACGATTAAATTTTTCAGCCTGACGCATGAGCCGCAGTGCTTTTCGATAACCTTCCGGAGACGGCATACCGAAATTACGCTCGATATTTTCCTTCGTAGTACGCCCTTTTTGTACTCCGATGACTGTCACTGCTTTCCCTTCAAGATAGGCAAGTCCGCCCACAATAGCCTGGTCATCCATCACATGACGATCTCCATGCAATTCATAAAAATCATCAAAGATTTCATTCACATAATCAAGACAGGTAGGTCTTTCAGAACTTCTTGCAATCTGCACACGATCCCATGCGGTCTCCGGCAGTTTTTCTTCCGTCTCACGACTATCTTCAAAAGAATCTTCTTCCTGCTGTGAATCCCCTGATACCATAGAATCCTGATTATCTATAGCTGCCTCTTCCGCATTCATCTGTTTATCTTTCTGAACGCCTGTAGTATGCATACGAATCAACTGAGTCAGTGTTTCTTTTAATTCTTCTCTTGGAACAACACCATCAATAATTCCATGTTCCACTAAAAACTCTGCTCTCTGGAATCCTTCCGGAAGTTTCTGTCCGATAGTCTGGGCAATTACTCTAGGTCCGGCAAATCCAATCAGGGCATCCGGTTCTGCGAGAATAATATCACCTAACATAGCAAAACTTGCAGTGACACCACCCATAGTCGGATCTGTAAGCATGGAAATAAATAATAAGCCTGCTTCTGAATGTTTCTTTACTGCTGCCGAGGTCTTAGCCATCTGCATAAGAGACGTAATTCCCTCCTGCATTCTGGCACCTCCTGAACAACAGAATAAAATAACCGGAAGTTTCTTCCTGGTTGCTTCCTCGAAAGAACGTGTGATTTTCTCACCTACTACATATCCCATACTTCCCATTAAGAATCTTGCATCCATGACACCGATAACAACCGGCATTCCGTCCATAGTTGCCTCTCCTATGCGAACTGCTTCATCAAGGTGAGTTTTCTCTTTTAATGATGCGATTTTCTGAGGGTATTCCGGATAACCAATAGGATCCGTAGTCTCAATTCCAGTAAACCATTCTTTAAAGGTATGACGGTCTGCCACCATACGCACACGGGTCTTTGCTTTAATTCTAAAATACCCGTTGCACTTTGGACATACATAATGGTTCGCTACTACATCTTCTTTATATAAAGGTTCCTGGCATTTTGGACATTTCACAAACAGACCTTCCGGTACAGAAGGCTGTTCACTTTCTTTGTTCTTCTTAAACCCAGGCTGCAAATCGCTGTTTTTCTTAAATAAAGTCTTAAACTTCGGCATTTTCTACTCTCCTATTCAAAGTGCTCCGGTATAAAATGAGTATCTACATTACCAGCCAGATAATCCGGATTATTCAGTATCTCAAACTGAAAATCAATATTCGTCTGCACTCCTTCGATGATCACTTCTCCAAGAGCACTTCGAATCTTAGCAATAGCAGATTCCCTGTCTTTATCATAAGCGATGACTTTCATCATCATAGAATCATAATTAGCCGGAATCGTATAGCCATTATAAAGTGCCGTATCAATTCGAATCCCATTACCACCAGGCAGATACATATCTGTAATCGTTCCTGGACAAGGCATAAAGTTCTTCTCCGGGTTTTCTGCATTAATGCGCACTTCAATAGCGTGGCCTTTAATCTGGATGTCTTCCTGGCTCACGCTCAAAGGAAGCCCTGCTGCCACACGTATCTGTTCTTTTATTAAATCCACACCGGTAACAAACTCAGTAACTGGATGTTCCACCTGAATTCTGGTGTTCATCTCCATAAAGAAAAATTCTCCTGAATGGTCAAGAAGAAACTCTATGGTTCCTGCATTTTCGTATTTTACAGCCTTCGCTGCACGTACTGCAGTCTCACCCATTTTTTCGCGAAGTTCCCTGGATATTGCACAGCATGGAGACTCTTCAATCATCTTCTGGTGACGTCTTTGGATAGAACAGTCTCTCTCCCCTAAGGAAACCACGTTACCCAGTTTATCTGCCATAATCTGGACTTCCACATGTCTTGGTTTCTGTACATATCGCTCTAGATACATAGTATCATCTCCAAAAGCATTTACAGATTCTCTCTGTGCTGTATTGAAATTATCAATAAAATCATCTTTTGTTTCAGCGATACGCATACCCTTGCCACCGCCGCCGGATGATGCTTTAATCATAATCGGAAAACCAATTTCTTCTGCTATAGGAAGAGCTGCCTTTGCTTCAAATACTGGCTCCTTTGTTCCAGGAACTACCGGAACACCAGCAGCTATCATGGTAGCTCTCGCTTCTGATTTATTTCCCATTTTATGAATCAATTCTGCTGAAGGTCCGATAAATGTCACATTACATTTTTCACACATTTCCACAAATTTGCTGTTTTCAGATAAAAAACCAAATCCCGGATGTATCGCTTCCGCTTTCGTTGCAAGAGTCGCACTTAAGATACGTTCCATACTCAGATAACTCTCCTGTGGTTTTGCGGGACCGATACATACAGCTTCATCTGCAAGCTGTGTGTGAAGCGCATCCGCATCCGCCTCAGAATAAACTGCAACTGTCTGAATTCCCATCTCACGGCAGGCACGTATAATACGAACAGCAATTTCACCACGATTGGCAATTAATATTTTTTGAAACATAACAACTCCTTATCCAATGGCAAAAGTAAGTTCTGCTAACACAACTACTTTTCCATCCTGGTTTACTGCTTTGGCTTCTCCGATTCCGATTGGACCTTTCTGTTTGGTCATAACAATCTCTAAGGTAAGCACGTCGCCTGGTACCACTTTGTTTTTGAATTTTGCTTTATTGATTGCTCCAAAATAAGCAGTTTTTCCTTTAAACTCTGGTTTGCTTAAAATGGCCACTGCACCAACCTGTGCCAGCGCTTCCACAATAAGCACTCCTGGCATAACCGGTTCCTGCGGAAAATGTCCGGCAAAAAATGGTTCATTATAGCTGACACATTTCCTGCCAACAGCACGTACACCCGGTTCTAATTCTTCAATAGTGTCAATTAATAAAAATGGCTGTCTATGAGGAATGATTTCCATAATTTCTTTTGTCGAAAGTTTCATAATTATCCTTCTTTCTATTATTTAATGATAAATAAAGGCTGTCCATATTCTACTACAGACTCATTATCTACAAGAATCTTTTCAACTACACCGTCAAACTCGCTCTCAATCTCATTCATGAGTTTCATAGCTTCCACAATACCCAGAGTCTGTCCCTTGCTTACAGTATCGCCAACGCTTACAAATGCCGGAGCATCCGGTGAAGGAGAATTATAAAAGGTACCAACCAATGGAGAGTGAATCACATTACCACTAATAGTCTCTTCTTCTGTCTCTGCCTGTACTGCCATACTTGGAGCCGCCGCTATTACAGGAGCTGCTGCCATAGCAGTGCCTGTCTGAGCTGCAACTACTTTTACTGCTTTATCTGTTTTCATTGAAATCTTGCAGCCTTCCTGATCTAACTGAAACTGTGTCAGGTTTGATTTACTTACTGCTGATATCAACTCAATTAATTTATCGAATTCCATAATTTCCTCCATCTTGCCTTAGGCTTCATACTTTTTCACTAAGATTGTAGCATTGTGTCCGCCAAATCCCAGTGAGTTGCTCAGTGCATAGTTTACGTCCATCTGAACCGGTGCGCCAACGGTGTAATCCAAATCACACTCTTCATCCGGCACCTGATATCCTACTGTTTCATGAACAAAACCTTCCTGTATTGATTTTACACAGGTGATAAATTCTACTGCACCTGCAGCACCTAAGAGATGACCAATCATAGACTTTGTTGAATTAATCTTCACTTCTTTGGCATAATCTCCAAACACTTTCTTAATAGCCAGTGTCTCAAATGCATCGTTATGAT
This sequence comes from Lachnospiraceae bacterium, assembly GCA_028696165.1. GTDB lineage: Bacteria > Bacillota > Clostridia > Lachnospirales > Lachnospiraceae > JAQVHQ01. The sequence continues at coordinate 7,108 of JAQVHQ010000031.1, read as the reverse complement.
GTGTGCTGGTTCCGTGAGCATTGATGTAATCCACATCTGATGGTGCAATACCTGCTTCATTAATTGCATTCTCCATTGCTCTTGCTGCTCCTGAACCATCTTCTGCCGGTGAGGTGATATGGTAAGCATCTCCTGTAGCACCATAGCCGACAACTTCTGCCAGGATATGAGCGCCTCGGGCTTTTGCATGTTCCAATTCTTCTAATACTACAACGCCGGCACCTTCTCCCATGACAAAACCGTCACGTTCTTTATCGAAAGGAATCGAACATCTCTTTGGATCTTCTGAAGTTGACAGGGCTGTGAGTGCTGCGAATCCAGCCACACCTACTTCTGCAATCGAAGCCTCCGTTCCGCCAGCCAGCATAATATCTGCATCGCCAAACTGAATGGTACGGTATGCTTCACCGATACTGTTGGTTCCTGTTGCACAGGCTGTTACTACATTGATGTTCTTTCCTTTTAAACCAAACTGAATAGATACATTACCTGCTGCCATATTCGTAATCATCATTGGCACTAAGAGCGGATTCACTCTTCCAGGACCTTTATCAAGTAATTTTTTATATTCTCTCTGCATAGCCTGTAAACTTCCCACACCATTTCCAATGGAAACTCCCACACGGAATGCATCTTCTTTTTCTATTTCAATACCGGCATCTGCGATTGCTTCCTTTGATGCTGCAACTGCATACTGACAGAAAAGTTCCATTCTCTTTGCTGACTTAAAATCCATATATTCTTTTCCAACAAAGCCTTTTACTTCTGCTGCAAGTTTAGCCTTATAATCTGTAGTATCAAAATAGGTAATTGGTCCAAAACCAATTTCACTGTTTTTGATTCCCTTCCAGAAATCTTCTACATTTAATCCTAAGGGAGTAATGGCTCCCATTCCGGTGACTACGACACGTTTGATTTCTTTCTGCATATTTTCCTCCTATATACACTTCTTATTGTTTTCATACACTTTGCTCTGTGTTATCTTTGTATTTAATTTTTCATACCTGATAAAGTTAAATGTTCATACCGCCATCTACGCTGATAATCTGTCCGGTTATATAATTTGCTTTGTCTGACGCAAGAAAAGCAACCATTTCAGCGATATCTTCCGGCTGTCCAAACCGTCCCAACGGAATCTGTTTGCATGCGGCTTCTTTGATGTCATCAGAAAGTACTTTCGTCATCTCTGTATCTACGAATCCAGGTGCTACTGCATTTACGGTAATACCTCTGCTGCAAAGTTCTCTTGCCATAGTTTTTGTCAATCCAATCACACCAGCCTTTGAAGCTGCATAATTAGCCTGTCCGGCATTTCCTAAGATACCGGATACCGATGTAATATTGATAATCTTACCGGCACGCTGTTTTAACATCTGTCTTGAAATATGTTTAATCGTGTTAAATGTTCCTTTCAGATTAATATTTAACACGGCATCAAAATCCTCTTCACTCATCTTCATGATTAAATTATCTTTAGTGATTCCGGCATTATTTACCAGAATGTCTAATCTTCCATATTCTTTTACAATGTCTTTCATCATGGTCTGACATGCGTCATAATCTGATACATTGCACTGATAAAGTGCTGCTTTTCCGCCCGCAGCCTCGATGGTATCTGCCACTTCCTGGGCACGTTCTTTTGAACCATTATAATTCACAATAACCATAGCCTTATTTACCGCCAGTGTAAGGGCAATCTGTCTGCCAATTCCACGGCTGGCACCGGTTACTAATGCAATCTTATTTTCTAACATAACTTCCTCCAATAATGTAGCTAACTTTAAGCTTCCTGACTTAACTGTTCCAAAACCTTATCTAAATCTACTAACTTATCAATATTCATGGTTTTTACCTGACGATTGATTTTTCTCATAAATCCACTTAATGTTTTCCCAGGTCCGATTTCAATAAAAGTATCTACCCCTTCTTCAATCATCTTTTCCACACACTGCTGCCAGCGTACAGAAGACGAAACCTGCTGAACCAAAAGATCTTTTACCTGTGTCTTATCTGTGATATACTCTGCTGTCACATTCGATAAATAAGGAACACTAAAGTCTGCAATCTCAACTTCCTGCAAAGCTTCTCTTAATTGCTCACCTGCGCCCACCAGCATCTTTGAATGAAATGGTCCGCTGACTTTAAGCGGCACCACTCTCTTTGCCCCAGCTTCTTTTAAGGCTTCTTCCGCCTTCTTTACTGCAGACTCTTCACCGGTAATAACAATCTGTCCCGGACAGTTGTAGTTTGCAACAGACACAATACCTTCTGTCTGGCTGCAGATTTCTTCGATTTTATCTGCCTCCATACCTAACACTGCAGACATAGCTCCACCGGTAGGTACTGCCTTTTGCATATAGATACCACGCTTGCGAACCAGTGCAAAAGCATCTTCTAAAGAAATAACCTTTGATGCAGCCAAAGCTCCATACTCACCCAGGCTTAATCCTGCATTGACGCAGGAAGTAATTCCCTTTTCTTCTAAAGCTGCCAGAATCATAGTTTCTACTGTAAGCATAGCTATCTGTGTATATTCTGTAACATTGATTTCTTCATTTTCAGTGAAACATATTTCCGGAAGATTAAGGCCCGTCACCTTACTTGCCAAATCCATAACTTTTTTAGAAACTTCTATATTTTCATAAAAATCCTGTCCCATGCCCACATATTGTGCGCCCTGGCCAGGAAAAATAAATGCAATCTTATTCACTATATTTCCTCCAATAATTAGCTAGTGTTTCAAATATTTTGTAGTTCAAAGTATTCAGCTGCTAAAAAAAATCTGCCATTAGCAGTTTTTATGTATGCTATGGCAGAAATGAAGGTGTGGCTTACGCTTCCACACCTTTATTTTTCAAGTAATCCATTACAGCACCAACTGTTGTTAACTCAGTTAACTCTTCAGCTGGAATCTCAACAGAGTACTCTTCTTCTAATGCCATAACTAATTCAAATAAATCTAAAGAATCAGCTCCTAAATCATCTTTAAAAGAAGTAGTTTCGGTTACTTCGCTCTCATCACAATTTAACTGCTCTGCAATAATAGATTTCATCTTTTCTAACATAATCAATCTCCTTTGGATTCTCTTTTTTCTTTGTTAAGATAATACTTTGACAATCAAAGTATATATGTTATACACCTATTTGTCAATAAAAACTTTCAGAAGCCTGTCGGGTTCTTCTCTCCACTTCTTTGAAGCGAATTTGTCTGGATACACTTAAGGCAATTGCCATCTCTGCCATAAGGAACATAATGGAAGTTCCTCCATAACTTACAAAAGGAAGTGTAATTCCCGTTGTTGGAATAACATTAAGCACTACACAGATATTTAAGATAACCTGAAGTGAAATATGAATAAAAATCCCACTGACCATCAATGAGCCAAATAAATCAGGTGCATTCTGTGCTATAAAAAATAGTCGATATAATAAATATGCAAATAAAATCAATACAATTGCTGCACCGAAGATTCCCAGTTCCTCACATATAATAGAAAAGATCATATCATTTTGTGCCTCCGGAACTGCACCTAATTTCTGTGCACTGTTTCCAAGACCTTTTCCAAAGAATCCTCCCGAACCGATAGCATAAAGTGCCTGAAGGATCTGATATCCATTCGTTCCTGAGTACTCTTCCGGTTTTAACCATACTAAAATACGCTGTATACGGAAACTATCGCTGGAATCTACCAGCTGATTTAAATAGTAAACTCCTGCAATTGCGACAATTATCAAAATTACCGCAGCCACATAAAAAGGTGTACTTTTAGGATGTGCCACATAGATTAATGCCACTGTGATACCGCCAATGATCAGACCAGTACTTAAATTATCAGTAAACCGGTAGGCCATAAATGCCAGTAGTGCTCCTGCAAAAAACAACTTCACAAATCCGCTTAGTCTGCCGATTTCTCTGCCCATCTTTACAATCATGCAGGGAATACAGACAATAACTGCAACTTTAGCAATCTCAGAAGGCTGAAATTGAATTCCCAGATTCAGCCATCTCTTTGCACCATTTACAGTGACTCCCAGGGGAGTCTGGACCAAAATCATCGTAACAGCTGCAGCTACATATAAAACCGGTGCTAAAGGTTTTAAGATATGATAGTTCATCTGGGATATGGCTAACATTCCCAGAATGCACACAAAACTGATAATCGCCTGCCTGCCAAAATAGTGCATGTCATCATTAAATTTTAATTCAGCAGTATACGCAGAAGTACTATACAGCATAACTAATCCAAAACAGGTGAGCAGTACTACAACTGCTACTAAATTATAATCATAGTAATCAAAAGTCTTTCGAACTTTTTTGACACCGTCTGAGATGGATTTTTTCATCTGTCTTGCCATCTGTCTTCCTCATTTCATTTATAATCCACTATAGTATACACCATATATACTAAATGTTGCAATCAAAAACACATATAGTCCTCTTCTGCACCCATTTTACAGTTTTCTATCGGTTTATTCCTTCCAGAAGTTCTTCCATCCAGGTATGTACATCATAAGAAGCGTCTTCATGAAGTTTGATTATAATCCCATAAGGTTCTTCCTGATTTGCAAATGCATTGGATTCATCGGTATCCACATGCATAGCGAGACTGAAGTTTTTGCTTACGCGAACAACTACATCCCCATAAATCAAAGCTCGTTCGTAACTTTTGGTAATAACAAACACCACATCATTATCCTTCACATGCATCTTAATCGCCTGTCTTGGAGTCATATGGATATGGCGTTTCGCCACAATCACTCCTCTTGGAATGGTAATCGAGCTTGTGGGACCTATAAGGACACATCCCGGCGTATTCTCAATATCCCCTGACTGACGAATCTCGCAGGGTACCCCCATCTTTCTGGCGTCCGTAACCGATATCTCCACTTGAGTTTCCGGACGGAATGGACCAAGGATTGCCATATTTTCAAAATGGCCTTTCGGACCCTGGACAGTAATACGCTCTTTTGCCAGGTATTGTCCTGGCTGACTAAGTTCCTTCTGAAATGTCAGCTGAGCACCTTTTCCAAATAATAATTCAAAATCTTTCTGTGACACATGGATGTGACGGGCCGAAGTTTCAATTGGTATCTTGTAATTCATTGCTGCTCCTTTTATCTCTACTATACTTATTTCTAATTATTTTAGCACATCTGCTGTATTCTTGTCTCTCCTTTTTCTAAATAAGCATCTAACCAATCTCCAGCTCCCAAGATTTCCTGAAAACAGCCGTATTCCTGTACCGTGGCTGTTCCATGATACACCTGGTATGCTCCTGCATCACTGCCGATTGCCATCTGAACTCCACACGCATAAGCAGTCTTTATATCTTCAACAGCCTCACTATAGATACTTTCAACTGCATCATCCGGAAAACGTCCGCATCCCTTTAAGTTTTTCACTGTTACCAGTGTCGGAACCCATACCACTTTATTCTCTGCCATTATCTCCAGACATTCCTTTGTAATAAACCGACCATGCTCAATTGTATCAGCCTTTGCCTTTGCAGCCGCCTTTACAGCAATCTCTCCATTAGCATGTACCATCACAGACATTCCCTGTTTGTGTGCAATTTCTATCATAGTCTCTATGGTATGCTCTGGAAGGGTATCCCCTGAAACAGCCCTTTTCTTTGAAAAATCCACTATGCCGGACACCATGATTTTTATAAAATCACCGCCACGGGCCTTGACATTGGCTACCAGTTCTTCATACTCGCTGCGCGTATGAAATCCGCGCCCGACAATCCCACCATAATATCCTGTCTTGTGAATCGCATAGATAGGAGTTCGATAATCTATCCCGTAATCTTTAGCCAAATGACGACAGGCATCCGATACTCCCAGTGCATCTCCTCCATCCCTTAGAAAAGTTATCCCTTCCTTTTCATAAGCCGCAAGATGTTCACCGATAATCCTCTCATTCACTTTATCTTTGTGCGTCTCTACGGCCTTTCTATAATTATATCCATTCATAAATATATGCGCATGACATTCTCCAAACATTTCTCTATACTTCCTTTTTCATCTTATCTGCATTCTTACATTTTGACATCTGTGCTTCCCACTGACTGTATTTTCTTTCGATATGTAATTGATTCCGGCATAGCTCTTAGTTTCTCAATTACGGAGTAATCTTCCCACATGTGCATTGGATATACCGTATCTACATCTACGTGCTGCATAAACCAGTCAAATCCCCAGAAAAATCGCTCTTCCTGTCTTGGATCCAGTGGTAAAAATGCCACTTCAAAATGCTTGTCTGCCAAATGAGTTATCTCCGCTTTATATATCTTTTCTCGTCTGGCCGCATCCTTGTCATTTTCCCCGTCCCAGCTCCACCAGTTCAGGTCGCCGGCATGATAGATGGTATGACCTTCTGCTTCTATTAAAAAAGCAACTCCCTCATCTGTTGACATGAGTGTTTCTACTGCTACCTGGTTATCCACATAACTTTCGTGAGCATTCAGGAATACGATTTTTTCATATAATGCAGAATCCACACCCTGTTTTTCAAAGAAACGCTGATTGAACTTTCTGCGTATATCTCTGGATAATATATATTTGACATTCTTATATTCTTTCAGCTGTTCAAATAAATCGAATGAAAAATGGTCATGATGTACATGACTGGCAAAAGCGTATATTCGCTTCTCATGATTCATCACTGGCATTTTACCCTGATAATAATCAAATAGTAAATAGCAATTTTCCAATTCTATGAGGAAACTACTATGTTCGATATATGTTATTTTCACGTTTTTTCTCCTTCTTCCAAGATAAAAGCTGTCCCGAATGTGACTTTATCTGCGTCAGATTCGAAAACAGCTTTTATATTGATTCACATCATTGTGTTTTTTTATTATTCTTCTAATGCCTGCATCACAGTCTCATAACTTGCTGTAACTTTTTCCATCATCTCATCCACATTCTCATATTGATTACTGCGAAGTGCTTCTACCAATGGGAATAAGTTATTATCTCAAACTTCGCACATAGATTTTAGCTATGCACCTTGAAAATTCAATATCTGGCAGTTATTCAGTTGTCAATGTTCAGCAGGTTATGCAGCTTGCAGCTTCGATTTCAAAAGTGCAGGTATTGTATC
>JAQVHQ010000089.1 GCA_028696165.1 Lachnospiraceae bacterium | reverse complement strand
AATAACAACGAATTAATATCTTATAAAAAATGATATTTTCACCAAGGGGTAAGTGCGCCCTTTTTTCAGTCAAAAATAAATCCAAATATTTTTCATTTATCTATTTACATTTATTAGCTGGACTCATCCAAAAGTTTCGCTCTTGACAAACCCCCACATTTCTCATAGACTATACATTAGGAAAAAAGAGCCACCAAGGCAGTAAAAGGAGCAAAAAAATGGGACTAATCGGAGATATGAAAAAAGAATTCCTAATCATAAAAGAACGAGACCCCGCCATAAAAAGCCACTGGGAAGTTATGCTGTATCCATACTTCTGGGCATTGCGGAGCTATCGAAAAGCACATAAGCTCTATGAAAAAGGACACTATTTTCGTGCCCGTCGAATCTCACAGAAGGCAACCAGAAAAACCGGAATCGAGATACATCCAGGAGCTCAGATAGGAAGAGGCCTCTTTATAGACCATGGAACAGGTGTAGTCATTGGTGAAACCACAATTATTGGAGATAACGTAACCCTGTATCAGGGTGTTACACTTGGTGGTACCGGTAAGGAAACCGGGAAACGTCATCCGACCTTGTGTGACAATGTTATGGTCAGCGCCGGGGCAAAACTATTGGGATCATTTACTGTAGGTGAAAACTCTAAAATTGGTGCAGGTTCTGTAGTATTAGAAGAAGTTCCGCCAAACTGTACTGTGGTAGGTGTTCCGGGAAGAATCGTAAAGAAAAACTGTGTGCGAATTCCAAGAACCGATATGGATCAGGGACATTTACCGGATCCTGTACTGGACGATATTCATACATTGCAGCATGAAAATTCCGCTCTGTGTAACCGTGTCATCGAGTTAGAGGGCGAATTAAGGGAATGCCGTAAAAAAGAATGCAGAAAATGCAATCAAGAAGACGAGTAAGAGGAGAAAACTATGAAAGTTTATAATACATTAACGAAACAAAAAGAAGAATTCATTCCTCTGGAAGAGGGCAAAGTAAAGATGTATGTATGCGGTCCTACTGTATACAATCTGATTCATATAGGTAATGCAAGACCTATGATAGTCTTTGATACTGTTCGCCGTTATATGGAATATAAAGGCTATGAAGTAAATTATGTATCTAATTTCACCGACGTAGATGATAAAATCATTGCGAAAGCCAATGAAGAAGGCGTAAGTGCTGATGAAATCTCGACCCGCTATATCGCAGAGTGCAAGAAAGATATGGCAGATATGAACGTAAAGCCGGCGACTACCCATCCATTGGCAACACAGGAAATTGATGGAATGATTGCCATGATTTCTACACTGGAAGAAAAGGGCTATGCATATCATGTAAATGGTACTGTATACTTCCGTACCAGAAAGTTCGATGAATATGGAAAACTGTCACATAAAAACCTGGATGATTTACGTTCCGGAAACCGTTCTTTGAAGGTTACCGGAGAAGAACAGAAAGAAGATCCACTAGACTTTGTATTGTGGAAACCAAAGAAAGAAGGAGAACCATCCTGGCCATCTCCATGGGGCGATGGACGTCCGGGATGGCATATTGAGTGTTCTGTTATGTCTAAAAAATATCTGGGAGAAGAAATCGATATTCATGCAGGTGGAGAAGATCTTGTATTCCCGCACCATGAAAATGAGATTGCCCAGAGTGAATGCTGCAATGGTAAAATCTTTGCCAGATACTGGCTGCACAATGCTTTTTTAAATATTGATAATAAGAAGATGTCGAAATCTCTTGGCAATTTCTTCACGGTACGTGATATTGCTGCCAAATACGACCTGCAGGTACTGCGTTTGTTTATGTTAAGCGCTCACTATAGAAGTCCATTGAATTTCAGCGATGTACTGATGGAATCAGCAAAATCTTCATTAGAACGTATCTGTACCGCTGTGGATAGTTTAAAAGATATCCTTGCTGGTACCACGGTAGAAAACATGACAGAAGATGAGAAAAAATCTCAGAATGAAGTCGACGCATTTGTTGCAAAATATCAGGAAGCTATGGAAGATGATTTCAATACCGCAGATGCAATTTCAGTTATTTTTGAACTGGTAAAATATGCAAATACCAATACCAATGCGGACAGTTCTAAAGAGTTTGTACAGAAACTCTTAGATACAATTGTAAATCTGTCTGATATCCTTGGGCTGATTGTCAATAAGAAGACAGAGAATCTGGATGAAGAAGTAGAGAGTCTCATAGAAGCACGTCAGATGGCACGTAAAAACCGTGATTTCGCAAAAGCAGATGAAATCAGAGATACACTTCTTGCTATGGGCATCGAATTAAAGGATACTAGAGAAGGAGTAAAATGGAAGAGAATCTAAATTATCTGGATGAGGTTTTTTCTCTGGAAGAACCTGATCTCAGAACCTATTCTCCCCTGACGCTGGCTTATATTGGTGATGGTATTTATGAATTAATGATTCGCACGATACTGGTCAAACAGGGCAACAAGCAGGTGAATAAACTTCACAGGGAAGCAGCATCCATGGTAAAGGCTCATGCACAGTCATCGATGATGGAGGTGTTAGAACCTGTTCTTACGGAGGAGGAACTTGCTGTATACAAGCGGGGGCGTAATGCGAAATCCTTTACGGTGGCGAAAAATGCCAGTGTGATGGATTATCGCAGGGCAACCGGATTTGAAGCTGTTATGGGGTATCTGTACCTTTCAAGACAGAATAAACGAATGATAGATTTGATTCGCATAGGATTAGATTCTATCAAAGATCAGAGGAACGATAACCATAATCGGTAGATAAGACCTGCCTGTTATAACTGTCATAAGCAGTGGAATGGAGAAGAAACATGGAAAAAGAAAAGAATATAAAAGCAGACCAGAATGAGCATAAAGAAATCAACGAAAATAAAATCGAAGGCAGAAATGCGGTATTAGAAGCATTTCGTTCCGGAAAATGTGTAGATAAGTTATATGTATTAGACGGCTGTCAGGATGGACCTGTTCGCTCTATTATAAGAGAAGCAAGAAAAGGAGATACCATCATCAATTTTGTGGAGAAGACCCGTTTAGACCAGATATCAGAAACCGGAAAGCATCAGGGTGTTATCGCTATGGCAGCATCTTATGACTATGCATCAGTGGATGATATACTGGAAAATGCAAAGAAAAAGGGCGAAGCACCATTTCTTATCCTGCTGGATAACATTGAGGATCCTCATAATCTGGGCGCAATCATCCGTACGGCGAATCAGGCCGGAGCACACGGCGTGATTATTCCAAAGAGAAGAGCAGTCGGTCTTACTGCAACAGTTGCAAGAACATCAGCAGGTGCCCTGAATTACACACCGGTAGCTAAGGTGACGAATCTGTCAGCTACTATTGAACAGCTGAAAAAAGAAGGCATCTGGTTTGTATGTGCAGACATGGGCGGAACTACTATGTATGACCTGGATTTAAAAGGACCAATCGGTCTGGTAATTGGCAGTGAGGGAGAAGGTGTCAGCCATCTGGTAAAGGAAAAGTGTGACTTTGTTGCATCTATTCCAATGAAAGGTGATATTGATTCTTTGAATGCATCAGTTGCAGCAGGCATTCTGGCATATGAAATCGTCAGACAGCGTGGATAGACAGATTTTTTCTGAAATTGAGGAACTATATGAGACCATACGAAGAGTTAACAGATGAAGAATTAATACAGATGCTCCATGGCCATCAAGAAGATTCTGATGGTATGATGGAGTACATTATGGAAAAATATAAAAATCTGGTTAGGGGAAAAGCAAGAGCCATGTTCTTAATTGGCGGAGACACCGACGATTTGATACAGGAAGGCATGATAGGCCTGTTTAAAGCTATTCGTGATTTTAAACAGGATAAGGATGCCTCTTTCTTCACGTTTGCAAATTTGTGTATAGAGCGGCAGATGTATAATGCAGTAAATAATTCCAATCGAATGAAACATCAGCCGCTTAATACGTATGTGTCCATGAGTACCCAGGAGTGGGATGGTGTCAGCCAGGTTTATGGAGAAGACCCGGAGAATATAGTGATAGATCAGGAAAATGTTCAGAATTTGAAAGAGGAAATACGTTCAAAATTGAGTATGTTTGAATTTGAAGTGTTAGAGTATTATGTAAAGGGAAAAGATTATCTGGAAATTGCCGCAATCATGGGAAAGAGTGGTAAATCCATTGATAATGCCCTGCAGAGAATTCGAACAAAACTCAAACCTCAAAAAACATGAAAAAGATGTCGCTTTTTTCTTGACAAAAGATACAACTTTTGTTAGAATCATTACTTGTAGCGGATAGCTATGCTGCTGTGGCACAGGTGGTAGCGCACCTCATTGGTAGTGAGGAGGTCATGGGTTCGACTCCCATCAGTAGCTTCGAGGACATCATGATTTATCATGATGTCTTTTTTCTTGAGAAAAAAGAATAAATGTGTTATGATTGATGACACAGTATTTTTACGAGGAGGCTCATTATGGAAAAAGAAACCATAAGTAAGAATTTTATAGAACAGATTATAGATAAGGACCTGGCAGAAGGTAAATATGACACTATCTGCACACGTTTTCCACCGGAACCAAACGGTTATTTGCATATAGGACATGCCAAATCCATCTTATTAAATTATGGACTGGCACAGGAGTATAATGGAGAGTTTCATCTTCGCTTTGATGATACCAACCCGACCAAAGAAAAGACCGAATTCGTAGAGTCAATCAAGGCCGATGTGGAGTGGTTAGGTGCTGACTGGAAAGAGCATCTTTACTTTGCATCCAACTACTTTGATCAGATGTATGAAGCAGCAGTTAAATTGATTAAAAAGGGAAAAGCGTTTGTATGTGATCTTGATGCACAGCAGATGAGAGAGTACCGCGGAACTTTAACAGAACCAGGCAAGGACAGCCCTTACCGTGAACGTTCTATCGAAGAGAATCTTTCTTTGTTCGAGGCGATGAAGAACGGTGAATTTGAGGATGGTACCAAAGTTCTCCGCGCTAAAATCGACATGGCTTCTCCGAATATGAACATGAGAGATCCAGTTATTTACAGAGTGGCTCATATGCATCATCACAACACTGGGGACAAATGGTGTATCTATCCTATGTATGACTTTGCTCATCCTATTGAAGATGCTATTGAAGGTGTTACACACTCTATCTGTACGCTGGAATTTGAAGACCACAGACCACTTTATGACTGGGTTGTAAGAGAATTAGAGTATGATAAGCCGCCAAAGCAGATTGAGTTTGCCAAATTATATCTGACGAATGTAGTTACCGGAAAGAGATATATCAAGAAATTAGTAGAAGAAGGAATCGTAGACGGATGGGATGACCCGCGTCTGGTTTCCATTGCTGCACTGAGAAGAAGAGGTTTTACTCCGGAAGCCATTCAGAAGTTTGTAGAACTCTGTGGAGTATCCAAGGCAGACAGTTCCGTGGATTATGCTATGTTAGAGTATTGTATTCGCGAAGACTTAAAGATGAAACGTTCCCGTATGATGGCAGTATTAGATCCGATTAAGCTGGTTATCGATAACTATCCAGAAGGCGAATATGAGATGCTTGATGTGGCAAATAATCTGGAAAACGAAGAGTTAGGTTATCGTAAAGTTCCATTTGGTAGAGAACTCTATATCGAGAGAGATGACTTTATGGAAGAACCGCCTAGAAAATACTTCCGCCTGTTCCCGGGCAATGAAGTTCGTCTCATGCATGCATATTTTGTAAAATGCGAAAGCTTTGTAAAAGATGAGAATGGTAAGATTACAGAAGTACACTGTACTTACGATCCTGAGACAAAAGCAGGCACTGGATTTACCGGACGTAAAGTAAAGGGAACCATTCACTGGGTTCCGGTACCACAGGCTGTGAAAGCAGAAGTTCGTCTGTATGAGAACATCATTGATGAAGAGAAGGGTGTGTACAACGAAGATGGTACATTAAACCTGAATCCGAATTCATTGACTATATTAAAAGATTGTGTAGTAGAGCCAAGCTTTGCAGATGCAAAAGCTTATGACAGTTATCAGTTTGTCAGAAATGGATTTTTCTGTATTGATGCAAAAGATTCTTCTGCCAGTCATCTGGTATTTAACAGAATTGTATCTCTTAAGAGTTCTTTCCGTTTACCAAAAGCTGATTAGTACAGGAGAAGATTCATGTATGAGTTGACCATTGCTTTAGATGCAAAATCAAAAAAACCATTATATGAACAAATATATGACCATATAAAAGGGGAGATGCTCAAAGGCCGCATGAGGCCGGGAGAGCGTCTCCCTTCAACGCGTGTGCTGAGCCGCTACTTACAGGTCAGCAGAAGTACAGTGAATTTAGCCTATGAACAGCTGTTGGCAGAAGGGTATTTGGAATCGATTCCATGTAAAGGATATTATGTCAGTAATCTGGAATTGTTCGAAGAAGTGCAGGAGCAGGATGATGGGAGCTTATCAAAGCCAGAGGAATCACGGGAAAGTATTCTTTATGATTTTGCGTTAAATGGTATTGATGAAGACGGCTTTCCGGTAAATCAGTGGAGAAAAATCTCTAAGAAGATACTGGATTGGGAAGAATCCAGTTTGTTTCAGTTGGGCGATTCCGCAGGAGAATGGGGAGTCCGTGATGCGATTACACAGTATATATATCGTTCCAGAGGTGTTTTATGCAGTCCAAACCAGATTATAATCGGTGCGGGGAATGATTATCTGCTGATGCTTCTTCATGTTATTCTAAAACATAATACGGTTGTTGCAATGGAGAATCCGACGTATAAAAGTGCCTACGAGACATTTCAATGTCTGGGATTCTCGGTAAAAGGCATTTCTATGGATACTATGGGAATGCAGGTGGATGAACTGGAACAAAGTGAAGCCAGTGTAGCTTATGTAATGCCTTCTCATCAGTTTCCAATGGGGTATGTGATGCCGGTCAAGAGGAGACTGCAGCTGCTTAACTGGGCGGCAAAGAGTGAGAATCGTTACATCATCGAAGATGATTATGATAGTGAATTTCGATATAAGGGAAAGCCGATACCAGCGCTTCAGGGATTAGACCGCAAGGACAAAGTTATTTATCTTGGAACTTTTTCCAAGTCTATTGCACCAGCCATACGTTTTAGTTATATGGTACTGCCCAAAAGTCTAAAAGAGAAATGGGATGATGTGAAAAAAGCATTTTCTGTAACCATATCAAAAGTAGACCAGCGAATTATGCAGGAATTTATTGAAAATGGAACGTATGAACGTCATCTGAATCGTATGAGAAACCGTTATCGTACAAAACGTGACTTGATGCTTTCCTGCATGAAAAAATGGCAATTTCCCTATGTGATAACAGGAGAAGATGCAGGTGTACATATGGTACTTCACCTTCCTGGCGCAGGAAAAGAACAGGAGATAGTGGAACGAGCGGGAAAGCATAAGATACTAGTCTATGGACTAAGTAATTATTATATAAGAAAAAGTCAGCAGAACCAGGAAACGGTATTGCTGATAGGATATGCTACTTTGCGGGAGGCGGATATACCTGCAGCGATGAAAATGTTAGGAGAGGTAATTGAAAACAAATTGTGAAAAAGAAGTACAGAATAAAAATGTAACAAAATTGTAGGAAATGAAAAAAATACTTGCACATAAAAAAACGAAATGCTATAATGAATTTGTTCATAGGAATATCCAGCCTATGTTCACAATTAATCATATCCTATTATATTGGCACAGTTGCCGAAAGGCAGCCTCGCAAAGCTATGGGACTAACTCGTACATTATGGTGCGATATGTCAGCCGGTTGCCCGTTAAATAACGGTTCGAACAGGGTGACTGAAAGGTTATCCTGTTTTTTTGCATAAATAACAGGATATTAAATATGCTCTCTTTTATTTTTTGTTATATATGATAAAGAAAAGGGCTTCTCGATTTGCGAGAGGTCCTTTTCTTTTTTTGAAACGTAATCATTGTAATTCTTTAGAATCAATGTCACCAGTAATGTCATCCACTGTTGGACTATCAGTTGCAGTTGATTCGATTTCAATATCTTCAGCTGCTGATTTTGTTTCATTAGGTTCAGCTTCTGGTTCGGATTCAACATCGTCGTCAGCAGCTTCTTTTTTAGCTTCAAAAGATGTATTATTGATTTCTGATTTTAATGTCTCTTCAGCTTCTTTGAATTCAGCTTCTACTTTATCGAGAATATCGTTATTCTCAGCTTCTGATGTCTCTTTTAAATCTTTTACTTTTCCTACAGTATCCAAAGCAACTTTCTTCATGCTTTTTGCGGTATCAACTACGATATCTTTCACATCTTCAAAAGTCTCCCGTGCAATTGCTTTATACTCATCGGTGGAAGAAGAGGATGATGCAGCCGTGGTACTTTCTTCAAAAGCATCTTCTGGAATCTCTTCTTTGAATCCCTCCAGCTCATCGGTTGATTGACCTTCTTTTTTCTTTAAATAACTGATTCCGCCTGCAACAGCAGCACCTACCATAGCAGCGCCCAGCAGTAATTTTCCTGTTTTAGCCATACAAGTAATCTCCTTTCATTAAATCGCATCTTATGCATATTGTAATACTTTTTCACCTAAAAAGGAAGAGAATTAAGTAAATATCACAATAAATATACAAATAATAGAAAAGTTAAGAAAGAAAATAAAAAGAAAAGAATATTAATATAGAGAAAACATCTTGCCACATAATACAGAGCAAGGTATACTGATAGAAGAATAAGGAAGATACAAAGAAGAGGAGTTTTGTTATGATACAGTTAGTAGCCAGTGATTTAGACGGAACCTTGTTATTAAATGGCAGCCAGTCGCTGGAACCGGAAGTTTTTGAATACATTCGCCAGCTTCAAAAACAGAATATATTATTTGTAGCAGCAAGCGGCAGACAGTATGACAACATGGCGCGGCTGTTTGGTCCGGTGAAAGATGATATTGTCTACATATGTGAGAATGGGTCCATTGTATTTTATCATGATAAGGTAATACATAAATCCATAATGGATCGAGCTTTGGGGCAGGAGATGCTGCATGCAATTATGGAGAAAGATACTGCCGAGGTACTTTTGTCCGGAGAACACACTTCTTATCTGCAGCCAAAACAGGCAGCATACGAGCACCGCATGACCAATATTGTAAAGAATAATGTTACAGTGGTAGAAGATATTATGGCTGTTCAGGAAGCGTATATGAAGATTTCTGTTTACGAGGCAGCCGGGATTGAGGAGTCCATGTCTTACTGGAAGGAAAGATTTGGAGAACGTGCCAATGTGGTGACTTCTGGAAATGAATGGCTGGACATGATGCCTAAAGGGGTTAATAAGGGAATGGCCTTGATAAAAATCATGGAACAGTTTAACATAAAACCAGAAAATACAATTGCATTTGGTGATCAGTATAATGACCTTGAGATGTTAGAAGAAGTTGCTTATGGGTATGCAATGGAAACAGCGCATCCTTACGTTAAGAGCCAGTGTAAATATCATACCAGACGTGTACAGGATGTCTTAAGAAAGATTATATCAAAAGAAAATGATTTCTTTCAAGTACACCAAGGTATATTTGAATAAAAACATATTTAACAAAAATATTTA
Organism: Lachnospiraceae bacterium; assembly: GCA_028696165.1. Lineage (GTDB taxonomy): Bacteria > Bacillota > Clostridia > Lachnospirales > Lachnospiraceae > JAQVHQ01. The sequence goes on along the minus strand of JAQVHQ010000089.1, from coordinate 553 downwards.
ATAATCTTAGGAGGGGGTAACAACATGAACGAGTACAGCGAAGAATGTATCATGACCTTTTTACAAAAGCAGGGACAACTGTTCGATGAGCCAGTTGCAGAAAACTATGACGAAGCCGAAGCCTTTCTAGAGGACTGCATGGCAGTGGTAGTAGATTCCATCAAAGAAGTAAGACAGTACTTAGATGAGAGTGGAATGGATGTGGAAGGCATGGCAGATTCGGAAATCGAAGACGCCAGCGAAGTTTTTGCTTTGCCGAATGGTCAATACCTGATAGTTGAAGGCTGATATTGCCAGACGGATAACAGATAGCGAGTATGCTAAGGTGTACTTGAATGTAATTGTGATATACAAGGCATAATTTTAGCATCAATAAATGAGAATGGAGCCAGGAAAGCGGTTTTAAATATCGCTTTCCTGGCTCCATTCTACTACAATGTATTTATGGTTAATATCCCTTACAACCAGTAAGGAATTATCCATCTTGTTACTTAAGCTGTTAGAATGTAGGTAGCAATGGTATATCGGCTTCCTTTCTTGGACTTCGCGTCCG
>JAQVHQ010000088.1 GCA_028696165.1 Lachnospiraceae bacterium | reverse complement strand
AAATATGGGCTTGATATGAGTACACAAAAGATGTATATTAATTCCACAAGTCATTGCCTGATATTTTATCAGTGCATCGTGGGTGAACTCTACACTATTATTTCCGAAGGTAAATTTACGCAATCCCCAGCTCATCTTCCCATTGAGAAAAAGCAAAAAGAATGCTAAAATTACAATTACAGAACGCGGGAGGAAAGGCGCAAAACAAAATGGCAAACGATAAAAGAAAAGTCCTGGGGCATATAATGGCCTGTGGGACTCAGATTATGTGGGGAGCTACTTTCGTATCAACGAAAGTCTTACTGGCGCATTTTTCACCGGTAGAAGTATTGATGACCAGAGCAGTGCTTGCATTTATAGCACTGTTTTTGTTATACCCACACCATGTTAAGATAAAGGAAAAAAAGCGGGAACTGGTATTTGCGGGAGCTGGACTTAGCGGGATCGTACTTTACTTTATGCTTGAGAATACAGCGCTTACGATTACCTATGCATCAAATGTAGGAATTATCGTGACCTGTGCACCTTTTTTTGTGGCGGTGATGGTAAGTATCTTCTTTAAAAATGAAAAACCTCAATCGAATTTCTACATTGGATTCTTGATAGCAATTGTGGGTGTGATTCTAATCAGCATGAATGGGCAGAGAAGTTTGCATCTGAATCCATTGGGAGATTTTCTTGCATTTCTTGCGATGATTTCATGGGGAATGTATTCGGCATTGGCAAAGAAAATCAGTGAATGGAATTATCCTATGATTGCAGTGACCAGGAGGATTTATTTTTATGGAATCTTGTTTTTGATTCCTGTAGCACTGTGGGAGGGTGCATCTTGGGATATGGCATACATAAGGGAACCAGAGATTGTATTGAATTTCCTGTTCCTTGGATTTGGGGCAAGTGCAATGGGATTCTTTGTGTGGAATTTATCTACAAAATGGATAGGGGCGTTAAAGACCAGTGTTTATATTTATTTATCTCCGGTGATTACCGTTATTTTATCTATGGTGATTCTGGGTGAAAAATTAACGATGCCTTCTATCATTGGAGCTGCATTCATTTTGACAGGACTTCTTGTTTCACAAAAACAGAACTGTCATAGATGACTCCGATTCAGTGCTGGACGATGCATTCAAACATGTTGTAGAAAAGGCCGAAGGTCTTTTAATAATTGTGAAAAAGTGAGGGTAATCATGGCATTAGGATATTTATTTGTATTATTTGTAGCAATACTGTTCATTGCAGTTGTTGGAATTGGGTTGCGCTTGTTTTCTAAAAATGCAACAGTAAAGAACATTTCTTTTTATGGATTGGCATTCTTAGGAATGTTGGTTGGTTTTATTGGTGCGACGGCACAGCCAACAAACTTTGTTGTGCAGCAAATCTATTTCTGGTTGACAGCAGCACTGGCCATTGTGGCAGTCATAATAAAACTTACAGTCAAAAAAGAAAAGTGGGCAAACATATTTGTTATAGTATCCGTGGCGTGCGGAATATGGAATTTATTCTTATAAAGATGAAATAAGTGAGAAACTAAAATTAAGAAAATCGTAAAGTATGTTTGCAAAATCCTATATATATGAAATCCCATAAGTACAATATTGATAAAATCAGAAAAAAAGAGTAAAGTTAAATCTGGTAGTATATAGATAGTATAGCGCTAAGCCTGGCAGTATTAGTATGGCACGAAGCATGGCAGCATAGAGTATGGCGCTGAATATAGGAGGATATAAGACGTGACAACTGATACGGGCAATATGATAAATGCGGAATTTATGTGGGATGCAGGAAAATTGAAAACAGTTTTGGATAATCTGAATATAGGAGTATTCATATGCCAGGTGCATGCAGACAATTTGCAGGATATACGGGCGAATTATGTGAATAATAATATGGCAGAGTTAATGGGATTTAATAGGGAAGAATTGCTGAGTATTTATGCCCATAGCATTTGGGAGAATGCATATCCGGAAGATGCTGAGAAAGTAAAAGCAAAGGTACGAAAAGTGATTGCCGGAATGATTCCGTATGAAGAATTTGATGAAAGTCTGCGTATTATTCGGAAAGATAGCCAGATACGCTGGATCAATATCCGATTTATTGCTAAACAGGAGTTCCCTGGTGGTTGGGATTTTTGCATCAGTTGTCAGGATATAACCGAGCAGGTGGAAGCTCAGCAGAAATACGAAGAAGAACTTACTTACTATTCTACGTTTGCAAAGCAGAGTCTTGCCTTCTTTCACTGTAATATGAATACCAATGTGGTGGAAAAGAAAAACAGCAGCAACCTTAATATGCTGGAGACCATGACACCACAGACTGTAGATGAGATACTGGTATCTATTGGAGATACGATTCCGCTAAAAGAAGAACGAGCTGTGTATGATGCACATTTTACAAGAGAAGCGATGTGTGCGGCTTATGAGCGCGGTGAGACGCATTTTTCTATGGAACATTGGGACTCCTGCGTGGATGGGTGGATTGAAACTTCTTATGATATGCTGAAAAATCCCATAACAGGTGACCTGGTGGGATTTATGTTCGCCCGGGATATTCAGGAAAAGATGCTGGCACGGAAGATTATCGGAACCATCGCAAAACAGGAGTTTGATTATATTGGATGTATTGATGTGACGAAAAAACAATATTCACTCTACATAAAGTCTCCTGAGAGAACGAGACTTCCGGCAGAGGGTCCCGTTGATTTTGAGCAAACTTTTGAGCGGATTATAGAAGAATTTGTTGTGCCGGAGGATAGAGAGACTGCGACCTTTCATATGCAGTTGTCCCATATTAAGGAGGAACTGCAAAAGGATTCGATATATTCTTTTGTAATAAGAATGACGGAGTTGAACGGACAGGCACGGTTTAAGAGATTTTCCTTTATGTATTTAAATGGAACGGAGCGTACAATCTTATTTTCCAGAAGTGATGTACAAAAGATTATGATAGAAGAGCAGGAACAAAAAGTGGCCCTCGGACATGCCTTACAGGCAGCGGAACAGGCAAGCAAGGCTAAATCGGAGTTCCTCTCCAGGATGAGTCACGAGATACGGACACCTATGAATGCCATCATAGGACTGTCTGCTTTGGCAGCTTCTGATGTGGATAAACCGGATATCATGGCGGATGCCATAGCCAAGATAGGTATGAGTGCACGTTATCTGTTAAGTCTTATTAATGATATTTTGGATATGAGCCGTATCGAGAGCGGCCGTATGGAATTAAATGAATGTGCCTTTGATTTTGATAAATTAATTTTGAATATCAATAATATCATTTATCCTCAGGCTACGAAAAAAGGATTAGACTATGATGTGATTATCAATAGCTTTTTAGAAAAAGCGTACTTGGGAGATGAGACGAAGATACAGCAGATTCTGATTAATGTGCTGGGAAATGCCATAAAGTTTACACCAAAAGGCGGAAAAGTGACTTTAGAAGTAGAGCAGTTGGAATGCACCAGGAACAGAGCAAAGATTAAATTCACGATTAGTGATACCGGTGTGGGAATGGATGAATCATTTCTTCCGCATTTGTTTGAGACCTTCTCAAGAGAGCAGAATGGATACACAGCAACTGTACAGGGTACCGGACTGGGGCTTGCTATATCTAAGAGTATGGTGGAGATGATGGATGGAACCATTCGTGTTCGCAGTATTAAGAATGTAGGGTCTGTATTTACCATTGAGTTGTATCTGGAAGTGTCAGAAAAGACAAAGGAACGGTTAAACCTGGTTGAGTCTATGAACCTGACCAGACTCCGTGCGTTGGTTGTAGATGATGATATTCTGGTTTGCAAGTCTACAGAACATATATTAGAGGATATGGGACTGCAGGCAGAGTGGGCAGATTCTGGTATGGATGCCATCGAAAAGGTTCGAAAGAACCATAAGGAGAAAAATGATTATGACACAGTCTTTGTGGATTGGAAGATGCCGGATTTGGATGGAATAGAAACCAGCAGGCAGATTCGTAAGATTGTTGGCCCGGATGTGACGATTATATTTATGACGGCGTATAATTGGGCAGCTTTTGAGGAAGAAGCAAGGGAAGCAGGTGTCGACTATTTTATGGATAAACCGCTGTTTCGTTCTAATCTTGTTGCGACTTTTGAAAAAATTTATATGCATAAAGAAAACAAAATTCAGATTAATAGAGAAAAAACTTATCATTTAAAGGGAAAGAATATTCTTCTGGCAGAAGATCACTATTTAAATGTGGAAGTTGCCAGACGTCTCTTAGAGAAGGAAGGCATGTCTGTCACTGTGGCAGGCAATGGTCTGGAAGTTATGGAAGTGTTCCTGGAGGCAGAACCGGGAACCTTTGATGCTATCCTAATGGATGTGCAGATGCCTGAGATGGATGGATTGACTGCAGCGTCCAGCATTCGTAAAATGAAAAAAACAGGATGTAAGACGATACCGATTATAGCCATGACTGCAAATGCCTTTGACGAGGATGTAAGAAAAGCAAGAGAAAGCGGGATGGATGCTCATATTGCGAAACCCTTTGATCCAAAGATTATATATGAGACTTTGGAACGTTGTATTAATGGAAATCCGCTATAAAAACATAGATAGGGAAGATTACAAGTTACATTTTACACTTTGACAGGAAGGAAACATACTATGAACATTTCAACAATACTGGATGCACCAGAATACGATTTTATTAAAAACGATGAACATCTTGGAAAACACGTTATCCTTCTTGGTTTGTCAGGGAGTTATTCTTATGGAACGAACAACGAAAACAGTGATATTGACGTCAGGGGGATTGCCCTTAACCGTAAATCTGATTTGATAGGCGTTACCTCATATGAACAGTATGTGGACGACAAGACAGATACTACAATTTATACCTTCAATAAAATGATTAATTTGCTACTAAACTGCAATCCCAATACAGTAGAACTGCTGGGATTAAATCGGGAACATTATCTGTATCTGAATGATATTGGAAAAAGCCTGATTGAACATACCCGGTTGTTCTTGTCCAAGCGGGCAATTCAGTCATTTGGCGGATACGCAGATGCTCAGCTTCGCAGACTGCAAAATGCCCTGGCGCGGGATTCTTATCCTCAAAGTGAGAGGGAACAGCATATATTTAACTCAGTTAAAAATGGAATGTATGATTTCATGAAGCATTATGAGAAGTTTGAATCAGGTTCCATGAAGATATATATTGACAAAGCGCAGAATCCTGATTTTGAGAAGGAAATATTTATTGATACTAATCTGACTCATTATCCTCTTAGAGATTATAAGAATATCTGGTGTGAGATGAACAATATCATCAAGGATTATGATAAAATCGGAAAGCGAAATAAAAAGAAGGATGATACCCATTTGAATAAGCATGCCATGCATCTGGTACGCTTGTTTATGATGGCTATTGATATTTTGGAAAAAGGAGAAATCAATACATATCGGGAGAAAGAACATGAACTCCTTTTAAGTATCCGGCATGGTGATTATCAAAATGGGGATGGTACCTATTCGAAGGCGTTCTATGAGCTCGTTTCTGATTATGAAAGAAAATTATCAGAAGCTGCACAAAATACAAAACTTCCGGACGAGCCGGATATGGATGCAGTTGGTAAATACGTAATGTCCATAAATGAGAAGGTGGTAAAGGATGAAATATGATAATTATGAGGGCTCAATCGAGTCATTGATTCAATTGAAATTAAGAGAAATTGAAGAAAAAGAACAGGTGAAAGTGCTCTATGCGGTGGAATCCGGAAGCAGGGCATGGGGATTTGCGTCTCCGGACAGTGATTATGATGTTCGATTTATATATGTACACACAGAGGAATACTATCTTGGACTGCAGCCGAAGAAAGATTTTATTGATTGGGAACTCAACGAGACACTTGACATCAACGGGTGGGATATTACTAAGGTGCTGCAGCATCTTTATAAGTCCAATGCCACGCTGTTTGAGTGGGCGAATTCTCCCGTTGTTTACTATGAGGCTCCGGAATGGAATCAGATTAAACAGGTTACAGAAGAATATTTTTCCTGCAAACCTGTTATGTATCACTACTATGGTACGGCGAATAAGAATTATTATGAGTATCTGACAGAAGAAATGGTAAAATATAAAAAATATTTTTATGTATTAAGACCAATACTGGCCTGTCAGTGGATTGAAAAGAAAAAATGTCCGCCTCCAGTGTTATTCCAGGATTTGGTGGATGAAGTGTTAGAAAATGATATGAAGCTTTTAGTAGATGAGCTTGTTCAAAAGAAAAAGTTGATGACCGAAGCTGAAAAAGGGATTCGGATTGATTCTTTAAATGAGTATATTCTGGATAAATTATTCTACTACAAACAGTTAGCGGATTCCATGGAAGATGACAGAAATTCGGATTGGGAGCAATTGAATCAGACATTTATCAAATTAGTAAAAGGTATATGCTGACAGAAACTGTTGATTGTATCCTTTGGCAAATAAGGGTATAATACACGAAAGGAGTCTCTTCGCTATGATAAAGGAAAAAATGGAACAATATAAGAGTGGAATAAAGTAAAATCCTGCTTTATAATGGCTATTTTTTAGAAAATTAATAGAACAGAGAACGGAATAGGAAACCAGGTAGAGACGGCTGTATGGAATAGATAATAGGATGGATAAAAATGGGTAGAAAAGAATCGCTTGATATGAGCAGGCATAATCACGAATGGACAGGAAGTAAGGGGAAGACTAATAAGAAAGAAAAAATTCTGATTATAGAAGACGAAGTGATAAATCGTCGAATTATCAAGAATATTCTTATGGCATCTTATGATGTTATTGAGGCAGAAAACGGCAGTGCCGGCTTGGTACAGTGCGAAGAGCATAAAGACGAGATTGCTGCAATACTTCTTGACCTTACTATGCCCATTATGAATGGATATGAGTTTTTGGAGGCAATGCATAAGGCAGACTATGCATCTATTCCAGTTCTTGTCATGACTGGAAGTTCAGATGAAAAGACAGAGCAGCATGTGCTTCAGGCTGGAGCCTGGGATTTCATACCAAAACCATATAATCCAACCATTTTCAATATCCGTTTGCAGAATGCCATAGCAAAAAGTAAGATGGCCACCTTTGAACAGGTAAAATATCTCTCCGAGCATGATCCGCTTACCGGTTTATACAACAGAAATAAGCTGTTTGAAGCAACCCTTGAGATGATTAAATGTGATGTAATGAGGGAATATGTATTTATCTGTGTAGATATTGACCATTTTGGTTTATATAATGCTTCCTTTGGTGAGGCGGCAGGTGATAAGCTTTTGTGTTTCTTCGCAGATATGCTCCGTGCGAGTGCCAATGCATTTGGAACAGCTTCTTACGGAAGATTCAGCAATGACATATTCTGTATATGTATTCCTTTTGATGGCGACCAGGAGAAGTTAAAACAGAATATGGGAATTGCCCAGGAGCGACTTAACGAATATTCCAGGGATTATGTTCTGACTATAAGCTCAGGTGCATGTACATTCAGAGGAGAGGAAGCTGCAGAAGGAAACTTCAGTGAGATATATCTCCGTGCATCCCGCTCTTCCAAAAGATGCAAACTGAAATATGATTCCATAATGGAATTTTGTAATGAAAAAGCCCGGGAAAAGCTGGGTGAAGAGATGCAGATTACCAATGAGATGAAGAATGCATTAGGAGAAGAACAATTTGTGGTATATTTTCAGCCTAAGTATGAAGTTCATTCGGATCATCCCTGCGGTGCAGAGGCACTGGTACGATGGATACACCCGGAAAAAGGGCTGATTTCGCCAGGGGCATTTATTCCGGTTTTTGAGCGAAATGGATTTATCGCACAATTGGATTATTATGTCTGGGAACATACCTGCAGATATTTGCGTAAATGGCTGGATGATGGGAGAATGCCGCATCCGGTCTCTGTTAATATGTCCAGAATAAGTCTGTATAACGCAAATTTGGATCAGGTTTTATTGGAGTTAGTTCAAAAATATCAGATTCCTCCAGATTTACTGGAATTGGAAATTACAGAAAGTGCATATATGACTTCTCCTGAGCTAATGCATGAATTGGTGGATAAACTGCATAAAGCAGGATTTGTAATACTTATGGATGACTTTGGAAGTGATTATTCGTCTTTGAATGCACTGAAGGACATCGAAGTAGATATTTTAAAAATTGATATGGCGTTCATTCCGAAAGGAGACTCTATAGAAAAGGGTGAGATTATCCTTGCTTCCATTATTAAAATGGCAACATGGCTGGGTATGCCGGTTATTGTTGAGGGGGTTGAGACAAAGCAGCAGAGAGATTTTCTGGAAGGCGCAGGATGTGAGATGATTCAGGGATATTACTATTCCCGGCCGCTGTGTCCGACAGATTATGAAGAACAGTATATCTATGATAATTCTATAGTTGAAGATATAGAAAATGAAGAAGATGCGGAATATATCCATTACAGTGAAGAGGGAGTTATTCTGGTAGTTGATGATTCTCAGATGACTTGTGAAATGTTGACTATGTATTTTATGGATTCTTACCATGTACAGACTGTTTCCAGTGCGGAAGACGCTCTCGTATATTTACGGCGCAATTCAGATAACGTAAAGCTTATTCTGGTTGACAATATGATGCCGGGAATGTCAGGAATTGATTTCCTGCGATTCTGCCAGAATGATAATTCTTTCTGCACGATTCCTAAAGTGATGATTACTGCAAGCAACAGCGCAGAAGATCATCTGGCAGCATTTCAGGCAGGAGCATATGATTTTATCTCAAAACCATTAGTTAAAGAAATCGTAGTGGCAAGGGTCAGACATATCATGGAAACTGCTTACCACTATACCAACTATGACCGTATTAAACTGGAATATTCAAAACAGGCACTGAGGGATGCGGAGACAAGATTGTTAACAAATGCTTCATTTTGTGAACTGAGTAACCGGATGCTTTCTACATTTCCGGAAGATCCCATGGCTCTGCTTAAAATCGATATGGATGATTTTAAAAATGTAAATGATTTGTGCGGATATGACAGAGGCACGGAAATTCTTCAGCGTGTGGCTGCAGAATTAAAATCCTCTCTAAGAAAATGCGATATTGTGGGACGAATCGGTGGGGATGAGTTTGCTGTGATGATTTGTGGTATCCCGAATAAAAAAATAGCTGCAAATAAATGTAATGAGATAAACCGTATTATTGCTTTTCTGGGAGCCAGAGAATATGGGCTCAGACTTAGTGCCAGTATAGGTCTGGTATATCCAATCAAAGCAGATACAGCTGAAACGATTATGGCAAAGGCCGATTTAGCACTGCATGAAGCAAAAAAGTCAAGAAAAGGAATCTGCGTGATATACGGAGAAAGTGTTCCATCCGTTACGGATGATAAGAAGCCAATTGTATTATTCTGTGGCGGTGATTATCAGACCTTCAAGGAAGTAGCATTGGCATATGGCGAGTCCGTTGGTTTTGTATTTGTGGAAAATTATGATAAACTGGTGGAAAACTTTGAATCATATAAGGATAGAATTGTTGCTGTTTGTATAGATATGAATACTCAGGTACCGGAAAATAGAGAGGAATTTTATCAATACATAGAGGCAAATGGATGCGGAACAACCATCCCCGTGCTTGCTATCTGTAAACTAGGTGAGATAGATCAGGTTCGGCAGGCAGTTTCCCGGCATATCAGTGATCTGATTCCGATGCCAATACAGCCAGACCTCTTACAGGCACGTCTGTCTCTTGTGATTATGAAGAAAAAGAATATATAAAGATAAAAGGAGCTCTTATGAAATATCAGTATCCAGCAGTATTTAAACAAACAAACGATAATACATATAAAGCCTGTTTTCCGGATCTTGAGGGATGCACTGCATCCGGCGACAGTTTGATGGATGTCATCGACGAGGCTAGAGAGGCCGCTGCTGATTGGATTTCGGTAGAGCTGGAAGATCCGGAAGCAGTACTGCCGTTTCCTTCAGAGGAAAAAGATATTACGCTACAGGAGAATGAGACAGTGCGAATGATTACTGTAAATGTTAGTATTGTGGGAGGATGGGCAGAATATCAGCCGGTCAGGCCAGTATAATGGTCGGTATAACTGGTCAGTATAATTAAAAAAATATGGTATATATATACAAAATTTGTAACTGTTCAGAACTCCATTAGTTAAAGATGATATCGGAATTCCCTAAAAGGGCTTCTCTGATTGCTGTAAAAGCATTTATTCCATGCTTATGAGCAGTCCCAATATAGCTCATGATTGTAA
>JAQVHQ010000087.1 GCA_028696165.1 Lachnospiraceae bacterium | reverse complement strand
AAATATGGGCTTGATATGAGTACACAAAAGATGTATATTAATTCCACAAGTCATTGCCTGATATTTTATCAGTGCATCGTGGGTGAACTCTACACTATTATTTCCGAAGGTAAATTTACGCAATCATGCGTCAATTAAATAATTGACATATGCCATAAATAAAAATATACTGACTATAGTACATGACGGTTGTAAATATGAGGGAGGGATAAATAATGCATGGAGATGTCAGTTTTACATTTTTGGACCGAATTGAAGAAGTAGAACTGAATATTGTAGATGGACGATGGCAGTCTGCACTGGCATTGGCATTGACTTTGCCAGATATTTGTGGAGGTATTGCTTTCCCGGAAATTGTTAAACATTATCGAGATGGTCGGGTTATGCTGGATCGGCAAAAAAATCCGACTCGGGATGTGGGAACCCAGTATATCCGTTGGTTTGATGAATATGCAGGGGATCACTTTAAACTATCTCAATCCGATGAAAAGCCATATATTTGCGGAGAACGCTGTTGGCAGCTTCGGTGTGAATATCTTCATCAAAACAAAGGATTTTTAAATGATGAAAATAATATACACTTTCATCTTGGATTGAACTGTGGAATGTCAGTTTGTCAGTTGGACAGTATGAACATACAGGAGAACAGAATCGATATTCGTATAGACATAGAACATTTTTGCCTGAGAATGTGCAAGGCAGCAAAGAGCTACTATGATAAAGTTAATTTGGAAAAAGACTTTAGTCTCTATAACACACCAGTTTTGGATTTTATTCAGGTAACACAAAAAAAGAAAGATGCTTCTATTATTGCACTGATTTGTGGCAATGAACACTATGCAAAAGGATTAAAAGAAGCATTGCAGTTTATTTCAGAGCAGATCATGCTGTTTTACACACCGGAAAGCGCTAAAACAAAATTAGGAAAACATAAGCCGGATCTTTGGATTGTTACCGAAGATATGACGAGCCAACCGAATCAGCCATGGCGTGCTGACAGGACAACACCTGTAATTATAATCACAGGAAATCCTGATGCTGTTGAAATTAAAAAGAATTCAGGAAAACTAACTGTTCTTTCTATGCCATTATCAATAGTTGATTTGCGGAAAAACGTCGAAATATATGTGTCGTGAGGAGAAGTTTATGCTGTACATAATACTATTATTTGCATTCATAGTTATATATTTGATGATGCTTATGCGGAGACAGAAAGATAAGATGAGCGAAATTAAAATACAAATGGATCAACTGCAGGCACAACATGATGAATTGCAGAAAGAAAGGGATCAGTTACTAGAACAGATGAATCATCTGGAAGAGCAACGAGAACACTTGCAAATACAAACAGACCAGGCATTTCGGAGGGCTGATGAAATTGAGAAAATTTGCGATGAGATATGGCATCATGCTAACACCATCCACCTTTATTCTTCGTTAGCTGAAGAAGAAAGCAAATCTATAACAATGAAAGAAAAACAAAAAGTAATTATTAGAACAACCGAGGAGATTCTAAACATCATATATAAATATAAAGGTAATGTATAATAAAAATATGTCATTCTAGTTATTAGCGTTCAAGGTAAATTCTTATGTAATAATGTCACAGAAGGATTTACCTTTTTCAGGTACAATAGAGATACAAAATTTGAAAGGGGAACAAAGCATTGGCAAAAAGAGTGGCAAGTGTCGATAAAAAAAGATGTGTTGCCTGCGGAGTATGTGAAAATACTTGTCCGCTGGCAGCGGCCAAAGTTTACCATGGATGTTATGCTGTGGTAGAAGAAACCGTGTGTGTAGGATGTGGAAAATGTGCAAAGTCCTGTCCGGCAGGTTGTATTGAAATGAAAGAGAGGACAGCGATGTGAAGAAAAAGAAACATTGGTATGATTATTTATGGATATGGGCGATCCTTTATTTTGCTCTCGCTTTTTTTAATGTTTTGTTCGCTTGGTTTGGGATGATTGATTTCCTGTTGCCGTTAGGAATAGCAATATTCGGTGAAAATAAATTTTTCTGTAATCATTTGTGTGGACGTGGCCAGCTTTTTAGTAAGCTTGGTGGAGATTTAAAATGCTCAAGAAATAAACCAACCCCGCGATGGATGAGTTCAAAATGGTTCCGATACGGCTTTTTGATATTTTTCCTTACAATGTTTGGAAATATGGTATTTCAGACATATTTAGTTGGTGCCGGAGCATCCTCCTTGCGTGAAGCCATCAAATTATTCTGGACCTTCCGTGTTCCGTGGGGATGGACATACACTGCCGGAACAGTAGCTGATTGGGTGGCACAGTTTAGTTTTGGATTTTATAGTTTGATGCTTACATCTTTGTTGTTAGGGTTGATTGTAATGGTGTTATATAAGCCACGAACCTGGTGTACATTTTGTCCAATGGGAACAATGACGCAGGGTATCTGTAAATTAAAAAATAATGAAAAGAAGTAATACTATAAGGTGATTCATAAAAGGCATATGTCAAAAACATTATTGACATATGCCTTTTATAGGACTATTATATAAGAAAAGCGAGAAAGGAGCAGTTTATGCCGAGACCAGTAAAATGCAGAAAAGTCTGCCATTTCCCCAATGTTTTAGAATTTCTTCCGGCAGATGATACGGAGAAAAAAACACCCATTGTTCTGACGGTAGATGAGTACGAGACAATCCGTCTTTTGGACAAGAAAGGTTATAGTCAGGAGCAGTGTGCAGTATCTATGCAGATCGCAAGAACGACGGTCCAGCGGATTTACGAGATTGCCCGGAAGAAAATAGCAGATGCACTTATTGACGGACATCCGCTCAGAATTGAGGGCGGGGATTTCAGAATCTGTGACGGTCAGAGCGGCAACTGCAGCTTTGGAGGATGTTACAAACAGGAAATTTACAAAAAATATGCAGCAGAAAAAGGAGAAGGTATTATGAGAATAGCAGTAACATATGAAAATGGACAGATTTTCCAGCACTTTGGACACACAGAGACATTTAAGATTTACGATGTAGAGGAAGGAAAAGTAGTACATTCAGAAGTAGTAGATACGAATGGAAGCGGACATGGCGCATTGGCAGGAGTTCTTAATGCATTGAACGCAGATGTTTTGATCTGTGGCGGAATCGGAGGCGGTGCACAGACAGCGTTAGCGGCGGCCGGTATTAAGCTTTTCGGAGGAGTTTCCGGAGATGCGGATAAAGCAGTAGAAGCTTTTATCAATGAAACACTTGATTATAATCCGGATGTTAAGTGTTCTCACCATGAGCATAACCACGGGGAAGGACATACATGTGGCGAGCATGGATGTGGAAGCCACAGCTGCCATTAAGAAGAATAGCAAAAAATAATAGTACGAAAGGATGTGCCAAGGTAATGTAGAAGTTACCGCAGCACATCCTTTTGTGTTATGTGATTCTCATATTGATTATTTCTTACTTGCCGAAAATAATGAATTGAACGTATAATACTCCCATCTTTTTGTAACTGTCAAAGATGAGAGTATACTTAATTTATTGAGAAGAGTCAATTATATAACTGACATATGCTGTAAATAGAAGTAAAAAAGCGTAATAAAGTAAATCAACTTTTCTGTGATATCATCACGGAAGCAAGCACTTATTTGGGGTATATTAAGTTCAAATAGGAGAAGGAGTTGAAAAATATGACATCTATAAATATAAATAAAGAAAAGTTTGGACAATTAATTCATAAGGAAAAACCGGTTTTGGTTGATTTCTGGGCACCGTGGTGTGGTTATTGCCGTAGAATTGGAGCAGCTTATGAAAAAATAAGTGAAGAATACAGCGATATACTTGTTGCTGGAAAAGTAAATATTGATGAAGAACCGCAGATTGCAGAAGCTGAAAAAATTGAGGTGATTCCTACGCTGGTTTTATATCGAAATGGAAAGGCAGTAGATTCTATTGTTGCACCTGAATCAAAAATAATGATAGAGAATTTTATTAATGAAGCATTGGAAAAATAAAAGGAGGACTGCTGTATGAATGAAAATCATGTTTACGATATGATTATCGTGGGGGGAGGACCTGGAGGGTATACTTCAGCATTATACGCAGCCAGAGCAGGATTTGATACCATTGTTTTAGAAAAATTATCTGCAGGTGGTCAGATGTCATTGACCTGGCAGATTGATAACTATCCTGGTTTTGAAAATGGAATTGACGGATTTTCATTGGCAGAGAAAATGCAAAAACAGGCGGAAAAATTTGGCGCTAAAAGTGAATATGCTGAAGTTTATAATATGGATTTAACAGGAAAGCTTAAGAGAGTAGAAACTAGTTCGGGAATTTATATTGGGAAAACAGTAGTGATTGCTACTGGAGCAAATCCAAGAGAACTTGGTCTTGCTAAAGAAAAAGAATTGATAGGTCATGGGGTTGCTTATTGTGCCTCCTGTGATGGTATGTTTTATAAAGATAAGATCGTGGTGGTTGTTGGTGGTGGAAATTCTGCTGTATCAGATGCTGTTCTTTTAAGTCGAATTGCTAAGAAAGTCATCATTGTTCATCGAAGAGATACATTACGTGCAACGAAAATCTACCATGACCAGCTGATGAAAACTGAAAATATAGAGTTTCGATGGAACAATACAGTAAATGAACTGATTTATGGAGAACGATTGACTGGTGTGCGGTTGAAAGATACAGTTACAGGAGAAGAAAACATTATAGAATGTGACGGCCTGTTTGTGAGTATAGGAAGAAAACCGACAACAGATTTTTTAGATAATCAGATAGAACTGGATAATAAAGGATATATTGTGGCAGGTGAAAACACTGAAACGAGTATTCCGGGTGTTTATGCTGTAGGAGATGTCAGAACAAAGTTACTTCGTCAGATAGTAACAGCAGTGGCAGATGGTGCTATGGCAGTACATATGGCAGAAGAGTATGTGGAGAAATAATAATCAGAATTTGAATAGTGAACTTTTTATACTGAAATATGTACGATTTCAATAATGACATGAACTTATGGGAACGTATTGCGGATACTTTGTGAACTTTATCCTGATACAATGATTATGCTGATGAAAGAAGGCATAGATAACTGAATACAAGAAAGAGACGAAAGCCTCAGTAGTTAAGAAAAAACTACTGGGGCTTTTTTTTGTGCCTAAATTTTTCAGCCAATAACTGCGGGCGTATCCCGGCAGGATAAAGGCGGAGCAGGCATGATTCTAAACAGAGGTCCGCCTTCTGGATTTGAAACGAGCAACAAGATTTCAAATTCAGGAGGAACGGACATGTATATTGAACACCCATATTTTTATGAAGGAAAGTATTACGCAAATATTGATGGAGAAATGATCGAGGTTACAAAAGAAGTTGCGTATGCGATGAACAATTTTTACAGAAGCAGCAAGGCAAAAAAAGTTGAGATTAAGAACGAACGGGGTGAGGTCGTGGATAAGATGCTGCGGGAGGTACCTTACAGCGGTCAGTCCATTGATGGAGAAGGCTTCATGATTGAGGATTTTCCAGATCTGAACTGTGATGTGGAGCACTGTGTACTGACAAAAATGGAACAGCAGGATATTCACAAAGTGATCAATCAGCTGAACTCAGAGGAACGCATGATTATTTATGGCATTTTTTTTGAAAACAAGACACAGACACAGATGGCGGAGATTATGGGGATTTCCAGACAGATGCTGTCATACAAGCTGAAATCCACTCTTAATAAGATGCGTGAAATGTATATGAATAAATTTTTTTAAAAATTTTTCAAAATCTTTTGCATCTGCCAAAGTCATTTGACTTTAGTAATTAGAGGAAGTTAAAGGACTTCCTAAAATGAACCATGATAACTGAATATTCAATAATAACTGATGTGACATTTCATACAGTGAGCACGAGGAAGATGCCGCTATAGGATTATAAGACATAACAAAGATTTTAGTTCAGTCCGTAATGCTGCGAAAAAGCACTGACCGAAGCTAGCTGGCAGGCTGGTGATGCGATGACATATATGAGATGCGATACACTTGCAGACCCTGAGAAGTCTGTAACTGGTAAACCTATGAACTGCTGGAGCCTGGAAACGAGAGTTTCCGGGTTGTGGTCCGGAGCGTGCATCCGGGCAGGTTATTATTCCCTTCCTGCACATGCGGGAGTAACGATTCGGGGTATCGAGGATAAATAGAATCGAGCGAGCACTGTTTAATAATCAAATTGGCTATAGAGGTTATGCGGCAGAGCTTTCCTTATAGGAAAGAAACTCTGCCGTATTCCTGTGGAGCCAATATAGCGCTATGGATGCTTTACAAAAAAAAATAACAGATTGGAGAGAGGACAAATGACAATCCGAAGAGGAGATATCTTATGGGCAGATCTCGGTATGTTCCCGACAACTTCGGTTCAGGGTGGAGTAAGACCGGTGATCGTAGTGAGCAATAATAAAGCCAATACATACAGTTCAGTCATAACGGTAGTTCCGCTGACATCAAGAATTTATAAGAAACGGTATTTGCCAACGCATGTATTTATCAGCAAATATGATATGACGGGAATCCGAAAAGGAAGCCTGGCACTGGCTGAACAGGTTATGAGCATTTCTACGAAATGTATTATTGAGAAATGCGGAAGAGTGAACAAGTGGAGCCTGGATCGGGTACTGAAAGCAGTACGGATTCAGATGGGAATGAACGAAAGCGGGAACTGATATTTCTACTTTCGACAATTCAACAGAAAATGACATCATTAAATGTAGATAACACAAAAGAATGGCAATACAGGACGAGCGGTTCTGGTGATTTTTTAGAGACGATTGAATATGATTTATAAAGGGAGGGATTGCGATGGCATTAAAAATTGTAAGAAGATATGACGCAAATGGTAATGTGATCGAAGATAAAGATTTAGAAAGATTCAGATTGGATTCACCGGTGGTTCGTCAGATATTATATCAGATGAATAAAGAGATGGGAGCAGTTGATAATATTAAAATCGAAGCATCTGAAAAAAGAAATTTCGCATAACTTATATTAGAATATAAAATAAGTTGAAATTT
This sequence comes from Lachnospiraceae bacterium, assembly GCA_028696165.1. GTDB lineage: Bacteria > Bacillota > Clostridia > Lachnospirales > Lachnospiraceae > JAQVHQ01. Next base: position 3,234 of record JAQVHQ010000087.1, on the reverse strand, counting down.
CTTCAGAAGGATGGTATAGTGTACTTGAGAGGAGGAAAGATAGAGGTGAGAAACATAAGAATCGGAAAGGATACCTCAAATAATAAAAAAACAGGATTGTATATCAGAGTTTCTACAAATGTTCAGTTTGAAGAAGGATATTCAGTAGGTGCTCAGACAGAGAAACTTGAAAAGTATTGTAATTATCAGGAGATTGATAATTATGATCTGTACATTGATGGTGGTTATTCGGGAAGTAATCTGAACCGACCGGAGATGAAACGTCTTATTAAAGAAATTCAAGAAGGCAAAGTTGAATCTGTTGTAGTTGTTAAACTTGACCGTTTGTCCAGAAGTCAGAAAGACACGATTTATCTTCTGGAAGATGTGTTTGAGGCAAATGGTGTTGGTTTTATTTCATTAAATGAAAATTTTGATACAACAACACCATATGGAAAAGCTATGGTAGGTATTTTATCTGTATTTGCTCAGTATGAACGAGAAAATATTCGTGAACGTACACAAATGGGAATTACAGAGAGAATCAAAACTGGAAAATGGCGTGGTACGAAACCGCCGTTTGGTTATGATTATAATAATGGCGATGATGTTCTTATACCAAATAAAGATGCAGAAACAGTCAAAAAGATTTTTGAATTATATAAGGAAGGCTATTCCACGTATGCACTGGCAAAGATGTTTGACCTAAAAGGAGACAAGCAAGTGTCCGATATGTTATCCAGGGTGACATACATTGGAAAGCTCAAATATAATAAGGAAATCGTTGATGGTCTTCACGAACCAATAGTTGATAAAAAATTATTTGATGAAGTTCAGGAATTGCGAAAAACAAGAACAAGAGCAACTTCTCATAAATCACAGTATTTATTAACAGGCTTAATATATTGTGGATTATGTGGTGCGAAGATGCGTTATCAAAAATGGAGCGGTGGTAGAGTGATGATTTACTGTTACTCTTTAGATCATAGCAAACCGCACCTGGTTAAGAATCCTAATTGCCAGAATGGAAAGCTGGATGCAGCGGAAGTTGAGGAAGTTGTTGTTAATGATATGCTGAAATTATCAAAAGAGTATGAGATAATTGAAGGGAAATCAGAACATCAAAATCAAAAGGGATTTGAAGCTATGAACCAGAGAAAAACAGTTCTTGAAGGAAAGCTGAAATCTTTGTATAATTTATATGCATCTGATACCAATAATAATGTCCTGTTAGAGACGATTGGTGAGATTAACAAGGAATTGGAAAATCTGAATACACAGATTGAACAGTACACCTTAAAGAACACAAGAGCTAAAGACATGGCAGCAAGAGCGAAAGCATTCAAAAGTGTTGCTGACAGCTGGGAGTTCATGTCTTTCAATGAAAGACAAAAGACTGTACGTGAATATATTAAGAAAATCAAAATTTCGAATGATTATGTTGAAATTGAGTATAATGATCTTTTGACACGACAGTAAATTACATTTCTATAGTTAATACATCGCAAGGAGATACATCTTCTTGCGTGTAAAATTTCATATATCTTATTCAAGATACTTACCCTATAGGATAAAGGAAATTTCAAAATTTCCACTATAATACATTATCCCTATGATTGTGGGGGAGATTAAGAGATTTTTGCGTGATGATGGGATGATTAAGGTAAGCAGAAATTTAAAAGAAATGTCTGTACGAATATATCTGGTACGGGAAGTTCTGGAAAATCGTCTGCAAAGAGAACCTAATGTGGAAGAGATAGCCTTAGAGATGGGGGTAGAGATGGAGGATGTAGTTCTCGCACTGGATGCTGGAACTGAGATAGAGTCTTTGCAGAAAGTTATCTATCAGGGTGAAAATAACGAGATTACCCTGATGGACAAGATACCAAAGGCGTTGGGAGAAGAAGAGCTGATTCTTGACCGTCTGTGGCTGACGCAGGTGCTTGGTCTGTTGAAAAAGGAAGAGAGGGCGCTGCTGTATAAGCGCTACTTTCAAAATAAAACACAAAGTAAGATTGCACAGGAAATGGGAATCTCCCAGGTGCAGGTATCTAGAATGGAAAAGAAAATATTGATCTTTTTGCGGGGAAAGTTATAGACTTTCTCCGTATATTTTTGCAGAAAAAGGCAGATACTATGGCTAGAGATGGGAGGTTATTTTATGACGAAGAAAACAATATGTATGTTCCTGTTGACTCTGATATTATTAGGCGCATTCCTTATTGCTTATGAATGGGTCAGGGAGAGGCAGGAACCTGTGGGTACGCTGGTTTGGAACCGGTGCGGGGATATAAAACATGGGTGAGACACTGTATGTACAGACGAAGAAAAATGTGAAAGTAGATCATAAAAGAATAACCCTGGGGGATGTGGCCAGGCTTGCTTGTGCCGACAAACATATTCTCTGCCGCAATCAGGTACGCGGTATTATGAATCTTTCAGATTCAAGCCCGGGCCCCTACAGTGTTCCAGTGATTGAACTGATTAATAAGATACAGCAGGAAGAAAAAAATCTGGAAGTTACGCATGTGGGAGATCCGGTTCTTTTAATTACTTATGAACCGGCAGAAAGAAAAAAGGTCTGGTGGAATTGGATAAAAGTGATTGGTCTGGGTATACTGGTGTTTGTTGGCGGTGCATTTTCCATCATGACATTTCAGACAGATGTGGATACTTCCAGCTTATTAGAAAAGATTTACTATCACTTCACAGGCAATATATCAGATGGATACACTATATTGGAGATTACGTATTCCATTGGCGTTGGCCTGGGTGTATTGTTCTACTTTAATCATCTTGGACGCTGGAAATTTACGAAAGATCCGACACCCATGGAGGTAGAATTGTATTTATACGAGGAAGATGTCAGCCAGACGATGATTGAAAGTCAGACGGCAAGGACATATCAGACAGAGAAAGATACTCAGGCAGATTAAAAGGATGGTGTATTAGATGCAAAATTGGATGCTTGGAATAGTGGGAATTGCAGGTGGCTTTTTGGTAAGCAGCGGATTAGTGGCTTTTTTACTCAGTCTGGGCATCGTTCCCCGCTATGCAGGTATCAGCAATACCGGGTTTGCGGTGAATTTCTATGAAGACTGCCTGACTTTGGGAACTGTGTGGGGAAGCTGTAAACGGCAAGTACTTTCCGACAAAAAATGGAAATTATTTTCCAGCAGTTTCTGGCAAATAAAATCCAGCACTTTTTGGTATAGCACCCACGGAATAATCCGCGGGATTTTTTATTGAAATGGC
>JAQVHQ010000086.1 GCA_028696165.1 Lachnospiraceae bacterium | reverse complement strand
GAAATATGGGCTTGATATGAGTACACAAAAGATGTATATTAATTCCACAAGTCATTGCCTGATATTTTATCAGTGCATCGTGGGTGAACTCTACACTATTATTTCCGAAGGTAAATTTACGCAATCAAGTGGTGGGTTGTGAGTTGATTACGTTAGTGTTTTTAGGTATAATAAGAACATCAAATAAAGAAGGGACAACATAATGGCAGATATGGAATTGGAGAAATGTGAAGTGCTGGAAGTACACGATGAACTATTAAAAATAGTGGAAGAAACAATGCCGGAAGAGACAGAATTATATGATTTAGCTGAGTTGTTCAAGGTGTTTGGCGATTCTACACGAATACGGATTTTGTTTGTGCTTTTTGAAGCAGAAGTATGTGTGTGCGATCTGGCTCAGGCACTTAATATGACCCAGTCCGCAATTTCCCATCAGCTTAAGATTCTTAAGCAGAATAAACTTGTGAAGAGTCGGAGAGAAGGAAAATCGATTTTTTACTCGCTGGCGGATGAACATGTTAGAACGATTATTGACCAGGGTAGAGATCATATAGAAGAATAAGAGTGAAGTCATTACTTGTTTGGAATGAATGACAAAAAGCAGTTTTTTATGATGTTTTCGAATAGCAGCATATGTTAGATTTTATGCTGAGTGTTTGTTAAGATTATAGAAAACTGCTTTTTATATGGGGTAAAATGAAATGTGACTTGACCGAATGGGTAGAATTTCATATAATGCTACATATACCCCTTATGGTATGAGGAACGAATATGAAATTTGGAGGCATGAGAATATGATACAGTGTATGGATTCGGAGAATCTGCATCGCAGATTGAAAAAAATTATTGGGCAGGTACAGGCTATTGACCGAATGGTGGATGCAGATGTGCCTTGTGAGGATGTTTTGGCTCAGATTAATGCGGCTAAGTCGGCTTTGCATAAGGCTGGACAGGTGGTGTTGGAAGGGCATATTAAGCATTGCGTGCGGGATGGGATTGAGCATGGGGATGCGGATAAGACGATTGAGAGTTTTACGAAGGCGGTGGAGAGGTTTGCTAATTTGAAATGATGGTGGGGTGGGGACGCCTTGCCGCTTCGTCCGCTTGCCGGGCGGTACATAGGATGTTTTTATTGATAGGGGAATTCGCTGTAAGGAATCGGCTCTTTCGCGCGCCAAGATTCTTATCAGCTTGTTCCATATCAATAAAAACATCCTATGTACCGCCCGACAAGCGGACGAAGCGGCAAGGCTGGTGGTTGGAGTGAGAAGGGAGTGGGGTGTGTAAATGAGTGAAAATGGTGGCTGGTAAGGCGCGTGCCCAAAAAGCGGGCACGGGGCTTGTGGAAGTAATGGGGGTAAAAGCTTAGTTTGTGGGTGGAGGGGCTTAGTTTGTGGGTGGAGGGGCTTGGCTTGTGGGGCGGGTGGAACTTGATTAGTTAGGGGGCTTGGATGGATGTGGATTCGCGAATTATTAGGTTGGTTCCCAGGAGCAGAGATTTGGGGGTGGAGGATGGATTTAGTATTATTTCTATTAGCATTTCGCATGCGGAATAGCCTAGCTGGAAGGAGGGCTGGGCTATGGTGGTGAGGGTGGGAGAGATAATTGAGGAGAAGGAGATATCGTCGAAGCCTACGACCATGATATCTTTGGGTACTTTCAGGTGAAAGTGGTGTGCAGCACGAACTAGGGCCATTGCAAAGATGTCGGAACTCATGAAGAAGGCATTGGGGATGGTTTCTTCGTTGAGTATTCTGGAAATAGCTGCATAGGCCATATCGTAGTTGACTTTTGGTAATTGAATCATCCAATTCTTTGGAACAAATGTATCAGCAGTGTTCATTGCTGATAGAAATCCCTCTCTTCGTTCAATGGCATACTTGAAAGAAAGCGGTCCGTTTACGAATGCAATTTTATTTCGTCCGCACGAGAGCAGGTGATTGGTTGCTTTTTCGGCGGCGTCGATGTCATCTATGCTTACATAGGGATAGTTTGAGCTTTTATTATATTCACAGCACTGGATTAGAGGAGCGATGGCGTGGATTTGTTCTAGTAAGGTTGTTTCGACCTGATTAAGAAGGATGACGCCGGCAACATCTATGCATTTTATCAGATCGCAAAACTCTTTTATGGTGCCTGACTCGATGGGGCATTCATTTACTAGTATATGGCATCCATGGGCGTGGGCAGAAGTTTTGGCTCCTTTTATTATTTCATCATAAAAGATGTTCTCAGTATCGGGAACGTTGAGAATGATGATTTTTTTCTTTTGAACTGGAAGTACAGTGGCTTTTTGGAAATCATAACCTAGATTTAACATTGCTGTTTGCACGGATTCCAGGGTTTCCTGTTTTACCAGTTCCGGGTGATTCATGACACGGGATATGGTTGCAGGAGAAAGACCAGTTGTTTTGGCTATTTGTGAGACTGTTATTTTATTTGATTTCATAGAGAGATCCTTTCAGTAAATGCTGCGCCTAAATCTTCATTCAATAATTATGACATTACATGGAAGTGAAGTTTTGGTTGATGAATGTTAGTTTATCTTGAAAGAGGATAAAGCCTTCAGCGTACTTGAGTTTCTGAAATAATTATACTGCAAATGAAAGAAAAACACAAATGTTTTCATAAAAATGAAAATATTTCTGAAAAAATAATTAAGAAGTTGGCAATTTAAATAAAAAAATACATGAAAAGTGAGTGAAATATAGAAAAAATATTTGCATATTGCATAAAAAACATGGAAATGATAATATTAGTTTCAGAAACAATGAAACAATAAATGAAACAAAACGGTGAAGAAAATAATGAAACGGAGGAGAAAAGAAATGAGAGTTGCAATCATAGGGTGTGGAAAAATTGCTCAGATAAGACATATTCCAGAATACCTGGCAAATGAAGATGCCGAGTTAGCTGGCTATTATGACTTTAATTTAGAAAGGGCGGAAGGATTGGCAGATGAGTTTGGCGGCAAGGCTTATGAATCGGTGGAAAGTCTCCTGGAAGATGAGACAGTCGATGCAGTTAGCGTATGCGCAGCGAATAACGCTCATGCTGAGATTACCATTGCAGCTTTAAAAGCAGGAAAACATGTTTTGTGTGAGAAACCGATGGCGACAAAACTGGAAGATTGTGAGGCGATGGTAAAGACCGCTAAAGAGTGTGGACGTTATCTGATGATTGGACAGAATCAGAGACTTGCTAAAGCGCATGTGAAAGCGAAAGAGTTATTAAAACAGGGGCTGATAGGTGATGTGATTACGTTCCGGACAAGCTTTGGACATGGAGGACCGGAAACATGGAGCATCGATCCTGGAAAGGCAAGCTGGTTCTTTGATAAGAAGAAAGCAGCAATGGGAGCCATGGCAGATTTAGGTGTTCATAAGACGGATTTGATTCAGTTTCTCTTAGATTCTACAGTTAAAGAGACTACAGCAAAAGTGACAACGCTCAATAAGAGAGATGCTGGTGGAAACCTAATCGGTGTAGATGACAATGCAGTCTGTATCTATGTGATGGATAACGGTGTGGTTGGAACCATGACTGCCAGCTGGACTTATTATGGAGAAGAAGATAATTCAACCATTCTTTACGGTACAGATGGAATCATGAAGATATATGATGACCCCAAGTATTCTATCGTAGTAACGCGGAAGAATGGCGAGAAAATTATGTATGATATCGACCAGATTCAGACCAATGACAATCAGACAAAATCAGGCATTATTGATGCATTTGTCGAAGCAGTAACAGCAGGGAAAAAGCCTTCTATTGATGGAGAAAGCGTATTGACTGCGATGAAAGCTGTCTTTGCAAGTATTCAGTCCAGCGATGAAGGAAAAACTATAGAAATCAAATAAGAACGGAGGTGAAAACATGAAACTTGGATTTGTAAGTTCTATTTTAGAGGATTGGAACTTTGAAGAAATGGTTGATCTTGCCAGCAAATTGGGTTTTCAATGTGTAGAAGTGGCATGTTGGCCAAAGGCTAAGGCAGAGAGACGATATGCGGGAGTAAGTCACATAGATGTCTTGAACCTTACCGATGAAAAAGTGGATTACATAAAGGGTTATTGTGCAGAAAAAAAAGTGGAGATTTCTTCACTCGCATTTTATCCAAATACTTTGGATTCGGATTTGGGAAAGAGAAAAGCAAATGTAGAGCATTTACTTAAGGTGATTGATGCAAGTGCAAAATTGGATGTCAATATGGTGACTACATTCATCGGAAGAAATCAGTCGAAAAGTGTAGAAGAAAATCTGGAGATTGTAAAGCAGGTATGGCCACAGATCATAGAACGGGCTGAGGAGAAGCAGGTAAAGATAGCTATTGAAAATTGTCCGATGCTTTTTGGAGAAGAGCAGTGGCCAGGTGGTCAGAATCTGATGACAACACCTGCAAACTGGAGAAAGATTTTTGAAATCTTACCAAGCAAATATCTGGGACTTAATTACGATCCCTCGCACTTTGTATGGCAGATGGTCGATTATATCAAACCGATTTATGAATTCAAAGAGAAGATTTTCCATGTACACTACAAGGATATCAAGTTATATGAGGATAAGCTTAAGGATGTGGGAGCCATGGCATATCCACTGACCTATATGTCACCAAAACTGCCGGGATTAGGTGATGTGGATTGGGGAAAATATGTATCGGCACTTACAGATATTGGATATGACGGATTCACTTGTATAGAAGTGGAAGATAAGGCTTTTGAGGGAAGCAAAGAGAAGATAGTTGATAGTCTGCGTTTATCAAAACGCTACATCAAACAGTTTGTGATTTAGGTTTACTATTTGTTTTGAACATATTGACGAAAATGAAAAAGGAGAAATATAAGATGAAGAAAAAAATATTAGCAGGTTTATTGGCAACAGCTATGGTAATTGGTATGGTAGGTTGTGGGTCTAAGGAAACTACTGAATCCAGTGCAGAAGTAAGTGGCGATGCAACGCATATTTATGTGTTGACTGCATCAGAAGATCATGGATGGACAGGATCTGTTGCAACATTTGCAAAAGAAAAAGTTGAGGAAATTAATGGAGAAGGTACATATTCCGCAGAAGTTATCACCTCAGCGGACGCTAATGAACAGATTACCAAGATTGAAGATATAGTAGCAAGTGGAGAAGAAAATATTGCGGTAGTTGTACAGCCGCTTGATGATACTGTACAGTCTGCAATTCAGCAGCTAGTGGATGCAGAGATTCCATATGTTGCATTTGACAGAATCATTGACGCTGTTTCTTCCTCAGCAGTTTCGAATGTAAAGGGTGATAATGAGGGAATTGGAGCAGGAGCAGCAGCTTATTTTGTCTCTTTGGGATTGACACCAGGCGAATCCATCTATGTGTATGAAGGCGATACTTCTTCCGTAACTACCTTAAGAGATAATGGATTTACTGGATATTTAACAGGGGAACTTGAATTTAACGGCGAGAAAATTGCAGATGATGCGAAATGGACAGAGGATGACTTGAATGCTATCGCATATTCAGGAGCAATGAACTGGAGTCGTTCTGATACAAAAGAAGCATTTGAATCTCTGATGGGTGATGCTTCCAATGCGGCTACAAAGTGGTTTTATGCAGAAGATGATGAGCTGGCAATGGGTATCTTAGAAGCATTAAACGGTGGCGGAATTGCAGATTCGACAAAGGAAGCATTCTTTGCAAACAAACCGGTAATCACAGGATGCGGTGGATTAGATGAGTATTATGAAGTCTTAAGAGGAAATTCTTACCCGGAAATTTCTGCACAGTGTGACGGACTTATGTCAGTAACCTACAGTCCATCCATGATTCAGACTGCCATCCAGGATATGATCGATTCACTGGAGGGAAAAACTGTTGAGCAGAATCATGTGATTGAATGTGAAAATGTTACTTCAGAAAATGTAGCTGAATATCCATCTTTCTAAATTTATCGAAACTAAAAGTAATATAGGACCTTAACGGGTCCTATATCAAATATACCAGGAGTGGTCAATTATGAGTTTATTAAAAATGGAAGGAATCTGTAAGGCATTTAATGGTGTCACAGTATTATCCAATGTCAGACTGTCTGTTGGAAAAGGTGAGGTGCATGCTCTGTTAGGTGAAAATGGTGCAGGAAAATCTACACTTATGAATATTTTAACAGGAGTACATGCAAGAGATAAAGGCAGTATTACATTTGATGGAACAAGTTTGGAAAATATTACCGTAAAACATTCAGAAGAAATAGGTATTTCTTTTGTTCATCAGGAACTGAACCTTTTTAATGATTTGAAAGTATATGAGAATATTTTCCTGTGTAAGGAATATACGAACAAAATTGGGAAATTAGATAAAAAAAGGATGAAGCAGGAAGCAAAAGAATTATTTGAGCGCTTAGGAGTACCAATGAATCCGGATGCAATGGTCTCTGATTTAAAAACAAGTGAAAAGCAGCTTCTTGAAATTGCTAAAGCACTTTTTTTTGAGGCAAAGCTTTTGATTTTAGATGAGCCGACTACATCCTTGAATAATGATGAGATAGATCATCTGTTTTCTATCGTCAATAAGTTAAAAGGGCAGGGAACCTCATTTATCTTTATCTCTCATAAGATGCCGGAGATATTTGCATTAGCAGACCGTTATACGGTATTTCGTAATGGTCAGTATATCGGCAGCGGAGATATCAAGGATACCAATCCGGAAGAAATTACTAAGATGATGGTTGGTGAGCAGTATTCAGATGAAGATTTGTATGAACCGAGAGAAAATGGGGATGTGGTTTTAAAACTGAAAGATTTCTCAGGAACAGGATTTGCCCATGTGGACATGGAAGTGAAAAAAGGACAGATCGTTGGTTTGACTGGATTACAGGGCGGCGGAAGCAGCGAATTGATGCAGTGTATCTTTGGATCAACACCGGCATATGGTGGCAGTATTCAAGCTTTTGGAAAGACAGTACCAAATCATTCCATACATAAAGCTATGAAATCAAAAATTGCAATGCTTGCAGCAAATCGAAAAGAAAATTCGGTAGTTGCAGATATGAACCTGTTAGAGAACATGTATTTAGCAGAACATACGCTTTCAGCGTGGCATTTTCATATTAACAAAGGCAAGGAGCAGAAAAAATTTGATGCCCAGAAAAAATCTTTGAATATCAAGGCACAAAGCAGTGCAGATATGATTACCTCGTTAAGTGGGGGGAATCAGCAGAAAGTATTTCTTGCGAGATGGCTGAATACAGAGGCGGAAATTCTATTGTTGGACAATCCGACACAAGGGATTGATGTAGGCGCAAAGGCAGAGATATATAAATTGATTTTACAGCTTGCCAAGAGTGGAAAGACGGTGTTGATTAATACCCTGGAAATACCAGAGATAAAGAAAGTGGCTGACTATTGTGCAGTATTTTATAATGGCAGCATTATTAAGATTTTGAATCATGAGGAAATTGACGAGACAACAGTAATGATGTATTCAACCAATGCGATGAATACGAAGGAGGATAATTGAAATGAAAACTGAAAAAAAGGGAACGTCTTCTTTTGCATCTGCAATATCTAAGATATGGTCTCAGTATAGTTTTATATTTGTGTGTTTGATTATTTTTATTGTATATGCACTTACATGTAATGGATTAACATGGAATGGAGCTATGAATATTTTTAGACATTCTGCAGTAATTGGGATTATTGCATTGGGTATGGGAATGGTGTGTCTAACGGGAGAGATTGATTTATCGGTTGGTTCCATGCTGGCACTGGTGAGCGGATTTTCTGTTGTAATCTTTAATGTCACGGACAATATTCTTCTTACACTGCTTTTTGCAATTATATTCGGAGCTGTATGTGGATTAGTTAATGGAGTATTAGTTGGAGGGGTACAGATGCCGGCATTTATTGTAACACTTGCAACTATGCTGATTTATCGCTCATTTGCGCAGTATTTCTGTCAGCATATTCCAAAGGAATTGTGTGGCGGAGGAAGTTCTGTATATCGAATTGCATCGGATAAAGCTGCATTTCAGAGTTTTTATGACTTTGGAAATGGTAAAATTGCAACCATTCCAATTGTCGGTATTATTCTGATTTTGATGACTGCACTGTTTGTCTATATTGCGGCATGTACGAAATTCGGAAAGAAAATCTACGCCATCGGGAGCAATGCAAAGGCTGCTGTTATGAGCGGAATTAATGTTAATGCAGTTAAGATTATCGTGTTTGTTATTGCAGGAGCTTTGGTTGGTGTGGGAGCATTCCTGTGGATTTCTATGAATGGTTCGGCAGACCCGGCAACAACCGGCAATAGTTATGAGATGTATGCAATCGCAGCTGTTGTACTTGGTGGAATCAGCATGTCTGGTGGAAAAGGAAAATGTCTGGGTATTATATTTGGTGCAATGTCTTATACAATTATTGATAAGATTATAGTGGCTCTGAAGATGGATTCTTTGATTAATGATGCAATTAAAGGTATCATCCTGATTGTTGTGATTTTAATCCAGGTGGCTGGACCGCAGATTAAGGCAAAGCTAGCAAAACAAAAGATCGGGTAATAGAATTTAGCAATTAGAACAGAATGGGCGCGGAATGGGTGCGCTGATTGAAGGGAATATGTATTAAGTTAAAAAGGAATTATGAAATCATAATTCCTTTTTTGTTTTATCAATAATTTACTAGAATTACTTGACAACATATACCCCTATAGGTATAATGTAACTCATACCCCCATAGGTATAGAACGAGAAAATAGATTTTTTATGTATTTCAGATGGGGAATTTGCTTGAGGAGGCATATGAGGATGAAAAAATTAGAAGAGCTGTTGGAAATGGGCGGTGTTAAGAAGGATATTGCGCTGCTGGTGATTGGCGGTATTGCTTTGGTCTTGAGCTTTTTGAAGGTGGATGTGCTGCCTTTTGATGTGGCTTGGATTGCTATTATTTTGTGTGGTATACCGATTATTTTGGAAGCAATTATTGGCCTGGTTACAGAGTTTGATATTAAGGCGGATGTGTTGGTATCGATTGCTTTGATTGCTTCGGTTTGTATTGGTGAGAATTTTGCTGCTGGCGAGGTGGCTTTTATTATGCAGCTGGGTGCTTTGCTGGAAGATTTGACTGTGGCAAGAGCCCGTGCCGGAATTGAGAAACTGGTGTCTTTGACACCTCAGACAGCCCGTGTGATACGACAGGGGAAGGAATTGACGATTCCTGCTAAGGATGTTGTGGTTGGTGATGTGTTGCGTGTACTTCCTGGTGAGAGTGTTCCGGTGGATGGTATTATCTTATCAGGGGAAACTTCCATTGATCAGGCTGTTATGACGGGTGAGTCTATGCCGGTGGATAAACAGGTGGGGGATGAAGTTTCCAGTGGAACGACGAATTTATTTGGTTCTTTTGAGATGAAAGCAGTCAAGGTTGGGCAGGACAGTTCTATTCAGAGAATGGTGCAGTTAGTACAGTCTGCGGATGCTGGAAAGGCTAAGATTGTAGGTATTGCAGACCGTTGGGCTACCTGGATTGTGGTTATTGCTTTGACAGCTTCCGTATTGACCTGGCTTGTTACCGGACAGATTATCCGTGCAGTTACTATTTTGGTTGTATTTTGTCCTTGTTCACTGGTACTGGCAACACCTACTGCTATTATGGCTGCCATTGGTAATGCTACTAAGCATGGTTTCCTGGTTAAAGCAGGAGATGCGCTGGAGAGACTTGCAACGGTTTCTGTAGTTACTTTTGATAAGACTGGAACACTTACCTATGGAACACCGGAAGTTACACAGGTTAAGAGTGTGGATAGCAGATTTAGTGAAGAAGAACTTTATCGTATTACGGCATCTGCAGAGCAGTATTCCGAACATCCATTGGGTAAAGCTATTGTCAAATGTTATAAAAAGAAATATAAAGATTTCCTGAATACAGATAAATTCCAGATGATTACAGGTAAAGGTGTGCAGGTTCATATAGATAATTGTCAGGTATTGGTGGGAAATCAGGAAATGATGGAAACAGAAGGTATTTCACTGTCAAGAGAAATCATGACAGGAATTCAAGCACATCAAACAGATGGTTCTACTTTGATATATGTGGCTGTAGAAGGTAAAATTGCAGGATATCTTGCTTTATCTGACACGATGCGTCCGGAGAGTGCAGGAACGATAGATGCTCTTAAGGATGCTAGCGTAAAATTTTATTCGGATAATGGAAAATAAATAAAAAGAGAACACCAACTTTGTGATAAAGTATTAAGCGACTAAACCAATACGGTGACAAAGAAAGGTGTTCTCTATGTATAACAGTA
>JAQVHQ010000085.1 GCA_028696165.1 Lachnospiraceae bacterium | reverse complement strand
TATTTGTGACGAATCTTTTTAAGATTCAGGCACGAATACATTTTGTCTTGATTTGGATTTTGGGACTGATAGAATACACCTGCTGATTTTGAGCCGCAAACTGTTTAATCAGCAGACACTAATTATATGTTTATTCTTTTTTTCAATTCACTAAAAAAGCTGAAATCGAAGTTTCAGCTTTTGATACTACATTCTCTTCACTTATTTTACCATCCAAACGAACCGTTCTATTTTGTTACTACCATATGTACCGTTGACTTTGAAACCCCAAACTTCTTCGCTGCCTCCGCAGATTTCTGCTATTCCTTCTATTATTTTATATAATTTCTGTATCTGTGATACCAAACAAGATTCTATTTTCTTTTTCATTTAGCCGCTTTTTATATTCAAAATACATTCCTTTCCACAGAAAATCATTCTATACTTAATATAACGAACAAATAACAGCATATATGATTTACTTTATGTAGAGGTAAATCATACCTGACTTAATCTGTTATACAGAAAGGAGTTTTATCATGAAAATATCCGAAATCGAAGTCTGTGCCATCAAACCAGTGGCACCACCAAAACTAGATGTAAATCTTCCAATCAGCGAGCGTGACAATTTTTTAAAGGCACTAAACCACGAAAAACCTATGTGGATGCCGAATCAGTACCGTACCACACAATTTGCACTTTGCAAGGCAAATCAGGACATGCCCCGCAGCATGAACTCAGCTACAGATGACTGGTTTGGCTGCCAATATATCTTTTCTGAGAAATATGGAACACCAACTCCTCATGGAATCATGTTTGAAGATATCACCGAATGGGAAAGCACTGTAAAATGGCCCGATATGGATGATTATGTATGGGAGAAATCTCCTAATTTCAAGCAAAAAGAGGACAAAGTACTCTGCACGCCTTACGGAAATGGTATCTTTGAGCGAATGCATATGTTCATGGGCTTTGAAAATGCCTTGGTTTCCCTTATTACAGAACCGGATGCATGTAAAGCATTCTTTGACCGCATGGCTGACTATAAAATCGAAATCTTCAATCGCATGGCTGATATCTATGATTTTGATTTTGTTATCTACAATGATGACTGGGGTACTGCGAAAGACACATTCTTCTCCGTTGATACCATGAAGGATCTTCTCTTGGAGCCTACCAGACGTATTTTCGAAGCGATTCATAAGCGCGGTGTGAAGGTAGAATTCCATAACTGTGGTAAAATTGATCGTTTCATTCCTTATATTCTGGAAGAGCTGCATCCAGATGCTTTGGAAATACAGACAATTAATGATATCAAGCATATCATCTCTACTTATGGAGATAAGATTACTGTAGAATACGCTCCAAATCCATTTTTCATCAATGACAAAGATGTAACCCCTGAACAGTTGAAAGCTTATGCAAGAGAAATCGTTGACACCTATGGCGCTCATGCTAATAAAGGTGCTGGCGTAGCTCTAAACATCAACTGCAATGACGCGGAAGTTTACAAAACTTTTGAGACAGAAATTATAGAATACTCTATGAAAATGTATCAGTAATACAATCAAAAAAGCTGTATGTTTTTCTGTATTTATGTAATCTTTTTTAGGAGATGTCAAATTCGTCGAAAATGACGAATTTGGCATCTCTTTTTTTAGGTTCAATCTGTTTTTTTGGATTTTTTGAACGTATGCTTTTCGACATGGAAACCGTATACTTCAAGTATAAAATATCAGACGGCATCTGTTGACTCTTCATTTTATAAAACAGTACGCCGGGAAAGAGTATAATATGAGAAAAAAATCAAAGGTTCACTATTGCTGGGTTATTCTTGTTGCCACCTGTATTATGATGTCCATCGGTTTTGGTATGTGCTTAAATTCCGTTGGGGTATTCCTTCCGTTCGTGGCTGATTCCCTGGGAGTGACAAAAGGTCAAGTATCTTATTATATGACCATCCAGGGATTCGGTATGATTATCGGAATGTATGCTGCGGGAAAACTGATTCCCCGTAAAAACATCAAATTCTTACTGAGTATTGCTTCCATCATAATGGCAGTATGTTTCTTTCTTCTATCCACTGGTACAAATTTGTACTATTGGTACATTATTGCTATTCCGCTGGGAATTTCCGTTGCCTTTATCGCTCCACTTCCAATTTCCATTCTGATTAGCAATTGGTTTGAAAAAAAGAGAGGCTTTGCTTCCGGTATTGCTTTTGCCTTTTCCGGAATAACAGGCTCTATCCTCTCGCCTCTGGCCACAAAAATGATTGGCACTTATGGATGGCAGACCACTTACCGTTTTTATGGGTTGCTGGCGCTTGTCTTTATGCTTCCTACTGCTATCTTTCTCTTAGAAGTGACTCCTGAGAAAAAGGGACTTCTTCCTTATGGAGTGGATACCTCAGAAGTGGAAAAATATGCACATGATACAAAAAAAGTCCAAAAAATCATACCTGTTTCTTATGGCACTGCTTTAAAAGATGCCTTACATATGCCTATCTTCTATACCACTATTCTGCTTGCAGGTTTTCTCTCCATTGGAGGTGGATTCAGTCAGCAGTTTCCAAACCATGCAGTAACCATGGGCCTTAGTCCGGAAATAGGTTCCTATCTGGTAAGCATCTGTATGATGATGCAGCTGATAGCAAATGTTCCTCTTGGTATGTTGTGCGATAAAATCGGTGTCCGCATATCTGCCACTATCTACAGCGGTATCGGAGCTGCCGGGGCACTGTTACTGGTTTTCGCAGGATCTAGTCCACTTATGTATCTTGGCTGCGCTATGTATGGAATCGGAATCTGTCAAACTATGGTTGTATCCCCTCAGGTTGCAAGAGAAATCTTTGGTAAGAAAGATTATTCGCAGATTAATTCTATCGTTATGATATGTTTTGCTTTATTTGGTGCCTTCTCACACACAGTATACGCATCTATCGCGGATTTTAGAGGTTCTTACACGGTATCTCTTGCTCTGGCTGGAATCTTCTATGTGGTTGCTATCATACTGGTAAACTTCTCTTGTTTAAAAGGACGTGCACTAATGGAGGCAAATGTACAAATGGAAGGGAAGATTGTTATAGAGAACGAGGCTTCTGACTCTGTTCCTCAGTCCATTATTTATGGAGAAAATGTTAATTAAGATCCTTCCAGTAACAAAGTTCAAACCAGTTTTTTGTTTAACTTCTTATATGGTTTTCAAAAAGCGGGAGTATAAACAAGTGTACCTTACTCTTGTTTATACTCCCGCTTAATTATTTTTATTGATTCTTTCGCCTATATCATCAACTCATATTCTCCATCCACATCCAACTTATGTTCTCTGGCTACACTTTGCGCTTCACCTTTTTTCTCTGGCAAAGAACACCAGGCCATTCCACATCCAGCTGTAATCTGTCTGGGAACTGGTATGAGCCGTCCCGGCGCGCTGGCTTCCTTACAATACTTCTCCATTGCTATGGCACCGGACGTAGTATGGAAGGTCATCAGATATTTTAATGTCTTTTCCCTCATTTATAATGTTTTCTCCTTCTTCGCCTTACTTACTCTTCTGCCAGAGTCCTCACTGCCTGTATTGCCACATCTACTTCCTCATCTGTATTAAAATACGAAAAGCTAAATCTGACTACTCCCTGCTCCACCGTTTTCAATGCTTCATGCATCCTTGGAGCACAATGTGCTCCCGGACGCGTGGCAATTTCAAATCTTTCTGACAATTCATCGCTGACCTCAGAAGAATCATACTCGCCAATATTTAGAGAAATAATAGGCGCCCGATTCCAATTGGAAAAATCACCATAAATAACTACCTCTGGAATGCCTTTCACACCTTCATAAAATCTCCGGGCTAACCTTATTTCTTTTTCATAAATATTTGCCATGCCCGTCTGATTAATAAATGTAATGCCTGCATCCAGCCCAGCAATTCCGTGACCATTTAGTGTACCTGCCTCAAGTGCCGTCGGGTAGTTCGCCGGGTGTTCCTTCTCATAAGTGCGGATTCCACTTCCGCCTACAACTAACGGTCGGATTACAATACCCTCTCTTACACATAATCCACCTGTTCCCTGAGGCGCCATCATACTCTTATGTCCCGTAAAGCAAAGTACGTCAATCCCCATGCTTTCCATATCAATGGGTATAACACCGGCAGTCTGCGAGGCATCTACCACAAAAAAAAGTCCATGTTTTCTTGCGATAGCTCCCACGTTTGCAATATCCACGACATTTCCAGTTACATTAGAAGCATGGGTACATACAATCATCTTCGTATTCTCTTTTATCAGTTTCTCAAAATCAACAATCTCAATCTTTCCATCTTTATCCGCTTTTACAAAGGAAAGTTCCACACCGCGCTTCTCCATAAGATATAGCGGACGCAGCACAGAGTTATGTTCTAAATCGCTGCTTATCACATGATCTCCTGATACAACCAGTCCCTGAATTGCCATATTTAAAGCTTCTGTAGAATTAGCGGTAAAAACCACATGATCTGCCTGTTTGCATCCAAATAAAGAAGCCGCTTTTTCCCTGGCATCATAGATTGTTCTCCCTGCTTGCAGAGAGCTCTCATAAGTCCCTCTGGCACAATTTCCAAGAGACTCTAGTGCCTTAACCACTGCATCTATCACCATCTTTGGTTTATGTAAGGTCGTTGCCGCATTATCCAGATAAATCATACAGCCATCCTCCTGATATTTCAAATCCATGAAACTGCATCATGGCTTAATGATTTTTGCTGCCTCACTCATTTTTTCAACGATAACATACATATTGGTAACATCCCCAACTTCCAGCTTATCCGACAATCCATAGTAGTTCAGACATGTCCCGCAAGTAAGAATCTCCACTCCCTGAGCCTCCATACTCTTTAAATCTTCTAAAGAATCAGAGCCTGTGGTAGTTAATGTTGCTCCGCCATTATAGAATAAGATAGTCTTTGGCAATTGTTCTAACTGGCTCAGTCCATAGATAAATCCCTTCATCAATACTTTTCCCAGCTCATCATTTCCCTCACCCATCACTGCACTGCTGATGACTACAATGCTGTTATTCCTGCTGTCTGGAATACAGGAAGTCTCTTCGTCTGCTGCTTTTCCATTTTCAGTAATAGAACTTTCCTCCACTTTCATGGTTACAACAAAGTGTTTTTCCTCTATTTTTTCTGAAGAGCAGGATATCTGTTTTTGCTTTGCCATCTTGCTTAAGTTCTGCACGGCAATTTCATTGTCCACATGAATCTGAACACTTCCAGCCCCAGTCATAGCTTCAAGCGCCTTCTTAGTCTTAATTACCGGAATGGGGCAAGTATCTCCTATTGCATCTACTGTTATTATTTTACTCATAATATTATCGCTCCTTTTGATTTGCTTTATGTACATTTATTTTTAAAGATTTTATAGCTTCCATGAGTTAACTGCTCTCATTCTCGAGGTTATTCACTAACCACTATTTTTTTTGGCAGTTTATCCACAAATTCACCTACTATATCCCCTTTGACTTCCAGTTGACAAAGTTCTTTCCATAGCGCATCTGCATCTGAGGCATCCACAGCAATCAGCAATCCACCTGATGTCTGCGGGTCAAATAATATCTCTTCCATTGCGAAATCTTCTATTTCAAACTTTACACCATCGCCAAAGAAATTACGATTTCTCTGGGCTGCTGCAGTAAGCAGAAATTCCTCTGCATATGCTCTTGCTTCAGAAATATAAGGTATACGGGAGCTTAAAATATGTGCACTTTTATCTTCGTCCACCATCTCTGACAGATGTCCCAGGAAACTAAATCCAGTCACATCCGTACAGGCATGCACTCGATACTTTTTCATGATATCCGCCGCATATTTATTTAGTGTAGTCATAGACTGTATTGCTTTTTCCACAGCTGCTTCGCTTGCCTGATTTACTCTCTTAGCACAATTGATAATTCCCACGCCCAAAGGTTTTGTTAAAATCAGCTTGTCCCCTGGCTTACCGCCATTATTAGGATATATCTTATCGGGATGAATAGTACCCGTAACCGAAAGTCCGTATTTTACATCTACGTCATTGATAGAATGCCCTCCAGCCAGCACGCCACCAGCTTCCTGTACTTTCTTCGCACCGCCAAGCAGTATCTCACCTAATATATTCATATCATAGCTTTCCGGGAAACATACAATATTCAACGCACTTATGACATTTCCACCCATAGCATAGATATCACTCAGTGCATTAGCTGCGGCTATCTGCCCAAATGTGTAAGGGTCATCTACCATCGGTGGAAAGAAATCCAGTGTCTGTACAATAGCCAGATCCTCCTGTACCTTGTATACTGCTGCATCATCACTGCTGTCATATCCTATCAGCAGGTTTGGATCTGCTTTCTTTGGAATTTTCTCGAGAACCTTATGAAGGACACCTGCGCCCAATTTAGCAGTACATCCGCCACCCTTACAAAACACTATATTCTCTTTCATCGCTCCTCCATTCTTACGGACTCAAATTAATCAAAACGGAATTTTACAGCCTGTTGAACTCCTTTTTTCTTCTTGCAAGATAAATACTTATTTAATTTCTTATTATAAACCAATCCGTACATAGTATCCACTGCTATTTCCCCTGATTAGTTTGCTTTGCTTATTTCAAATGTTTATCTAATATCGCAAAAAGTTTCTCATAGTTGACAGGTTTTGCGATATGTGCGTTCATTCCATTGGCCATCGCTTCCTTTACATCCTCCGCAAAAGCATTCGCAGTCATGGCGATAATTGGTATGGTTTTTGCTTCCGAATGTTTTGATTTACGTATTTTTTTCGTTGCTTCATATCCATTCATAACAGGCATCTGTACGTCCATGAGTATAAAATCATAAGTTCCTGATGGCGATGCTAGGAACAGATTGCAGGCTTCCTGCCCGTTTTCAGCAGTATCTATCTTTAGCCCTGCTTTCTCTAAAACGGTAACTGCAATCTCCAGATTCATCTCGTTATCTTCTGCAAGAATAATTCGTTTTCCATTTAGATCGCACTGGTTTCCCGTGTTTTTTTCTTTATCTGAAACTTCTTCCTCCTGAACAATCACTGACATAAGAAGGCTGCACAAAGAAGATTGAAACATAGGTTTAGCAATAACCTTATCCACTCCTGCTGTTTTAGCCTCATCTTCAACTGCTGTTATATCATAGGTCGCCACAACAATCGCAGGACATTTCCCGCCAGTATCTTGTCTGATCTTTTTTGCAGTTTCCATACTGTTCATCCCTGACAACTCACTATCCAAGATGCAAATTGTATATGGGTAATCACTGGTATTTCGTCTGCGAATACGCTTTGTGGCATATGCCCCGCTTGTTACTATATCTGCTTTCGCACCACAGTTTTCTATCATTACCTTCACATACTCTGTTTCCTGCTCATTTTCAGATACAAGAAGAACCCGCATTGACAAATCAGCCGGTATTTTATACGTTCTGTCTGTATGCTGCCTCGCTTTTTCAAAATGCATCAATACAGTAAAGGTAGTGCCAACATTCTGTTTACTCTCAACCGTCATCTCCCCACCCATCAAAGATACGAGATTGTGAGCGATAGAAAGTCCCAGACCGCTTCCGCCAAACTGTTTTGCTGTCCCTGCACTTTCCTGTTCAAAAGGCTGAAACAGACGTGACATATATTCTTCTGACATACCGATACCAGTATCACTGACTGTAACTTGTATATCCACCGTATCTGCATCTTCACTTATCTGTTCTACAATCAGTTCCACTGTTCCACCTTCTGATGTGAATTTAACAGCATTTGACACCAGGTTCATCACCACCTGATTAATACGCAGGGGATCACCTGTTACCCATTCTTCTGTCAGTCCGTGAACCCTTGTTATGAATTTGACACCCTTATTCTTTCCTGTCTGATAAAAGATTGCTGCAACATCTGTAATCTCTCTTTTAAGGTCAAACTCCTCCTTTGCAATCTTCATCTTGCCGCTTTCAATAGATGACATATCTAACACATCATTAATAAGCTGAAGAAGATGCTTGGCTGCAATCTCACTGTTATCGATACAGTGACGCACTTTGTCAGTACACTCTTCACTGCTTTTGGCAATGGATAAGTATCCGGTAATTGCATTCATTGGTGTTCTTATATCATGGCTCATACGTGAAAGGAATTCACTCTTTGCTGAATTGGCTTTCTGCAGTTCAATATTTCTTTTTTTATTTTCACTGGCATTATAGGCAAACATGAACGAGCTCAGGACCAACACTACTATAGCCGATAAAAGTAAAACAGCAGCTATTGGCTGACTTCGTACAAAAATCATCAATCCATTTACTGCCTCATGACGGCTGCCTTCACTTAGATAACTTGTTTTCACACTATTGGGAAGTGTATGAATATACTTATTAATGGCAGATAAAAACTGTTCACCCATAGCTGGTGATATAGCGATACAAATATCCTCCTCTGTATCCAACAGCGGAACTGTTACCAGTGATGAATTTCTCTCAAAGATCTCATATTCTGCTCTCAGCCGGTCTGCACAGCCATAATCCACATAGCCCCTTTCCACCGCTTCAAAACACTCTGCGGAATCATCAAACAATACCACAGAGCCATAATCATCCTGCTCTACCAGATTAGCCAGATGATCATAAACTGCAACTTTACTCTCTGTTAAAGGTTTATCCATCTGCTGCTTTGCATAGAGCACCAGATTTACTGATGTGACCGCCTCTGTGCGAATCATATCATTTGCAGTACAATATTCAGAAGAAAACGGCATACCTATTACACAGTCATATTCTCCTGTCTTCCAGGCACTTTCCATGGCTTTCGTGTTATTGCAAAAAGTATACTTTATCTCCAATCCATTTTCTTTTGCAAAATCGTTAAGAAGCGAAACAAGCATACCCTCTGCCTGTCCGTCTTTTGTCTGATTAACATATGGTGCGGTACCGGATACAGCCAGTACTTCTAAGGTATCCATACTTTCTATATGATTCTGCTCTTCTTCTGTCAGCACATATCCATTGGAAGCATTTCCAAAAAATTGCTGCTGTAATTCTTCCTGGAGATAAGGTCTGGTATAGTTCAACGCCTCTGTAGCTGCATCAAGTTCATCAAGCAGTTCACTGTTCCCCTTTGTTGTCGCCAGATAATAAGGGCGCGGAGCAAACTCAGCGACACTTCTGGTTCCATCAAAGTGACTCAGCGTAATGCTGCTTAGAACATCTGCCTCATTATCTTCCAGCTTCTGAAACTGCTCCTTTGTACTCTCGCACTCGATAATTTTATATTCTATACCTAACTGTTCAAGATAATCTTTTATTTCCTGATTTCGCGTAGTGGCTTTTTGATAAACTGCAATTCGAAGCGGCTTATACTGGCTGTAATTGACAGATGTAATATTGCTCTTCTCCAACGCACAGAGTGTTGTATAGACAACCCCGTAATTATCTTTTGGAAAATCAAACATCTCTTCAACACCATCACTTTTCAGCATCGGTCCCATCAGATCAGCTTCCCCGGACATAACCATCTCCATGGCACTCATAATGCCATCATCTGCTGACATATCATCATAAGTAATATATTCCAGATCCCATCCTGCATATTCTGCCAGTTCCTGAAGATAACTGTAATTATAACCTGTAAGTTCCCCATCCTCCGATACTTCACTCATGCCTTCCTGAGAAGGAAATGCGATTTTCACAGTACGTCGGCTGGTTTCTCCCTCTTCGCTCTCTGCTGCAGCCGTAACTGATGGAATCATACCTATCAAAAGCAGCATACAAATCATACCGGTAAATACTTTGCCTATCCATTTTCTGTTTTTCTCCCCAGCCATCTGTATCGTCTCCTTATCTAAACAGTATTCTGTACATCACATAATCGTTTTTTCTGATTTATATTCATGTATTTACAAAAAAATAATACGCAATCTATTTTAATTATAATTTGTGCTTAATTGCTTTGCAATACACTTTCTTTTAATTCTTGTATATTTTTTATGCTATTCTTGTTTCTTTTCCTATTATTTTTGTTTTTTCATAATCATGTGCTGTCTGTCTGCTTCTATTGGTATATTCTTTTTCAATATCGTTGAATTTGACATATATATGAGTTATAATAAATTATATTTGTGGGATTTTCACAACATTTAAGGAGATTATATATGCAGCAGAAAAGGCGAAATTATACAATTCTAATTAGTGTCTGCTGATTAATTCAAAAATCAGCTTCAAGCACTTGATTTTACTGACTTTCACGCCTTTGAGTGGTATACTATAAGTGCACGGATTTTGATGAATTCAAAACTTTTTTCGTGCAGT
>JAQVHQ010000005.1 GCA_028696165.1 Lachnospiraceae bacterium | reverse complement strand
TCTTACAATCATGAGCTATATTGGGACTGCTCATAAGCATGGAATAAATGCTTTTACAGCAATCAGAGAAGCCCTTTTAGGGAATTCCGATATCATCTTTAACTAATGGAGTTCTGAACAGTTACAATTTTTCTATGAAATTGGAAAAAGCTTTTCGCTTTTATCAGAAAAGAAATAATTATGATATTATCATTAACAGTAAGGGTTCCATTCAACGCATTGCTGTTACGAATATTTCGTATATTGAGAAAGATCGCGATGATCTGATTTTCCATACCATAGAGGGCGATTTTTCTGAGCGTGGCAGTATAAAAGCGATGAAGGAGAAACTTAGTGAACTCCCATTTTCTGAATGTACGTCTGGCTGTCTGGTGAATTTGGAAAATGTGAAACGGGTGGAGAAAGATATAATTACATTAAATAATGGGACAAAACTTCCACTTTCGCGCCGTAATAAAAAACAATTCACACAGGAATACATCACCTACGTGGGAGGTGGATATTGAGATGATCTATACAGTTTTGAATTATAACTTTGTACAGCTTACATTCCAAATCCTATTGTCGGAATCGGTATTTTTAATTGGACGTCAGAAACGAGAACATTTTTTGCCCAAATTGGCAGGTGCCATTGTTCTGAATTTTGTACTTGCATTTGCGTGGCAGAGTTTGATCGGATATCTGGTGGGTACTCAACTGGCATGGTATGTTTTACTCTACGTTGGATATGCATGTATTTCGGCTCTTGTTATGACAATGTGTTTTGAAATAACCCCGTTGGAGATGGTATTTATCATGGCAGGTGGGTACGGAACACAGCATATGACCTTTGCATTGAGCCGAATTGTTCTGTATTATCTGCATATTCCATATGCAACATATGGAGATTGGCCCCATTTGCTGATAACACGATATGCAATTTTCTTTATTGGAACAGCTTGCGTATATTTCCTGATTATCAGAAACAACAGGGATAAGAATGGATTTGGAGCAGGCGATATTCGTATTGCAGCACTTGCAGTTGTGCTAATGCTTGCAGCAACAGGACTTAGTGTATATTGGTCATATCCGAATGATTATGTTGGAACGCTGGTGGGGGAAGTTATCTGTCCGGCCTATAGTTTTCTATGCTGTGCACTGGTTCTTTTGATGGAGTACTATGTACTTCGTGAAAATGGTATGAAGCGCGAGCATGAAATGATGGAACAATTAATACAAATTTCCAATACACAGCAGAAAAGCACTCAGGAGGCTATTGATATTATCAATATCAAATGTCATGATTTGAAGCATCAGATCAAGGCATTGGCACAAATGGATGATGCCCAGAGTCGATCCGAATATTTGCAGGAAGTGCAGGAAGCAGTGTCCATCTATGATGCAACTTATCATACAGGTTCCAAGGCTATGGATTATGTGCTCAGAGAAAAATCATTGCTCTTTGATGAGAGAAAAGTGGAATTTAGTTGTATGGTTGAGGGCAAGATCATAGGATTTATGGCACCGGTGGATATTTATGCTATGATGGGTAATGCACTTGATAATGCATTGGAACAAGTCTTGACCGAAGCAGAGGATGAACGCATTATCAGCCTGCAGATTAAAAAACATGGTGAAATGGTTCTGATTCATCTGGAAAACAGGTGCAGTCGTGAACTGGAATTTGTGGATGGTCTTCCAGTTACAACAAAAAAGGATAAATCACAGCATGGTTTTGGAGTGAAAAGTATTCGGTATATTGCAGAAAAGTATGACGGGTACATCTCAATGGGAACTAAGGCCGGAAGTTTTTATTTGGATATTTTGATCCCTATGGAAGCGTAATTTATTAAAATAGAAAAGTATTTGACCGATTTTCGAGAAAAATGCACCGATTTTCGCATTTTCAGGAAATCGGTCTTTTTTTCCCTATAATGAGGACAGAGTTAAAAAACTACACAAATGAAGTGTCTCGCAAAAGCGAGGAAAGGGAGGGAAAAATGTTACAATTTTTAATTGACTGGCTGACCCCGATTTTTGAAGGTATGGGAGTTAGTCCGACAGATGTACAGCAGTATGTACACGACCTTAGTGGTTATATTTATGCAATCTTTGGTTTAACAGTGGCGATGATCGTAATTATGATCGCAGCGCACTGGTTTGCAAAAAAAGGAACGCGTCATGTGGTTCGATGGAGTGCGGGAGTTGCATGGATTGCAATTATCGCTGTTTTGGCAAATATCATTAGTTTTGGACCAATGTATAACAACCTTGCACCGATTTTGAATATGGATGCAGAAGTTTCAGAAACATCTATTGAAGCTTCTAAGGCAATCATTCAGGAGACTGGTGAAGAAGGAATGGCACTGATTAAGAATGACGGAACTTTACCATTTGAAGCAAATTCCAATCTGAACGTATTTGGATGGGCTTCAACAAATCCTATTTATGGTGGTACAGGATCTGGTTCAGCTGACAGTTCTACAGCAACTGACATTTTGGCTTCTTTAGATCATGCAGGATTTTCAGTAAATCAGGATATTATTGATATGTACACAGAGTATAAACCAGATCGTGTTGTCGGTGGTAATGTAGTAAGTGTTAGTTTTACAGACTGGTCATTACCAGAGCCTACCGTAGATTACTACACCGATGAGCTGATGAGTAATGCAAAAGACTTCTCTGAGCAGGCTATGATCGTTATCTCAAGATCAGGTGGTGAAGGACAGGATGTTCCGACAGATATGAATGCTGTTATCAATGGAACTTACGATCCGCGTGATGAAGTTGCAAATGGAAATGAGCAATATAATTATTTCGCATGTAATTATGATAATAATGGCGACTATGATGATTTTGATGAAGGTGAAAGCTACTTGGAATTATCAAATACAGAGGAAGCAATGGTTGAGAAGGTTTGCTCAGAATTTGATAATGTTGCTGTTGTAATTAACGCAAATAACCCAATGGAACTTGGCTGGGTAGATCAGTATGAACAGATTGGAGCAGTTATCTTAGCACCAGGTACAGGCGCTACTGGTATGGAAGCTCTTGGTGAGATCTTAAATGGGTCCGTGAATCCATCTGGAAGAACTGTTGATACCTATGTATATGATTTAACAGATACCCCAACATACAATAACTTTGGAAGTTTTCTTTACAATAATGTAGACGACTTAAAAGCTGCTTTGACAGAAGCTGATGTAGCATATCAGGGAGTGCTTCCTTTTGTAAATTATGTGGAAGACATTTATGTGGGTTACAAATTTTACGAGACCGCGGCTGAAGAGGGCTTGATTAATTATGAAGAAAAAGTTCAATTCCCGTTCGGATATGGCTTGAGCTATACTACATTTTCACAGGAAATGCAGAATTTTACAGACAATGGGGACACCATTACGGTTGATGTAGTGGTAACAAATACCGGTAATGTAGCAGGAAAAGATGTAGTAGAACTATACGTGACACCTCCATATACAGATGGTGGAATCGAAAAAGCATCCGTTAACTTAATTGATTTCGGTAAAACACAAATTTTGGAGCCAGGAGCTTCCGAAACAATTTCATTTGAGATTGCAAAAGAAGATATGGCATCTTATGACTCAAAAGGTATTAAGACAGAAAATGGCGGGTACATATTAGAAGCTGGAGACTATATAGTATCGGCACGTTCTGATTCCCACACAGTATTAGACAGTGAGACATTCCATGTGGATGCAGATATTGATTACAGCACTCAGGGACGTCCATCAGACGGAGCTGTTGCAGTAAATCAGTTCCAGGATCGCTCCACAGGTACGGTTACTTATCTTTCTCGTGCAAATGGATTTGCAAATTATGATGCAGCTACAGCAGCACCATCCGATGATATGTATGTAATGGATGATGAGACAAGAAGCTTTATCGAAGAAAAATCAGTAGCATATTATGATTCTACAAAGTATGATAATGCAGATGACGTAATGCCAACGACAGAGGCTGACAATGGTGTAGTCGCTGCAGACTTAACAGGTAAAGAGTATGATGATCCATTGTGGGATGATCTCTTAGATCAGCTTTCGGTGGATGATATGATTAACATGGTAAACCTTGGTGGTTTCCAGACCGTAGCAGTGGATTCTATTGGTAAAGTAGGAACACAGGATTCTGACGGTACATCAGGACTTAATGACTGGTATATCGGAGTTTATGGAACGGCTTACTCAACAGAACTTTTGATTGCGCAGACCTGGAATAAAGATTTAGCTTACCGTATTGGTGAAACAGAAGGACAGGAATATGCAGATTGCCGTATCTTTGGTACTTATTCACCAGCCATGAATACACATCGTACAGCTTTCTCAGGACGTAACTTCGAGTACTATTCAGAAGATGGCGTACTTGCAGGACATATGGCATCGAATACTATCAATGGTCTTTCTCAGAAAGGTGTATATGCGTATATTAAGCATTTTGTATTAAATGATCAGGAGACAAACAGATGTTGTCTGCTTCAGACTTATACAGACGAACAGGCACTTCGCGAGATTTATATGAAACCTTTCGAAATCTGCGTAAAGAACTTTGAGGGTCAGTCACTTGCTGTTATGTCATCATTTAACTTTATTGGTGATACATGGACGGGTGCGGACGCAAAACTTTTGAACAATGTTCTTCGCGATGAATGGGGATTCCAGGGAATGGTATTGACTGATTGGAATGGCTCATACGGATATCAGAACACAGATGATGCAGTTCGTAATGGTAATGATGCAATGCTTGGATTCTTTAGTGCAGATTCAAACCAGATCACAAATACTTCAGCAACTATGGTAACTGCAATGCGTCAGGCATGTAAGAATATTTTGTACACAGTTGTAAATAGTGGCAACTATACCATTCCAGATCCTGATGCAGGTAAGATGAGCAACATGACAAAACTATTTGTTGGCATTGATGTTGCAGTAGGAGTTGTAGCACTTGCAATTTTGGGTATCGTATTTGGAAGATATTTCAGAAAGAAAAAAGCAATTAAGATTGATGTGGTAGAAGAAACGTCGGAAGAGACAAAGGCTAAATAGACGGGTTTTGAGACAAAAGGGGTGGAAGGCATATGCCAGATCCCCTTTTGTTATAAAGAGGAGGAAAAAGACTTGAAACATCAGGATATAATTGACAAAATGACGTTGGAAGAAAAGGCGGCATTCTTAAGTGGAAAAAACGAATGGCAGTCAAGAGACATTGAACGTCTCGGTATTCCTTCTATTTTCTGTTCCGATGGACCTCACGGAATCCGTAAACAGGCTGGAGCTGGAGATCACCTGGGTCTAAATGAATCTCTTCCTGCCACATGTTTCCCAACAGCAGCAACAGTTGCTAATAGCTGGAACGAAGAATTAGGCCGGCAAATCGGAGAAGCCCTTGGTGAAGAAGCGTCTGTACAAGATGTCAATATCTTGCTTGGACCGGGACTTAATATGAAGAGAAGTCCGTTTTGTGGACGTAATTTTGAGTATTTTGCAGAAGATCCTTATCTGGCGGGAAAGATGGCAGCAGCGTATGTAAAGGGAATCCAAAGTCAGGGAGTATTTGCCTGCCCGAAACATTTTGCTGTAAATAGCCAGGAACTTCGTCGTATGGCGATGAACTCGGTTCTTGATGAAAGAACACTTCGGGAAATCTATTTGACAGGTTTTGAGATTGCTGTCAAAGAAGGAAAAGCAAAGACTATTATGTCAAGCTACAATGAGGTGAACGGGACTTATGCAAATGAGAATAAGCATTTACTTCAGGAAATCCTTCGTGATGAATGGGGATTTGATGGAATCGTAGTAACAGATTGGGGCGCATCCAATGATCATGCCAAAGGTGTAGCAGCGGGATCAAACCTCGAGATGCCGGTACCTGGACTTGATTCTGCAAGAGAAGTCATCAAGGCAGTAAATGATGGAACGCTTACCATGGAAGAGTTAGATACATGCGTGGATGATATGTTAGATGCTGTTCTTTTATTAACAGAACAGGCAAAGAACAAGAAAAATACGTTCAGTGAGACAGAGCATCATAACCTTGCTCGAAAGGCAGCCATGGAAAGTGCAGTCCTTTTAAAAAATGAAGGCGATATCTTACCATTAAAAGCGAAAACAAAAGTGGCACTTATCGGTGATTTCGCTGTAGAACCAAGATATCAGGGTGCGGGATCATCTGTTGTAAATGCGACAAGCGTAGAGACAATGGAAAAAGCTATCAAGGATTATGATCTCCAGGTCGTGGGTGTGAGTCGAGGATATAAGCGTACAGGTCAGGATGATGCTGCTCTGAAAAAGGAAGCCTTGGATATTGCGCAGACAGCAGACGTTGTTTTGTACTGCTTTGGCTTAGATGAATTGAGTGAATCTGAAGGGCTGGATAGAACGCATATGCGTATTCCACAAAATCAGATTGAATTGTTGGAAGCAATCATGAAAGTGAATGCGAATATCGTGGGTATTATCAGTGCAGGATCTGCAATCGAGATGCCATGGAATAACAGCTGTAAGGCTATACTTCATGGATACCTTTATGGACAGGCAGGAGCATCCGCTATGTTGGAATTGATTATGGGAAATGCAAATCCATCAGGACGATTGAATGAGACTTACCCTATTCGATATGAGGATACCCCAGCTTACCGTAACTTTCCTAGTACAGAGAGAACAGCAGAATATAGAGAAGCACTGTATATTGGCTATCGATATTACGATACCAGTAAAGTACGAGTGCAGTATCCCTTTGGCTTTGGATTATCTTATACAACCTTTGAGTATTCGAAGCTGCAGGTAAGCGCAGAAGGAATAGAAGTAACGGTTGCGAATACTGGTGATTATGACGGAGCCGAGGTTGTTCAACTGTATGTAGGCCTTCCCAATGCTATTGTGTTTAGACCGGGAAAGGAACTGAAAGGATTTAAGAAAGTATTTATCAAAGCAGGCGAAAGCGTAAAAGTGACGATCCCTTTTGATGATAAGACTTTCCGTTATTGGAATGTGAAAACGAACCAATGGGAGATCGAGATGGGTAATTATAAGATTATGGTTGGTGCCAGTGTCAGTGATATCCGTTTGACGGATACACTGGAAGTAGATGGAACAACCAATATCTATCCATATAATCCGGCAGCCCTTCCATATTACTATACAGGATTAGCTCAGAATATAAGCGATGCAGAGTTTGCAGAGCTTCTGGGACATCCAATTCCATCGGGAAAATGGGCCGGAAAACTAGAACTCAACGATGCAATTTGTCAGATGTACTATGCAGAAAGTGGACTTGCCAGATTTATTTACGGCCGCCTTACAGCCATGAAGAACAAGAGTGAAGATGCCGGCAAACCGGATTTGAATATCTTATTTATTTACAATATGCCATTTAGAGCCTTAGCAAAAATGACAGGTGGAATGGTCAGTATGGAGATGGCAGAAGGAATACTTACTGTAGTGAATGGACATTTCTTCAAAGGAATGGGACAGATTATCGGAGGCTTCTTTAAAAACAGAAAAGCAAATAAGCAATATGAGAAAAAACTTGCAACAAAATAAGGGAGAGAGAAAACGATGGATAATGTAAAAGAAAAATGGAAAAGCATTTGGGGCAGCTTCGAGGAGAAACATCCTAAATTATCAAAATGGGTATATCAGATTTTCTATTTCTTCGTATTTAGTATGATGGTAACTGTATTTCAGTATCTTGTATTTACTTTTATGCCGGGTTTACTTGGAATGGGTCTTGCAGGGACTGAGTTCATGTGGCCGCAGGTGGATATGCATATTTTCGGTGTGGATTTTACCTGGAGTTTATTGGGGTATAATGTATTAAGGGATGCCTCAGGTGCAGTTTTAATCGGTGGTGGTTTGGGCTACTTTATTAGTTATGAAGCGGGTTCCTTCCTGGCACAGTGTATTAATTTTCCGCTGCAAAGAAATATTACATTCAAAAGTCATGGTAACCCATGGTATCAGGCAGTCTGGTACTTCTTTGCATGGATAGTAATTTCATTGATTTGTAATGGATTCAATAACTTATGGATGCCAATCGCATCGGCATATGTGGCACCTGCAATCTATAATTTACTGGTAACATTTATCACCGGCGGCGTTTCTATGATCATATTCTTCTTCGTATTTAAGATTATCTTTCCGGAAGGTGAGAAGCAGGAAACCAAGTAATGTGATAGTAGAAAATGATAAAATTATCTTCGCTGTTCATACATTCCTTATTAATGGCGGAGCAACTTCTATGACATCCTTTATAAGGGACAAAAATTTTCCGGCGGAATTACTGAACGTCTCATATTTTCTCCATATAAGATACAGACTTGCCTGAATCTGAGGAGAAAGAGGTCGAAAAGCCAGTGGATCATCCTTTCCGGTGTAACTTAGCCCGTCAAAAGAAAAGACGTATCCACCACCGGATTCAATCATCAGTGCTGCATTGGTAATTAAGTTAAATGTCATAATAGGATTGAATTTTAAATAGGATTCTCCCAGCCACTCCTTAATACCAGGAACATTTAAAAGTTCGCTGGATGCATAAAGTGGTTTATCAAGCAAGTCTTCTGGACAGATGAATTTTTTCTCTGCCAGAGGGCTTGCTTTTTGCATAAGAATTCCCCAGGTATCTTTGACAGGAAGTTTCAAATAATTATATTTGTCAAAATCTACAGGCTCTACAATGATACCAAAATCTAAAAGTCCACGGTCTAGTTTATCTGTAATATCTTGTGCGTTCCCACTGTTTATATGATAATGGATGCCAGGATATTGATTTCGGGATTCTCTTATGATTTCACCCACAAATTTCATTGCCATAGATTCAGCAGCGCCTATGTAAACTTCACCTGTAAGGTTGTCTTGAAAAGACCGCAGTACATTTTCAGTATGGTCGGCCATATTAATAATATCCTGAGCCTGTTTTCTCAAATATTTTCCTTCTTCTGTTAAGGTGATTCTTCGTTTCCCACGGATAAGAAGCGTCTGCCCCAGATCTTCCTCCAACTGGTAGAGCTGTCTGGAAAGGTTGGGCTGTGTTGTGTTCAATGCGACAGCGGCTCTTGTAATATTTTCAATTTCACATACCTTTAAAAAATAACGTAAAGTTCTTATCTCCATATGATCCTCCTTTATCATGCGTTCTACTTATGATATAAGATAAATTATAAGTATTGGAAATGAAAAAAGCAAGATGATATTATAAATACAACAAAACAAATCCAATTAAACAAATGTAAAGGAGATATCAAATGAAAGCAGCTTATGAAGGATATACTTTTCAACTTAATGAAAAGATCAACAGAACAAAAGTAAAATTTAGAAATCGATACGGAATTGAATTGGCAGGAGATCTGTATACACCAAAGAATGCATCAGGGAAACTTCCTGCAATCGCAGTAGCAGGTCCTTTTGGTGCGGTGAAAGAACAGGCTTCCGGACTTTATGCAGATGAAATGGCATCCCGTGGATTCATTGCACTTGCTTTTGATCCATCATTTATTGGTGAAAGCGGTGGAGATGTAAGAAATGTAGCTTCACCAGATATTAATACGGAGGATTTTTCAGCAGCGGTCGATTTCTTATCTGTACAGGATAATATTGATGCTGAAAAAATCAGCATTATTGGAATCTGTGGGTTTGGCGGTATGGCAATCAATGCGGCGGCAATGGATACCCGTATCAAAGTCACAGTTTCTTCTACTATGTATGATATGACTCGTGTAAATGCTAAAGGATATTTTGATGCAGAAGATAGTGCTGATGCACGATATGAGAAGAAAAAAGCGTTAAATGCACAGCGTACCTTAGATTTCAAAAATGGAACCTATCAGCGAGCAGGCGGTGTTGTAGATGAAGTGCCAGCAGATGCACCATTTTTCATCAAAGACTATTTTGATTACTATAAAACAGAGCGTGGTTATAGCGAGCGTTCTCTTAATTCCAACGAAGGATGGAATACCACATCTGCATTGTCTTTCATGAATATGCCAATCCTTCAGTACAGTGATGAAATCCGCAGTGCAGTTCTTGTGATGCATGGAGAAAAGGCACATTCCTGCTATTTGAGTAAGGATGCTTTTGCAAAACTGACTGGTGATAATAAAGAATTAATGATTATTCCGGATGCTGTTCACACAGATTTGTATGATATCAAAGAAATCATTCCTTTTGATAAAGTGGAAGCATTTATCAGAAAATATTTATAGAAAACAAATGCCGGATAACCTTGTCCGGCATTTACTATAACAGAATGGAGAAATGTAGATGAAGATATTAGTATTAAACGGAAGTCCAAGACCACAGGGCAGCACAAGCAGCATGATAAAAGCATTTAAAGAAGGTGCAGAAATAAAAGGACATGAGGTAAATGTAATTGATATCTGCAAGAAAAAAATAGCTGGCTGCCTGGCATGTGAATATTGTCATGGAAAAGGTCATGGAGCATGTATCCAGAAGGATGATATGCAGGAAGTATATAAGCATTTAAGTGAATGTGAAATGCTGGTGATTGCATCACCTATTTATTATCATGGTGTGTCAGGACAATTGAAATGTGTTCTGGATCGTTTTTATTCGGCAGCTTATCCAACCAAACCAGCGAAACTACAGAAGGTTACTATGATTCTAAGTTCAGGTGATGCCAAGATGTACGATGGTGCCATGTTCTCATATCAAGGAGATTTCCTTGACTATTTAGGACTTGAAGATATGGGCGTGTTTACCGCGCATGGTGCAGAGAACTATTCGCAGAAGACATTGGAAAGATTAAGAGCATTTGGAGAATCACTATAAATGGGAAAAAATACGCAGATAAAAACTTGCATGAAGGATGCAGGAATGGATGATGCATCAATAGAGACCTGTTTGGAATATTTTCAGATGGGGGAAATGGGATGCGGCAGAAAGAAGCTTCACGAATATCGAACTAGACTTCTTGCAGAAATACAAATGAAACAAAAACAGCTAAATTGCCTGGATTATCTGATTGAGTCAGATTATATTAAGCAATCAAAATGATTAAGGCATATAAGGATTATCGGAAAGGAGAAAATTGAATGACAAATATAAAAATAACATCAGGAGATATTGTGATCCCAGCCGTGCTAAATGATACAGTGGCTGCAAATGATTTTGTAGGCAGACTGCCATTTAAAGTGACAGGAAATGACTCAGGCATTGATTACTGTTGCGTTGCCAAAGAAGGAAAAAGTAATCCGATAGAAAGACAGAACGGATGGAAAAATGGCGATATTAACCTGGCAGGTGGCTGGTTCGCATTGTTGTATGGTGGTGAAGAAGAATCAGAAACATATACTGACATGATGATCATTGGACATATCCAAAAGGAACATCTTGCAACATTGAAGAAATTACCAAATACCGCAACGTTCCTTGTTGAGTTAGCATAAAAAACAAATAAATATAAAAAAGATAAAGTTATTGTGATTTTAGGTGCTTCCAGCGGAATTGGTGAAGCGACTGTTAGGTTATTAGCAAATAAAGGTGCAAAGCTGGTAATCGCTTCCAGACGAGAAGAAAAACTTAGGGCATTGGCAGATACTCTGCCTGAAAGTAATGTCGCTTATAAGACAGCAGATGTAACTGATTTTGATGAAGTTAAAGCTGTCATCGATATGGCAGTGGAACTTCATGGACGTGTAGATGTTCTTTATAACAATGCAGGTATTATGCCTACGGCTCCGTTGATTGAAGGTAGAAGAGATGAGTGGCGTCAGTTGCTCGATATTAATGTCATGGGTGTGCTAAATGGTATTTCGGCAGTATTACCTGTCATGGTGGAGCAAAAAGGCGGTCATATCATTGCTACTGATTCTGTGTTAGGATATCATGTTTATGAAAACTCTACGGTTTACTGCGGAACAAAATTTGCTGTTCGTGCAATTATGGAAGGTCTACGCCAAGAACATCGTATGGATAATATCAAATCAACTATCATTGCACCAGGTAATGTAGCAACTGATCTTTATAAATCAATTCAGAGTGAGAGTGCTCGTCAAGCTGAGCTGGAGTTCCGTAAGACGATAGATTCATTAACAGCAGAAGATATTGCAACCGCAGTTGCTTATGCCATTGAAACACCGGATCGTATGTCTGTCAGCGAGATTGTCATTCGTCCGACAAAACAGGGTATCTAAGTGATAGATTTATGATCGATTTTTGGAGGTGGAAATATGCCAGTTATTCATTATGAAGGAGCAAATTTAACAAAATCTCAAAAGAAAGAATTAGTAAAAGTTTTAACAGAGGCTGCAGTAGAAGCAACAGGCATCCCTGAACAGGCATTTTATGTGTTTTTGCATGAGTATGAACCAGATAATATAGGAGTTGAAGGGAAACTCATGAGTAAGCCTAAGTAAGGCGATTTCTTAAATTATCGATATTTTAACATAAAGGAGATTTTTATGAAAAGACTAGGGTTTGGATGTATGCGTCTCCCTTTGCAGGGTGAGGTTGAAGACATTTTTAGTGCAGAAAATATAGATATAAATCAGCTTTGTCAAATGGTGGACACTTTTATGGAGCGTGGATTTACTTATTTTGATACAAGCTATGTGTACCATAATGGAAAAAGTGAAGTGGCACTCAAGGAAGCGTTGGTAAAAAGATATCCTCGTGATAGCTTTTTACTGGCAGACAAATTGCCCACATTTTCCATCACAAAGCCGGAACAGATTCCAGCTATTTTTGAGGAACAGCTGGAGCGATGTGGAGTTACTTATTTTGACTATTATTTGCTGCATAATATATGGGAAACAAACTATGATGAAAATATTGTCCCATGTGATGAGTTTGGCTTTGCACGACGAATGAAAGAGGCTGGGAAAATCCGTCACTTGGGAATGTCCTTTCATGATAGTCCAGAGGTTCTTGACAGAATTCTGACTGAACATCCGGAAGTGGAGTT
This sequence comes from Lachnospiraceae bacterium, assembly GCA_028696165.1. Lineage (GTDB taxonomy): Bacteria > Bacillota > Clostridia > Lachnospirales > Lachnospiraceae > JAQVHQ01. Next base: position 121,301 of record JAQVHQ010000005.1, on the reverse strand, counting down.
CGTTCAGATCGCATTGAACTATTATGATTGGAACAGTGAATTTGTGCAGTCCCGCCGTTGTTATGAAGTGATTCGCAAGCATGGACGTCAGGTCATTGTGATGCAGCCAGTTAAGGGCGGTATGTTGTCTCAGGTACCACAGAGTGTAAAGTCTGAGATGAATCAGGTGCAGCCAGACATGACTCCGGCTTCTTGGGCTGTTCGTTTTGCAGCAAGTCTTGAAGGTGTCATGATGGTTTTATCTGGAATGTCCAGTATCCAGCAGATGATGGATAATACCTCTTATATGCAGGAGTTTATACCACTTAATCAACAGGAACAAGCTGTTCTTGAACAAACAGTTGATGAGATGAAACAGAGCAAAACAATAGTTTGCAGTCAATGCGGGAAATGTGATGCAGTATGTCCAAAGAACATTCATATTTCTGATATTCTGGCTACCTATAATACCATTATGCGTCAGCGTGAGCAGGGGCTGAATGTAAATGTAGAATTGAATTATTATCGTCCATTGAAGCGTCGCCAGCATGGAGGCAATCTATGCGATGAGTGCGGTAAATGCAGCGCGGTTTGTCCAGTACAAATTGATGTGGCCAAAGAACTTAAGCTTGCATCAGAATTTCAAGATGAGAATAGCTTTTGGTAAAGATAGGTTTGGGTAAAGAAAGAGGAATATTCATGAAAAAGATAAAAGTATTAGTACTGATGCTTATATTAGTGACTTTATTAGATGGGTGTGGTAATACATCAAATGAAGCATCGGAAAATACGCAGGCTGCTACGACTTCTTCGAAAAACGAAACAGCTTCTGAAGAGGCCGGTTTAAATGAGAGTGAAGACCAAAATACTCTGGAAAATGCAGGCTCGAATGTATTGATAGCCTACTTTTCACGGATTGGCAATATAGACTCTGAACACGAAATTGATGCGGTTTCATCTGCAAGTGTGGTTACACAGGGAGAAAATATACTTGGAAACATGGAGTATATGGCGGAATTGATTCGAGATGTGACAGGTGGTGATATTCATTTTATAGAGACTTCCAAACAATATCCATCGGAATATGATTCTAGTGATAATAATGAACTTGATGTTTATGTAAATAAGGAAAACAGAGAAAACGCACGGCCTGAACTTGCAACTCATGTGGAAAACATGGATGATTATGATGTTGTTTTTCTTGGATTCCCTAATTGGTATGGCGATATGCCAATGGCAGTATATTCGTTCCTTGATGAATATGATTTGTCGGGCAAGAAGATTTATCTCTTTAATTCAAGTGGCGGTGGCGGACCAAGAGACGCTTATTCTAAGACTTCGGGTTTGGAACCGGATGCAGAAGTTGAAAAGAACATTTTTTCAGTAAGTCATTCGCAGGTAGCTCAGTTGACTGATCAGGATATGCAGGATTGGCTGTCTGAAATCGGATATGGTAATTAGTTTGGAGGCTTCATGAAGAAAAAAAGTATCATAAAAATGATAGTGGATTTAATTATGACCATCTTGTTACCTCTTTTGATGATTCAGGCTCTTGCAGGCGAAGAATTACATGAATGGATTGGAATTTTTATGTTCCTCCTATTCATTTTGCATCATTTATTGAATTTCAATTGGCATAAAAATCTATTAAAAGGGAAATACAGCGTGGTCAGAAGTCTTGGAACAGTAGTGAATGCTGGGATCTTGCTATGTATGATTCTTTCAGCGATAAGTGGAATCCTATTGTCGCAGTATGTATTTGCTTTCCTGAATGTTAACCAAGGAATTTCATTTGCTAGGGCAGCGCATATGATATGTACACATTGGATGTTTGTACTTACCTCATTTCATTTAGGTATGCATTTGAAAATCATGAAAGGTTATATGGAGCAGGCGCGGGGAAAGAAGTTAGGAACAGTATCAAGTAGAGTATTTGCGATATTGTTTGCAGTCATAGGTGTATATGGTTTGAAAGTATTTATAGATACAAAGCTGTGGCAATATATGTTTTATCAAGCTCAATTTATGTTCTATGACTTTAACAGGATGGCATTTGGCGTTTATCTGGACTATGTGTCTATGATGGTCTTGTTTGCCGTCATTGGATATTTTGTATCTGATAGATTGAAGAAAATATCCATGCCTAAGAAATGATAAGGAGCATTGCAGAAAAATGAAAAATGCAATAATTATATTGGCTATTGCAATCATGAGCTTTAGTTTATTTGGATGTAGTAGTGCAGATGATAGTTATGAAAATTCTGCATCATCAACAGAAATGGCAGATGATTATTCCGTAGAGAAAGAAGCGCCATTGGCTGAGGATGCCAGGCAGGATAAAACAGAGGTGAACAAGGAGGAACAGACAATGATTCGTCAGTTTAATTTCGAAACCAAGACAGTTACACTAAATAGTGGATATGAAATGCCAATCAACGGACTCGGTACATATAGCCTTTTAGATCAGGAGTGCATAGATGCTGTAACAACAGCTCTTAAAGAAGGGGTCCGCTTGATCGATACGGCCAATATGTATCACAACGAAGCAGAAGTTGGTAAAGCAGTACGGGAATCAGGTGTTCCAAGAGAAGAAATATTTGTAACGACAAAACTCTATCCAAACCAGTATGCTGATGCAGCAAATTCCATTGACGAAGCATTGGATAAATTGGATATTGAATATATTGACCTGCTTCTCTTACATCATCCGGGTACAAACGATGTGGAGGCATATAAGGCGATGGAACAGGCTGTGGTGGATGGAAAAGTTCGTTCTATCGGATTGTCGAACTGGTATATAAAAGAGTTGGAAACATTTCTTCCGCAGATTACAATCACCCCGGCTTTGATTCAAAACGAAATTCATCCATATTATCAGGAAAACGATGTGATTCCCTATATTCAAGATTTAGGGATTGTTGTACAGGGCTGGTATCCTCTGGGTGGCAGAGGTTATACAGCAGAACTTCTGGGAGATGAAGTGATTTCTCAGATTGCGAAAGCGCATGGAAAATCTTCTGCGCAAATAATCCTTAGGTGGAACCTGCAAAAGGGTGTTATCGTTATTCCGGGTTCAAGCAATCCGGATCATATAAAGGAAAATACAGAATTGTATGACTTTGAATTAACAGATGATGAGATGGAACAGATTAATGCTCTAAATCGTGATGAGAAACATGATTGGTACTAAGGGACATAAATGATGGTTAGAGTGGTAATGAACTGTCTGATACAGCGATAAACCGGAAGCAGTGCAGGAGATGAAATGATGTGCGAATCGAAAATCGGATATAAAGTCAAGTTGTGTGTGTCCATACTGTGTTGTACATTATACAATGGACTAACCAGAAAAATCGGGTAATAAGCCAACTTTCTTATATCCAAACTAAGATGTACATTATATTAAAGTTGTCGAGGCACATAGCCAGTCAAATTAGAGTTTTGCCCCGTTTAGCTAAGAAAACGAGATAAATAGAAAAGTTGTCGAGGCACATAGTCAATCAAATCAAATTTTTGCCCCGTTTGGCCAAGAAAATCCTGATAAATGCAGCTTGTAGAGGCATATACAGGCCTATTTATCTTCTCTGCCTCGTAGGCTAGAGTGTAACGGGGCAGAGATAGAGATACGATTTGTATATGCCTCGACGGTACTATCACTTCTAGAATAATCTATGGAAACGAGGTAAAAACTGGTTATTCACTTACATATGCCCCGCGAGGACTTGAACGATTCCGGCAGGCATTCTTCCTGACGGAACCATTCAAAAACAGTATTAATACTAAACAATTGCTTGTGTCAGTAGGGGCAGCAAACCCCTACTGACAAGCTGCGAAGCAATCAACTTTTAATTGTGTTGGAAAAAGGGCAATCATAGCGAGCAGTTGGAGCGTTTTACAAAGCTACTGTTGGAGCAGTTTCATAAACAGGTTTAAGACAAGTCCTGTTATTCCGCATAATATCATTATAAATATGGGATTCCATTTCTTCTTTCTCAATGTGATAAAAGCAACTATAAAAATAGTAATTCCAATCCAATCTAGATTAGAAATGTTGACAATACCATCGTTAAAGACAACTAGTTGAAGAATAGATAAACCAGCAGCTGCAATCAGTGCGACAACAGCGGGACGAAGACTTCCTAAAATGCTCTGCAGAACCGATACTTTTTTATATCGATAGTAAATAAATGCGAGTAATGACACGAGCAAAAGCGAGGGAAGAATACACCCCATTGTTGCAATGACTGCGCCTGGTATGCCGGCAATGCGTATGCCTACAAAGGTTGCTGAGTTAACCGCAATTGGTCCGGGAGTCATCTCCGCTATTGTAATTAAATCTGTAAATTCACTCATGGACAGCCAGCCATGTCCGCTTACAACTTCGCTTTTTATCAATGGCATAGCAGCGTAGCCTCCGCCAATGCTAAATAGTCCAACCTGCAGAAAACTAAAGAATAATTGCAGATAAATCATATCTGTTTCCTCCTGGTATGTTGTAATATTTCTAAGACAATTCCAAACAATGCGGCCGCTAATATGATATATATCACATTGATTTCAAAGAAAAAAACTGCAATAAAAGCAGCAAGCATAATAATAATATAATAAAAGCGATGCATTTTCATAATATTAGATCCAAGATCACAGACAACGTCCAGAATAACTGCAGCCACCCCGGCCTGCATGCCCTTTAGCAACAAAGCAGCATAGATATTGGAGACAAATGCGGAATAAAAGAAGGATATAATCGTAAGAATCAGCATAGGAGGCAGGATGGTTCCAATAACTGCAGTGAGCATACCTGCAAAACCTGCAACGCGCCAGCCGACCAATACGGCAGCATTAACAGCGATGGCACCGGGAGATGACTGGGCCAGAGCTGTCAAATCTAACATCTCATCTTCACTAATCCAGTTTAGTTCATCAACAAATTTCTTCTTCATAAATGTAATAATGACAAATCCACCCCCAAAAGTGAAAAAACTGATATATAGTGTACTTAAAAATAGTTTCATTAAAGTCTTAGTTTTAGATTTCGTTTCCATTCAAATTTTTATATAACCTCTCTATTTCTTCGTTTATTGTCTTGCAGGATAAATGATTACATAGCTGAAGTATATAATAATTGTGAAATGGATACAAGTTAAGGACGTGATTTTGTCCATTGCCAGATGTATAAAACAAATAGTATATATGACAATTATTTGAAAAAAATATCAAAACAGTGTATAATGTACGTATATATCATGCCGGATTTTCGGCATTACATTTTCAGTTGTCATGCATGTGTAAATTGATCCGGTGGACCATTTTTCAGTTGCCGTGCATGTGTAAATTGATCTAGTGGATCAATTTTAAGTGTATCGCGTCAGTCAGGAGAACAATACAAGGATAAGAATCGGGGGATAGGATTATGAGTTTGTTTTATATCGATGAGGCGGATGAATTAAATGAATTAGTGCAGCGTATGTCCAAAAGACAGTATGAACAGTCACCGGGATTATATGATGAACTTCCAGAGCGGGCAAGAAAGTTTATGAAGCGTGATTTTTACTATGGAATTTCATACTTGAAGTCTGCAATGGATTTAAAGGAAGAAAGGGTTTTTATATCTTACGTAGAATGGACATATCAGTACTTAAGTTATCTAATGACCTATGTGACTAAGGACAAGATGACAGCACAGTGCAAAGATTTTTATGCAGCTATGAGAGAGTGTCTGAAAACGGAACTGCCACAGGAAAAGTACAGTCTGGCTTCTGACTATATACAAAAGGGTATGGAAACTATTGATAAAATTTCAAAAAAGGAAGTTCAGGTTGCGAGAGAACTGGAAAATAGGAACGAAAAATCAGCAGTGTATGAACAGATAATAGCAGATTATATTTCAACTATTTTAAGGAAAGATTCGAAAACTGCAATGCAGTATTTTTTGAATCTGTATCAAAAAGGAATGAGAATTGATGAAATATATCTGGAACTAGTCCAGAAGATTATGCGCAAAATAGGTGAACTGTGGTTTGAAAATAAAATCAGTGTAGCGCAGGAACATTATTGTACCGCTTTGACACAAACGGCTCTTTCTCAGTTATATTCAGCTATTTTTTCTACCCCGTCTAATGGACATACCATGATTGGATGCTGTATAGGAGGCGAGCTTCATGAAATGGGAATGCGAATGATCACTGATTTATTTACTTATGAAGGATGGAATAGTATCTTTTTGGGTGCTGGTGTACCTGAAGAGGCAGTTTTGGCAGCAGTAGAGGATGAAAAACCAGATTTGGTTGCCTTGTCTGTAACTATGCCGCAACACCTGATGCTCTGCAAAGATATGGTACAAAAGCTTCGCAGTAAAAATCCGGATATTAAAATTGCAATAGGTGGAAGGGCATTTACAGATATTCCAAATGCCTGGAAGAACTGGAAAGCAGATGTCTATACGACAGATGCGAGAGGATTGATTCAATGGACAAAAACGAGTATCCGATAAATACAGATATTGTGGAAGAAATGATGACACCTAAGGACGAAGATGTACAGTTTTACCTGGAAGAGATGCAGAAGATGAATAATCTGATGATTGACATGCAGAGAGAACTAAACCGTGCACTCATGGAATCCAGAAGAATGCAGGAAGAACTAAAGAGAAACGAACAATTTAAAATCGCTTTAGAAGCATCTGAAAAAGCAGCCAAGGAAAAGATGGAGTTCATGTCCCGCATGAGTCATGATATGCGTACTCCAATGAATGTTATCATGGGATTAGCGTCAGCAACCATAGATGAAGCTGATAATCCGGCTGCTGTACGGGAAAATATGACCAATATTCGTGATGCCAGCGATTTTATGCTGGGGCTCGTTAATGATATACTGGATATGTCTAAAATAGAAAAAGGAACGGTGGTATTAAATCAGAAACCATATAGTTATCAGGAATTTGCATTAGAGATGAAAACTATGTTTTCGACACAGTGCGATGCTAAACACATTACTTTGTATACAAAAGAAGCCGCTTCCAATCCAACTGTTATGACAGACAAGATTCGCATAAAGCAGATATTTTTTAATATTATTTCCAATGCTGTTAAATACACACCGCCGGGAGGTCGTATTGAAGTAGGCGCATATCAGGTGAGTGTAAATGAGGCCGAAAATAAAATATCTGTAGAATATCGGGTTACAGATAATGGAATCGGTATGTCAGAAGAATTTCAAAAACATCTTTTTGAACCCTTTTCCCAGGAAGATAATTCCGTAAGTCCAGAATTAAAAGGGAGTGGTCTGGGATTAAGTATAACCAAGCGCCTGGTTGAGCAGATGGGCGGAACTATTCAGGTGAAAAGTCAAAAGGGAAAAGGAACAACAATTAGTGTGAAGCTGACTTTTGAGTTGGCGAAGGGAGAAGTGCATGAAAAAAAAGAGTCATTTGATATCCTTCATGGAAAAAATGTCTTACTGGTGGAAGATCACCCTTTAAATACCAGAATTGCTGAAAGATTGTTGGAGAAACAGAATATGCATGTGATACATGCAGAAAATGGAAAAATAGGAGTCGATTTATTCCGGGCATCGCCAGAGGGAAGCTTTGATGTTGTACTTATGGATATCCGCATGCCGGAAATGTCGGGGATAGAGGCAGCAAAGAAAATTCGAGCTCTTGAGAGAAAGGATGCTGAGAATATTCCTATTATCGCTATGTCTGCCAATGCATATCCGGAAGATATACAGAAAAGCTTAAAGGCAGGAATGAATGAGCATCTGGCAAAACCGGTGGATGCAGTTGTTTTGTATAAAACATTGAGCAAAGTACTCCAATGCACGTAGCAACGCATACAGGGTTTGATTGCTGTTAAAAAATGGAGTATAATAATAGGCAATTGGCAGAAAAAAGAGGTATAAACAAATGATAAAATTAAACGACTATCTATACTCCGGAGACACAGTGATTAAAATACTGTACAAATATATAGAAGACTTAAGAAAATCCGCAAAACAGACACATAATCAAATTGATCTGGTACATTGCAACTTCCTTATTCAGATAACAGACCTTCTTGAGCATAATGACTTTTTGACCTCCCAGTCTCAGCGTATCAGAGAATTTTACAAGTATATGGCAAGCGAATATCCATATCTTGCATTCACGTTTAAGGGAAGAATTAAATCGCTAATCAGAGCTGAGGAAAAGTTTAACGGATATGTTGTAGAATATATATATGATTATTATATTGAACATGGAACATATCCCTCCATTCCGGAATTGAAGAATAAGCTCACATGTTTTAGAGATTTAATTGCTTACCGAATTGTAATTTCGCTGCCGAAGTGTCATGTGAAAAGAGGCGAGGACAGAGAGACAGAAGAAATCAAATATTTATATGAGATAGCAAATCATCTTCCGGAATTCCTTGAAGAAAGAGGGTTTAGCGCAGAGGTTGCAGGACTTGCCGGTAATACAACTTCACCATTGTTAAATGAGACTGTTGCACCTTATTATAGAGACTATATTTCTAATGGGAATGAATATGGTTATCGCTCACTTCATATAACCTTTTATGATAACAGTGCCCGCTGCTATGTGGAAGTTCAGCTGCGCACGAAGGGTATGGATGATTATGCGGAAATTGGTCCTGCTAATCATCTGGGATATGAAAAAAGACAGGAGAATGAACGGGCAAGAAGAGATGCAATTCCTGTGGGAGAATGTATCTATTTTGATGAAGCATATGAGAGGGTTATGCTGCTTCAGCAATTAGAACTTGCTGACCTTGATGTGAATATGTTTGCCGCTGTGAACAACAGCCTTATAAATGATGGCTGTGGGCTGTTTCGAGGAAGATCCATCTTACCTTATGAACATTTGTCCAGGTTCCAAAATGACCTGATTGATTAGTATTAAATGATATTAAGCTTTATGATAGACAAAAACACATAGAATATTCTGTTTAAACGGAATGTTCTATGTGTTTTTTATCTTCCGATTATAAACTTATCGGGTAAAATACTTTTCTTTAATTATATCAACCGGCATATCCTGTCCAGTCCATATTTTAAAAGCTGCGGCGCCCTGATAAAGCAGCATATACAGTCCATTCGCTGTGCGGCAGCCGGCATCTTTTGCCATCTTAAGAAGTTTAGTCTCTTCTGGATTATAGATAGCATCGTATACCATCAGATCAGGAGTAAATACAGAGGAATCTTTGATAACACAGGCGTCTGTATTTGGGGCCATACCAACGGATGTAGCATTAGTAAGAATCGCACTGTTAAGAATTTCACGTTTTAATATATCTGGATCATCCATGGAATAAAGGGTGACTTTACAGTTTGTCTCGTTATTAAGTGTTGCGATGATTTTCTCAGTACGTTCACGGTAGGAATGATGGATAAATATAGATATTTCTGACAGACCATCTAAGGCCGCCTGAATTAAAATGGCAGTAGCAGCACCACCGGCACCTAAGAGGGTCATCTTTTTTCCAATGATATCAAAACCAGCATTTTTGCATGCCTCCATAAATCCGATACCGTCTGTGGTATAACCGATAAACTTTCCGTCTTTATTTAAAACAGTGTTTACTGCTCCGCCAATTTTAGCAGCAGGGGTGAGCTCATCGCATAATTCACACATGAGATTCTTATCCGGCATAGTCAGGTTGAATCCGACTACATTCATTTTTCGTAAGCCTTCAACCACAACGGGCAGGGCAGCTGTGTCTGCATCAAAAGCAAGATAGGTGCAGTCGATACCTAATTGTTCAAAAGCTTCATTATGCATTGCCGGTGAGATACTATGCGCAACAGGACTGCCAAGAAGACAGGCCATGCGAGTGTGACCTGTGATTTGTTTTGCCATGATTATTCTCCTTTATTCAAACAGATATTTTTAAACCATTAAGGTTTATTATAGAAAGATGTTTGGAAAAAGTCAATGAATCCTGTAGATTGTAAAAAGGGATTTCGCTAAAAGGGGATTTTCATATTTTTTTGTGGCGTTTGTGGCAGATATAAGGTATAGTAGTACTGTTCGGGAATCGATAAATTAGAATTTCCTGAGTAAATTAGCTTATTTGATATATATATAGAAGCAAAGGAGCAGATAATAAATGAATCCGGTAATCGTTCGTGACGTGAAAATTGGTGAAGATATACCTAAGATTTGCGTACCTATTGTGGGTGTGACAAGAGAAGAGATACTAAATGAAGCAAAATCATTTGAGAATATTCCGCTGGATATTGTTGAATGGCGGGTGGATTGGTATGAAGATGTTTTTGATTTTGAAAAAGTTGAAAGTACATTAAAGGAACTAAGAAATATATTGAAAAATATTCCTGTTTTATTTACTTTCCGTACCATAAAAGAAGGTGGAGAGAAGAGTATAGAAGTTCAGGATTATGTGGAATTAAATATAAGAGCAGCTAAAAGCGGATATGTGGATTTGATCGATGTAGAAGTCTTTACTGGTGATAAGGAAGTAAAAGAAATCATTGAAGAAGCTCATGCTTCCCATGTTAAAGTGGTTGCTTCAAATCACGATTTTCATAAAACTCCGGCACAAGATGAAATTGTGTCAAGGTTGAGAAAAATGCAGGAGCTTGATGCAGATATTCCTAAAATTGCTGTCATGCCTAAATCGCCGAAGGATGTTCTGACTCTGCTTGCGGCGACGGAAGAAATGGCAGGTCAATATGCGAAAGGACCGATTATAACCATGTCCATGGCAGCGGATGGCGTCATAAGCCGGTTGTGCGGTGAAATTTTCGGATCTGCCCTCACCTTTGGTGCCGCAAGCAAAACATCAGCACCAGGACAAATAGGGGTTAGAGAATTGAAAAATATTCTGGAGATTTTGCATAATAAAGAGAACTGATAAGGAATAAGAATATAGTACGAGGTGACATACAGATGGAAAGATTAGAAGAAATACGTGCCAAAATGGGAGAATGTGATGATAAAATCATTGATCAGCTGGTAATTCGAATGGGATATGTACAGGAGATTATTGAATATAAGAAGAAAACAGGAATTCCTATCATACAGCCGGAGCAGGAAAAAAAGCAGACAGATGCGCTGAAGAAAAAGCTGGGGGATAACGAGTTTGAAGAGGAAATATTGAACATCTTTGAATACATTGTAAAAAACAGCCGTAAGATTCAGGCAAAAAGCCTCTTCGATTATAATATTTTCCTTGTGGGATTTATGGGATCCGGAAAAAGTGCTGTTGCAGCAGGATTGAAGGAAAAGTTAGAGATGGAGCAGGTTGAGATGGATGAACTCATCGTAAAAAGACAGGGAATGTCCATCACAGAAATATTTGCTGAATATGGAGAAGACTACTTCCGCAATTTGGAAAGCAATATTCTGATAGAACTTCAGAAGAAAAGCCAGGCAATTGTATCCTGCGGCGGCGGTATTGTCATGAGAGATGAGAATACTGATCATATGAAGAAGCATGGACGAGTTGTACTTCTGACAGCAAAACCTGAAACTATATATAATCGGGTAAAGGACAGCAAAGACCGTCCTATTCTTAATGATCATATGACCGTAGAGTTTATAGAGGAACTAATGAATAAGAGAAAAGCACGCTATGAGGCTGTTGCTGATGTGACCATAAGCACAGATGGAAAAAGCGTGGTAGAGATATGTGAAGAGATTATAACCAGACTTATTGCATTAGACAATATGTAACGAAAAATATGTGAAATATTGTTTGTATTTGCCAAAATATTACGAAATGTGAAAAGAATGTGAAAAATAGTTTAATTCTGTAAATATATTAGTATCTGGAAATAATTTGTGATATAATAGCCAAGGTATAAAATAGGAGTAGAGATAAATGGCGAAAAATAAAAATACAAGCAAGTGGGATTACTGGTCGGAGAGCAGCAATGGTGCCGGTACAAAAAAAAGAACAGGATCGGTAAGCAGTGCAAATGCCCCTAAGAAAAATGTGGCAGCCGGCAATGGTAATCAGGCAGCAGGTAAAAAACCGACAGGAAATAAAACTGCAGCAGGAAATACAGGCAATACAGGCAATGCAGCTAACAGAAGCAGAACCAATACAAAAGCGAATGCTAATAATAAATACAAGGTTAAAAAGAAAACAGCGCAGCCGAAGGCTGAACATATTAAAACAGTCAAGACCGCAAGACGACGCAGGAAAGGGATGAGTACAGGTGCTATCGTAGCGCTTTGCCTTTTGGCAGTCCTCTTTGTCGGAGCAATTGGTGTGTATCTATATCAGGGCGCACAGTATCAGAATACCTTTATAAAAGGTGTGACAATTAATTCCATCGACTGCGAAGGAAAGACTGTGGAGCAGGTGGAAAGTGAAATTGCACAGAGTGTGGAGCAGTATGCACTGACGATTCAGTTTAGAGGTGACCAGACCGCAACAATTCAGGGTCAGGATATTGATTACAAATATGTGTCCGATGGTAATGTACAGAAAATTATGGACGATCAGAATTGGGTTCTGTGGGGAGAAAGTCTATGGAAGACAACTGATTATAAAGTAGGAGAAGAGATTTCCTACAGCCAGGAAAAACTGACAGCTGTTTTAAGTGCGCTTCCTCAGATGCAGGCAGATGCTCAGGTGGCTCCTGAAAATTCTATCATCGTGTATGAAAATGGTGAGTTCAGTGTTTCAGAAGCGGTACAGGGCAGCCAGATTAATACAGACACTTTTATGGCTGGAGTCGAACAGGCAGTACAAAGCAGCACACCAACTATTTCGGTTGAGGAACTACAGGCATATGCAGTGCCTGAAATTACATCAGATAATCAATTGCTTAATGAAAATAAAGACATTTTAAATCAGTATGCCAAGGCAAGCATTACATATACGCTTCCGGATGGAACAACCAGAACATTAGACGGGGTGACACTTATTCAGTGGATGAGTGTGGATGCAAACAATCATTATTATAAAGATGAAGCAACATTTACAGCAAAACTCAAAGAATATGTTAATCAGCTGGCAAAGGATTATGATACTTCGGAAAATGGAATTACCTTTACAGATGCCAATGGAAAAACAGTGACAGTTAAGGGTGGAACTTATGGATGGTCAGTGGATACTTCATCTGAGATCAAACAGTTGACAGAAGACATTGCCAGTCTGGGAGTAGTTGAGCGCGAACCAATATATTCTAATGAAGGTACAGTTACTGGAAACGGCGGCGTAGGTAATACTTATCTGGAATGTGATCTGGGTAATCAGGTTGTGTATTATGTACAGGACGGAGAAATCGTATGGCAGAGTGACTGCGTAAGTGGAAGATATTCTATCGCTGACCGTCGTACACCGGAAGGTGTATATGCTATCTATAATAAGCAGACTAATCGTACGTTGAAAGGTGAACAGCAGGCAGACGGAAGTTATTCATATGAATCCTTTGTTAATTACTGGATGCCATTCTATAAAGGATACGGACTGCACGATGCGACATGGAGATCAAGCTTTGGTGGAAGCATCTACAGATACAGCGGTTCCCATGGATGCGTAAACCTTCCTGTTTCAAAGGCAAAAACATTGTATAATTTGATTTCAGTTGGTACTATTGTTATATTATATTATTAGAATAAAATCTTAATTAAAGGCAAACCTAAATGAAAAGGTTTGCCTTTTGTTGCTAAGTGGAGGTCTATTCAGGAGACTTGCTTTTTGCATGGAGATTCTTAACAGTTGACCGGAATCTCATATTTTATTATAATAAAAAAGCCATATGATTGAATAGAAATTTTAAATTTATATTATCAGACAGGTAAAGGGGATAAAAAGGGAGAATAATTTGAATAAAATAACAGAGCCTCTTATGGAATGGTATCAGAAACAAAAGCGAGACCTTCCCTGGAGAGACAAGCATAATCCGTATTACACATGGATTTCAGAAATCATGCTGCAGCAGACAAGGGTAGAGGCAGTTAAACCTTATTTTCAAAGATTTGTGTCAGCCCTTCCGGGTATAGAACAATTAGCGGAATGTCCTGAAGAACAGCTCTTAAAACTCTGGGAAGGACTTGGATATTACAATCGTGTCCGCAATATGCAGAAAGCTGCAAAGGAGGTTGTAAAAGTCTATCAGGGAGAACTTCCGGCTGATTATGAAAAACTAAAACAGTTATCTGGTATTGGTAATTATACCGCAGGTGCTATAGCGTCTATTGGATATGGAATAGCAGTTCCGGCTGTGGATGGTAATGTGCTTCGTGTCTGGTCCAGACTAAATGAGTCATCAGAAGATATTATGAAACAGTCTGTTCGAAAACATGTAGAAGCAGATTTTCAGAAAATAATTCCAAAAGAAAATCCAGGAGATTTTAATCAGGCTTTGATGGAGCTTGGAGCAGTAGTCTGTGTGCCAAATGGGGCAGCCAAATGTGATCTGTGCCCGCTGACGAAATTCTGTGGAGCTTTTAAACAACAGACACAGATGAATTATCCTGTGAAAAAAACCAAAAAAGAGCGTAGAATAGAAGAAAGAACAATTCTGGTCATACAGGATGGGGAACGAGTGGCCATCAGCCGCCGCCCCAATAAGGGACTTTTGGCAGGACTATTTGAATTGCCTAATATAGAGGGACATCTTGATTCTGATGAAGTGCTGAAGTATATGCAGAGATATGATTTAGAGCCAATTAGAGTACAGTCTTTAGAGGCATCAAAACACATATTTTCACATATTGAGTGGAGAATGATCGGGTATCGTATCAGGGTATCCTCTTTAGAAAAAATGCGAGAACAGAATATAATATTTGCAAGTCAGGAGAATATAGAAGAGAAGTATCCGATACCGGCGGCATTTGCGGCGTATACCAGATATATGAACATCCGGCTTGGACAGGAGAAATATCAAGTACAAAAAGAAGCTTGGGAGAACTCAGAAAGGTGAAGCGTATGAAATTATTATCAATAACAGTACCTTGTTATAATTCAGAAGCATATATGGAAAAATGTATACAGTCACTTCTGCCAGGAGGTGAGGATGTGGAAATTATCATTGTGGATGATGGGTCTAAGGATAAGACTGCCGAAATCGCAGATCGTCTGGCCGCAGAATATCCTACGATTATCCGTGCTATTCATCAGGAAAATGGAGGCCATGGAGCAGCGGTAAACACTGGTATGGCCAATGCTACAGGTTTGTATTTTAAAGTAGTAGACAGTGATGACTGGGTAAATGAAGAAAGCTACAGAAAAGTGTTAGAAGTTCTTTGGGAACAGCTGAAAGGTCCGGATACTCTGGATGTACTGATTAGTAACTATGTCTATGAAAAGGTTGGAGCAAAACATAAACGGGTTATGAAGTACACTGCATTTCCAAAAGATTGTGTATTCCAATGGGATGATATGAAGGATTTGCCAAAGACTCAGTATGTACTGATGCACTCTTTGATTTATAGAACTCAGCTGCTTAGGGAATCCGGACTGAAACTTCCAGAGCATACATTCTATGTGGATAATCTGTTTGCATTCCAGCCGATGGGATATGTGCGGAATATGTACTATCTGGATGTAAATTTTTACAGATATTATATCGGCAGAGAAGATCAGTCTGTCAATGAGACAATCATGATTCAGAGAATAGATCAGCAGCTTCGTGTTAATAAAATGATGATCGATTCTTACGATCCAAAGCGAATTATCAATAAAAAGCAAAGAGAATTCATGGTTCATTCCCTGTCTATTATGATGACAGTATCGTCTATTCTGCTGCTTCGAAGTAAGACAGATGAGAATTTTGCAAAAAAGCAGGAGTTGTGGAAATACTTAAAAGATCAGGATGCATGGCTGTATTACCGGCTGCGCTATTCTCTGTTGGGGAGGTTAGTGAGTCTTCCCGGAAAAGGGGGACGAGACATTTCTGTGGCGGCTTAT
This sequence comes from Lachnospiraceae bacterium, assembly GCA_028696165.1. Lineage (GTDB taxonomy): Bacteria > Bacillota > Clostridia > Lachnospirales > Lachnospiraceae > JAQVHQ01. The sequence continues at coordinate 105,435 of JAQVHQ010000005.1, read as the reverse complement.
CGGCTGGTACAGAAAATATATGGATTTAATTAAAAATAATTAAGTTTAGAAAAATTTCACTTGTGGACAACACTAGATGGGCTTATAATCTCCATATGGTTGTAGAAAAAGGAGGCAATATGTCAGACGATAAAGAATACATGGATACACAGGATGAATTGCTGAAAAAAAGCGATTCAGATCCTGTGGAGCATGATAAAGAGGATAAAGAAGAATACGAGAAAATATGCTTTTTGTGCAGACGTCCGGAGAGTAAAGCCGGCAAGATGATAGATCTGCCAAATCATATACATATCTGTTCAGATTGTATGCAGAAGAGCTTTGATGCCATGCAAAACAGTAACATAAACTATAATGATTTAATGAATATGCCCAATGTGAACATGATGGATCTAAGTGCGCTGCAGGATCGTATTCCACAGAATCAGAAGATTAAGAAGAAAAAAGAAAAGAAAGTGGAAGAAAAACCGGCATTAACCATTAAAGATATTCCTGCACCACATAAAATCAAAGCGCAGCTTGATGAGTATGTGATTGGACAGGAACATGCAAAGAAGGTTATGTCTGTGGCAGTTTATAATCATTATAAGAGAATACTGCATCCTCAGTCAGAGGATGAAATACAGATTGAGAAGTCTAATATGCTCATGATAGGACCTACAGGAAGCGGTAAGACGTATCTGGTGCAGACTTTGGCTAAACTATTAGATGTACCGCTTGCTATTACAGATGCTACATCTCTTACAGAAGCAGGTTATATCGGTGATGATATAGAAAGCGTTGTATCAAAACTGCTTGCTGCAGCAGATAATGATGTGGAGCGTGCAGAACATGGCATTATCTTCATCGATGAGATTGATAAGATTGCAAAGAAAAAGAATACAAATCAGCGAGATGTAAGCGGCGAGGCTGTGCAGCAGGGAATGTTAAAACTCTTAGAAGGCAGCGAAGTAGAAGTTCCGGTTGGCGCAAACAGCAAGAATGCTATGGTTCCGCTTACAACGGTTAATACAAGAAACATACTCTTCATCTGTGGTGGTGCGTTCCCGGATTTGGAAGTGGTTATTAAAGAGCGTTTGAATAAACAGTCTTCCATAGGATTTAAGGCAGATTTGAAGGATAAGTATGATAACGACCCGAATATCCTGGACAAAGTTACGGTAGAAGACTTAAAGACCTTTGGTATGGTACCTGAGTTTATCGGACGTCTTCCGATTATCTTCACACTGCAGGGATTATCGGTAGAGATGCTTGTAGAAATCCTGAAAAAACCGAAGAATGCGATTTTAAAGCAGTACAAGAAGCTTTTAGCACTGGATGAAGTAAAGCTGGATTTTGATGATGGTGCATTAGAGGCGATTGCAAAACTGGCGTTGGCAAAAGAAACCGGTGCGAGGGCATTAAGAGCAATCATTGAAGAATTTATGCTTGATATCATGTATGAGATTCCGAAGGATGATAATATTGGACAGGTAATTATTACCAGAGAGTACATAGAGCATACAGGAGGCCCGCAGATTATACTGAGAGGTTAACAGTATATTCCAAAGGATAGCATAATTAAATCTAAAAAAAGTATGAAGAATAAGTCTGGCATATGGACAAATGAAAGTTCATATGTTAGACTTTTTTTATTCGCAGGCAGATCTGCCATGTTTCCCAAAAGAAAAATTAAAAGATTACAATCAAAAAAGATAAATAAACTCAGAAAAGAAGGGGTTAAAACTGGAAGTTAACGATTGGTATAAAACCTATGAGATAAATGAAGAATACAAACAAAATCAGAAGATTTATCGTGGAATACATAAACGGCTGAAACAGGAAGTTATTATAAAAAAATGGGATGTCAGAGATAATATTTCTGCCAGCCTGGAATTAACACTTCTAAAAAGCAGCCGCCATCCACAGATACCAAGAATTTTTGATTTCATTAAGTGGAATGCGGATTCATTTATAGTAATGGAAAAAATCGATGGGTCTGCCTTGGATAAAATTATGAAAAATCATGTTTTTAGTCTGGAAGAAATATGCATAATAGGAAACCAGATATGTGATATTCTGGAATATTTTGAAACCTTTTCGCCTTATATAGTGCATGGAGACATAAAACCATCGAATCTGATAATTCAAAAGAAAAGCAAAAAGGTATTTCTCATAGATTTTGATGCAGCAGTGTATGCAAATAATAACGGATATATAAGAGGTGGAACTCCAAAGTATCTGCCCCGGCTTAAACAACTTTCAGCAGGAAGCGGAAAGTATCTCATAGATAATCGAATAGATATCTATGCACTTGCAGAAACGCTAAAGCAGTTGCTCAAAGGTAATATGTGGAGTATAAAAAGGTTAAAATTTTATTTTGATATGATATTTATACAATATAGTATATACAGCCCATTGCAAAAAATAAACCCATTTAGCAGAAGAAACAAATTTGCGTTATCCAGAGTAAGAAAACAACTAGGCAGACACTTACTAAAGAAAATAACAAAAAAATGGAAACAACTGTTCATTGTGCTGCTTCTTATGACACTATTCTATACAGGAAATCTCCTGGAAAAACAATTCCTCTTTGAACAATACACACAGCAGGCATATCAGGAACTGGTACAACAGAATAAAATAATATACAGCAAAAGAGACTATAGTCAGTTCCTGGAATATTACAAAAAAATTGAAAAACTATCACTGTATCTGTACGATACCTCAAATATAGAAAAGAAAGAGGCATTCCAGGAGGCATACAAAAAATTGCAAGAAGGAGGATGGTTAGAAGAATCATCCGGAAAGGAAAAAATATGAAGAGAGATATATCCAAAACAACTACAGGAACCATAGGTACTCTGACTGCAATTACGGCAGCAGTGCTTATAACAGGGCCGGTATTAAATCACGTGTCTGAGAGCAATGGTTATGAAAAAGTCAATACAAGGAAAATACATAATGAAAAAAGCTATAATATAAAAGCAATATTAGAGGAAACAAACAAAATCAATCCCAAAGAAGCCTACCTGCAAGATATGGAACAAACAATCCAGGAATTCCTTCAGCTAACTCCAAGTCCCATCTATGCTGCGTCCGATATGCCCCTTCCCGATATCAACATGTCCAGTTCCCAAAAGAAAACTGCTGTATCAAATTTGCAAAATTCCAACAATGCTGCTGATTCAGTGTCAACTTCACAAGAAATAATAGAGCAGGCTCCATCAATGTCAATTACACAATCACCTCAACTCATACAGGAACCCCCAATCATAAACATTCCTTCCACTATAACTGAGACTACTCAGACCATAAATTATCCACAAACTACAACTGAAGAAACTCAAACTACAACTGAAGAAACTCAAACTACACAATACCAGACAATAATCCAGCAAAACCAGATTACCGATCCCCAAACAACAACAGAAGAAATCCAAACGTCTTCCCATTCCACCTCAACAGAGACAACTCAAACTATTTTAGAATAAATGTAATATCTCCCTGGGCAGTCTGTGTCCTCCACGCATTGCTAAAAATTGCACAACCATTCGAAAAATTTCCATAAACTATAGCAATTTCAAGACAAAACTGGTATTCTATAGGCAAGAGGAAAGGGAGTGATGTTATGAATTATGAAAGAATACAGTCAATTCTCAAGAGCAGCCGCAATACCGTGTGTCTCCTGGGGGTAGAATCCAGTATGGACAGCGGCTGTTTTTATTATCATGATGCAGACGGCGCCATGGATGTAGAATCCGAATATGGCTATTCACCAGAAGAGATGTTCTCCACAATATTCTATAACACAAGAACAAAAGAATTTTTTGATTTCTACCGGGATAAATTACTGGGACACATGGGTACACCGGGAGCAGACCTGAAAGTACTGCGACAGATGGAACAGGATGGTAAACTAAACGGTATTATTACCAGAGAAGTATTTGGGCTGGCAAAGCGTGCAGGATGTGAGAATGTGATTGAACTTCATGGCACAGTATTGAAAAACCGTTGTCCGCATTGTGGGAAAGAATATACTATGGAGTACATAAAAAATCATTCCGGAGTCCCTCAATGTGAGGTATGCCATGCAACTATACGTCCGCAAGTGTGTCTGGTGGGCGAGATGTTAGACAATGCTACCGTCACAAGAGCAGCAGACCTTGTTTCTCAGGCTGAAGTATTATTAGTGCTCGGCTGTACCTTGAAATCTTCCCTGGCAGGGCAGTTTTTAAAGTATTTTAATGGAGAACAACTGATATTGATTCATGAAAACGAGCATTATACAGATGAAAAAGCTGATATTATATGCTATGGAAAACCAAGGGATGTATTGCCAAAGATTTATCAATAACATTATTTAGATTTAGGAGCGAAGAAAATGACAAACGTAAAAACTAGATTTGCACCAAGTCCTACAGGAAGAATGCATGTGGGCAATTTAAGAACAGCATTATACGCATATTTAATTGCGAAACATGAGGGCGGAAGCTTCATGCTTCGTATTGAAGATACTGACCAGGAGCGTTTTATGGAAGGCGCTCTGGATATTATTTACCGTACATTGGAAAAAACAGGGCTGAAGCATGATGAAGGACCGGATAAAGATGGCGGTGTGGGACCTTATGTACAGAGTGAGAGAAATGCACAGGGAATTTATCTGAAATATGCAAAACAGTTAATCGAGCAGGGTGACGCATATTATTGTTTCTGTGATAAAGAAAGATTAGAGTCTTTAAAGACAACGGTAGCAGGCAAAGAAATCGTAGTGTATGATAAACACTGCCTGCATCTTAGCAAAGAAGAAATCGAAGCGAATATGGCAGCAGGGAAACCTTATGTCATTCGTATTAATATGCCTACCGAAGGAACCACCAGCTTTGAGGATGAGATTTATGGAACTATCACAGTTCCCAATGAAGAACTGGATGATATGATTCTGATTAAATCAGATGGATACCCAACTTATAATTTTGCTAATGTTGTGGATGATCATCTGATGGGAATTACTCATGTAGTGCGTGGTAACGAGTATCTGTCTTCTTCGCCAAAATATAACCATCTGTATGAAGCATTTGGATGGGAAGTACCGGTATATGTACATTGTCCGTTGATTACCGATGAAGAACATAAGAAATTAAGTAAGAGATGTGGACATTCTTCTTTTGAAGATTTAGTAGAACAGGGATTTTTAACAGAGGCAATTGTTAATTATGTAGCACTTCTTGGATGGAGTCCGGAAAACAATCAGGAGATTTTTTCACTTGAAGAATTAGTGAAAGAGTTTAATTACCATCATATGAGCAAATCTCCAGCGGTATTTGATGTACAGAAATTAAAATGGATGAATGGCGAATATATCAAAAAAATGGATGATGATAAGTTCTATGAGATGGCGGAACCATTTTTAAAGCAGGCATTGAAAAAAGATTTTGATTTGAAAAAAATCGCAGGTATGGTTAAATCAAGAATTGAGATTTTCCCGGATATTGTGGATATGATATCTTTCTTTGAAGAAGTACCGGAGTATGATGCAGCTATGTACACACATAAGAAGATGAAGACGAACGCAGAGACATCTTTATCTGTATTAAAAGAAATCCTTCCTGTATTAGAAACTCAGGAAGATTACAGTAATGACGCACTGTATGCAGCACTTGTAGAGTTTGTAAAGGAAAAGGGGTATAAGAACGGCTATGTAATGTGGCCAATCCGTACTGCAGTTTCCGGAAAACAGATGACACCTGCAGGCGCAACTGAAATTATGGAGATTATTGGTAAAGAAGAATCCATTAAGAGAATTCAGGCAGCTATAGAAAAATTAGAAAATTGTTAGGATAAAGATGAATTATAATCAGGAACAAATAGAAGCAATACAGCACGGTCAGGGACCTATGATGGTTCTGGCCGGGCCTGGTTCCGGTAAAACTTCGGTGATAACCGGAAGAACACGTTATCTGATTGATGAGCTGCAAGTGGCTCCTTCCTCTGTGTTAGTAGTGACTTTTACAAAAGCTGCTGCAAGACAGATGAAGGAGCGCTTTTTCGCTATGGATCAGTCAGGGATACATCACGCAGGTCAGGTGACATTTGGAACGTTTCATGGTGTCTTTTATGGAATATTAAGATGGGCCTATGGATTTAGCGGTGGGAATATATTATCTGAAGAAGAGAAAAGACAGATGTTGAAAGGCTATATCTATGGACATGGCCTGGAAATTACAGATGAGAATGAGTTCCTTGATAATTTGACCAGAGAAATCAGCCTTGTCAAGAATAATAAATTAGATCTGGAACATTTCTACGCAGTTTCCTGCAGTGCATCTGTGTTTCGGTGTATCTATCAATCTTACGTGAAGAAGTGTAAGGAGATGCATAAACTGGACTTTGATGATATGCTGGTTTATTGTTATGAATTATTTGTAGAGAGACCAGACATTTTAAAAAAATGGCAGGAAAAATTCCGCTATATATTAATTGACGAATTTCAGGATATTAATCAGATTCAGTATGAAATTATGAAGATGTTGGCGGCACCGGAGAATAATCTATTTATCGTAGGCGACGATGATCAGTCCATTTACAGATTCCGTGGAGCTAAGCCGGAGATTATGCAGCAGTTTCCTAAGGACTTCCCGGGGACGAAGACGGTGTGTCTGGGAACAAACTACCGCTGTACGAAGGCAATTGTGGAAGCATCGGCAAAAGTAATAGGAGCCAATCAACACCGGTATAAAAAAACACTCTGTTCGACAAGGGGAGAGGGTGACGCAATATCAATCCAGCTCTTTGAAGACGAACGACAGGAGAGTCTTGCGTTCTTAAAAGAAATGCAGGAGTATCATGAACAAGGCGGCATTTATGAGGAAGTTGCAGTGTTGTTTCGTACTAATATGGGTGCCAGAGTCCTTGTGGAAAAGCTGGTGGAATACAATCTGCCTTTTCAGATGAAGGAAATGCTTCCGAATCTGTATGAGCACTGGATAGCAAAAAACTTTATGACATATATGAACATGGCACATGGAAGCAGAAATCGGAATGATTTTCTTCAGATTATGAATCGGCCCAATCGTTATATATCAAGAGAATCCCTGGGAGAAAGACTTATGAGTTTCGAAGATTTATATCGGTTCTATGGAGAAAAACGATGGATGATAGAACGGATTGAAGAGTGGGAGATGGATCTGCGTGCTATATCGAGAATGACTCCTTTTGCTGCTATTAACTATATCCGCAAGTCCGTAGGATACAATGATTATCTGGAAGAATATGCAGGATTTCGACAGATTAAGGCAGATGAGCTTTTTGAAGTGGCAGATGAGATCCAGCAAAGTGCGAAGGGATATGAGACATTAGAACAGTGGCAGGAACATATAAGTAAATATACAGAAAAATTAAAGGAAAACTTTCGTGAAAACATGAAAAAACAGGAGGGAATTGTTATTTCCACCTTGCATAGTGTAAAGGGGTTAGAATATAATAAGGTATACCTGTTTGATGTGAATGAAGGCATTATTCCGTACCATAAAGCAATATTGGACACAGATTTGGAAGAAGAGCGCCGGATGTTCTATGTGGGTATGACCAGAGCCAGGGATAATCTATCTATCTGGATGGTGAAAAAAAGATTTGATAAGAAACAGGAACCTTCTTCATTCCTGCGGGAATTACAAAAACCGCAGACTACAGAGAGCGAAAAAGGCGCAGGAGAATTTCATGGAAAACCTCATTAAAATATGCTGCTGTAAGCTTCCGGAAAGTATAAAAGAGCAGAAATTACATACCTTGTACTCAAAGAAATTTTTACGGCTTGTGCTGCAGCGAACTATGCAGATTGAAGTTCGGGAGGAAGATATCGTCTATGGAAAATATAAAAAACCTTCTCTTAGAAGATATCCGGACATTCATTATAATATCAGCCATTCCGGAAGATATATGCTTTGTGCCGTTGCCAAAGTTCCAGTGGGACTTGACATAGAATTTTGCAGGGAGCGCAGCCAGGAGAAACTTGCAAGAAAAATATTGAATAATGAGGAATATGAGATTTATCTGAATGCCAGTGACAGGCAGAAATGTTTTTTTCGTTACTGGGTGTTAAAAGAGAGCTATTTGAAATGGACCGGAGAAGGGATTACCAGAGATTTGGACAAACTTGATATGACACAGTGGTGGAAGTTTCTGGAAATTGACCAAGACTATGAATGCTGTATTTACAGTGAGAAAGAAACTCAGGTAGAAGTAATCGAAATACCTTATGGAGAACTAGAAGCAACTGATGAAAAAGGAGGAACTTATATGAATGACGAATATGTAACATTTACCATCGGAAAACAGAAAAAAATTGCATTGATTGCCCATGATGGCAAAAAGCAGGAGATGATTCAGTGGTGTGAAGATCACAAAGATATCCTGAAGAATCATTTCTTATGTGGAACCGGAACTACAGCCAGAATGATCACAGACCGAACAGGACTGCCGGTTAAGGGATACAACAGCGGCCCCCTTGGAGGAGATCAGCAGATAGGTGCTAAGATTGTAGAAGGAAATATTGATTTTGTGGTATTCTTCTCAGACCCTTTAGAAGCACAGCCTCATGATCCAGATGTAAAAGCATTGCTTCGAATTGCACAGGTATACGACATTCCTATGGCGAATAATAAGGCAACTGCAGATTTTATGATTACATCAAAATACATGAATGATGAATATGACCATCAGGTAATTAACTTTAAGAATAATATTGCCAAGAGAGCAAGCACACTTTAATCGAAATTATAATAACTAACGGTTCTTAGCAGGCGAAAACGGAATCAACCTACCGGTTGATTCCGTTTTTGTCTGCTAAGAACCATTAATTTTGAAATCTATTTATCTAATAAGAAGATAAAGCCTCCGGCGGATTTGATTTTTGAAAATGAAGAATTTTTCAAAGGAATAAATGGAAAAGCTCTTCATATATTAGTTTCAAGAGGTGAACTATATGAATGAACAACAGATTTTGAATCTGTTTCCGGTAACTGTACGCAGGCTGCTATACCGTGCCTCTCTAAACTGGGAACAGGTATACGAAATCCGTCTGAGAGCGGGAGGTCCACTAATCCTTTTGTATCGTGAGAGGGAAATGTTTTTAAATGGACAAGGAAGGTTGACGGAGAGAATAGAGGAAAGTTATCAGGTAAGTATCGAGGAAGTGGAGGCTACTATGGGATATGTGGCAAACTATTCGCTGTATGCCTATGAAGAAGAACTAAAGCAGGGATATCTGACGATACAAGGTGGTCATCGGGTCGGTGTGGCAGGAAAGACGATTGTAGAAGCGTCCAGAGTCAAAGGGGTCCAGTACATCTCCTGTATCAATATTCGTCTGGCCCATGAGGTAAAGGATTGTGCGCGTCAGGTGTTGCCGTTTATATGGGATAAAGATTCTGTCTATCATACTCTAATCATTTCTCCGCCCCGATGTGGGAAGACAACTCTTCTGCGGGATTTGATTCGATTGATTTCTAATGGGACTAAGGATAAGAAAGGCCGTACCGTGGCAGTGATAGATGAACGTTCAGAGATAGCCGGGTGTTACCATGGAGTGCCGCAAAATGATCTGGGAGTTCGCACAGATGTCCTGGATGGCTGCCCAAAGACGGAAGGAATGATGATGGCAATCCGTTCCATGTCGCCAGAGGTGATTGCAGTTGATGAGCTGGGGGTGTATGAGGATGTTCATGCAGTGGAATCGGTGGTTAACTGCGGATGTAAACTGTTGGCTACTGTGCATGGCAGTTCCATCGAAGATATACAGGAAAAGCCTTTATTTCAAAGACTTATGCAGGAACGGATCTTTCAGCGTTACATCCTGTTATGTGATACCAGACTTCCGGGACATATGAAGGCGGTGTTTAATGAACGTGGAGTGTGCTTATATCAGGAAGGCAGGGGATGAATAAACTAATTGGAAGTATATTTATTTTATTGTCAGGAGTATTGCTATGTGACTTTGAATATCAGAAATTAAAAAAGAGAATACATATGTTAAAAGAGATTCGTCAGATGTGTCTTCTTCTGGGAAATGAAATACGTTTTTCAAGAAATCCACTGCCGGACGCGATGAATCACATAGCGAATAGGTGTGCACCTGTATTAGAACGATTTCTTAGAAATACAGCCCTGGATATGAGAACATGTCATGGACAATTGTATGAGATATTTTCTCAAAATTTAAACACTGTAAGAGAATCCCTCCCTGTAACAAAGGAGGATATAGATAGATTTATCTGTCTGGGTAAATATTGGGGATTCTTGGATTATCAAGTGCAGATGCGTTATCTGGAAGAATATGAAAAAGAGGTGGAGGCACAGATTACCGAACTTGAGAACACACTCCCCATACAAAGAAGAATCTATACAACAGCAGGGCTTGCAGGAAGCTGCACTCTTTTAGTTCTTCTGTTGTGATAAAACAGGAGGGTGAATTTGGAAGTCAGTATTATATTCAAAATCAGTGCAGTGGGAATCCTGGTTTCTATATTAAGCCAGGTCTTAAAACATAGTGGCAGGGAAGAACAGGCTTTTCTAATCAGTCTGGCCGGTTTGATACTGGTTTTGTTGTGGCTGGTTCCCTATATTTACGAGCTGTTTGACACCATACGAAAACTGTTTTCATTCTAGGAGGCCTATGGATATTTGGAAAGTGGCAGCTATTGGACTGGCTGCGGTATTTCTGGGGATTTTTATCAAGCAGACAAAGCCGGAATACAGTATGCTCTTAATAGTAGGAAGCGGATTGCTGATACTATATTATGGTGCCGGGAAAATCACATATCTTGCACAAAGTGTGAAGGAACTGCAGAGTTTAGTATCTATTGATCCGGTTTACTTGAAAATTTTATGGAAGATGATTTGTATTACTTATGTAGGGCAATTTACTTCGGCTATATGTAAAGATGCAGGATACAGCGCAGTGGCCAGCCAGATTGAGCTTTTTGGAAAACTATCGATTCTGGTAATCAGTATGCCTGTGTTATTGGCACTTTTAAAGACTGTGCAGGAGTTTTTATCATGAAGCACCATATCTGGAAAAAAATTTTTGTGATACTGCTATTATGTAGAATCATAGGCTGGCCCTTAAATTGTCATGCAACGGAACTGAAAGAGACACATATAGAAGAGAATGCAGAAGAGATGATAAAAGACCTGGATTTGCAGGAAATACAAGATGCCGCAGATGAGATGCTGGGAGAATATGACTATTCCATATCAGATCATCTGAAGAAGCTGCTTCAGGGCGATTCTCTGGATTTTTGGAATGCGGGGGAATTGGTGAAAGAGTATCTTACAAATCTGTGGCAGGACTGGAAGAATACTCTGATTCAGATTATGGTGTTGGTTCTGGTAGCGGGGATACTTACAAATTTTACTGATATTTTTCAAAATGGACAGATGAGCGAAATTAGTTTTTATGTAGTATACCTGCTTCTGTTTGTGCTGTTAGTCAGCCGTTTTATGGGAATGGCAGAGCAGATGGAATCAAAGATGCAGCAACTCTTAGAATTCATGAGGACACTGGCTCCGGCTTACTATCTGGCAGTCACTGCATCACAGGGGGCAGGGAGCGCAGTGGCATTCTATGAAATCATGCTGGTTTTATTTGCCTGCGAGCAGTGGGTGATGATGCGGGTCTTACTGCCGGCTATTAACATCTATGTAATGATGAAACTCATCAATTATCTGTCGAAAGAAGAATTGCTTACCAGATTCACTGAATTACTGCTGACGCTGATTCAGTGGACACTGCGCCTCGTCTTGTCATTGGTTATCGGTATGCAGACTATTCGTCAGATGGTAGAACCTGCACTTGATAGCTTTAGGAGAACAATTATTGGGAAAACAGCCTCATCCATTCCGGCAATAGGAGATGCGATTGATGCAGTTACGGAGATGGTGATTGGTTCTGCGGTCTTAATTCGCAATTGTCTGGGAGCGGTGGTATTGATTGTGCTTTTTATCAGTATGGTATATCCAGTCCTCTATTATGGAATGCATAGTCTGGGGTATCGGGCTTTGGGTGCTGTTACACAGCCTATATCAGACAAGCGCATTACCGGTTGTCTGGAAACTTTTGGGGAAGGGTGTGCGTTGCTTTTAAAATTATATTGCTATGCCCAGATTCTCTTAATTGTATCTATAGCTATGATAGGCGTTTCATTTCGAGGGTGATCTATGAGAGAGAGTCTATATACATGGATGCGAAATCTGGTATTTTATTATATCATGCTGGCAGCAGTTTTAAATTTTATCCCAGAGAACAGCTATCGCAAATACATCAGATTCTTTATGGGGATGCTGCTCATGCTCTTACTAATGTCTCCGGTGATGGAAATCTTGTCATTAGATGAAAAATTGATGGATTTCTGGTCTATGGAAGAATTAAAAGAAGCCTATTGGGAAAGCGAGTGGAATATTGAAAATAATGTCCAAGATGATTATCTGGTGTCTGGCTATGAAGCAGAGATTGAAGAACAAATTAGTAACTACCTGGAAAACATGGAGATTCAAGCTGTCAAAGTTGATGTGGAAGTGGAGGAAAAAGAAACCATTGAAGTGACAAAGATCATTCTGCATGTGAAAATGGAAGACAATCAGGGGAAGATAAAACAGGTAATGGAAAATCTCAGCCAGATGTATGGGGTGGAGAATATCCAATTTGAACCAATAGTTTTCACTGATTAAGAGGATGTTATGAAAAAATGGTTTGGAAAATTTCAAGACAAAAAGAAAAAAGAGTATTTATTAATTCTGCTGCTGACAGGGATGCTTCTCCTGGTCATAAGTCTGCCAACGAAAGGAACTAAGGATAACCAGGATGCCAACTTACAGGATATGAAAGTCTCAGAAGCAGCTCTTGAAGATATTGATATTAATCAACAGGAAAATAAAGAAACACAGGAATATCTGGAAAAGAAACTTGAATATATGCTCAGTCAGGTAGAGGGAGCAGGGGAGGTCAAAGTCATGATTACCCTGGAGACAACGGAGGAGAATGTGGTGGAAAAAGATGTGGAAAAATCCACGTCAGAATCTGTATCTGGCTCTGCAAATAATTCAGTAGAAGATTCTTCAGAAAAAACGAACAATATCAGTGAAACTACCGTGTATGAAACCAGTGCAGATGATGATTCCACTCCCTATATTGTGATGAAAAGAGAACCGGAGATTCGAGGAGTGCTCATCTTGGCACAGGGGGGAGATAATCCTGTAATTCAGGAGAATATTCTTACAGGAGTATGTGCATTATTTCAGATAGAAGTCCATAAAATTAAAGTAATGAAAATGAAATAAGGAGAGAGAAGTTGAAAAAGATTTTAAAGAAGAATCAAATCATCATTACTGTGCTGGCATTATTAATCGGAGTTGCAGGTTATCTAAATTACACGGATTTTGATTTTGGAAAAAAGGTAGAAGATGCACTTAGTGCACAATCAGATGAAGAAAGTCAGGAGAGTGCATTGGCAGAGGACTCACTTTTGGAGAATACCTCAGAAGATATAGACAGTCTGGATTATGATATAACACAGGAAAACGCAGTGTCCGGGGATGAGTCTGTACAAGAGACTTCTGAAAATTCAGAAAACAGCACAGGAGAGGCTGACTTAGATACTCCCGGAGAAGCAGTGCTGACAGGCGCTTCTGCATATGCAGCCCAGGCTAAATTAAGCCGGGAGCAGGTGCGCTCTACAAACCGTGAAGCATTGCAGGGAATTATTAATAATTCAGAACTTACAGAAGAGGAGCGCCAGGATGCAGTGGCGAGTATGGTACAGTTAAGTGATTTATCGGAGCGGGAAGCTGCGGCAGAATTGCTCTTAGAGGCAAAAGGATTTGAAAATGCTGTGGTAAGCCTTACCGGAGACAGCGCAGATGTAGTCATATCCCAGGCGGATATCGATGATGAGAAGCTTGCCCAGATTGAAGAAATAGTAAAGAGAAAGACCCAGACAGCACCGGAAAATATCGTAATTACGCCTGTTGTGACAGAAAAATAAGAATTCGCTCTTGCAAGTGACATATAGCTTCGCTATAATAGGGTAGGAAAAATTCTAGAAAGAGGAAAACAGTGGCAGATAAAAATTATAATGAACAAATTCATAAAAGAAGAACATTCGCAATTATTTCCCATCCAGATGCAGGTAAGACTACTCTGACAGAAAAGTTTCTGTTATACGGAGGAGCTATCAATCTGGCAGGAAGTGTAAAAGGAAAAGCAACTGCTCGTCATGCAGTTTCTGACTGGATGGAGATTGAGAAGGAAAGAGGTATCTCTGTAACTTCTTCTGTACTTCAGTTTAACTATGATGGGTATTGTATCAATATCTTAGATACTCCGGGACATCAGGATTTCTCGGAAGATACCTATCGAACCTTGATGGCAGCAGATTCCGCAGTAATGGTTATTGATGGATCGAAAGGTGTAGAGGCACAGACCCGTAAATTATTTAAAGTATGTGTTATGCGTCATATTCCTATCTTTACTTTTATTAACAAGATGGATAGAGACGCTAATGATACTTTTGATTTATTAGATGAGATTGAAAAAGAATTGGGTATAGCAACCTGTCCTGTCAACTGGCCGATTGGTTCAGGAAAACAGTTTAAGGGTGTGTACGACCGTAATACAAAGAAAGTCCTGACCTTCACAGATACGATGAAGGGTACAAAAGAAGGAATCGAAGAAGAAATCGATATAGATGATGCGCGATTAGATGAAGTTGTCAGTGCAGACCAGAAAGAGCAGTTGATGGAAGAGATAGAATTACTGGATGGTGCCAGTGCTGATTTTAATCAGGAGCTGGTTGACAAAGGAGAACTTTCTCCGGTATTCTTTGGCTCTGCTTTGACCAACTTCGGTGTAGAGACATTCTTAAAACATTTCCTGAAGATGACGACTCCGCCTTTATCAAGAGTGTCTGACCAGGGCGTAATTGATCCTGTTAAGGAGGATTTTTCGGCATTTGTATTTAAAATTCAGGCAAATATGAATAAAGCACATCGTGACCGTATTGCATTTATGCGAATCTGTTCCGGTAAATTCGAAGCAGGCATGGAAGTATATCATGTGCAGGGAGAACGGAAGATGCGTCTGTCTCAGCCCCAGCAGATGATGGCTTCGGACCGTCATATCGTGGAGGAAGCATATGGCGGAGATATCATCGGAGTTTTTGATCCGGGAATCTTTTCAATCGGTGATACTATTTGTATGCCTGGCAAGAAGTTTGCCTATGAAGGTATTCCTACATTTGCTCCAGAGCACTTTGCCAGAGTTACTCAGATAGATACCATGAAGAGAAAGCAGTTTGTCAAGGGTATCAATCAGATTGCACAGGAAGGTGCGATTCAGATATTCCAGGAATATAATACCGGTATGGAAGAGATTATTGTAGGTGTAGTAGGTGTCCTGCAGTTTGACGTACTAAAATACCGCCTGGAAAATGAATATAATGTGGAAATCAGACTGGATAAACTCCCATATGAACATATTCGCTGGATTGAAAATAAAGAAGAAGTGGACTTAGACCGTCTGGTCGGAACTTCTGATATGAAGAAAGTCAAGGATTTAAAAGGCAATCCATTACTGTTGTTTGTAAATGCATGGAGTGTGGGAATGACCCTTGATCGTAACGATGGTTTGGTATTAAGTGAATTCAGCCGATAAAAGACTTTTATTTTTCATGTATTTTTGATATAATAAACCCTAAGAGAATAACCTTAGGAGGTTTTGTTATGGCGGAAAACAGAAATACTTATACAATACATGAAGAAGAAGGTATCGGAGAGGTCAAGATTGCTGATGAAGTAGTAGCAATCATCGCAGGCCTTGCAGCTACAGAAGTGGAAGGTGTTTCCAGTATGGCCGGGAATATCACTAACGAACTGGTTGCAAAACTGGGAATGAAGAACCTGTCTAAAGGTGTGAAAGTGGAAGTGGTGGAGAAAGTTGTAAGCGTCGATTTATCCTTGAACATGGATTTTGGATTCAGCGTTATCGATACCAGCAGAAAAGTACAGGAAAAAGTAAAGAGTGCAATTGAGAACATGACCGGCTTAGAAGTTGCAGAAGTGAACATCCGGGTAGCCGGAGTGAACATGGATAAGAATAATTAGTGAAGTCTTTGAGGGTGTCTGATTAGACACCCTTTTTAGCATATGGAGGAATTATGGGAAGAAGAGAATTAAGAGAACATATTTTTAAACTGTTGTTTTTAAATGAATTTAATGACAGCGAGGAGATGGATGCTCAGCTTCAGATGTATTTTGAGGAGCTGGATGACTTGAAAGAAAAAGACCAGACTTACATGGAGGAGAAATACAGACACATCTGTGAACATCTGGGCGAAATTGATGAACTTTTAAATGAAACTGCAAAAGGCTGGAAGACAAGCCGTATGGGTAAAGTGGATCTGACTATTTTACGTCTGGCAGTTTACGAGATGAAGTTTGATGAGGATGTTCCGGTAGGAGTGGCTATTAATGAGGCAGTTGAACTTAGCAAACGATTTGGAGGAGATGAGTCCGCATCCTTCATTAATGGAATTTTAGGAAAGATAGCATAGATATATGAATCATGTGTATGAAGTAAGTCAGGTTAATACGTATATAAAAAATATGTTCAGCCAGGATTTTCTCTTAAACCGGATTTACATTAAGGGAGAAGTGTCTAACTGTAAATATCATACTTCAGGACATATTTATTTTTCTCTTAAAGATGCTAGTGGGGCCATTGCCTGCGTCATGTTCGCAGGTCAAAGACGTGGACTGGCATTTCCTATGAAAAATGGAGACAAGGTAGTGGTTGGCGGTACCGTAGCTGTCTATGAGCGAGATGGACGATATCAGTTGTACGCAAAGGAGATTACTCTGGAGGGTGCTGGATTGTTGTACGAACGTTTCCTTGCTTTGAAAAAAGAACTGGAAGAGATGGGAATGTTTGCACCAGAGTATAAGCAGCCGATTCCAAAGGTTATTAAAACACTGGGCGTGGTTACAGCACCTACAGGAGCAGCTGTTCAGGATATCCGCAACATCTCTTACCGCAGGAATCCATTTATCCAAATTGTCCTTTATCCGGCACTTGTGCAGGGAGAAGGAGCAGTACCCAGTATTGTAAAAGGAATTGAGGTCTTGGATAAGGCTGGCGTTGACGTCATCATAGTTGGACGCGGAGGCGGTTCCATGGAAGATTTGTGGGCGTTTAATGAGGAAGCAGTTGCCCGTGCAATCTTTGCTTGCCAGACACCTGTTATCTCGGCAGTGGGACATGAGACTGATACGACTATAGCGGATTATGTGGCAGATTTGCGTGCTCCGACACCTTCTGCTGCAGCAGAATTGGCAGTGTCAGACTACAGACAGCTTATGAATCAGATGCAGGATTATAAGCGCCGGATAAGTCAGCGGATGCAGGAGCAGATTATGTATATGCGTCAGAAGTCAGATGGATACAAGAATACGCTCACTTATCTTAGTCCGCAGAATCAGATATTGATGAAGCGTCAACAGCTTCTGGATATAGAAAATCGATTGGAAAACCTTATGGGACAGCAACTGACGAGCCGGCGTCATATATTGGGAATATATATCGAGCGAATGAAGGGATTATCGCCATTAGAAAAACTGAATCAGGGATTTTCCTATGTGGAAGATGAGAGAAAGCAGGGCATTCACAGTGTGCATCAGGTGACTGGCGGACAGGAATTGATGATCCAGGTAAGCGATGGAACAATACGGACAAAAGCTTTGGAGGTATGGGAACATGACCGAGGAAATAAAGAATCAGAAGGAATGTGATACAGAGAATATAAGTATCGAGGAATCTTTTAAGATGCTTGATACAATCGTGGCGCAGTTAGAAGACCGGGACATTTCTCTGGAAGCGTCTTTTCAGGCTTATGAAAAAGGCATGAAGATATTAAAAGATTGTAATCAGAAGATAGATACTGTTGAGAAGAAAATGATGCAGATTAATGAAAATGGTGAATTAAGTGAATTTTAAAGAAACCTTATCAGAAAAAATTACGCAGGCAGAAGCGGTAATCAGACAATATCTGCCAAAAGAAGAAGGCTTTGCAAAAGAACTGGCTCAAGCTATGAATTATAGTATGTTAGCAGGTGGAAAACGCCTGCGTCCTATATTTATGCAGGAGACTTATAAGCTGTTCGGCGGGGAGGGTCGTGTGATAGAACCTTTTATGGCTGCTATGGAGATGATTCATACGCATTCACTTATCCACGATGATTTGCCGGCACTTGATAATGATGAGTATCGCCGCGGCAAGAAAACCACCCATGTAGTCTATGGAGAAGCCATGGGTATCTTAAGTGGTGATGCATTGTTAAATTATGCATATGAGACAGCTTTCCTGGCATTTGATATAGAAGGAGCCAACGCAGCACGTATCGGCAGAGCACTCCAGATTATTGGAGATAAAACCGGAATATACGGAATGCTGGGCGGGCAGAGCGTAGATGTGAAAAATGAAGGAATGCCCATGGATTGGGACCTTTTGGAATATATATATGGCAATAAAACTTCGGCACTGATAGAGTGTGCTATGATGACGGGTGCTGTACTGGGTGGAGCATCTGAGGAAGAGATTTTTCTTATTGAGAGTGTGGGATACCGGGTTGGACTGGCTTTTCAGATTCAGGATGATATTCTGGATATTACCGGAGATGCCAAAGAACTGGGAAAACCTCTGCACAGTGATGAGAAGAATCATAAGACTACCTATGTCTCTTTGTTCGGACTTGAGGCAGCTAAAGAAAAAGTCGAGGAATTAACAGGGGAAGCAGTGGAGACCCTAAAAGACATAGAAGGAAATAACGAGTTTCTATATGAACTGATAGAAAGCTTAACAACTCGCAGGAAATGAGGGTGAATACACCAATGGTATTGGAGAAAATAAATCAGCCAAATGATATCAAGGATATTCCTTTAGAGGAGTTTCCTCAGCTGGCGCAGGAGATACGGGATTTTTTAATTGATAAGATAAGCCGAACCGGCGGACATCTGGCATCTAATCTGGGAGTGGTAGAACTTACCATGGCACTGCATAATGTGCTGAATCTGCCCGAAGATAAGATTATCTGGGATGTGGGACACCAGGCTTATACACATAAGATTCTGACGGGGCGAAAAGCGGAGTTTGAAAATCTCAGAAAAAAAGACGGATTAAGCGGTTTCCCAAAACGCAGTGAGAGTCCTTGTGATACTTTTGATACGGGACACAGCACTACGTCTATTTCTGCCGGAATTGGTTATGTGAGAGCCAGAGAATTAAAAGGGGAAGATTATCGAGTGGTATCGGTAATTGGCGATGGTTCTATGACAGGCGGAATGGCTTTTGAGGCATTTAACAATGCCGCAGAGTTAAAATCGAATTTTATTATTGTGTTAAATGATAATAAAATGTCTATATCGGAGAATGTTGGCGGTTTATCCTCCTATCTGGGTAATCTGCGCACAGGGGCGGCTTACAATGGACTTAAGGTTAATGTGGAGCACACATTAAACAAGATTCCAGTTGTGGGAAGACCGATGGCTAATACCATGAAAAAGACCAAACGGTCGATTAAACAGCTGGTGATTCCGGGAATGTTTTTCGAGGATATGGGAATCACATATCTTGGCCCTGTGGACGGACATAACACCAGACAGGTTATGCGTCTGTTAAATGAGGCGAAGCGTGTGGAGGGAGCAGTTCTTGTCCATGTAGTCACGCAAAAAGGCAAGGGTTATATTCCTGCTATGCGTCATCCTGCACGATTCCATGGTACTGCTCCATTCGAAATCGAAACAGGTTTGCCGCTTGATCGAAACGGTCAGGCAGGATACACAGATATATTTTCCACGGTTATGAGAAAAACGGGGGATCGCAGAGAAGATGTGGTGGCAGTTACTGCAGCTATGCCGGATGGTACGGGGTTAAAGCGTTTTAAGAATATGTTTCCAAAGCGTTTCTTTGATGTGGGAATGGCGGAAGAACACGCAGTAACTTTTGCCGCAGGATTAGCTCTCGGTGGCTTGACTCCCGTGGTTGCCATATATTCTTCTTTCCTTCAAAGAGCATTTGATCAGATTATGGATGATGTCTGTATGCAGAATCTGCACGTAGTATTTGCCATTGACAGAGCCGGATTGGTTGGAAGTGATGGAGAGACTCATCAGGGGGCTTTTGACATTTCTTATATGACGGTGATGCCTAATATGACCGTGATGGCACCAAAGAATAAATGGGAATTATCAGACATGCTAAAATATGCATTGGACTGGACAGGCCCGATTTCCATAAGATACCCCAGAGGTACAGCCTATGATGGATTAAAAGAACATCGTGCACCGATTGAATGGGGAAAGAGCGAGGTGCTATTTGAAGGCGAAGAAATCGCCGTTCTTGCTCTTGGCAATATGGTTAAAATTGGTGAGGAAATCAGAAATGAATATGAAAAAGAAGGAAAGCATATCACGTTGATTAATGCGAGATTTGCCAAGCCTTTAGATATACAGTTATTAGATTCACTGAAAGAAAAACATTCCATCATAGTGACTATGGAGGATAATGTAAAAACAGGTGGATTTGGAGAACAGGTTACAGCTTATCTTCATCAAAATAATAGTTTAATGAAAGTGATTAATGTTGCACTTCCAGACTGTTTTGTTCAACAGGGCAAAATTGATGAGTTATTTAGTGAACTGAAGATGGATGCACAGAGTGTAAGAAAAAGAATTGAGGAAGAAAGATAGATGAAAGAACGTTTAGATGTATTGCTGGTAAAGAGAAATCTGGCTGCTTCCAGAGAAAAGGCAAAAGCCATAATCATGTCTGGAAATGTATACGTGGAAGGACAGAAAGAAGACAAGGCAGGAACTATGTTCCAGGATTCTGTGGGAATTGAAGTCAGAGGTAAAACTTTACCCTATGTAAGCCGTGGCGGTTTAAAGCTGGAAAAGGCCATGCAGCATTTTGATTTAAAGCTGGAAGGAAAGGTATGTATGGATGTTGGTTCTTCCACAGGAGGGTTTACAGACTGTATGCTGCAGAACGGTGCCATAAAGGTATATGCCATTGATGTGGGACACGGACAACTGGATTGGAAACTACGCCAGGATGATCGTGTTGTATGCATGGAGAAGACGAATATCCGTTATGTGGTGCCGGAAGATATACAGGAATCACCTGCATTTTCTTCTATCGACGTGTCTTTTATCTCACTGACCAAGGTCTTGCTTCCAGTGAGAAATCTTCTGACTGAAGATGGAGAAGTGGTTTGTCTGATTAAACCACAGTTTGAAGCAGGCAGAGAAAAAGTTGGAAAAAAGGGTGTTGTACGTGACCCGCAAGTGCATGAAGAAGTAATTGAGAAAGTTATTCTTTATGCCAACAGTATCAGCTTTGAAGCGAAACATCTGGAATTTTCACCGATTAAAGGTCCGGAAGGGAATATTGAATACTTACTTCATATCAAAAAACACGAAGACGGGTATGAGCAGGAGAAACTTCCATTTGACTGGAAAGAAATCGTTAAAAATGCCCATGATAATCTGGATTTGTAGTCAGGAGCGTATGCCATGGATAAGTTTTATATAATCACAAATCATAGCAAAGATGGAAATCTGGCTGTGACAAAAAGAATTGAAGAATATTTGACTTCCAACGGGAAAACCTGCATGATTCAGGATAAAGACAGTGCAGCTATGAGCGCAGCTTATCGCTATACTAATGCAGAACTTATACCGGAAGATGTGGAGTGCATTCTGGTTCTTGGCGGCGATGGCACACTGCTTCAGGCGGCCAGGGATGTGGTAAATAAACAGATCCCGTTGCTGGGTATTAATCTGGGGACATTAGGATATCTGGCAGAGATAGATCAGTCTTCTATTAAGCCGGCTTTGGATCATCTGATGTTAGACGAGTATGAGATTGAAGAACGTATGATGATTGAGGGTACGGTGTATCACAATAATAAAAAAGTTGCCAGTGACCTGGCATTGAATGATATCGTTATTCGAAGAGAAGGTCCGCTTAGAGTCGTAAAATTCCGAAATTTTGTTAATGAAGAATTTTTAAATTCATATAATGCCGATGGTATTATCGTGGCGACGCCTACTGGCTCTACCGGTTACAGCTTATCTGCAGGAGGACCTATTGTATCCCCAACTGCAGCACTGCTTTTGATGACGCCTATCGCTCCACATACATTGAACACAAGAAGTATACTCTTTGATGATAAAGATAGAATTACTGTGGAGATAGGACCTGGAAGAGGGGAAAGCCCGGAGAATGCGGTTGCATCTTTTGATGGGGATACGAACATTCCCATGCGGACAGGAGATCGTATTGTCATAGAAAGAGCAGGTAAGAATACGAAAATTGTAAAGACTAATCACATCAGCTTTTTGGAGATTCTTCGTAAGAAGATGAACAATAGTTAAAGGAGAAGTATAGATGAAGAGTGCGCGCCATGCAAAGATTATTCATTTGATACAGGAACATGATATAGAGACGCAGGAAGAACTGGCAGAATTATTGAACCGGTCTGGTTATAAAGTAACTCAGGCAACCGTATCCAGAGATATTAAAGAATTGAAGCTGACGAAAGTAACCGGCACGAAGGGCCGGTCTATCTATACTGTGCTGCAGAACAATCCAAACAATAGTAAGGATAAGTATAACCGTGTGCTTCAGGATGCTTTTGTATCTATGGATACAGCAGGGCATCTGCTGGTGTTAAAGACAGCACCAGGGATGGCTATGGCTGTGGGGGCAGCTATAGACGGAATGCATTTTCCTGAAGTATTAGGATGTATCGCCGGGGATGATACGGTAATGTGTGCTATACGTTCGCAGCAGGAAGCGGTGAAGATGATGGAAAAGATTAGACGGATAGTACAAGAGTAGAAGAATACAGGGATAGTTCTATATGATGTTGAGTTCAAAGGCTGTTTTACATTTGGATAACAAGTATCATACATAAGGACATATATAGGAAAAAGAAGAGACATCAGGGGTAGAAAAAGAGGATAAATATATGCTGACAAATCTACATGTGAAGAATCTGGCACTGATTGATGAACTGGAAATTGAATTTGAAAATGGATTAAATATATTAACGGGAGAAACCGGAGCTGGTAAGTCTATTATTATCGGTTCTATTAATCTTGCGTTAGGAGCTAAGATGAACAGGGAGATGGTGCGGGAATCAGCACCGTATGCTTTGGTGGAATTAGTTTTTTATATTGATAATCCGCATATTCAGGAGAAGCTAAAAGAAAAAGATGTATATCTGGAAGACGGTCAGTTAATCTTGTCACGGAAGATGACAGACGGACGCAGTGTGAGTAAAATCAATGGAGAGACGGTTACTCTTAGTCTGGTACGGGAGATTGCCGGCTTTTTGCTGGACATACATGGGCAGCACGAGCATCAGTCCCTGCTCTATCCTCAGAAGCAGTTGGAGATTCTGGATGCATATGGTGGTGAAGAAATTCAGGCCATACGCAGTAAAGTAGAAGAACAGTATAACTTATATAGAACATGCAAAAAAGAACTGGAGAGCTTTCAGATGGATGAAGGTGCCAGATTAAAAGAGATATCCTTCCTGGAATTCGAGATGAAAGAAATAGAGGAAGCGTCTTTGTCTGAAGGGGAAGATATCACTTTAGAAACCAGATACCGCAAGATGTGCAACAGCAGAAAGATTGCAGAGAATCTGAATCAGATATATCAGCAATGTGGATATGAGAGTATGTCGGGAGCAGGAGAACAGATTGGAAACAGCGTGTCTCTTATGCAGAGCGTACTCGTCTATGATGAAGAACTGGAACAATTGGCATCGGCACTTCGGGATGTGGATAATTTGTTGAATGATTTTAACCGGGAACTGACCTCTTATATGGATAATCTGGAATTTTCTGAAGAGGAGTTTCATGAGACGGAAGAACGTCTGAATCTTCTTAATGGTTTAAAAGCAAAATATGGAAATACCATAGAAGAGATTCTGGAATATCAGGAGAATACTCAGAAAAAGCTGGAACGCTTAAATGATTATGAAACTCAGAAGAAACAGGCAGAAGAACGATTAGATAAACAGGAACAAAATTTAAAGAAGGCCAGTCAGGCTTTATCACATAAAAGAATGTCCTTCGGGAAACAATTAGAACAGGATATTATTAAAGCGTTACAGGGATTGAACTTTCTTGAAACAAAATTTCAAATTGCTTTTGAACAGTCTGAGAGTTATCATACGAATGGCTGGGATGAGATTACATTTTTAATCGCTACTAATCCGGGAGAAAAGGAAAAACCACTGGATAAAGTAGTCTCAGGCGGTGAACTTTCCCGAATTATGCTGGCATTAAAGACTATTCTGGCGAAGAAGGACGATACGGACACCCTGATTTTTGATGAAATTGATACTGGTATCAGCGGAAGAACAGCTCAGCTGGTATCAGAAAAAATGGCAATGATTGCCAGAAATCATCAGGTACTTTGTATCACTCATTTAGCGCAGATTGCAGCGATGGCAGACAGTCATTATGAAATCGCTAAAAGAGTAGAAGATACTGGAACGCATACCAGAATCCGCCGTTTATCGAAGGATGAATCGGTGGAAGAACTGGCAAGAATACTTGGCGGTGCAGAGATTACACCGCGGGTATTGGAGAATGCAGCGGAGATGAAAGCGTTGGCACAAAAGAAAAAAATGACAGATTGAAATGAAAAAATCATCACATACTAACAGAGGATATATTTCGATATATCTTCTGTTTTTTTATCTTGTTTTCATCTTAAAAATAGATAAAGGTCATCCGGCAGAATGCTGGTGAAGAGAGGATGTGATGAGAATGAAGAAAAGAGCACAATGGTTTCTGTGGCTATTTGTTGTATTATTGCTTCTTTTTATCTGCGGATTTTATTATAAAAATAAGAAAAATCAATTGCCAGACCGCATATATCTCACAAGAGAGGATACATTTTTGGATTTTTCAAAGTACAGAGACATTACCTGCGATACACAGATAGAAGTTACACATACAGGCAGCTATCTTGTAAGATGTAAGCTGTTTGGAATTGTTCCGCTTAAGGATATACGCGTGGAGATTACAGAGCCGGAAACGGTTATGGTAAGTGGCATGCCGATAGGAATATATATGGAAACAAAGGGCGTGTTGGTGATTGATTTGGGAGAGATTGAAAATGTTGCAGGAGAGACGGTCTGTCCTTCTCAGTATGTGGTAAAAAGTGGTGATTATATCTGTGGAGTGAATCAAACACCGGTAAAGACGAAAAAAGAACTTATTGAGCAGTTGAATAAGTGTGACGGAAGTCCAATGACGCTGGATTTATTGAGGGGAGAAGAGCAGATACAGGTGCAGGTGAAACCAGCTGTTTCTGAAGATGGTTTTAAGCTGGGTATTTGGGTGCGTGACGATTTACAGGGAATTGGAACATTGACCTATGTAAAAGAAGATGGTAGCTTTGGTGCTTTGGGGCATGGGATTAATGACGTGGATACCGGAGAACTGCTGTATCTGGATGTGGGAAAACTATATAAGACAACCATATTATCTATAGCGAAGGGTAATGATGGAACGCCCGGGGAGCTATCCGGAATGATATATTATGCGAATGATCAGGTGCTGGGGGAGATAAAAAAGAATACGGGTATTGGGATTTTTGGAAGCATTCCAGCTGCAGTCAGCGACGAACTGGAATTAAAAACCTGTGTGGTAGGATTTAAGCAGGATATTACTGCTGGTGATGCCGTCATAATTTCTTCGTTTACCGGGGAACAGCAGGAATATCATATTGAAATTAAAGAAATTGATTTTCAGAGCAAGGAGGCTAATAAAAGCTTTTTATTTCAGGTTACTGATCCAAGACTTTTAGAACTTACCGGAGGTATCGTGCAGGGAATGAGCGGTTCCCCGATTATACAAAATGGAAAACTGATAGGAGCAGTAACTCATGTGTTTGTCAATGATCCGGCACAGGGATATGGGGTGTTTGCGGAAACTATGCTGGAGGGTGGAGGATAATGCTGGTAGAGTGTGAACTTGTGAAACTTATAGTCCGGAAGGCTCTTTCGGGAGCCTTTCCTTATATAGCGATAAGAATAATAGAAGTGACTAATTGAAAAACTGTAGATTGTCAAGTGAAATTGTCCATATGGACAGACTCATTTGGACAGGTCGCTACATCATACCTTCTGCGTGTTATCAAAATCATTTGTTGATTTACAATTTAAATCAAATTCTTCAAGTGATACGTAAATTTATAGGATAATACGTATCAAAAAGCAAGCTGTGTCCAAATGATACGTAAAATGGAGAGGCGAGTATGTATCAAAAAGCAGTATTCGCCAAAATGACACGTAAAATAGAGAGGTAAGTACGTATCAAAAAGCAGTTTTCGCCAAAATGACACGTAAAATAGAGAGATGAGTACGTATCAAAAAGCAGTCTTCGCTAAAATGACACGTAAAATGGAGAGGTGAGTACGTATCAAAAAGCAGTTTTCGCTAAAATAACACGTAAAATAGAGAGGTGAGTACGTATCAAAAAGCAGTTTTTGCTAAAATGACACGTAAAATAGAGAGGTGAGTACGTATCAAAAAGCAGTATTTGCCAAAATGACACGTAAAATGGAGAAGTGAGTACGTATCAAAAAGCAGTATTCGCCAAAATGACACGTAAAATAGAGAGGTGAGTACGTATCAAAAAGCAGTTTTTACCAAAATGATACGTAAAATGGAGAGGCGAGTACGTATCAAAAAGTAGTTTTCACTAAAATGATGCGTAAATTGAAGAAACACGTACATATCAAAAAGCCGCTTTCTTCTAAATAATACAGTGGGACACAAAATCAAAATTCCCATATTCCTATTGAATCGGTATGAAAAAGATGATAGAATATTCATAGAGAAAAGAATAAAATAAAAATAATTAGAAAAAGAATTAGAAAAAATTAAAGGAAAAATTAAAGGAAGAGGTATCATTATGAAAATATCAACAAAAGGAAGATATGCTCTGCGTTTGATGCTGGACTTGGCTATGAGTGATTCCAGTCGTCCTACTCATATAAAGGAAATATCTGCAAGACAGGACATTTCAGTAAAATATCTTGAACAGATTATTGCTATATTAAATAAGGCTGGATTTGTTCGCAGTACCAGAGGACCACAGGGGGGATATTCTCTGAGATGGGATCCAGAAGAATATACAGTAGGGATGATTCTGCGACTGACGGAAGGGAGCCTTGCACCTGTCGCATGCGTGGAGGATGGTGGAATCTGTCCAAGGGATGAGCAGTGCGTGACGGTAGAAGTGTGGAAAAGACTAAATGACGCAATAAACGGTGTAGTAGATCATATTACATTGGCTGATTTGATTCATTGGCAGGAAGAAAAAAATCAGAATCTGGATTATATTATATAACCCAGATGTATATTCTTGTAACTTAAGAATCGCTGGAATATTCATCAGACACCATTCCTTCTTTTGCTGAACAGCTCTATAGATTTCATTTTTAAGAAGTTGAATAAAAAACAGAAGATACAAAAAAGGAAGATATAATAAATAAAAAGGAACTGTCGCACTTTCATATCACTTAGTGCGACAGCTCCTTTTTGTTTCCTTAGATTATTTTTTGAATTTGTTTCCTTATATTTTTTGAAGAAATCTAATGAAGAAATCCAATGAAGAAATCTAAGCTATATGGTTATATAACTATTTCTATTTGTTGTTCAAACGATTCAACTCATCTGTAATTGCCTCATAAACACCCGGATATACGCTTCCAGGACCACCTTGTGTAATACATGGGATGTAATAGAGATTTCCGTTCTCTTCTACAGCACGGTCAACTTCAGCACTTACCTTCTCGGCAGTCCAGTCTTCACGGTCAATCTTGGAATTGTCAATATCACCCATGAATGAAATTTGTCCGCCGTATTTCTTAATCAGCTCAGATACTTTATTGTTAGAAACGCAGCCCTGCCAGATATCGATACCGACTTCAATCATATAAGGTACAAGGTTAGCAGCATAAGAATCACTGTGATGAACAATTAATTCAACACCATGGCTCTTATAATATCCGTAAATCTTCTTATAAGCAGGTACAAAGAATTCTTCAAACATCTCAGGAGACATAAAAGAATTAGTAGAGCTGCCCCAGTCATCATGATGGAAGATACAGTCTGGTTTGTAATATTTACAGAGCTGTTCGGCATATCTTAGTTCATAATCTGTAATATAATCAATCAGTTCGTGCATTGCTTCCGGTTCCAGATACAGATTCAGCATACAGTCATCCATTCCCATAAGGTGATGGCACTGCTCGAACACGCCAGGAGCTACAAACGCAGTAGCAAATACTTCATTGCGGTCGATTTTATTTACTGTTTCCATAAATGGTTCCCATGCCTCTGCCGGCAGGTTAGTCTCAGGAGCTTTTACAACTTCACGCCATTTTGTAATGTCCTTAACTACCTTATGCGCATCATCTTGTACAGGGAACATACCTGGCTCATGCAGTGGCCAGTCAAAAGTGATACCCCATGCGTTTTTCTTTGGTCCGCTTCCGGGAAATACAGCTTCTCCCTGTGCGGTAATCGGATCGCCCATAATCATCTTGTAGACAGCATCGGTACATTCAAATGCTTCATACTGGTTTACCAGACGGTCAGGATGACCTCCACGGATAGTTTCCAATAGATTTTGTCTCTTTGTTAACATATAGTTTCCTCCTCCACAATTGAGTGATTAATGCTAATTTCACTATATCATAATTGGAAAAAGTGTGCAAGAAAACATGCTGTGCAGAGAAAAAGATGTTAAATATGCACAACATATGAGTGGGATTTTTGAACATATGAAAGAAAAAAAGCAAAATCTGTATTCTATTATCTAAAGATAGAAAAATGAAAAGAAAATTTAAAATTCAGAGTATGTCGAAAAATATACAAAAATGAAACAATATGCAGAAATTGGCAGAAAAATACCATGAATTACAAAAAGATGTCGAATAGTGCGACGAAAAACAACAAATTTACAGTTTCAATGCTTGCTTTCCATAAGTGGCGTATTATAATTATACCCATGGCAGCCATAAAAGAGAAAAGCGCTTTTTTGAATATAAGATGAGGAGCAGGGACGATGGAGAAACTGAATATAGCGATTGCAGATGATAATGAAAGAATTATAAATCTACTGGGAACGATTATTAAAAACGATAAGGAACTTGAGTTGGTGGGTCAGGCTAATAATGGAGAAGATATCTATCAAATCATAAAGGAAAAACAGCCGGATGTGGTTTTGCTGGATATAATTATGCCAAAAGTGGATGGACTTACAGTAATGGAGAAAGTCGCAAAGGATCCGGAAGTGGCGAAACCACCAGCGTTTATTGTCGTATCTGCGGTAAGCCAGGAACAGATTACAGAAGATGCTTTTAGTCTGGGTGCAAATTACTATATTTTAAAACCATTTGATAATGCTATGATTTTAAACCGTATAAAACGCCTGCGTGGTTATCAGGCACATCTAAACCAGGGTATCCGTTCCAGGGGACAAATCAGTATTGGGGTTAATGAGGTGAAAAAGGTTGATCTAGAAAGTATCGTGACGGACATTATACATGAGGTAGGTGTACCGGCACATATAAAAGGATATCAATATTTGAGAGATGCAATTATCCTATCCGTAAATGATATGGAGATGCTTAATTCAATCACTAAAATACTATATCCAACCATTGCCAAACGTCATCAGACTACACCAAGCAGAGTTGAACGTGCCATTCGCCATGCTATTGAAGTAGCCTGGAGCAGAGGAAAGATGGATACTATAGACAAATTATTTGGGTATACTGTTAATAATGGAAAGGGAAAGCCAACTAATTCAGAGTTTATTGCATTAATTGCAGACAAAATCCGATTGGAGAACAAAAATCTATGAACAAAAATCAGGGTGAAATAAACTATAATTATATGCTTTCCAATTAGCGGTAAATAAGTTATAATAAGAATAGTTTTATATTTAGCGTGTATTAGGAGGGTAACAGATGAAAAAGATTTTGTTTGCAGCTTCAGAGTGTGTACCGTTTATTAAGACAGGTGGTTTGGCAGATGTAGCAGGGTCATTGCCGAAGTGTTTTGATAAGGAGTATTTTGATGTACGTGTCATTTTACCGAAATACTCATGTATGAAGGATGAATTCAAAGATAAGCTGGTTTATAACAACCACTTTTATATGGATTTGGCCGGTAAGAGTTTATATGTAGGAATTTTGGAAATGGAGTATGATGGAATTACATTCTATTTTATTGACAATGAATATTATTTCACAGGGGAGAAGCCTTACGGCGATATTCTCTGGGATATTGAAAAATATATTTATTTCTCCAAAGCGTTGCTGTCTGCACTGCCAGTAATCGATTTTAGACCGGATGTTATCCATTGCCATGACTGGCAGACTGGATTAGTACCGGTATATTTAAAAGACAGTTTCCAACAGAATCAGTTTTATTGGGGCATCAAGTCAGTTATGACTATACATAATCTGAAATTCCAGGGAACCTGGGATATTAAGACTATTCAGGCTATGTCTGGATTACCGGATTATTATTTCGTTCCTGATAAACTGGAGTTTAATAAGGATGCTAATTTACTGAAAGGCGGTCTGGTATATGCAGATGCAATCACAACCGTCAGCAATACTTATGCAGAGGAAATTAAAACCCCATTCTATGGTGAAAATCTCGACGGCCTTATGAGGGCAAGACAGAACAGTCTTAGAGGTATCGTAAATGGAATTGATTATACAGATTATAATCCTGAGACGGATAAATTAATTACTAAGAATTTTAATGCGAAGAATTTCCGCAAGGAAAAGATAAAAAACAAGACAGCATTACAGAAGGAACTTGGCCTCGAGCAAAATCCAAAGACCATGATGATAGGTATCGTATCACGTCTTACCGATCAGAAGGGCTTTGACTTGATTGCTTATGTGATGGATGAGCTTTGTCAGGATGGAATTCAGCTGGTTGTACTTGGAACCGGTGATGAGAAATATGAAAATATGTTCCGCCATTATGATTGGAAGTATAACGATAAAGTGTCTGCGAATATCTATTATTCAGAACCTATGTCGCATAAAATTTATGCAGCCTGTGACGCCTTCTTAATGCCTTCATTGTTTGAACCGTGTGGCTTAAGTCAGCTGATGAGTTTGCGATATGGAACAGTACCGATTGTTCGTGAAACAGGTGGATTGAAAGATACGGTAGAACCTTACAATGAATATGAGGGAACCGGTACAGGATTTAGTTTTACAAATTATAATGCACAGGAGATGCTAAAAACTGTTCGTTATGCAGAACAGGTATATTATGACAAGAAGCGGGAATGGAACAAAATTGTAGACCGTGCTATGGCAAAAGATTTCTCCTGGAGCAGTTCAGCAGCACAGTATCAGGAATTATATGACTGGCTTGCATAGGGCTTGGCTAAAAACAAGTATCTAAATTGATTATTTTTAAAATGATTTGCAAAGTAAATTATATCCAGTGGATAATTCAAGAGGGTGCATACAGCGTATTGTATGTGCTCTCTTAATTATTTGAAGCAAGGATAGGTTATTAAGATGGAAAAATCAGGTTGATTCATTGAGAACATAAAGTAGAAGGTGGAAAATCTATGGCTGTATCAATGGATGTGTTCTTGACCATAGGTGAATATTATGATAAAGTAAATATACTATTTCAAGTCGTACATGGCAGTCGCCAAATTAAAAAGAAAACTCTTAGTAAATTCCCTTAGAATTCCCAAAGAAATTGATTGACAAAAAAACAAAAATGTAATAATATTGTATCTAGAAAGTCGAACATTCGTTCGCAAAGAAAAGGAGATATATATGTTAAAAGAAGATAAGATGAAAGCACTGGATGCAGCGCTTGGTCAGATAGAAAGACAGTTTGGTAAAGGTTCTGTTATGAAGCTTGGTGATTCAGGAACGAATATGAATGTTGAGACAGTTCCTACAGGTTCACTTAGTTTAGATATAGCTTTGGGACTTGGTGGTATTCCGAGAGGCCGTATTGTAGAAGTGTACGGACCGGAATCCAGTGGTAAAACTACAGTAGCTTTACATATGGTAGCAGAAGTACAAAAAAGAGGTGGAATTGCTGGATTTATTGATGCTGAGCATGCTCTGGATCCTGCATATGCCAAAAACATTGGAGTAGATATTGATAATTTGTATATATCACAGCCAGATAATGGAGAACAGGCATTAGAGATTACAGAGACTATGGTTCGTTCAGGTGCTGTAGACATAGTAATTGTCGATTCAGTTGCTGCTTTAGTACCGAAAGCTGAGATTGATGGAGATATGGGTGATTCTCATATGGGACTGCAGGCCAGACTTATGTCCCAGGGACTTAGAAAATTGACAGCAGTTATCAGTAAGTCTAACTGTATTGTTATCTTTATTAATCAGCTGCGTGAGAAAATCGGAGTTATGTTCGGTAATCCAGAAACTACAACAGGAGGCCGTGCATTGAAATTCTATTCTTCTATTCGTCTTGATATTCGCAGAATTGAATCTTTAAAGCAGAATGGTGAAGTGATTGGTAACCGTACCAGAGTTAAAGTTGTAAAGAATAAGATTGCGCCTCCATTTAAGGAAGCAGAATTTGATATTATGTTTGGTAAGGGGATCACAAGAGAAGGTGATATCTTAGATCTCGCGGCTAATATTAATGTGATTCAAAAAAGTGGAGCGTGGTTCGCTTATAATGATGCAAAGATAGGACAGGGTCGTGAGAACGCTAAAAATTATCTTCGTGAGAATCCGGAGATTATGGAAGAAGTAGAAAATAAAGTTCGTGAATTCTATGGTTTAAAGACGAATCCAGCCGATGAAAAAGCAATGAAAGAAAAAGCAAAAGAAACGGCCGAGAAGGAAGCAAAAGCGGAGAAATAAGCTAAGGCATAAAAAGAGGCTAAGGCATAAAAATAGTAGAAAAAGTATAGACAGAAAGCATAAAAGTAAAAATAAGAAACAGATAAACGGAGATTCTGAGAATGGCAGAAGATGAGATAAAAAAAGCAAAGCGTAAAGCAATGCAGATCTTAACCAGAATGGATCGTTCGGAGTATGATTTAAGTAACAGCCTTCGCAGAAGCAAATTTTCTGAGGAGGCTGTCTTAGCAGCTGTGGAATATGTAAAATCCTATGGTTATATAGATGATGCACGTTACGCGAGAATGTATATCCGTACCCATCAGCATCAGAGGGGGAGGATACGCTTGCAGTATGAATTGGGAAATAAGGGAGTGAGTGCGGATTTGGTTGCACAGGCATATGAAGAACTGGAATTAGCAGAGGAAAAAGAAGTAGTTCGAAGTCTTGTGAAGAAGAAATGGAATAAGCCTGAAAAACCAAATGAAAAAGAATTAGCACGAATTGTTGGATATTTAGCTAGACAAGGATTTAAAAATCAAGATATTTGGTGCATTTTGCACGAAGAAAACTTGACATAATGCAGAAAACAGTATAAAATTGAACTGTTGTATTTGTACAATGAAAACTAAATAAGGAGGTGCTCCTGTGACAACAATTATTATAAGCATAGTTGTTGCGGTAGTGGTTACACTGCTTATTGCGGTTCCTGTATCTTGCAAAGTTGCGGTTGCCAACAAAGTGAAACAAGATAGTGACACAGTTGGTACAGCAGAAGACAAAGCAAGAAACATCATAGATGATGCCCTGAAAACGGCAGAAACTAAGAAACGAGAAGCTCAGTTGGAGGCAAAAGAAGAATCTCTTCGTATGAAGAATGATTTGGAAAAAGAAACCAAGGAAAGACGAGCTGAACTGCAAAAATATGAAAAGCGCGTTTTAGCGAAAGAAGAAGCAGTTGAAAAGAAAGCCAACAATCTGGAAAAGAGAGAGGCTGACTACACAGCAAAAGAGACAGAGATTAAAAAGAAAGAAAAGAAAGTCGACGAAATGCACGATCAGGAAGTACAAGAACTGGAGCGAATTTCCGGTTTAACCTCCGAACAGGCAAAAGAATATCTGTTAAAATCTGTAGAAGACGACGTAAAACATGACACAGCAAAGCTTTACAAAGAATTAGAATCAAAAGCAAAAGAAGATGCCGGTAAAAAGGCAAAAGAGTATGTGGTATCAGCCATTCAGAAATGTGCGGTTGATCATGTATCAGAGACAACTATTTCAGTTGTACAGCTTCCTAATGATGAGATGAAGGGACGAATTATCGGTCGTGAAGGTCGTAACATTCGTACACTGGAGACGATGACAGGTGTAGATTTAATCATTGATGATACACCGGAAGCAGTTGTTTTATCCAGCTTTGATCCAATCCGTAGGGAAGTAGCAAGAATTGCACTTGAGAAATTAATTGTTGATGGAAGAATTCATCCAGCTCGTATTGAAGAGATGGTTGAAAAAGCACAGAAAGAAGTAGATGCATTAATTCGAGAAGAAGGCGATAATGCATGTATGGAAGTAGGTGTACATGGTATTCATCCAGAGTTAGTTCGATTACTGGGAAGAATGCGTTACAGATCAAGTTATGGTCAGAATGCATTGAAACATTCTATTGAAGTAGCACAATTATCCGGATTACTGGCCGCTGAGGTTGGTGTGGACATTCGCATGGCGAAGAGAGCCGGATTGCTGCATGACATTGGAAAATCCATCGATCATGAAGTGGAAGGATCCCACATTCAGATTGGTGCTGACTTATGTAAGAAGTATAAGGAATCAGCATTGGTTATTAACACCGTTGAATCTCACCACGGTGATGTAGAACCAGAATCCTTAATTGCTTGTATCGTACAGGCCGCTGATGCGATTTCAGCAGCAAGACCTGGAGCGAGAAGAGAAACACTAGAAACATATACAAACAGATTGAAACAGTTAGAAGATATTACCAACACTTTCAAAGGTGTGGATAAATCTTTTGCCATTCAGGCAGGTAGGGAAGTTCGTGTTATGGTAGTACCTGAGACAGTAAATGATGCTGATATGGTATTGCTGGCCCGTGATATTTCCAAACAGATTGAACAGGAATTAGAATATCCTGGTCAGATCAAAGTAAATGTAATTCGCGAAAGTCGTGTTACTGATTATGCAAAATAATAAAAAAGAGATTCCGAGAGGAATCTCTTTTTTTATTACTGCTAAGGATTCTTTCTTATGTGCATTTATTCTCATATTCCGCATAGGATGAAGTGTGAGGTGATTTATGAAAAAGCAGACGATGTATTTGATATGGATGTATATGGGCGGTTTTGTGGCTGGAATTGTTATGATGAATGTGCTTTATCCCATGAGACCTCAGGGCTTAAATTTGCTATGGTTTATAAAAAAAGAATATTTGCTTGCTATTCCCAAACCAGATATGTTATCATTTATCAGAATTTGGTTTTACCGCTTAGAATTATTTTTATTTGCAGTTGTTTTGGGATTGACTATTAGAAATAGATTTTTCCTATATACATTTCTTTGTGGGATGGGAATATTGGGTGGATGTCTCTATGCCTGCTTTTTGCTGGAATTCGGAATCACGGGTATAGGAATCTGTATAGCATGTCTATTCCCGCATTGGATTTTATATGGGATTTCTTTATTAGGATTGTGTCTTATTTCTCTTGAACATATACCAGGATTTGTAAGACATATAACACTCTCTTATCTGGAAGTTTATCTGCTGCTTTATGTACTATGGTTTGCAGGAAATCTGCTGGAATGCTATATTCGTCCATATATAATGAGAATATTTTAAAAATATTTTAAGTTTTTTTTACGAAAATTAACACAATATGTGGTAGACATAATATTTAAGTAACCGATATGTAGTATATTTGGCGAAAAACCCTTATTTTCCGCGGCTTTTTGAAAAAAATAATGTTTGATTTTCGTAAAATATCTGATTATAATAAACCTATACGAAGGGTGAATGGCTTTTACAAGCAAGGAAAAGAATACGATAGATAGGATGTAGTACATGGAAGACATAATTCAGGAATTTATAGATTATATACATCGAACAAAGCATTCCTCCTCCAACACAGAAGTATCATATATGAGGGATTTAAAAAAGTTAATGCACTATTTGCAGACTCAGGGGATTACCAGCTGGGGAGTGGTTACCTCTACAACCTTAAATTCATACATGCTGTATATGGAGAAAGAATCTTTCGCAGCATCTTCGATGTCAAGAAGCGTAGCATCGATGCGTGCTTTTTTTAGTTATTTGAAGGACAATAAAACTTTAGAAGAGAATCCGGCCAGTCAGTTAAAACCACCGAAGATACATCGCAAGGCGCCAGAGATTATGTCTGTGGAAGAAGTGGACTTGTTACTGAAGCAGCCGTCAGAGAAAACTTCTAAGGGTATTCGGGATAAAGCAATGTTAGAACTGCTGTATGCTACTGGAATACGAGTGAGCGAGCTGATACATCTGCGTATTCAGGATTTGAATATGAAGTATGAGTACATCAACTGCATTGATGAAGGTAAAGAGCGTCTGATACCTTTTGGCAGTGTGGCAAAGAATGCACTGCAGCTGTATATGGGCAGAGCCCGGGATACATTTATTAAGGGTGAGGATTCTGGAATATTATTTACAAACTGTTCAGGAAAACCAATGAGCCGACAGGGATTCTGGAAGGTATTAAAGAGCTATACAGCTATGGCTGGTATTGAGCAGGATATTACACCACATACGTTGCGCCATTCGTTTGCAGCACATATGATAGAAAATGGGGCTGATATTAAAAGTGTTCAGGAGATGCTTGGACACTCGGATATTGCAACTACTCAGATTTATCTTAATTTAAATGGTCAGAAAATGAGAGACGTATATAAAAAGGCACATCCTAGAAGATAGGATGTGCCTTTTTATATACATTAGATTGGTTAAAACATACGATTATGCAGAATTTCAAGTATGCAAGGCGTACTTGAATATTTAGCAGGTTTCAGCAATTGTGTAAATTAACTGTTCTGTTTCGGACCAGCCCAAACATGGATCGGTGATGGATTTGCCATATACATGGTTTCCGGTTCCAATCTTCTGACAGCCAGGTTCTATGTAACTTTCAATCATAAGACCTTTTACCAGCTGAGCAATATCTGGAGAGACTTTGCGGCTGTGAAGGACTTCTTTTGCAATACGAATCTGCTGGTCATACTGCTTGTTGGAGTTTGAATGATTGGTGTCAATGATTGCTGCCTGATTTGCCAGGTCGCGTTCGTTGTATTTCTCCAGCAATAACTGTAAATCCTCATAGTGGTAGTTTGGAATTGCATTGCCATGTTTGTTTACTGCACCACGTAATATAGTGTGGGATAATGGGTTGCCATCAGTTTTTACTTCCCAGTTACGATAGATAAACATGTGTTTTCCCTGGGCTGCAACTACGGAGTTTAACATAACTTCTAAGTCGCCGCTGGTTGGATTTTTCATTCCGGCTGGAATGTCAATGCCGCTTACTACCAATCGATGCTGCTGATTTTCTACGGAGCGTGCACCTACTGCTACGTAGGAGAGAATGTCTTTTAAATACTGCCAGTTTTCCGGATACAGCATTTCGTCTGCAGCGGTAAGACCGGTCTCTTCCATAACGCGGATATGCATTTTTCTCATAGCTACTAATCCGGCAAGGAGGTCTGGTTTCTTCTCAGGGTCTGGCTGATGGACGATTCCTTTGTAGCCTTCACCAGTAGTTCTTGGTTTGTTGGTGTAGACACGCGGGATTAGTATCAGACGATCGGATACTTTTT
This sequence comes from Lachnospiraceae bacterium, assembly GCA_028696165.1. GTDB lineage: Bacteria > Bacillota > Clostridia > Lachnospirales > Lachnospiraceae > JAQVHQ01. The sequence goes on along the minus strand of JAQVHQ010000005.1, from coordinate 67,579 downwards.
CCTGAATACGTGCCAGACGGTTTACGTAGTCGCAGACAGCGTCTTCGTTGTCGGCGGAACATGGACCTACGATTACTAGAAATTTGTCAGATTCTCCGGTGAATACTTTGCGAATCATCTCGTCTCGTTTTGCTTTATTGGCTGCTACCGCTTCTGGAACTGGGTATTCGTTTCGAATTTGTTCTGGGATTGGCAGCTTGGTTATGAATTCAAATGCCATTTGTGTGTCCTCTTTTCTTTTCATTTCTAAAATCCGTGTTAATTATAATATACTTTGGAGAAAATGTCGAATTTTTTCGTATTATTTTTTGGTGTGGGGAGGGGACGCCCTGACACTTCGTCCATTTGGGCGGGGGATGCATGTACTTTTTATTGATAGTTCATTTCGCTGTAAGAAAGCTAAGTGTACGAAAGAGCCAATTCTATGGGCGACAGGTGTTTTGGTAAACACCTGTCGCCCATAGAATTGGCTCTTTCGTGCACTAAGCTTCTTATCAGCTTATTCAATATCAATAAAAAGTACATGCATCCCCCGCCCAAATGGACGAAGTGTCAGGGCTGGTTGTGGGTGGTGGTAGGGCGCGTGCCGGGAAAGATGGCACGGGGCTTGTGGTGGTGGGGAGGTTAAAAGCTGAGATTGTGGGTGGTGGGGGGAACGATTGCGGTGAGCGTGAGTTAAAGTGTGGATGAGAATATTTCTTATTTTTTTTGGAGTATTTTGAATTTTATTAGGAAGATGAGGTAGAGGAGGGTTAGGGTGCCTAGGAAAAGTATTAGGGTGGACCAGTTGGGGGTGGAGGTGGTTTTGTGGGTGAGGAAGAGGAGGAGTTCGGTTAGACTTATGGAAAGGAGCAGGAGCAGGGCTGGTTTGGCTATCCGTTCTTGGAATGAGAAGTTGAAGGGATGGCTTTTTCGAAGAATTAGGAGACTGCTTAGGGTGAAGAAGCCGTCGCTTATTAGCAGACCCCAGAGGTATCCTTTTAGGCCGATGGTGGGGACCAGGAGGAAAATGGAACTGATTCTTATGAGATAGCGGATGCAGTTTAGGCGTAGGCTGGTGGTGGTTTTGCTTAGTCCGTGGAGGATGCTTGACAGGGTCGTGGAGAGAAATAAAAATGGTGTTAGGAAGGCGAGACCTTTTACCAGAGTTCCGCAGGCTTTGCTGTTGAAGAGGAGAAGCCCCATCTGTTCTCCGGCGAGGTAAAAGATTCCGGTGGTGTAGATACCAAGGATCAGGCAGTATTTTAAGGTTTGGTCGATGGCAGTTTCGATGGAGCGGCGGTCGTTGGCGGCGTAGGCTGCGGCTATGGAGGGGAGCAGCATCAAGGAGACGGCGTTGGTGATGGCTGTGGGGAAGAGCAGCAGGGGGAGTGTCATGCCTGTCAGGGTTCCGTATAGTCCCAGAGCCTGATTGGCGGTATAACCGTGAGTGATGAGCTTTTGCGGGATGGAGAGGGCTTCAAAGCTGTTCAGGAGTGTAAGTAAGAGACGATTACAGGTCAGGGGTGTGGAAAACAGGATGATTTTTTTCATGTATGTAGTGCTTAGGGTTAGATAGGAGAGTTTTTTGGTTTCACGCAAGTACCATAGGAAGGAGAAGAGGACTGCTGCAATTTCTCCGCACAGGAGACCGGCCAGTGCTATGGTGCCGGTGATTTCAGTGCGTCTTGCACTTAAGAAGTTATATACCAGTATGGTTGCTGTTACCCGGATTATTTGTTCTATCAGATTGCTGATGTTGGGGACTTTTGTCTCTTGACGGGCATAGTAATAGCCCATGATGCAGGAATGTAAGGCTGTGAAGGGTATGCTTAGAGATAGCAGGGATAGCAGTGGTGCGCAACGGGTTTCTTTTATAAGGCTTTTCGCTATCCAGTTGCTGTTTCGATAGAGCAGCATGCTGATTAGTATGGATAAGAGCAGTGTTAAAAAGCATGCACAGGCAAATAGCTGATGACTTGCTTTGGTGTCTCCTTTTTTTTGACTTGCGGCGATTAAGTTCGTGATTCCGGTCTGGATACCACCTACGGATATGGCCAGGCACAGGGATTGGGCAGGTATGATTAACTGGTAGATTCCGAGTCTGGTGGCACCCATTGTATTTGACAGGAATATTCTATAGAAGAAACCGATAATACGATTGCACAATCCCACGATTGTAAGCCAGAAAGCACCTTTTATTATTTTGCTGGATGAGGACATAGATACTCCCACTCCTTTTTGAAAATATATTCTTCAGAAAGCCTTGACAGAACCGTATACAGGTGCTATTCTACCACTGTAAGAGAAATCCGAGTAAAACAGTCGGAATTACAAATTAGAATATAGAAGGTGAACAAGATGAAGCTTTCTACAAAGGGAAGATATGGCCTTAGAGCATTGATTGATCTGGCTCTTTACAGCGAAGAAGAAGCAGTGTCCATACAGAGCATATCCAATCGTCAAAATATCTCCGTCAGCTATTTAGAACAACTGGTAGCCAAGCTGCGCAAAGCCGGACTAGTGCAGAGTGTGCGGGGAGCAAATGGTGGATATAGACTGGCAAAGCCCAGTGATGAGATTTCTGTGGGAGATATACTTCGTGCCCTGGAAGGTAATCTGGATGCAGTAACCTGTTCGGGAAATCAGGAACATAGTACTTGCGAAGGGGCCGATTTATGCGTGACCAGATTTGTCTGGCAGAGGATTAATGAGAGTATTACCCAGGCTGTAGATACGATGATGTTGAGTCAGTTGGTTGAAGAAAGCCGGGAGCTAAGAGACAAAGGTCAGATATGCAATCAAAAATGTGAGAATTAGGAGCGAAAAGTTATGAAGAAATTGATATATTTAGATAATGCAGCAACAACAAAGACTTCACAGGAGGTTGTAGATGCTATGCTGCCATATTTCACAGAAAACTATGGTAATCCATCCAGCATCTATGAGATTGGAACGAAGAGTAAAGCTGCGATTACAGCAGCAAGAGAGCAGATTGCACAGGTGCTGAATGCTAAGCCGGAAGAAGTATATTTTACAGCAGGCGGCAGTGAGGCGGATAACTGGGCATTGAAAGCGACATTTGAAGCTTATAAAGATAAGGGTAATCATATTATTACCACTAAGATTGAACATCATGCTATTCTGCATACATGTGAATATCTGGAAAAAAGAGGGGCACGCATTACTTATCTTGATGTAGATGAAAATGGTGTCGTTGATTTGGAACAGTTGGAAAAAGAAATTACACCTGAGACTATCCTGATTTCTGTTATGTTTGCTAATAATGAAATCGGAACGATTCAACCGATTGCTGAGATTGGAAAAATTGCGAAAGAACATAATATTTTATTTCATACAGATGCAGTTCAGGCATTTGGACAGGTGCCGATTGATGTAGATGCCTGTTCTATAGATATGTTAAGTTCCAGTGGACACAAGATTTGTGGACCAAAGGGAATCGGTTTTCTGTATATTCGTAAGGGTGTAAAAATCAGATCCTTTGTACATGGCGGAGCTCAGGAGAGAAAACGTCGTGCAGGTACTGAGAATGTTCCTGGAATCGTAGGTTACGGAGTTGCAGCGAAACGCGCAGCAGACACTATGAAAGAGCGTACAGCAACAGAAATCGAAGTGAGAGATTATCTGATTACCCAGATTTTAAATGCCGTACCGCATGCTAAGTTAAACGGACATCCAACAAAGAGACTGCCGAATAACGTTAATATCAGTTTTGAGTTTATTGAGGGCGAATCCTTGTTGATTATGCTGGATATGGAGGGTATTGCAGCTTCTTCTGGATCAGCATGTACATCAGGGTCACTTGATCCTTCTCATGTACTTCTTGCAATTGGTCTGCCGCATGAGAAAGCACATGGTTCCCTGAGACTGACATTGAGCGAAGAAACTACGAAGGAAGATGCAGATTTTGTAGTTGAGAAAATTAAAGGAATTGTGGAACGACTGAGAAGTATGTCTCCGCTTTATGAAGATTTTATGAAAAAAAGTCAACACAATAAATAAAACAAAAACAGCAGAATAAAAGAGAAAATTATAAATATAAAGAAAATCAGTTAAGAAAAACCGGAGGAAAATATATGTACAGCGAAAAAGTAATGGATCATTTCCAAAATCCAAGAAATGTAGGAGAAATTGAAGGCGCCAGCGGAGTAGGAACTGTAGGTAATGCAAAGTGTGGAGACATCATGAGAATGTACTTAGATATCGATGATAATGGCATCATTCAGGACTGTAAGTTTAAGACATTTGGCTGTGGAGCTGCAGTAGCCACCAGCAGTATGGCAACAGAGTTAGTTAAAGGCAAGACCATTCAGGAAGCTTTGGAAGTTACCAATAAAGCGGTTATGGAAGCTTTAGATGGACTTCCGCCAGTAAAGGTACATTGCTCCTTACTGGCAGAGGAAGCGATTCATGCAGCTTTATGGGATTATGCAGAAAAACATCATATCAAAATAGAAGGCCTGTCAAAACCGAAGTCTGATATCAGCGAAGGGGAAGAAGAGGAAGAGTACTAGGATGAGTAAACCAAAAGTAGTCATTGGAATGTCCGGAGGAGTGGATTCTTCCGTGGCAGCCTATCTTTTGAAAAAGCAGGGTTATGAAGTGATTGGCGTCACCATGCAGATATGGCAGGATGAAGAAGAAACTCAGATGGAAGAAAATGGCGGATGTTGTGGCCTTAGTGCTGTGGAAGATGCCAGACGTGTTGCCAATATGCTGGATATTCCCTACTATGTCATGAATTTTAAAAAGGAGTTTCAGGCAAATGTCATAGATTATTTTACGGAAGAATATCTCCATGGAAGAACCCCAAATCCATGTATTGCCTGTAACCGTTATGTAAAATGGGAGTCGCTGCTTCAGAGAAGCCTGGCAATTGGTGCTGATTATATAGCCACCGGGCATTATGCCAGAATTCAAAAGTTGGATAATGGGCGCTATGCAATAGCTAATTCGGCAACTGCGGCCAAAGACCAGACATATGCACTGTATAATCTAACGCAGGAGCAGCTTTCACATACACTTATGCCTGTAGGAGAGTATACGAAAGATGAGATAAGAGAAATTGCAAATGAACTTGCTCTTCCTATAGCCAATAAACCGGACAGCCAGGAGATCTGTTTTATACCTGACCATGATTATGCCCGTTTTATAGAGGAAAACACAAACGAAAAAATTCTGCCTGGCAATTTTGTCGACACAAAGGGCTGTATAATCGGGAAACACAAGGGGATTACTCATTATACGGTAGGACAGCGAAAAGGGTTGAATCTGTCGCTTGGAAAACCTGCATTTGTTCTGCAAATTAAGCCCGAGACCAATGAAGTAGTAATTGGTGATAATGATGAGGTGTTTAAAAAAACATTAAAGGCAAATAATTTAAATCATATGGGAGTAGCTGAATTTGACCCGGAAGAAGTATATCTGGCTAAAATACGCTATAGTCATAAAGGGGCACCTTGTCATGTTCGCGTGACTGGGGAGGATGAATTAATCTGTGAATTTTTAGAACCCCAGAGAGCGATAACACCCGGACAGGCAGTTGTGATTTATAAGGATAATTATGTTGCGGGAGGAGGAACTATAATATGTTAGGTGATTATCATACACATACGCAGTTTTCACTGGACAGTGAAGCACCGATTCCGGCAATGATAGAAAGAGCCATAGAGCTGGGGTTATCGCATATCTGTTTTACAGATCATATGGATATGGACTATCCGGAAGATGAGGACTTCACCTTTGATACGAATCTTTATTTCCGTGAGATGAGAGAGTACCAGTCACAGTATGCAGACCGGATTAAGGTGTTGATAGGAGTAGAACTGGGACTTCAGCCGCATTTGGCCAATACCCATGCAGCATATCTTAAACAGTATCCTTTTGATTATGTTATCGGATCGGTACATTTGGTAAATAATATGGATCCTTATTTTGATAAGGCATTTGAGGGACGCACGGACGAAGAGGTTTTTCGTTGTTATTTTGAAGATACTCTGAAAAATGTGCAGGCTTTTCATGAATTTGACTCTATGGGGCATCTGGATTATGTAGTCCGCTATGGACGACATGGAAGTCAGGAGTATTCCTATGAGAAATTCAAGGATATAATTGATGAGATTTTAAAGATTCTTGTTGCAAATGGAAAAGCTCTGGAAGTAAATACTGCAGGTTTAAGAAAAAATCTTGGCTTCCCAAATCCTCACGGAAAGATTGTCCGCCGTTATCACGAATTAGGCGGGGAAATGATAACGATTGGCTCAGATGCCCATAAACCAGCGCAGATGGGGTATGGATTTCATCAGTTAAAAGATATTCTCGGAGAAGCCGGATTCCATCAATATGTAAGATTTGAGAACCGAAAACCGGTATTTGTCGATTTATAAGGCGATTTTTTCAAATACTGGCAGGCTTTTTTGAAATAAGACTTGAATTTTTGTATGGAATTAGGTACAATACAGGAAGGTTGATGTTTCTTTAACAATCATTAAAGAGGGTCAAATAATTTTAATACACTTTAGGAGGAATTAAAACATGGCAGTAAAAGTAGCAATCAATGGTTTTGGACGTATCGGACGTCTTGCATTCAGACAGATGTTTGGAGCAGAAGGATATGAAGTTGTAGCAATCAACGATTTAACATCTCCAAAAATGTTAGCTCATTTATTAAAATATGATTCATCTCAGGGAAAATACGCTTTAGCTGATAAAGTAGAAGCAACTGAGGATTCTATCATTGTTGATGGAAAAGAAATCAAAATTTATGCAAAAGCTGACGCTAAAGAACTTCCTTGGGGAGAAATCGGAGTAGACGTTGTACTTGAGTGTACAGGATTCTACACATCTAAAGACAAAGCATCTGCTCATATCGAAGCAGGCGCAAGAAAAGTTGTTATCTCTGCACCAGCAGGAAATGACCTTCCTACAATCGTTTACAACGTAAACCATGACACATTAAAACCAGAAGATACAGTAATTTCTGCAGCTTCTTGTACAACAAACTGCTTAGCTCCTATGGCTGATGCATTGAACAAATTAGCACCTATCAAATCTGGTATCATGTGCACAATCCACGCTTACACAGGTGATCAGATGACACTTGACGGACCACAGAGAAAAGGTGATTTAAGAAGATCTCGTGCAGCTGCAGTTAACATCGTTCCTAACAGCACAGGTGCTGCTAAAGCTATCGGATTAGTTATCCCAGAATTAAATGGTAAATTAATCGGATCTGCACAGCGTGTACCAACCCCTACAGGATCTACTACTATCTTAACAGCAGTAGTTGATGGAACCGTTACTGTTGATCAGATCAACGCAGCTATGAAAGCAGCTTCTAATGAATCTTTCGGATACAATACAGATGAAATCGTTTCTTCTGATATCGTAGGAATGAGATTTGGTTCATTATTCGATGCAACTCAGACAATGGTTATGCCATTAGACAACGGAACAACTGAAGTACAGGTAATTTCATGGTATGATAATGAAAACTCTTATACTAGTCAGATGGTTCGTACAATCAAATTCTTCTCTGAATTAGCATAATTTAGAAAGAACAATATAATCGAATAAATTATATTAAGATCCAAAGAGGGTCCGATCCTAGGATCGGACCTTTTTTACGGTCGAGAGTTTGTAAGAGAACATATACAATAAGGAGGCAGTCCATGTTAAATAAAAAATCAGTAGATGACATCAATGTAAAAGGAAAACGTGTCTTAGTGAGATGCGATTTTAACGTGCCATTAAAAGAGGGAAAAATCACAGACGAAAACCGTCTGGTAGCTGCTTTACCTACTATCAAAAAATTAATTGCTGATGGTGGAAAAGTTATTCTTTGCTCACATTTAGGAAAACCGAAGGGAGAGCCAAAGCCAGAATTATCTTTAGCTCCAGTTGCAGCACGTCTGTCTGAGTTATTAGGACAGGAAGTGAAATTTGCAGCAGACCCGGAAGTAGTAGGACCAAATGCGAAAGCTGCTGTAGAAGCTATGCAGGATGGTGATGTTGTTCTTTTAGAAAACACCAGATACAGAGCAGAAGAGACAAAAAATGGCGAAGCATTCAGCAAGGATTTAGCTTCTCTGTGTGAAGTATTTGTAAATGATGCTTTCGGAACCGCACATAGAGCTCATTGTTCTAATGTTGGTGTGACTCAGTTTGTAGATACTGCAGTAGTAGGTTACTTAATGCAGAAAGAAATCGATTTCTTAGGAAATGCTGTAAATGCACCTGAGAGACCATTTGTAGCAATCTTAGGCGGAGCAAAAGTTGCAGATAAATTAAACGTTATCTCTAACTTATTAGAGAAATGTGATACTTTAATCATCGGTGGTGGAATGGCTTATACCTTCTTAAAAGCTGCTGGTAAAGAGACAGGTGCTTCTTTAGTAGATGATACGAAATTAGATTACTGTACAGAGATGATTGCTAAGGCGAAAGAATTAGGCAAGAACTTATTACTTCCTACTGATACAATCGTAGCTAAATCATTCCCAAATCCAATCGATGCTGAAATCGAAGTGGAAAATGTAGCTTGTGATGCTATTCCAGCTGATATGATGGGATTAGATATCGGAACTCAGGCAGCTGAGGATTTCGCAGCAGCTGTTAAATCTGCTAAGACTGTAGTATGGAACGGACCTATGGGTGTGTTCGAAAACCCTGTATTAGCAAAAGGAACTATTGCAGTAGCAAAAGCTTTAGCTGAGACTGATGCAACTACTATCATCGGTGGCGGTGATTCTGCAGCTGCTGTTAATCAGTTAGGATTTGGTGATAAGATGACTCATATCTCTACTGGCGGTGGTGCTTCATTAGAATTCCTGGAAGGAAAAGAACTTCCTGGAGTTGCAGCAGCAAATGACAAATAGAAAATCTAAATATTAAGGAGATTATAAAAATGGCAAGAAGAAAAATCGTAGCAGGTAACTGGAAAATGAACAAAACTCCAAGCGAGGCAGTTGCTTTAGTAAATGAATTAAAACCATTAGTAGCTAGTGAAGACGTTGATGTAGTTTTCTGTGTACCAGCAATTGATATCATTCCAGTAATGGAAGCTGCAAAAGGTTCTAATATTCAGGTTGGTGCTGAAAATATGTATTTCGAAGAGAGCGGAGCTTATACTGGCGAAATCTCTCCAGCTATGTTGACTGATGTCGGTGTTAAATATGTTGTTTTGGGACATTCTGAAAGAAGAGAATACTTTGCTGAAACCAGTGAAACTGTTAATAAAAAGATGTTAAAAGCTTTTGAACATGGTATTACACCTATTATGTGCTGTGGAGAAACTTTAGAGCAGAGAGAACAGGGCGTTACTATGGACTTTATCCGTCAGCAGGTTAAGGTTGGTTTCCTTAATGTTACAGCTGATCAGGCTAAAACTTCTGTTATTGCTTATGAACCTATCTGGGCTATTGGTACTGGTAAGACTGCTACTACTGAGCAGGCTCAGGAAGTTTGTAAAGGTATTCGTGAGTGTATCGCTGAGATTTATGATGAAGCTACAGCAGCAGCTATTCGTATTCAGTATGGCGGATCTGTTAATGCAGCTACAGCTGGGGAATTATTTGCTCAGGACGATATTGATGGCGGTTTAGTTGGTGGAGCAGCTTTAAAGGCTGATTTCGGAAAGATCGTTAACTATAAATAAAGTATGATTTTGGATTTGATGATTTTGAGCGGGGCATTCTTTGCGGGTGTCCTGCTTTTTTGTGCTTTGGGAGGTTGTTGGAGGAGTGGGGGCCGCTTTTGAGAGTCACACAGGAAGCAAGGCCAGTACAAGCACCAGAGAGCCAAACGCCATCCCGATTCTTTGATAGGGTCGTTCGACAGTAAACATCTAAGCCTGCGAGAGTCTGCTGCAGCCGGGACCGGACGTATTCAGCGTGTATGCTGATGCATACACACTTCAGGACGTCCTCGAATGGGATTTTGTAAATCCCATTCGCCCAGCTGCAGCAGACTCTCGCGGGCTAAGATGTTTATCTGCTCACTAGATATCAAAGAATCGGGATGGTGTTTGGCTCTCTGGTGCTTGTGCTGGCCTTGCTTCCTGTGTGACTCTCAAAAGCTCAATGGTGGTTGGAAGGATAGATGTGGTGAGGGAAGGATAGATGTGGTGGGGGAAGGAGAAATATTGGTGGAGGAAAACGTGGTGGTGGGGCGCGTGCGGGGCACGGGGCTTGTGGTGAGACGGTAGGTTAGAAGCTGGATTTGTGGGGGAGTGGAGGAGGTTGTTGCTTTGAAAAAGTTGGGGAAGTATGTAGGGGGAAATAGTAATTTGTTGTAAACTCTAGTTTGTGTTAAATAAAAAGCACATGGGACATATCAAAATATATCCCATGTGTTTTTTATTATCTTTATTTATACGGTTATGAATCCTAGTGTTTCCATGATTGAGAATACGAGGATTAGTACCAGAAGTACTGGTGCTACGTATTTGATCATGATGGTGTAGAAGTGTTTCAGTCTGAATGGTCCGTTTATTTCTACTTCTTCGATGATTGCTTTTGGTTTTATGATGTAGCCTACGAAGATGCAGGTGAGCAGTGCTACGATTGGCATCAGGATGTTGTTACTGATGAAGTCGAAGAAGTCTAGCAGGCTCATTCCCAGTGGTGTGATGAAGTCTAGCAGACCGAATCCTAAGGATACTGGTACTCCTACGATTAACATGAAGACGGTTGCTATGATACTGCTGGTTTTTCGGCTCATCTGGGTTTTGTCCATTATGATGGATACGCAGGTTTCCATCAGGGATATGGCTGAGGTAAGCGCTGCAAAGAGTACCAGGATGAAGAAGATGACTCCTATGATAGTTCCACCTTTCATACTTTCGAATACTTTTGGAAGTGTTACGAACATGAGGCCTGGTCCTTTGCCTAAGGCTGCTTCGTCACCGCCGGAAAAGGCGAATACTGCAGGAATGATCATCAGTCCTGCCAGGAATGCGATTCCGGTGTCGAAGATTTCTACCTGACGTACAGATTGCTCCAGATGATTGTCCTTTTTCATGTAGGAGCCGTAAGTTATCATGATTCCCATGGCCAGTGACATGGAGTAGAAGAGCTGTCCCATGGCGGCCAGTACTGTGGTGGCGCTAAATCGGCTGAAATCTGGTTTGATGTAGTAGATGACGCCTTCCATGGCTCCTGGTCTGGTTACACTGAAGATGGAGATGATGATGGTTAATACGATAAGCACAGGCATCAGGATTTTACTGACACGTTCGATTCCGGCTTCTACACCGAGGATTACTACTACTGCAGTTAACAGGACGAAGATTAAAAAGTATATAACTGGTCCTGTCGGGTGTGTGATGTACTCGGTGAAGTAGGCGTCATTAGCTGCCTGGGATACCTGGCCGGTTATGAAGACCATTAAGTATTTTAGTACCCAGCCTCCGATTACACAGTAGTAGGGAACGATGATAAATGGTACGGCACAGGCCAGATAGCCCAGGAATCCGAATCGTTTATCCAGTGATTTGTATGCTCCGATTACACTCAGGTGTGTTTTGCGGCCAAGAGATATCTCTGTTACCATCAGAGCAAATCCGAATGTTACTGCTAATATTAAATATACCAGAAGGAAGATACCTCCTCCATATTTTGCTGCCAGATATGGGAAACGCCAAAGATTTCCCAGACCTACTGCGGATCCTGCGGCTGCCATGACGAATCCCAGTTTATTGGTAAAACTGCCTCGATTTTTCTTCAATAGAAAATCCCCCTTTGTTTTGAAATATAACTATAATTATCCCATTAATAAAGGAAAATAGCAAGATTTCTTTTGCAAATTCACCTCTAATTTGTGCTTAAATCACTTGATTTGTTTAAATGAAAACATTTCAATTCATATAAAAGGGATAAGTATAAGATAAATCATTTCTAAAATCTTTACAAATGCAGTTAACTGGGATAAAATAAGTACAGATTTGAGGAATATATGAAAATGTAAATGAAGTGAAACGCGTAAAAGAAAGGTGTCGGAATAGTATTCGACAGTAGGTAGGAACATGAATCAAAAACCTATAGAAGTAGCAATTCTAGGATTAGGAACAGTTGGCATGGGTGTCTATAAAGTGCTTCAGATGCAAAAGGATGAGATGCCATACAAGATTGGAACAGAACTGAAAGTGAAAAAAGTTCTGGTTCGAAATGTAGAGAAAGCTATAAAAAAAATCGGTGATGAGAGCCTGGTAACCAATGATTTTCAGAGTATATTAGAGGATCCTGATATTAAAATTGTGATTGAAGTTATGGGTGGCATGGAGCCAGCGAAAACTTATATCATGGAATCATTAAAAGCAGGCAAGAACGTAGTTTCTGCCAATAAAGATCTGATTGCCATGTGCGGAGGGGAACTCCTTGATGCAGCCAAAGACCAGAAACTTGATTTCTTATTTGAGGCAGCAGTAGCTGGTGGAATCCCGATTATTCGACCTTTGAAACAATGTCTGCAGGGGAATCATCTGACTGAAATCATGGGAATTGTAAATGGAACGACGAATTTTATCTTAAGCAAGATGACACAGGAAGGTATGGAGTTTGAAGATGCCCTTGCCCTTGCTACTAAGTTAGGATATGCAGAGGCTGACCCTACTGCAGATATTGAAGGATTGGATGCGGGCCGTAAAGTAGCAATTATGGCATCTATTGCATTTAATTCCAGAGTGACTTTCCCTGATGTATATACAGAAGGTATCACGAAAATCACAGCAACAGACATTCGCTATGCAAAAGAGATGGGCTGTCATATTAAACTACTGGGTATCGCCCGTAATACAGAGGCCGGCATTGAAGTCAGTGTTCATCCGATACTGATTCCAAGCAATCATCCACTTGCTACAGTAAATGATTCCTTTAATGCTGTATTTGTACACGGAGATGCTATTGATGATGCTATGTTCTACGGACGTGGAGCAGGTGAACTGCCGACGGCAAGTGCAGTAGTTGGTGATGTGATAGATATCGCCAGAAACGTACAGTATAACTGTACAGGCCGTATCAATTGTACTTGTTACAAGAATCTTCCTATTAAAAAAATGGAAGAAACTGTTAATAAATATTTCCTGCGTATGCAGGTGGAGGACCGCTGCGGTGTATTGGCTAATGTGGCAAGTGTATTTGGCAATAACAACGTCAGCATTGCTCAGATGATTCAGAAAACCAGAAACGGTGAGACTGCAGAAATCGTAGTTATCACAGATGCAGTACAGGAGAAGCATTTTAATGATTCCCTGACTATCTTTAAAGGAATGTCTATTATCAAAGAAATATCTGCTATGATTCGCGTATATTAAGGTTAATCCTAAAAAGCTATAGATGAATATGGAAATGCATATATTCACAGTTTATGGCAGATTATGTGCTAATTACTTGCAAGCAGTTTTGATTTCGTGTAAAATATAATGTGATGGCTTTATCTTGAAAGAAGTCTGATAAATTACTATAAATGAGGAAACAAAAGGAGAATAAAATGAGTAAAAAACCTACCGTATTAATGATACTTGATGGTTATGGATTAAATAAGGAGTGCAATCACAACGCTGTATGTGAAGCAAAAACTCCAATTATGGATCAGCTGATGTCTCAGTGCCCATATGTACAGGGACAGGCCAGTGGAATGGCTGTTGGACTTCCGGAGGGACAGATGGGTAACTCAGAAGTTGGCCATCTGAACATGGGTGCAGGACGTATCGTATATCAGGAATTAACAAGAATTACCAAAGAAATTCAGGATGGCGATTTCTTCAAGAATCCGGCTTTATTAGACGCTGTAAAACATGCCAAAGAAAATGATTCTGCACTACATTTTATGGGATTATTGTCAGACGGTGGTGTACACAGTCACAATACACATCTGTACGGACTGCTGGAACTGGCAAAAAGAGAAGGTGTTAAAAAAGTCTATGTACATTGTTTCTTAGACGGAAGAGATACACCACCTGCTTCAGGCAAAGGATTTATCGAAGAACTTCAGGCAAAGATGGATGAAATCGGAGTTGGTGAAATCGGTGTAGTTACCGGACGTTACTATGCTATGGACCGTGACAATCGTTGGGACCGTGTGGAATTAGCTTATAAAGCACTTACAAAGGGTGAAGGTGTAGAAACTACTGATGCAGCCCAGGCTGTAGGCTCATCTTATAATGAAGGAAAGACAGATGAATTTGTACTTCCGACAGTTGTAGTAAAAGATGGCAAAGCTGCAGGTAGCATTTCAGATAATGATGCAGTTATCTTCTTTAATTTCCGTCCTGACCGTGCAAGAGAAATTACCAGAGCATTTGTGGATGCTGATTTCCAGGGATTTAAGAGAGAAAGAATCAATAATCTGAAATTTGTATGCTTTACACAGTATGATGTGACAATCGAAAATGTAGGAGTTGCATTCCATAAAGTATCTATCACCAATACATTTGGAGAATTCTTAGCAGCTAATGGCTTAAAACAGGCTCGTATTGCTGAGACTGAGAAATATGCACATGTAACATTTTTCTTCAATGGCGGTGTAGAAGAGCCAAATGAAGGGGAAGATCGTATCCTGGTTAAATCACCTAAGGTTGCAACCTACGATTTACAGCCAGAGATGAGTGCATATCAGGTATGTGATAAATTAGTAGAAGCAATTAAATCTGATAAATATGATGTGATTATCATTAACTTCGCAAATCCGGATATGGTTGGTCATACTGGTGTGGAAGCAGCTGCAATCAAAGCAGTTGAAACTGTTGACGAGTGCGTAGGAAAAGCTGTTGATGCAATCAAAGAAGTGAATGGACAGTTATTTATCTGTGCTGACCACGGTAATGCAGAACAGTTAGTTGATTATAAGACAGGAGAACCATTTACTGCACATACTACGAATCCGGTACCATTTGTACTGGTTAATGCAGATCCTGCTTACAAATTAAGAGAGGGCGGATGCTTAGCAGATATTGCTCCTACTTTAATTGAACTGATGGGATTACAGCAGCCAGAAGAAATGACAGGTAAATCATTACTTGTAAAATAATGTAAAGTCTAATAAAAAATCAAAATTGGCTTTGGATGGAATTGATTTTCCATTCAGAGCCTTTTCCTTTTTTCGAGATAAAGCCTCCGGTATAAGAAAAGGCAGAATGACCATACTAAAAATATCTGATGAATGAAAATTAAATCAGATAGAAAATCAGGAGGTATTGCCATGTTTCGTTATCTTCCTATTCGAAGAGTGTACGCAAGAGAAGTCCTGGATTCCAGAGGCAATCCAACCGTGGAAGTGGAAGTGACTGTAGGAGAAAATATTGTGGGAATCTATGGAAGTACTGGAAGAGCAATGGTTCCATCGGGCGCGTCCACTGGAAAGTACGAAGCCATCGAATTAAGAGATGGCGATAAACGATACCGGGGAAAAGGTGTTACGAAAGCGGTTCATCATGTAAATACCATATTATCCGACATTCTGGTGGGAGAAAATGCATTAAATCAGAGCTTTATAGACCAGATTTTAATCCAGGAGGATGGTTCTGCAAACAAGGTAAATCTTGGGGCAAATGCGATTCTTGGAGTATCTATGGCTGTGGCCAAGGCAGCAGCAAAAGCTTTGTGTATACCGCTGTATCAATATCTGGGCGGTTGTTATACGAACAGAATACCCATTCCTATGATGAATATTCTAAATGGTGGATGTCATGCAGATAATAATCTGGATTTTCAGGAGTTTATGATTGTTCCTCAAAATACAGAGAGTTTTTCAAGGTCTTTGCAGATGTGTGAGGAAGTGTACCAGGAATTAAAAGAAATATTAAAACAGAGACATCTTTCTACCGGTGTAGGTGATGAAGGCGGTTTCGCTCCTGAAATAGCAGATGCAAAAGAGGCCCTAAAACTGATTATCACTGCTATAGAGCAGAGCGGTTATACTCCGGGAAAGGATTTATGCATTGCTATGGATGCAGCAGCCAGTGAATTATATGATGCAGACAGAAAAGTATATTATTTTCCAGGAGAAAGCACAAAGAAGGGAAAAGAGATTTTTCGAACCAGTCAGGAATTGATTGGATATTATGAAGAATTATCAAAAGAATTCCCGATTATATCTATAGAAGATGGATTAGGGGAAGAAGACTGGGATGGATGGAAGGTACTCTCAAACCAGCTTGCTGACAGGGTGTTGTTGGTAGGGGATGACCTTTTTGTGACAAATCCAAAGAAGATTCAACGTGGAATCAGCGAAGATACAGCGAATGCGGTATTAATTAAGGTGAATCAGATAGGAACACTGACAGAAGCACTACAGGCGATTTACCTGGCCCAGAAAAATGGATATGAGATTATCGTATCCCATCGCTCTGGAGAGACGGAGGATGCGTTCATTGCTGACTTGGCGGTAGCCTGTCGCGCCGGATATATCAAAGCTGGAGCACCTTGCCGCAGTGAGAGGAATGCAAAATATAATCAGCTTCTTCGGATTGAGGAAGTGGTCAGCAGATTCAAAAGTATTTAAGCATGGGGTTTTTGTGCTTTTTTATGAATATGGCAGCAGATGAGTTTTGATTCAGAAGAAAATAATATAACAGCAGTTTATAAGTTCGCAGGGTATGCTTGAATGTATATAACGTGAATTTATAAACTGCTTTTTAATGTTTTGGCATTATTTTTTGTTTGATATTAGTGGAGTTTCACACTTTTTTCACTTTTTTTCCAAAAACAAAACACATAATTATTTTACACTGATTTAACATAGAGAGCACATAGGAAAGAAAAACATCTAAAAGAACAGAGAGGAAAGAAGATGGCAAAGAAGGTAGATTATGTTTTCCAAAGAATAGAAACCAAGTATCTGCTTACCAAGACGAAACAGGAAGAATTTTTAAATGAAATTGAGCCCTACATGCAGTTGGATGAATATGGATTACATACAATCTGCAACATATATTATGATACGCCCCAATATGAACTGATAAGGCGTTCCATCGAGAAACCCAAATATAAAGAAAAGCTTCGACTTAGAAGCTATGGGGTTCCAGATAACAGTCAGGAAGTCTACATAGAAATAAAGAAAAAATATCAAAAAGTGGTTTATAAAAGAAGAGAAGGCGTAACCATGAGGGAGGCAGATGCATATTTAAATCACGGCATCAAACCTTCAAAAGACAGCCAGATATTACATGAGATTGATTATTTTATGCAGCATTATAAACCAGAGGGGAAATTATTTCTGGCCTATGACCGGATGGCATATTTCGGAAGAGAAGATTCCAGTATAAGGATTACCTTTGATCGCAATATCCGTTCCAGAGAGTATGACCTTGATCTGCGAAAGGGCGATTATGGAGAACTGCTTTTTGAAAATGGAGAACAGATTATGGAGATAAAAGTAGGGCAGGCTATGCCTATATGGCTGGCAGATAGTTTGGCTAAACTGGAAATCTACCCGGTATCTTTTTCAAAATATGGAAGAATTTATAAACAACTGCGGTCAGAGACAGGAAACCGACGAAGTGAAGAAGGCGAAGAAAATAAAGCAAATATAAGAGAAAGTTTTGGAGGAATAAAAATATGTTCACAAGCATAATCGATACATCCAGCGGAAGTATATCCATGGAGAGTGCACTTATCTGTATGGCAGCTGCACTGATATTAGGCGTTATTGTTGCAGTGGTATATATGTTGCAAGGAAAATATACGAAGAATTTCGTAATTACATTGGCACTTTTGCCGGCATTGGTACAGATTGTGATTTTGATGGTCAATGGGAATCTGGGAACCAGTGTTGCAGTACTTGGCACTTTCGGACTGATTCGCTTTCGTTCTGTACCGGGCACTTCCAAGGAAATCACCAGTATCTTTTTTGCCATGGCAATTGGTCTTGCCTGTGGTATGGGGCAAGTCTATTTCGCAGTGATGTTTACCCTGCTCATTGCAGTTGTTTTATTTCTCCTTTCCAAGAGCGGGTTTGGAGAACGTAAGGAAATTGATAAAAATCTTAAGATTACTATACCGGAAGATTTGGATTATACAGGTATTTTCGATGATATATTTGATAATTACACAAAAAAAGTACAGTTAAATAAAGTGAAAACAATTAATCTGGGCAGTATGTATGAACTGGACTACCAAATCGAACTAAAAGATCCGGAAATGGAAAAAGAAATGCTGGATGCTATCCGATGCCGTAATGGAAACTTGACTATAGTGTGTGGACGAGTATCCGATATGGGACCGGAATTATAGAAACTCTTTGTAAAGCAAATTAAGAAAGTATAGAGAGATAGAATGAAGAAAAAACAGGTAAATAAATTAATGGCTGGTATGTTGTGTGCCCTGATGTTTGGAATTACCGGGTGTGGCACAACGGGTGTGGTCAATGGGACTGACACAGGTGAAATAACAAATAATGAGAATGCAGACGGCCAGGAAAATGGCACTGAAACAACAGCAACAGCAGGTGCAGATGGAGAAGTCACAACCTCTGAACTGGAAGTCACAGCGGATATGGCTGGATTTAAGGATGATGATATCTATACAGATTGGAAAGACTTAGATTATACATCTATTACATTAGATGAAGACAAAATAACTATGGATGGCAGCGGTGCAGTTTGTGATGGAACCGTGTTAACGATAAATGAGCCGGGAACATACGTGATAAGCGGAACTCTGAAGGATGGGGCTATTATTGTAAACAGCACTGAGACCAGTGATGTGCGTATTGTATTAGACGGAGTTGATATTCACAGTGAGGATACAGCACCGGTTCAGATTCTCAGTGCGGATAAGGTTATCATATCCCTGGAAGAAGGTACAAATAATCTGATATCTGACGCAGGCGCTTATGATGGGGAAGAACTTACCGCGGCTGTTTACAGTAAAGCAGATCTGGTATTTAACGGAAGTGGTACACTGCAAATTACGGCGAATGTTAATAATGCAGTGCAAAGTAAGGATGATTTACGTATCATGGAAGGTACTTATATAATTGAAGCGGCAGATGATGGCCTGGTAGGGAAAGATCAGGTTTCTGTTAAAGATGGTAATTTCACTATTACTTCCGGTGGAGATGGTATAAAATCTACAAATTCGGAAGAGACTGACTGTGGCTTTGTATATATAGAAAATGGAGAATTTAATATAACTGCAGATAGTGATGGTATACAGGCAGAAACCGGTATGCTTCTGGCAGATGGAACTTATGTAATAACTGCCAACGGCGGATATGAAAATGCTGCAGCACACCCAGGTATGGGTGGCGCATCTATGGGTGAGATGAGAGACAGGCGTAGTGAGTGGAATCAGACAGAAGATACCGGGGATACCGACAGCACCGAAGAAGCTACAGAAGGATATAAAGGATTAAAGGCAGGGGGTGTATTAAAAATCCAGGGAGGAACTTACACCATCAACGCTTCTAATGATGCAGTTCACAGTAATTATAAAGTTCAGATTGAAAATGGAACTTTAAATCTGCAGTCAGGTGATGATGGTATCCATGCCGATGAAGTACTTGTGGTAGATGACGGAACCATCGATATAGATACCTGCTACGAAGGCATTGAGAGCGCTGATATTACCATTAATGATGGCGTCATCAACCTGACAGCCACGGATGATGGATTCAATGCTGCCGGAGGTGCGATAGATGAGAGCGTGCAGTCTAAAGGTGGAGGTATGATGGAAACATCTTCCGGCGTACTAACAATCAATGGAGGGACTATCCATGTAGATGCAGCCGGTGATGGTCTGGATTCCAATGGCAGTATTACTCAGACTGGCGGGGATGTCATAGTTATGGGACCAACAGATAATGCCAATGGAGCATTAGATTATGGAACTGCTTATGTGGTATCCGGTGGAACGCTTCTTGCAGTGGGAAGTTCCGGTATGATGCAGGCTGTGGATAGTTCATCAACAGAAAACAGCATCGTTCTTTGCTATACTCAGCAGCAGGAGGCCAACAGCACGATTTCCATCACAGATGCCAGCGGAAACGAAGTATTAAATTATACACCTGAAAAGAGTTACAGCAGTTTCGTATGGGTGTCTGGGGATATCACTACCGGAAGTACTTATTCTATATATGGAAATGATAATCTGCTTACAGAAGTGACGATATCACAGGTGGTTACATCCATTTCGGATACAGGAGAAGAAGTAAGTGTTGGCAATAGTATGCCCGGTGGTCGTCAGATGGAAGGCGGCGGTGGAGAGATGAAAGGCGGTCGTGGAGCTATGGCTGAGAATGGAAATATATAAAAAATGACGGAAAAGAGGTTGAAATATTTGACTCCCTATGTTAGAATAATTATTGGTTGACTATAGGAGGTGTAATCGTGGATATATTAAGAATTGTATTAAATATCATTTTTGTGATTGATTGTATAGGCTTAACTGTTGTTGTATTAATGCAGGAAGGTAAATCTCAGGGACTTGGTGCTATTGCAGGTGGTTCCTCCGATTCTTACTGGGGTAAGAACAAGGGTCGTTCCATGGAGGGAGCTCTTGAGAAAGCAACAAGAGTCATGGCGATATTGTTTCTCGTATTAGCATTGGTATTGAATTTAAATTTCTAAAGAAAAAACACCCTTGTGATACAAGGGTGTTTTCTGTTTCTATAAGAGACACTGACAGAATGAAAAATAGGAGAAAATAGTGAAAAAACAAAAATTAAATCGACAGAAGAAATTATTATATGATGTAATCTGCGCCAAGGAATATCGCCCTATGCGTGGGAAGGAAATTGCCATATTACTGGATGTTCCCAAGGCAAAGCGTACTAATATGCTGGCTGTCTTGGATCAGTTAGTAGTGGAAGGCAAGATAAAGCAGAATAAAAAAGGACAGTATGTGAAATGCAAACTGCCAAAGCTTGGAAAATTAGAGGCACTTAAAGAGGAACACAGAAAGAAAAAGGTAAAGCAGTTTTTAAAACAGGGGCGATTTATCAGTCATCATGATGGCTTTGGTTTTGTGGAGTTAGAAGAGGAAGAGGCAGATGATATCTTTATTCCAAGAGATGGTGTTGCTGATGCTTTTCATCATGATTTGGTGGAAGTAGAAGTAAAGCCGAATCAGACTGGAAAAAGAATGGAAGGCCGAATTGTTCGAATCGTAGAACGTGATGTGACATCCATTATCGGAACCTACGAGGACTGCGGGAATTTTGGCTTTGTAGTACCGGATAATACTCGATATACAAAGGATATATTTGTTTCCAGAGAAAAAGCAGACCACGCCCAGACGGGTGATAAAGTTATGGTTTCGATTTTAAAATACGGTGGACCAAATCAGAAACCAGAAGGTAAGATTACGGAAATACTAGGTGCGTCAGGCACTCCGGGTATAGATGTACTTTCTATTGCCAGAGGCTATGATCTGCCTATGGAATTTTCGGAAAAGGTTATGGCCCAGGCTGCAAAGACAAAGGATACCTTGATACCCGGAGATTTCCAGGGGAGAAAAGATCTGCGCGACTGGACGGTTGTTACCATTGATGGCGAAGATGCGAAAGATTTGGATGATGGAATTTCCCTGACAAAAGAGGGCGATATCTATCATCTGGGTGTGCATATTGCAGACGTAAGTAATTATGTTCAGTATCACAGTGCTATGGACAAGGAAGCTCTAAAAAGGGGAACCAGTGTTTATCTGGTAGACCGGGTGATTCCCATGCTTCCCAAGCGTCTGTCAAACGGTATCTGTTCGTTAAATCAGGGCGAAGATCGTCTTGCACTCAGCTGTCTTATGGATATTAATGCCAGGGGTGAAGTGATTTCTCACGAAATAGCAGAGACAGTTATCTGTGTAAACAGACGCATGACCTACACGAATGTGAAAAAGATTGTGTTAGAGGAAGATGCACAGGTAACAGAGGAATACAAAGAATTAGTTCCGATGTTTTTCCTGATGAAAGAATTATCAGCAATTATTCGTGCGAATAGAAGCAAACGTGGTTCGATTGATTTTGATTTCCCGGAAAGCAAGATAGAGTTAAATGAACTGGGAAAACCAGTCAGAATCTATCCTTATGAGCAGAGCGTTGCTACAAAAATCATTGAAGATTTCATGCTGATAGCCAATGAAACCGTTGCAAAAGAATACTGTCTGGCAGAATTGCCATTTGTATATCGTACTCATGATAATCCGGATCCGGAAAAGATGGAAGCGACTTTGACATTTATCCGGGCTCAGGGTTTTGACGTGAAAAAATCAAAAGAGGAGATTTCACCAAAGGAAATCCAAAAAGCTATGGAGCAGATCAAGGATAGTCCTAAGGAAGCCTTAATCAGCCGCCTGTTGCTTCGATCTATGAAGCAGGCACGCTATACGACGGACTGCAGCGGACATTTCGGATTGGCAGCGAAATATTATTGCCATTTTACTTCACCTATCCGCCGTTATCCGGATTTACAGATTCACAGAATTATCAAAGATAATCTTCGTGGTCGTCTGAATAAAGAAAAGCAAGATGCGTATTGGGAGATTCTTGATGATGTGGCAAAGCAGTCCAGTGCTATGGAACGCCGTGCTGAGGAAGTGGAACGTGAGACCAATAAGCTGAAAAAAGCAGAATATATGCAGGATCATATCGGGGAAGTTTATGATGGTGTCATCTCCGGGGTAACCGGATGGGGTATCTATGTGGAACTTCCAAATACTGTGGAGGGTCTTGTACACATGACTCAGATGAAGGATGATTATTATACTTATGATGATATAAATCACCAGCTTGTGGGTGAGCGTGAGAAGAAAGTATATGGACTGGGACAGCAGGTAAGAATTCGTGTAATGGATGCGGATATCATCAATAAAACAGTTGATTTTGCGCTGGAAACTGAGTAAAATCATCTTGAAGGAAAATAAATTATTCAAGGTAAATAAGGGGAATTAAGGAGAAATACAGGTATGGCAAAACAATCAGGTACAAAATTAATAGCTAATAATAAAAAAGCATACCATGATTATTTTATAGAAGATAAATACGAGGCAGGGGTTGCACTTCATGGAACTGAAGTAAAATCTCTGCGTATGGGAAAATGCAGTATCAAGGAAGCATTTGTACGTATCGAGCGTGGAGAAGTATTTGTGTATGGTATGCATATCAGCCCTTATGAAAAGGGAAATATATTTAATAAAGATCCATTAAGACCTAAAAAATTACTTTTACATCGTTTCGAAATCAGAAAGCTGGAAGCAAAAGTGGCAGAACAGGGTATCACACTTGTTCCGCTTGCAGTATACTTTAAAAACAGCCTGGTAAAAGTGGAAATTGGTGTGGCAAAGGGTAAAAAGCTCTATGACAAGCGGCAGGATATCGCCAAGAAGGATATGAAAAGAGAAGCAGAACGTGACTTCAAAATTCGTAATCTGGGTTGACATAAGACAAAGGCAGTGCTATAATAATCCGACAGCAACAATCTAATCTAGTCTGCAAACCGTGTACAATATCTTTTCGGGCTTGTACTGGTTTCGACGGGGGTTTTGAAGGTTGGGAAGCCATTCGTGGGCCAGACCGCGTCATCAACTGGACCTTAAATTTAAACGCAGACGAAAATTTAGCGTTAGCAGCCTAGTTGCTGCTCGTCAGCCTTAGTGCACTCACACATTAAGAATCTGGCGCCGACCTTGTGAGAAACGACTTTGCCAAAGCTTTGCGGCACTGGGCGTATTATGAAGCTACTAAAACCATAAACCTGTCTTTGGGTGTATGGCAGAGGGAATGTTAAAACATAGACTATAATGGAAGAAGCCAATTGGATAGGCTTTCGGACGCGAGTTCGATTCTCGCCAGGTCCATAAATAAAGCACCGTATATGTAGAAGGCACTTTAACAGTGTTGTCCTATATGTATGGTGCTTTTTTACTGCCAGTCAGGCGAAAAATCAGGATATAAATTATAAATAGTTCACAAAACAAACATAATACTTTGGTATAATTATAGCATAAGTGATAGCTATACTGGAAATTATATGTAGTAGGCTTCAGATAGATTGCAGGGTATTTTGCAGGTAAACTGAGGCATACTTAGAATAAAACAAAATGATAGGGAGGATTACCATGGATAAGCTAAAGATACTGGTAGTAGATGATGAAAGCAGGATGCGTAAACTGGTACGGGATTTTCTTGTGAAACAGGATTTTGATGTACTGGAAGCCGCTGATGGAGAAGAAGCGGTAGATATGTTTTTGGAAGTAAAAGATATCGCTTTGATAGTTCTTGATGTCATGATGCCCCGTATGGATGGTTGGGAAGTTTGTCGTGAGATTCGAAAGACCTCGCAGGTTCCTATTATTATGCTGACTGCCCGAGGCGATGAGCGGGATGAACTTCTAGGTTTTGATCTAGGTGTAGATGAATACATATCTAAACCATTTAGCCCAAAGATTCTGGTAGCCCGAATTGAGGCAATCTTAAGAAGAAGTGGAATTGCCGGGAACAAGGATGTTATAGAAGCAGGCGGAATTATCATAGACAAGTCTGCTCATATGGTAACCGTTGATGACAAGAGCATTGAATTAAGTTATAAAGAATTTGAACTTTTGACGTATTTTCTGGAAAATCAGGGAATTGCTCTTTCAAGAGAAAAAATACTTAATTCAGTATGGAATTATGATTACTTTGGTGATGCCCGCACAGTAGATACTCATGTGAAAAAGCTGCGCAGCAAGATGGGTGAGAAAGGTGATTTAATCAAGACTATATGGGGATTGGGATATAAGTTTGAGGTAGAAGGATGAAACTATATGAGAGGACAGTTGGAAATTCCATAAAAAAACAGCTGGCTTTTACTTTTATCGGTCTTCTGGGAATAGCCCTTCTTCTCTTGTGGGGAATGAATCGTTTCTTTCTGGAATCATACTATCAGAGTGATAAAGAATCTGCTTTGAAAGATACATACCTGCAGATGAATGGAATGGAAGAAATCACAGAAAGTAATGCGGATACTTTACGCAGCTTTTGTGCAAAGAATAATTTATCCCTGGTGGTAACCACTGCTGAAGGAAGCTTAATCTATGCAGGTGGTACAGAAAACCATTTGGAGGCGATTCTGTTTGGATATTTTACCCAGCAGGAACAGGAACGGGAGCACGCCCAGATATTAGAGAAGACGGACAATTATTATATTCAGAAAAACAGGGATCGTTTTGCCGGTATGGATTATCTTGAAATGTGGGGCGTGTTGGATAATGGAAATTGCTTTATCGTGCGGTCACCACTGGAGAGTATTAAGGATAGTGTTGCACTGTCAAACCGTTTTCTTACAATTGTGGGACTGTTTATTGGTGGAATTTGTATGATTGTTATCTGGTTTATGACCGGAAGACTTACAAAACCAGTTACAGAACTGACAAATTTATCAAAGCGGATGGCGAATCTGGATTTTGATGCAAAGTATACCAGTGGTGGATCCAACGAAATTGGGGAATTGGGCAGAAACTTTAATCGTATGTCACAGGAGTTAGAGACTGCCATATCGGATTTAAAATCAGCCAATGTAGAACTTCAGAAAGATATAGAAAATAAAATTCAGATAGACGAGATGCGTAAAGAATTTTTGTCAAATGTTTCTCATGAATTAAAGACTCCCATTGCTCTTATTCAGGGATACGCAGAAGGATTAAAAGAAAATATTAATGATGATGATGAAAGCCGCGAATTCTATTGTGAGGTTATTATGGATGAAGCTTCTAAGATGAATAAGATGGTAAAGAAACTTCTTACATTAAATCAGCTGGAGTTTGGTAATGACCAGGTTACTATGGAAAGATTCGACATTGTCGCATTAATTAAGGGAATCGTGCAGTCTTCGCACATATTGATAGAACAAAAAGAAGCTAAGGTAGTATTTGAAGAAGAGGAACCAATCTCTGTGTGGGGTGATGAATTCAAGGTGGAAGAGGTTGTGACGAATTATCTGTCGAATGCCTTGAATCATCTGAATGGAGAGCGCCTGATTGATATCCGCATTGAACGTGAAGAACAAAAACTTACGGTATCTGTTTTTAATACTGGAGAACCCATACCAGAAGAAGATTTGGATAAAGTCTGGATCAAGTTTTACAAAGTTGATAAAGCCAGAACCAGAGAATATGGTGGAAGTGGAATCGGATTATCAATTGTCAAGGCCATTATGGATTCTATGAAGCAGGAATGTGGTGTGAAAAATTATACGAATGGAGTGAAGTTCTGGTTCACTTTGGAAGCAAAATAGAAAAAACACCAAAAGGAGAACGAAAAGAGCAAGAAATAGACAGAGAAATCATTGGCTTAAAATGATAGAATATATTTAGAAGAAGCTAAATGTTATTCTATCGGAAGAAGAGGTGATTTCATGAAAATCACAATATGTGACAGCGAAAATGCTTCACGGGAAATTCTGATAAGCTATATTCATCAGTTCTCCAGAACATATGCAATGGTTGTTTCAATCTTAGAATATGCATCGGGGGAGGCGCTGCTCCATGCAGTAAAGGATAATTTCTCTCCAACAGAGTTTGATTTGCTCTTTCTGGAAATACATCTTACAGGGATGAATGGGATTATGACAGCACAAGAACTCAGAGATATTGGTTATGAAGGGGCACTGGTGATAATATCAACAAGTCCGAGCTATGCTTTGGAAGGGTATCAGGTATACGCGGATGGTTATCTGATAAAACCTGTGGAGTATGAGCAGTTTGAAAAGGTTATGCTCCATGTCTGTAAAAGAAGAAAAGGAGATTTTAAAAGCATCAGTCTATCGGAAGGACGTGTTCAGTATCGTATACTATATAAAGACATCTGTTATATAGAAGCCCAGGGACGGTATATGATTATTCATACTATGGATGCAGTGATAAGATATCGCATCAATATGTGTGATCTGGCTTCGATACTTTGTGAGGAACCTAATTTTTTACGATGTCACAGAGGCTATCTGGTCAATATGAATTATATTGATTTTGCAGAACCAGAGTACCTGCTTATGAAAAATCAGGAAAGAGTACCCATTCATATTAAAGAAAGTCGGAAGATACGTCAGAAAATTGCAGATTATTTATTTCACTCAGTATAGACTCCTATTTAGAAGAAGGGGCTGCTGCACTAATTAGTGCGCAGCTCCTTCTTCATGCGTTATTGATCCGGTAATAGGAATGATATGATTGAGAAATCTTAGCACTTAAATCACGCTTTTGAAAAGCAATGCAATTAAGTGCTTTGGATAGAGCCACTGAAGTGTTGAAAATTCAGACTCGAAAAATTGAAGTAGAATTACGTACTCAAAAGCAGAAAGTGGCGAGATGATACGTATTTTTGTAAAAGAAGTACGTATCCAGAAGCCAAAATTGGAGAAATGACACGTAATTCTGTAGAATAAGTACGTATCCGGAAGCCCAAAGTGGGGAAATGACACGTATTTTTTTAGAAGAAGTACGTATCCAGAAGCCAAAATTGGAGAAATGACACGTAATTCTGTAGAAGAAGTACGTATCCGGAAGCAAAAAGTGGTGAGATGACACGTGTTTTTGGATAAAGTACATATTCAGAATCTAGAAGTGAATTGAATATATCATTTTGTTTGTGATACAAATCTAAGCTTTTATATATGTATAAAATGGTATAAATGGATAGAAAATGACATGAATGGTTTTTTTTGATGAAAAGGAATAATGTATAATAGAATTACATATAATAGTCTGATAATAGTACAAGTATGCGCTAAAATAACAGATAAAACGACATAGAAACTAAAAATAATTCCAAGGAAGGAGTTGATATGATATGAAAGGGAAGAGAAGGCGACAGAGGGAGCATTCTCAGCAGAACATGCAGATAGAAAATCAACCCGAGAATTCCAAGCAGGTAAAAAAGGACAGTCTGATAAAGGGCTTTTATGAGAAAATGCTAAGAATTAAACAAGAGGAAACATCAAAAACCATGGTAGAAGACAGCATATCGGAGAACAGCATATCCAAAGACAGTATATCCAAAGACAGTATATCAAAAGAAAATACATCGAAAGAAACCATATTAGAAAACACTACATTAGAAGAATCTATGACAGAATCAAAGTTTTATAAAAAAAGATGGGTTCGTATCACGGCGGCATCAATTGCCATAATCATGCTTATTACTACAGTTTATGTATCTTATGGAACCGGATTATCTATTCAGGCAGCTGAAAGAAGAAAGGAGGTTATGACCAGGGCAGTTTCGCCGGAAGAAGCAGAAGCATTTGCCAGTCAATCGCTGGAATTGGCACAGCAGATTACCCTGCTTCGTACCAGAACAAAAAATCAGCCAGAGCAGGCAGGTGGAGAAAGCGAAGAGGAAGCTAAACTTAAAGAACAGGAAGCCATACAAAAGAGACAGAGTGCAATGTATGAAGAAGCCGTGAAAAAAGAAGAGGAACTAGACTATCAGAGAGCGTATGAAATTTACACACAATTAATAGACGACAAAGAAACCTACGATAAGATTTTTTATATCTGCAGAGCCAGATGTTCCTTCTATATGGAAGATTATGAGGGACTTCTGGAAGATTGCAGTATGTATGAACAGGATCAGGGCGCGGATGATGACGGAAGTATTCACTATCTTATGGCAGTTTCACTTATGTATCTGGAACGTTATGAGGAAGCGAAAGAATGCATGGACTTTTGTATTGACAGCAATGATACCATGGAAGAAGTCTATTTTTACAGAGGTATCTGTTATATGGCGACAGGATTCTATGAAGAGGCAACAGCAGACTTTGCGAAATCCATAGAACGGGGTGAATTAATCGAAGAAAGTCAGGAGAATAAGGAACTTTGTCTGGAACAGATGGATATCATAAAGAGTCAGGAGAATGCAGCAGAGTAGAGCATTAGAATGAAAATGAAGTATTAATTTAGAACCATTTGGTTAGAGAGGATTGCTTATGGACATAAAAAGTAAGAGGAAAAAGACCAAATCTGTGTTCGCATATGTGGTATGTGCGCTATTGTTCATGTTTATTCCCAGTGTGGTATATGGACAGGAAAATACGCCGGTCCAGACAGAAGGAAGTGTTGTGCAGGAACAATCCGCAGCAGATACGGTGTCAGTTCAATCATCGGAGCCAGTAGGCCAGCCGGAGCCAGCAAGTCAGCCGGAACCAGCAAGCCAGCCGGAGCCAGCAAGTCAGCCGGAGCCAGCAAGTCAGCCGGAACCAGCAAGTCAGCCGGAGCCAGCAAGTCAGCCGGAACCAGCAAGTCAGCCGGTGGCAAAAGAATCATCAGTATCAGCGGCAGACAGTGCATTGACACCAACGGCAGAGGGCGACGTGAGTGATCCGGATAATCCGGAAGCACCTGAAGGTCTTGCTGATTCTATAGGTACAGGTTTAGATGATATAGACCATACATCGGAAATAGCAATACCGGAGGGCACAGCCTCCATCGTGCACAAAAGGACAGAGACAGGAGTGGACAAGAGCGCTACCCCATATACCAATGCTACCGTTAATAAAACGCAGAATCCAGACGGAACAATTACGGAGACCACAATTGTTGAGAGTGCCATCAAGAAAGCTGTGGAAAAAGCATTGGCAGATGCAGGCACAGATACAAAGTCGATTGTAGTGGATATTACACCCGGAACATATACCGGTGATATTGCCATTCAAAAAGCAGAGTTAAATCTGAAGGATGATTTTACGCTCTATCTGCTGGCGAAGGATTCCTACCATATAACCGAAGACGGTGACATCGTAATCTATGAAAATGGTGCAGGAACAGCCAATGTAGATGGTAATATTACCATAGACGGAATCAATACGATTCTGGCAGGATTATATCTGTCTCTTGGAAAAACCATCAGTGCGAAGGATGCCATAGTAGAAATCTATGGGTCAGAGAATAATGATCAGTTTAATGTCATATTAAAGGATGGTTCCCAGGTGCAGATAAGTACCGCAGAGGGCAATGACACAGTTGTTTTAAGCGGAGACAGTACTGCGGCAGAAGCAACCCCGGCATCAGTTGTAGTGAAAACCGGAAATGGAGATGACAGGATAGAAATCGATACTTCCATTGCTGCTGTGTTAAATCAGATAAATTTAAGCGGAGAAAACGGAATCGATAAATTACATCTTACCGGAGCACTTAAAGCACAGAGTACACTGCACAGTGTAGAAAAATCTCTTCCCCAGGCGCTCACCAAAATCGTTTTAGAAGCAGATAATGGAAAACTTTTAAAAATACAGGCGCTTGAAACAGAAAATTTTTCTGATGAACTGAAAAATAAAAGCACAGTAGTTGTGAAAGAATCGGATATTGTGAATAATACTTATCAGGCATCACAGGCATTTGCAGACTATATCCTAAACACTGGAAAAGTGGAGAATCTGACAATTAACGGTAATGGTTTCCTGACTAATTTCTATATTAAAAGTTCAGGTGATTTGACCATAGGTAAAGTGATTGCGGAAGCCTTAAATATCATATTCTCAGGGCGTCATATCACAATTTCAGAGGAAATAAAAGGACAGAATATTACCCTGATTGCCAGTGATGATGATGCACTCTTTACCATTGATGCCAATAATGTAGTAACTGAAAAATTAGGCGTGGAGGATGCCTCCTATAATGTGAGTTTCTTTGATGTGAAAAGTTCCACAGGAATTACCATCAAAGAAGGGGCAAAGATAAACGCTGCCGAGGAAGTTTCTTTATCTGCAGTCTCCAAACAGACAGCAGCTATGATACCATTTGTATCAGGTATTAATTTTGTAAATGTCAAAGTTGGAGATGCATTTATCCATATATTAGGTACGGTGATTGCCGGTGGAAGTATCAAGGCAGTTACGAAAGCAACAGCAGTCATGGAAGCATCGAATTCCCTGGCAGCCATGCTTTTTGTACCGATTGCAGTGAGTATAGCTGTGATAAGCTCTATCATTAAAGTGGGAGCCAGTGCAGTCTTAAGTGCTGGAGGAAGCGTAGATTTAAATGCTGATTCTGATATCCGTGTCCTAACCAGTGCAACTACCGGATGGATACCACTAGCCCTTGCTGTATCTGTAGGGGTAGATGATACTTTAGTAGAAGTAGCAGGAAATATTACTGCAGGCGGAGATATTAATCTCACAGCAAACGGCAAAACCAGTCTCATAACAAAAGCTATGAAAAGTGCAATGCCGGGTGCTAACTTCGGCGGGTTCTTTGCAGTGGCGGTTGCAGTACAGAATGTGAAAAGCTGTGTCATCGGCAATGCCAATCTTACCGCAGGCAATCACATCAACGTAAAGTCCAATGCCACTGAAATCACAACCACCAATGCCACAAGCGCTACACCAAGCAGCGCATTAGGCGAGGCAATTGGAAATCCTTCCAGTATTACTTCAGTCAGTACCTTAATCAGCAGATTGTTAAGTTTCGCTTCATCAAAACTCACTGCTGATGTACAGGCAAAATTAGGAACCGTCCAGAACAAAATAGATGGAGCACCGGGATATAACCTGACTTCAGATGCAGTGGAAAATGGAAGTCTGACTGCGCCGGCAAAGAGTGAAGCAGGACAGATAATCACAATTAGTGCACTGCCAAAGAAAGGTTATACCTTAGAAGCATTAACCTATACTTATCTGCCACAGGGCTCATCTGCTTACGTGACAAAGAATATAGATATATCCTCAAAATCAGGAAATTACACCTTTGTGATGCCGGAATCTCCTGTACAGTTAAAGGCAGTATTTGCCCAGTTAAAAGAGGGCGAGGCCGAGGAAGAATCAGGATTTGAAGATTTATATGACGAAAAGGATACCGACGATTCCAACATGGGATTAGAGGACTTGTTTAATGAAGGAACTTCATCAGCAGAGGATAGTGCGAAACAGGCTCAGGACAATAGTACCGGAGCGTATACGATTAATATTACCCCAAGTGCAGGAGGAGCATTACTAACCAACGTCCCTTCAGCGGATGCTGGTAAGGATATTATTATTACTGTAAATCCTGTAAAGGACTGGCAGATAAAAGCAGGAACTCTGAAGGCTGAAATTACATTGCCGGAGAGAACCACTATTATAACAGTTACACCTGATGCCACCGGCATATATAAGTTTACCATGCCGGCTGGAAATGTAACTTTGAAAGCAGAATTTGAAGCAATTACACCAGGAACTCAAAATGCTGCAAAACCATCTACAAGATCTTCTTCATCGGTATCCGGAGCACTGGCAGTGAGCATCGTCACGAATAATAACCGGGCATATATTGATACTACCGGTACCATCAAAGCCAATGGAGATATCAATGTACTGGCAGATGCAGTGACAAGAGCAGTATCGCTGGCAGACGCTTCTACGGTTGGTTCTACCGCCTCTCAGGCACCGATGAATCCGACACCTGCAGGTGAGAGTAATCAGCCGGAGATTTCCTTTGAACAGCATAAAGGTATTTTAACAGTTAATACAACTTCTAATGGAAAAATCACCATAGATACCAATCAGGAAATAGGTCCATCCAAATATCCGGCACTTAATATGACCAACGTGGTCGCATTTACTGTGACACCAAGAACAGGGTACGGATTGACAGAAGGAAGTTTAAAGGCTGTGTTGACATACACATTAGAAGGCATATTAAAAACAGAAGAGTTAAACATAGAAAATCGTGGAAATGGAAAATACACATTTGTTATCCAGGCTGCTGACTTGAGTGTGTTAGGTTCTGATGCAAAAGTTATACTGGATGCACAATTTGAAGCGATCCCTCACAATGTCAGTCTTTCGCCAAAGGAAGGGACAACGGATACAGATGGAACGGTAAGTACCACGACCACAACTGCAAAGGAAGGAGATAAAGTTGTATTAGAGGTAACTGTATCAGCTGGTTTTAAACCTGTATTTACCTTAAATGGTTCCAGTGTGACCATGTTATTTGAAGATGGTACCTATGGATTTTTAATGCCGGGAGAGGATGCAGTGATTCAATATTCTTTCGCAGAAAAAGGATATGAAGTAAAGACAACAGAGCAGCAAAAAGCAGATTTAGTCCTGTCTGATAGTAAGGCAGATGTGGGAGAAATTATCACAGTTTCTTTATCAGATGCTGCGAAGGCAGCAGGTAAAAGTCTTACAAAGATTACAGCACAAATCGTCTATATCGATTTTCTCACAGGAGAAGATGCAGATACAGAAGATATTGCAGTAGATGGACTTCGTGTAACCGTACCAGCTGCAATTGATGGAACCAATGGATATATTCGAATCACAGGAGAATTTGGTGAAAAGAGTTATCCGGTTACTGTGGATGCAGCAATTGTCAATGGTGTTATCTTAACAGATGGCAAAGCAGATGGATCCGATACTTTAATCTTTAAAGTGACTCCGCAGGCTGGCTATAAGCTGCAGGAAGAATCTTTTAAAATTACCGTTGTGGATGGAAGTATTACTTCAATTAATACGATTCGCAAGGATTTAGCCGGAATTTATGAATTTAAACTTCCGCCGATTAATTCCACCGACCCCAAACTGGTGTCCATTAGCGTAACGGCAGCATTTGTAAAAGATCCGGATTATACAGGTTTGAATGTAAGTCCTGTAAGTCTGGGAGTTGGAATAAATGTAAGTGTGACAAATCATAAAAATCAAGCCTATATTAAAAATGGAACTATCGATTCCAAAGGTCTTCATATATCGGCAGTTTCTGGAACAAGTGACAGTAAGATAATCTCCGAAGCAACTTCAAAAGCCGGTTACTCTACAGGTGCCATAGGAGTTGGCGGAGCCATCACCGTACATGTAGCATCTGCAAAGACAAAAGCAGTATTGGGAACAAAAGCAGTATATAACTTAGATGATGGAAACGTATCCGTGAAGGCTTCCAGTACAGAATCCTTTAAGACTATTGCCACTGCAACAAATGCACCGGCCAATACCACACCGGGTACAACGCCGGGAACCACACCAGGTACCACACCGGGAACCCCATCTACACCACAGCTTGCAGTGGTAGGCGTAGGTGCAGGAATTGCTGTCTCAGTGGAAGGTGTAGATGTTATAGCAGCAATTGAAAAGGGGGCGGCTCTTAATCTAAGCAGCCCACTTAATTCTGTGGAAGTGATTGCTTCACATACAGGAAATGAAATCACAGAAGCTACCGCAGGAAGTTCAGGGGGGATCTCTATCGCACCTGCACTTGCGGTTAATGTATCAGGAGTCTATGTATCCGCTATGCTTGGGAATGCAAAGGTTCCAATCAAAGCAGTCAATGATGTAACCATAGAAGCAACCAATACCATGACGCGCCAGATGGCAGCGAATGCAGCTGCGGCAGGTATCGCAGTGGGAGTGGGAGCAGCATTTGGTATCTCGGTTGTAAATGACAGTGCAAGTTCCATACTAAGAAGAAGCGTCAGTGAAGCAAAAAATATCAAAGTAGATGCAGTAGGTAAGAGCTCATTAAAGTCTACAGTAAGAGCCGGAGCAAATGGTGCCTTGTCGAACCGTCCTGCTTCTTCCCAGACGGGAAGCGGCAATACGGGTTCGGGGGAATCAGGGACACCGGCAGCAGATGATCCGGAGCCTGCCTCGCAAAGCGAATCTGACGCCCAGGCCGACAAGGCCATACAATCAGGATCAAAACTGTCTAACCAGACAGGAAGTAAAAATGCGAACAGTCAAAGTGTCAGCAGCATGAGTAATGGCAGACAGACAGCCCAGACAACAGAAGGCAGTATTCAGGTTGCAGCAGCTTTCGCCCTAAATATTCAGTCTAATAAATCTGAAGCTGTTATAGAGAACAATATTCAGGTAAAGGCAGATGATACAATTCTGGTTCAGACTATTAATGAAACAGATGCATCTATCATGGCAAATGGAAGCGCCTCACGCTCAAGAATCGGCGTAGGTGTGGCAGTAGCAATTAATATCGTTAATTATGATAATCTGGCACATGTAGAGGATGCCAGTGCAACATCAGGCAATCTGATTATTCGTGCACTTATGGAAGAACCGAAGAAGACAGATGATAGAAATGAAGAAAAGAAAACCCAGGAAAAAGACGAAGCTAATATGACGCTCCATGAGAGAGTCGAAGCTGCTTTGACACAGCTGGTTAATCATCTGGCAGAAACCATGGGATTTCCTTCTCTCATAGCAGGTGCAGAATCAGACCCTACTGTTATGACATTTTTAATCAGTACTATCGCAGATATGGTGAAAGCTATGGAAGACTCGGTTCGTTCAGTCTTAGGCCCGGCAGCAGCTATCACGCAGATTAAGAACATGCTGCAGGTTGGGGTTGCAGAGACTTTCAAGGCAAAAGCAGCAGTCTTGCTTAGAGATTTAGGAAGAGCGCTTACAACGAACGCGCTGGATGCCATATCCTATTGGGCTAATCTTAAATTAGTGAAAGAAGACTATGGACCGACGCATAATATCATAACACAGGCAGTTGCAGGAGCAGGTGCTTCCTTAGTAGGTGTAGCCGGAAGTGCAGCAATCGCAGTGGTTCATGGTGACACCAAAGCATATTTAGGAAAAGTAACAAGTAATGCTAAATATCCGGTAGCAGTGACAAAAGATCTTATCCTTCTGGCAAAGGCAGTACAGTTTGAAGATACCACCGCTTCCGCAGCAGTAACTGCAGGCGGCATGGCAGATAAGAATCTGACAGCAGGAGCCAATGCAGATGCAGGAAGTGGAACCGGTGCAGCTAATCAGCATGAGAGCAGCCAGAGCGGATCTATAGTCATAGGTTCTATGACTAATGGTGGGATGGTTGTCAGCAGTAATCAAAGTACCGGCAGTACCATTATCATCACGGCAACTGCAGATGAAGGATACAAAGTAGGAAATGTTCAGGCAAAACGCGGCAGCAATGGAAGTCAGGTTGAAGTGAAATTCAATGCTCAGACACAAAAATATGAATTTGTAATGCCGAAATTAGAAGAGGGAGAAACGATTACACTCACCGCATCCTTTGAGGAAGATTTGCATAAGGTAGACGGTGCTATAAAAAATGCTGGCGCAGGCGGACAGGGAACAGCCACCGTTATTGTCACAACGGATAGTAATACAGGAAGTGAGACAGGAGCATCGGCAGTCAGCTCAGGAAAAATGAGTGACCGTGTTTATGTGACAGTTACACTGGCAAAGCAGCAGGCAATTGAGAGTATGAAATATACGTATACAGTAGAGGGACGCTTCTATGAAAAAGATATCGTTACCCTGGAAGATCCAGTCGCTAATACGTATACCTTCTATATGCCTGATGCAGATGTCACAATCTTAGTTTCCATAAAACAGGATCCAAACAGTCAGGGAACACAGGGAGTTCCGGTTACTTCTCTCTTAGGTCAGAGTATCGGTGTAGGAGCATCCTTTGGATTTACTTTTTCCTATATGACAGTGGAAGCTTATGTGGGCGACAATCGAAAAGTAACTACAGGAATTGTTTCCATCGAAGCAAACGCAGTGCATGATGGAGAAACCATCACCGTGGCAGGAACTGATCCTTTAAATACGGAGGGTGTCTATACACCAGATCGTGCAAAGAGTATATCATTAGATGCATCTGCAGCGGTAACTTATATTAATAATAAAATATCTGCTTATGCAGGCAAGGGTACGAATATAACCACAACAGGTCAAGACACCATCGAATATATCGATGCCAATGGACAAAAGCAGAAGACAAATATCTACATTTATGCAGTACAAAAGGGAAGTACACTGACTCAGGCAAGTGGGTTTGCCATGGGCAAGCTTGCATCGGTAGGTGCGGCAGTCAGTGTAAATATCATAAATTCAGATGTCACATCAGCATTCTATGGAACAGGCAGCGCACCATACGGCAGCGTAAGCATCATAGCTTATACTTACAATGAAGATGACAGCCGCGCAGCAGCAACAGCCATGGGCGCAGATATGAAGCGCTACGTAGATAAATTCCAGAAAGCAGGAGATACTGCAGAGACTACAGCAAATGATATAACCAGCGGCAATACATTTGCAGGTACCAGTAATCAGGGAACCAATGCAAATAATCAAACAGCAGGAACAATTAACAACGGTATCGATGCAAATCGCGACAGTCAGAGTCAGACTCCGAATACGAACCAGGCGAATAATAACCTGCCATTATCTCAGAATGTTATTCGCGGGCAGGATGTAAAGACAGAAGGTACGGATAAGACAGCAGCAACGACAGACAAAGCCAATGAAGCTTCTAAAAATCAGGTGGATGGCAATCAGGCAGGTGAAAAGGATGCCAATGGCAATCCAAAGAACCCCAATAAGACCATTAGTGGAAATACACCAACGGTAGGTGCAGTGTCCATGCAGATTGCCGCGGCGGTAGGGTTAAATATCACCAACCATGTGGCAGATGCAGTGATGAGCGGTGTGATAAAAGCGAAAAACCTGACAATCTTAGCAGATAATAATGGTAATTTTATGACACTTGGAACCGGAGCAGCCATAACACAGGCTCTTAACAGCAATGCTATCGGAGCCGGCATCGCCATCTCAGTTAACAAGAACAGGGCGCATGCATGGTTAGATGGAAGTTATGATTCCGAAGAAACAGGGGTTGGTGATGTTATTATTAAAGCAGAACTGACTCAGAATATGGATGGCAGATATAAAGGCCTTCTGGGCGCACAGGCAATTGCAGGTGCGGCAAGCGGAAATGGTTCCAAAGCTTCTGTATCAGGAGCAGTTGCTATCATTGTATCAAAATCAGAAACTTCAGCAATACTTAAAAAAGACAGTGTTATTCATCATGCGAGTGACATCACAGTGGATGCATCAGATAAGAGCAAACTGGCAGTCAGAGCAGGAGCAGTATCCTATTCAAAAGGAGCAGCAGTGGGAGCAGGTTTCTCATTTGCACTTATTTATGCTTATAACAAGGTAAATGCTTCTGTTGAAGATAATGTCAGGATTGAAAATGTGAACAGTGTAACTATAAATGCTGAGAAAATCCGTGTGGACTTCTCAGATTACGAGACAGCTTTAGGACTTAAAAACCTTATTTCAGATTCAACAGGAACAGAAGTTGCCGGAAGCGAAAAAGGGTTAGTAGATATTAAGAAAAATGGCAGCAGCTACAGCGTTACTATCAATGCCAGTACAGACAAAGTATTAGATGCAGTGAATCTGTTTAATTTCTTATCTTCTACCAATTATTATGCAGAGGCAATTGCCGGTGCTATCAATCCGGGAGCGATGGGAATGGCAACGGTAGGTGGTTCTGTGGCCATGGTATTTTTCTACAATACCACAGAAGCATTGATTGGAAAAAATGTGGTAATTATAACTGCCCGGGATGTGGCAGTGAAAGCTGCAGAAGACTTAACAGCACGGATTATAGCAGGAGCTCTCTCGGTAAGCGCATCTAAGACAGGAGCAGGTATTACGATAGGATTTTCTTACAACGAAGATCTTGTGAAAAGTGAAGTGGGAGAAGGCACTGTAATTACCAGTACAGGTGGAACTTATACGCAGAGTGCAGATGCGCGGGTTGACAGTATCGTCATCACAGTGGCTGCATCAGTATCCACTACAGGGAATAGTATAGGTGGTGCCATAGATGCCATTGCACAGAATACAAAGGTAGAGGCAAAGATTCGTCCATCCGCAGTGATTACGGCAGATGGAGATATCAGTATCACAGCAAGTCTAGATGATTTTCTGTTATTAGCAGCATTAGCAGCATCTGGAAGCGGCAATATAGCTGGTGGAGGAACAGTTGCAGTTATTGTAACAGAAAGCAGTGTAGAAGCACAGGTAATGGGACTTTCCGAAAATCAGGTGCCGGGTGAAATATATCAGGCAACGAAACTTGTGTCAAAGAATGGAAGCATTATTATTAAAGCTATAACAAAGGAATGTCTGGCAGATGCACTTGCCAGCGCCAGTGCTTCCACTGTAAACAGTATAGCAGGAGTACTTGGAGTACTTGTCGCCATGTCAAAGACGACAGCACAGGCCGGGGATTACGTTGTACTTAGAGCAGATAAAGACATTACTATACTTGCACAGGCTGAGGCAAAGAATGTGGTCATCATGATGGCATTAAGTGCAGGTGGTCAGCTGGCTGTGGGATTAACGATTAATATTAATGTATTTAACCGTACTATAACAGCTTCTGTTGGCAGCAATGTAGTCCTTAACGCAGAGAATGGAAGCATCCTTATCAGTGCAGAAGGAACTGACTGGAGTCTGATGATTGTATTGGCAGCAGGTGCAGCACCATCGCTTACGGCAGCAGCTGGAACGATTCCGGTGGTAGTAACGAACAATCATGTCTATGCAGGAATCGGGGAGAATACAAAAGATTCTTCAGAATATGTGATCCTGGCAGGAGAAGATGTGAGAATCCATGCAAATTTAGATTCGCATCTGTATCTAATAGGCGGAGGCATAGCAGCATCAGCAGCTAATGGCGTGGGAATTACGATTTCTTCAGCCATTGCAGATAATGATGTCAAGGCAGCTATAGCAAATCAGGTTCGAGTCATAACCAAGAACGGAAGTATCTATGTTACAGCCGATTCCAAAGAGTATGTCATCATGGTATCTATAGGTGCCGGAGTCAGTGGAACCATAGGAGTGGCTGGCGTGATTAACACTCTGGTAGTTAAGAACAAAACTACTGCAGTTATAGGAAACCGGACGCATCTCATATCCGGAAGAGAATATCAGAGTCAGTCACAGACACCGGAGAATAAGGGCGACATTAAAGTAGAGGCAGATGATGAATCACACATATTAAATATTGCAGGAGCCCTGGGTATATCAGGTACAGTAGGTGTGGGTGCTACTATCGTCACTATGGTACTGGATAAACAGGTAGCGGCTTATATAGGAGAAGCTGGAATTGTAAATACAATCACAGCCAGCGGGAATGTAAAAATTAGTGCCACAGCGGATGATTTCTTATTCCTCTTAGCAGTAAGTTTTGGTGCCAGCGGTGCCAATGCAGTAGCAGCCGGCGGCAATGTATTAGTATTTGAAAATGATATAACAGCTTATCTGGGTGGAGACGTTTCTGTAAAGAGCAGTCTGGATATTCAGGCACAAAGCAAGAGCAGCCTGTATGATATCGCGGTATCAGCGGCAGGAAGCGGAACCATAGCAGCTGGCGGTAATGCAGTTATTAATTATTATGATGGAAACACAAGAGCGTTTATTCTGGAACAATCCATCATACATGCAGGAAAAGAAGTAAGAATAAATGCAGAATCAGTGGAATTTATCACTTCTGATAATGCAGGTATATATGGAAGCGGAGTAGCTTCTGTATCAGGAACTGTTAATATTGTAATTACTAATATAGAGACCAAAGCCTACACAGAAAATTATGTGACACTGACATCAGCAAGTTTGTATATATCAGCACAGGATGAGTATGAATTTATCGGCACATCCGTATCTGCGGCAGCTGCGGGAACAACTGGTGTAGGAGTTGCTGCTATGGTTTCGGTTATCAACAATACCATCATAGCCAACATCGGTAAAAACAATATGATTCGTACAGATTCTGGTGATGTAAGTGTGCAGGCAGTATCCAATCGGGAAATTCGTATGTACAGCGGCAGCCTTGGATTTGGAGCATCAGCTGCAGGTGTAGGCGTAACCCTGATGGTAACAGTGGCAGGTGGAAAGCTTACGCAGGATGCCAGCGACGCACTCATTTATGGAAATACAGAGAATAAAGCGACTGTTTGTTTTAAACCGGAACAATTGATGAGCGATATGTCACAGAATTCTCACAGTGAGGCAGGAAGTTACTATCAGAAGTATCAGGATGATGAGAATCTGAATCTCAGCAAATGCATAGAAGGGGATGGCATTCATCAGTCGCAGACAACAGTTGGAAGTGATACGGCAGATCAAAAAGGCTTTGATGCACACACCGGTTACTATGATTCCACAATCGATGCTGATTATGAGAATGAAAGTACACCGGGAAAAGATTTCCAGATAGATGAAAATCAAAATAAGGATTTAGAGGACGCTTCTAATCTGGGAACATCACAGCCGGCTTATAAGTCGAAAGATACGACACAGGCTTATATTGATAAAGATACCATAGTAGAAAGTCAGAGCAGTATCTTCGTAAATGCTTACGATAACCTGATTGCAGATATGGTGGGAACCAGTGCAGCAGGCGGTATGTATGCCGGTGTAGGCGTTGTGATTCCAATCGTGGTATTGTATTCGAATGTTCTTGCTTATGCAGCAGAGGGAAGCATACTTCAAGGGGCAGACAGTATAGAGATTACAGCGAGAGCCGGGTCTGTATCAATGGATGATAACCGGGATAACTCACAGCTTTCCAGTGAGTTAAACAAAAATGTCAGTGAAGAGAATCAGGCAGAAAAAATCAAACTGGATAAACTGGCCATACGTGTTATCTCAGTAGGCGTAGGCGGTGGTATGATAGGTGTAGCAGCCAGTGTGGCTGTACTTACCGTATCTTCTAACGTATATGCTTATCTGGAAGGCAGTGTAACTGGTGCAAAATATCTAAAAATAGAAGCCGCTATGGAATATCCATTGATATTGGCAGCTACCTTAAATCTTGCCGGAGGCGGAACAGCAGTCAGTGTTTCGGTTGCCAGTGTAGATTTTAATGGCAAAGTGAAAGCTTCTATTCAAAAAGATGCACAGGTTGCAGATGTTGACAGCTTAAGGGTATACTCAGAAACTATTATAAATATCGTAAGTGCAGCAAGCAGCGTATCGGGAGGAATTATCTCCGGAAATGGTGCTGTGGCACTGGCAATTAATAATTTAAACCAGCAGACCTTTATCGGTCAGGGTGTGCGAATTCAAAATGCAGGAATAATTCATGTGGCAGCACATTCCCATACAGATGCAAGAAC
This sequence comes from Lachnospiraceae bacterium, assembly GCA_028696165.1. GTDB lineage: Bacteria > Bacillota > Clostridia > Lachnospirales > Lachnospiraceae > JAQVHQ01. The sequence goes on along the minus strand of JAQVHQ010000005.1, from coordinate 25,744 downwards.
TTATCTTCTGGGAATGTCCGGAGGAAGTACAGCAGTTGGAATTAATACAGCAATCGCCATCTTACAACCGACTATATTAACTTATATAGGAAGCACTCCATATGGACAGATAGAAAACGGCGCACAGGGAAGTCAGACCGGAAATATTAAGTCAGAGCATGTACTTGTGGAAAATCAGGTGGACTCAGACGCTCTTTCTACAATACTTTCTGTATCAGCAGGTGGTATGGCAGCGGGTGGCAGTGTATTATTAGTATTTAACCGCACGAAGGCATATGCGGCCATATACAGAATGTCTGTAAGCGCATCCGGCGACATCAAGGTTTCGGCAGGCATGAACAGTGTGGCAAAGTCCCTGGCAGGTGCAGGTACAGTTGGTGCGACGGCAGTTGGAATTACTATCAGTTATGTACAGCTTCAAGCTGAGAATTATGCATGGATAGATACGAACGGAGCTGCCATTTATGGCAGAGATATCGCAGTTTCTGCAGGAAATGAAAACATGAAAAACCGTGCTCATGCACAGGCAGATGCAGTGACAGCCAATGTGGGAGCAGTTGCTGTAGGAATTAACACAGCAGTTGCGGATAACAAATCTGTGAATGCAGCCGGCATACAGGGCAGTGGTACTTTACATGCAGAGCAGTTACTCGATGTACACGCATATACCATGGCAGATGCAAAAGTCCGGATGATTGGTATTGATGCAGGAGCAGTTAACGTGGCAGTTTCCATTGCGGTAGCAGTCCTTCGAAGTTTGCAGACAGCATCAGTTACGGATTCTGTGGTACGGGCAGGAGAACTTCGAGTAGTATCTGTTCTTAATCAGACGGATAAGGATAGTGAGAAAGATACTGCGGTCGCAGAGATGCTGACAGGAAGCGGAAACATAACTAATGTCAGGGCGAATGTGGCAGTTGCTTACGGACGTTCAAAGAGCATCGCTATTGTGGATTCTCAGAGTACAGGTAATGTAACCGTAGGAAGTTATGGTAATGCAGGAACAAAAGTATCCGTGTCTAACATTACACTGACCAAACAGGGAAGTCAGTTTAGTGCAGTTTTGATTGCAGCACTGGCCTATGCACAGGGAGAGTTTCGTGCACAGCTTCTCACCGAAGGAAGTCAGGGCATGGATATAAATGTAAAAGATATTACCGTGGAAACCATCTATATGACAAGAGCCATTACAATTCTGACACCATCTAAGGGCGGAGTCAGTATCGGCAATATAGGCATAAAAGTAAATCTTGCCATTGCACTTAACCAGAGTAATGCAGAGGCATCAATTAGAGGCAGTTATTATAATCCGGGAATCCTGCATGCAGAGAATGTTCTCGTCAGAGTAACAGGAGAAGCGACAGCGCGCAGTGAGATAAAAGCTCCGGTCATTACGGTGGAAAATATAACCGTGGCGGCAAATGCAGCTTATGCAAATCTCATGGCAGAACAATATGCATTCATAGATTCTCTGAAGCTGATAAATGGCAGCAATGTAACCGTAGATGCCAGACTTAATCAGGGCAGTGATACACCAGCCGGAGCAGAGGCTATACTTGGCGGTAACGGTATCCCAGGCAAGACTGCAGATGGAAATTCTGTATCCATAGCATTTACATTTATAGAGGGTAAGGCTAACACAGCTGTTGCATTAGCAGATGGGAAAAACCGGGCATGGATAGAGAATACATCCATCATAGTAAGCGGAGATATTCTGGTGAATGTATCCGGCAATTCTATAGCAAGAGCAGACATCTATCAGGAGAGTGCATCCATAGGATTTGCGGGAGTTGGAGTTAATGTGTTATATGCCAAAGCAGAAGGTGATTTTAAGGCATATATCTCAATGAATGAAACTATTATAGACGCTGGAAATATTACAGTATCCAGTCAATTTGTATCAGATGCATATGCCAGAAGTATTCAGCCGGCATATGGCTCTGCCGAAATTAGTGGATTTGATATGGATATCAATACCGCATATGCCCATACAGGCACTATGGTGGAAACATATGTAAAGGGAAATGGAAAAATCACGTCTACAGGAAATATGAATATCAGATCAGAAGGATCTGCAAAAGCAATTTCAGAGATAGCTGCTCCGATGATATCAGTTTCTAATACAGACCTGGCAGCAAATGTGGCAGAAGCAATTATAGAGATGTTCATAGCGACATATGCAGAAGGTATCATCATAGGGGTGAACAATCTTTGTGTGAATTCTGATACACAGTTGACAGCAGATGCCAAGGCACAGGGTGGACAGATTACTGTGAGCATCAGTAAATTAGGGTATAATAAGACAAAATCAGATGTAAATATAAACCAAAGTGCTTATCTTAAGAATGTAGATATGACAGGCGGCACATTGCATGTAAGCTCTCATATTCACGATTCTTTATCACATGCAGTCACCGGAGCCAGCGGACGTAAGGCAGGATTGGGAGGAATCAAGTCAGAGATTAACCAGGTAGAAGCTTTCGCTTATGTATTAAATAAAGCGTATTTAGACAGAGTCGTTACGCATATGACAGGGGATGTCAGCGTGGAAGCAATTACGAATATGATCGTAAAAGCAGAAACGACAGATCCTTCCATAAGCGCTGGAATTCTGGCAGGAAATGGTATCGACGTAAGTACTGAGGCATATTCGGATACGATAGCACAGGTGACTGGAAACAGCCAGATTCAGGCAGATAACTATACGATGATTGCTAAAGATATTCTGCGAGTGGAAGCTTTATATAATACACCAAAACTCAGTGTGGAAGGTTTGACAGTGAATGTGGTAAAAGCTGCTAATAAGGTAAATAGACAGAGAGTACTGGCACAAGTAACCGAAGGAAACAGCATGATAACCAGACAAAGCATAGGTATCCATGCGGTTACAGAACTTACTGCAAATGCCCGTACAACAGATACAGTTGGTGTTTCCTTTGCCAATATTGGTGCCTATGAGATTACCAATATCATAGACGAAAGCAGAGCAGATGCAGTGATTAATGGCATTCTTACAGCTGGGTTAGATATTATTATTTATGCACAGAGTATTTTAATCGCAGATGCATATACAGCAGCTTCTCATGGCGGTTTCATTGATATTTATCCAGATTCCAGGGCAGTGAATGAAGTAAAGAACCAGACAGCAGATATCAACATTGGCAGAAATACAGTAATTTCTTCATTAGGTGAGAAAGATGGTATCACTAAATATGGTGAGATTATCCTTAAAACTAATGTGGAGACCAGACTGACTGCGCAGATAGAGCAGAACCAATATGCAATGGGCGCCTACGGCGCGGTAGCTGCAGTCAACAGCCTGACTAGAAATTCAATGATTACAGTCAATGATCATGCCATACTAAAAGCTTTTTATGGAGATATCACCATACAGTCAGGCGGTACACTTAATGATGAGTATGGGAACGTGACCAGACCTGGAAATCATGCACAGTTACAGGCAAAAGCAACTATGACCAACGGTGGAATTGCCTCAGGAGGAAAAGGACCAAAGGCAGGTAACACCTTAAACAGCCAATGCATTATTACCATAAATCCTGGCGTATCCATAACTGCTATATATGGAGAACTATATATGGAGGCATCAGGCAGCAGTGATTTGTACGCATATGCATACCGAAAGGTATACGCTTTAGGTGCAAGCAATGAAAGCAGGACGGATACCCGTGTAAATGAACAAGTGCTTATCACCATAGGCCAAACAGGCGGAGAATTCGTCTATATCAATGCTGGAAAGACACATATCCTGGCACGTATTTCTACACAGAATATCACAGGATATGCCATATCCTACACTGGATCAGCGAATTCAAAAACAAGCGCAAAGTCCTACATGGAGGTAAATAACCAGGTAAATGTCAACATTCAGAACGCAGATATAGGCGGCATAGAAGCACTGGAAATCATGGCGGTAGTAGAGAAGATGAATCTTTTATCCAGAACTTATGCTGAAATAATCGGATTCACCGGTAAAGTATCGGCACTGTCTGGTATCACAGGTGCATCAAATGCCAGTGTCAATATAGGCATAAGTGGAACTTGGCAGGATACTCATCTTCGAACAAAAAATCTTACCATCTATGCTGCTTCACCAGAGGTAAGCGGCAGTACAGTCAATCGGGATGCCACAGCCATAGCCAACACCGTAGTCAATTATGTGTGGGAAACTGTGAAGGTAGTAACCGAGGAAGTGTGTAAGAAAGTATCGAAGATTCCACTGATTGGATGGATTGTCAAATGGGTGATAAAAACCGTAGTTTCCTGGGTGGATGTACTTGTAAAATATGTTCTCTACTCCGATGCCAATCAGGAAGTGGAAGGAACCTTTGACTCCAACGGAATCGTCTGGTTAAATGCCGGTGTTCATATAGGAGGTGCAGCGGCAGGCATGTATCTGGACATTCGAAAGGATGGTACCGTACTCTATGTGGGTATGGATTCCGCTATCGAAAGTGCCGAAGATCTTATATATGAAAAGACGGAAGAACACATAACACTTAACCGGCTTTTTAATGATGATACAGGATATGTCAGTATCACTGGAAAGCAGGGATTAGATGCCAAAGTTTTACTCTATGATAATAGTTATCTGCCGAATATTAATATTGAAAATGACTCACAGCTTTCTCTTTATCTGACACAGATTCAGATGAATAATGGCATGGCAGAACAACCGGAAATCAGAGTAAACGGCGGAAATATCAGATTTATTTACACAGACGAGATACCAAATCTTACCATTCGTAATCTGCAGGATTCGAATCTTACATTTGAAAATATTCTGGATGCAGGGGATGGAAAAGTATGGATTATCTTAAATGGAGGAGCATTAAATACAACACAGACAGGTGATAAGAAGGCAGCTGTTTATGCAAACTGGCTGACTGTAACCGGTGCAGGAAGTATCGGAAGCGAAGAAAATCATTTCAGGGCTTATATGTTCCAGATTGCCAAAATCCCTGGAATTGCAGGTGTTCTGGCAGATATGCAGGAAAGGGAGACCAGAGTAGACATTCAGGCAGCAGGCAATATTTATCTGGACTTATATCATGTGATTGCTAATTTGGAAAATGATACTTCAAAGGTTGGCGAACCGAAACTGAACTTAAACAGAATTCATGCAGGAAATACACTTTATCTTACCATTGGTCAGACACAGTCACTTATTTATCAGGATACTGGATTTGGTGAAGAGATAGAAGTAAGCCTGCCAAAGAGCAGTATGAGCTATGTAATAATAACCGATGCAGCGAATGAATTCGGAGAGAATCAGGCGGTAAGATTAAAAGACAGCGACGGTACAGACACAGGGTTCTATCTGACAAAAGAGGGAATGATTACGTTAGATAGAGATATGACAGCTATAGATGGAACGGTATATAAGACTTATGAGGATGATTGGTATAAGTATTATAATCTGCCAAATTCCGTGATTGTTTTGACAGATGCCAAAACAGGAAAACTAATCAGTATAACAACTGAGGATAACAGCGGAAATATCCGGGCATCTTATGATTTCAGCAAAATTCTATTTGAGAAAGACCGGGATGGCAATGTGACATCAATTACCTTTAACAGTGATACTACAGATACAGAATATTACTACCACATCACTTATGATGAGCAGGGCAATGCATTTATGAAAATCGGAACCAATGGCGCGAGCACCTATATTACTCAGGATGAGAATTCTCTGGGATGGGTTCTGCCAAATGGAATCATCGTATATTACCGGCAGCTGTTTTTGGATACCGAAGGCAATATCATAGATGCCACACTTATAGGAAAGAGTGCAGCGGGTAATTATCTGTATGTATTGGAAGACATCTTAAGTAATCGGGATAAATATCATGTGATTGAGTTAAAGGTACAGGAAAACGGTATTTCCACATTTGTGGAAGGCTATCTGTACACGAAACAGCAAATCCGTGATATTGCCTACAGCAATTATGAGATTTATATGAAGGTAAGGGATGCTATAAAAGCAGTGGAAGCAAAATTGGAAGAACTGCTTTCAAAGAGAAACAGTGCAGGGTCAGGAAGTATCAGTGAACTGGAGAAGAATATTACAGCCTGGATAGCGGGACAGACGAATCCGCAAGCATGTGCAGAGGCTATTGCCAAAGCAATCCAGAAGGCACTACAAGAGCAGATTACCGGAAACTATAAGATTCAGGTAAATGTAATATTCCAGACTGAAAAGATTAATACAGCCGGACCATTCGAGCAACCTGTCTACATTACCCGATTGAAAAACTTAAGTATAACGGCAGAACTTTTTGACGGAATATCTACAGGAATTCCGGGTGAAGAAACGGCACAAACAGGCGGGAATGCAGAAAAATTCGAGACATTTACAAAAGAATTTAGCAACTTAAATATGGTCATCACAGATATGCTGGCATTAGGAGCAGAATATAAGACCGAATCAGAAGCAGGAACAAAAAGGATAGGAGCAGACGATTATATAGATGGTTTTGAATTGGGTAAGATTAGCGGGTCAAAACTTGATATCTATATTCATCTGGTCATGAATGCAGTAGGTGACAGAACAACAATCAGCCTGACTGCAGATAATCGCTTCTATCAATTTGAACTTGAGGAGGTAGTACTAAAGGGTGAAGGAACTGGTATGTATCAGATGAAAGTACAGGATACAACAGGAATGGGAAGAAAAGAACTGGAATTTTATGAGGTATTAAAATCTCTGTTCTTTAAACTTACCGCAAATCCACAGGATATCTCTAATTCCATGCTGAAAGTAATTGTGATGACAATGAATGAAGAGACCGATAAGGGTACTATCATAAAGGACGGGGAAGGTGCTAAGATAAATGGCGGATATTATAAAGTGGATAATGGATATTTCTTCGTAGATGATGCAGATGCATCCATGGAAGAGGTATACGGAATCTACTTCCTGGAGAATAAGGCAGCAGCAGTATTTACCAGGGAAGGGTTAGATGAACAAGGCAATCCAATAACCATAAAAGAAGTGAAATTCATAGCCATTGAAAAGCAGAATACCAGCGATCCTCTATCGGAAGTGAAATTATCTATTTCTCCGGTGATGGAACAAAAGAAAGACGCCGACGGCAGGCTCGTCTATGATGCAGAGGGTAATCCGGTATATGAATTGATGACAGAAGACACAAGAGTAGAACAGGGAACTATCTTATACAGATATGCCATATACTATCAGGGTGTGTTAAGTGGATACGCCTATATGCCTGAAGAAGATGCCATAGACAGCTCAGAAGTTCACTATGTAAAGCAGTACAGATATATCAAGGACATCATTATCATAACACCGGTAACTATGGGAAATGAACTGACCGGCAAGACTACCGGTGCAATTGTCAATTATCTGGAAGAAACTGACAGCTTTAAGATGCTGACAGATTCTTATGGATTTGGCATTATCAGTCAGTATATCCGTGTTGTCATTGATAATCGAACCGGTTTTGTGGCAGGCACAATAATCTACCTGGATGCAAATGGCCAGATTATCGCATATTATCGACCGGATGGAGTATTCAGATTATATGAACAGGGTATAAGAGATGAGAAGGAACTGGATGTAGAATCAAATCCGGAAAGCAGATTGGAGAATCCTGTATACTCAGAATACCAGGTTACAGATGGCAGACTTAAGGTGACATATAGCAAAGGCAGCACGATAAAACTTCAGGAACTTATGACAGGTATCTATGTATCCATAGATGCAGTAGAAGATGAATACTTTGGCGGAAGTTATTTTGGCAGGAACGAAAAGGGTGAACTGGTTCTGTTAAAGACAGAATCGGGAACTTATCGTTCCAGCGGTACTTCAGATGAAGGATTCGACCAAAAGCCATGTATCACCATTTACAGGGCGGATGGAAGTATATATCTGACAATCATCCAGGCAGATGATGAAAAAGTGGTATTCCTCTTAGACAGTGGTGATTGGATTGACAGTGATTCCAATACAGGATTTATACCGGTACCGGTAATCAGACATATGGAAGATAATACAGAGAAAGACACCGCGGTAATCGGAAATCTGCAGGGAGAAAATATCACCATTATCCTGGATTCTGTGGGAAGTACAGCAGAGGGTGGAAACGAAGAGATTCATATACGAAGCAACAATGTGATACTGGGTATGAATCATGGAGCCAATGTATTTACGGAAACGAACCCGTTGATTATTGCACCAATATCGGGAAGCAGTACAACTAATCTTCTGATTGTGGGAGATGAGGAGAAACTATCCGGTGAATATACAGCCGAGGCGTATGTGAAAGTCAAAGAAGGAAACTTAAGTCTTGTGAAGTCCACGGTAGGATCGGATGGTATAGTTCACATCATCGTGGAAATGGGACTGAATCCTACAGCAGGCAACATATTCTCAGAAGGACTCACTATAAAAGACGGCGGAATGGTTATTCTGGATGTTAAAGATGGGAATGTGGGAAGTCAGGAAAATTATTTCCAGATAGATACACAGGAAGGTTCTAAGTTTAACATCTTACATGCAGATGATATTTATCTGGTAGGAATGGATGGCAGTATGGAAAACAGCAGTGATTTAAATGTTGTGATTGGAAGTGTCAATGGCGTCCTATATGCAAAGAATAAAAACAACATCGATATTACTGTGCAGACAGGAAATATGCAGCTGGGAGAAATTATCTCACAGAATAAAAATGTAAGATTGGCAGCAGTGGCTGGAAGCATCCTTAATGGACTGCCACTGGCAGTCGGCGGAGGAACATCAGACCGTGAAAGGGCTGCAAATATCAGAGGAAAGCAGATTCATCTGACAGCTGGCATAGATATAGGCCAGTCAGAACATTCGGTTTCAGTAAATCAATACAGGGATGAAGATGAATATGCGGCGTCCAGATTAGATGCCAAAGCCCAAAGAAATCTGTATGTGGCAGAAGTCACCGGTGATTTTGGAATCGGTAACCTGTATGCAGGAAATAAGATGGGAATCTATGCACCTGAGAATATCCTGGATGTGAGAGAAGAATCAGAAATCCCAGACAGCAGCGTAGGAGAGAGCACGCTAGGAAACATCATCGGGAATACAGATAAAGGCGCATCAAATCCAAATAGTATCACGGTGAACATTACCGCTGGATCGGATGTGGAAATTATCAGTAAATACGGTGGAATAGGAACCAAGACAGAATATATGTACACAAAAGTTTTAGGCACAATAACAGCCATTGCCAATCAGGACATCAATATTTACAATTATGGCAATCTGAGACTGATAGCAGAAAGCGCCAATGAAATCACCAATGCAGCTGCATCAGGCAATCTGGTACTCAGTAATCTCGAGGGCGATTTCCTTCTTGGAAGAATTTATGCAGACCAGGATATTGAAGTGACAGCCAAGGGCAGTATCATAGAGGGTGAAAGAAGAAATCCATGGACACATGAGGAAGAACGGGCACAGATAACTGCAGGAGGAAGTATTAAAATCACAGCAGAGGCAGGAAGTATCGGCATGAGGGATAATCCATTAGATATAGACTCAAATGCCGGTGGTCAGGATGGATTAAAGACACTTTCCGCATATGCAGGCAAAGATGCATATATCAGGGAAATCACCGGGGATGTGTATGCAGGACTTTCAAAAATCCAGGGAGATTATGAACTTACAGTACCCGGCAATCTCTATGACAGTCGCGATACAGGATTGGAAGAAGCCGTTAGGGCACAGCAGCTGGCCAATGATGCAAAGGATTTGGCAGAGCGGGAACAAACCAACACAGAAATGCTAAAGCTTCATGCAGCTAATCTAAAAGCACTATATGAGAAGGCACTGCAGGAAGCAGATGCAAAGAAAGCCGCTTATGAGAAGACACAGACGGAAACAGAAAACTCTCGTCTGGAGCTGGAAGAATCAGAACGTGAGTACAAAGAACTACTGGATAATCCACCAGATGATGCTGCATCAGAGGAAGAAAAAGCAATATGGAATCGTGCAGTGAACGATGCGAAACTATTGGTGGAGAAATTGAAAGAATTAAATGACCAGTTAAGTAAAACTCTTGATGCAAAGCTTGCAGTATGGAAGGAAGCACAAGATTCGGCAGCTAAAGCAGAACAAATCTTTAATGAGGCAGAAGCAGCAGCTGATTTGTCACAGGCAGCAGCGGACCGAAAGATGGAATATGCAAAGCAGCTACAGAGTCAGGCAGAACAGATGAAATCTTACTTACAAGATGCTTCCATACAGACAGGTGGAAATCTTTTGCTGAACGCAGGTGGTGAAGAAATCCAAAATCTGAGCCTTGATGTAGGAAAAAATGTAACAGTTCAGGCTCCAGATGCCAGAAAGCTTATACTTCGCAGTTTAAGGCAAAATCTGAATCTGAAAAAGATAGAGATTGCTGAAGATGCAAAGGTGGAGATTCTGGCAGATGGTAATGTAATCAACGCTCAGAATCAAACAGATAGTGATGCAAACTTATCACTTCTGATTAGTGCAGACAGTATTACTATCAATTCACTGAATGGGAATATAGGTACTAATAAGAGCCCAATCACATTAAAAGTTAAGAAGATAGATAGTGCTATGGGAAAAGATATCTATATAACTAATGAAGGTGATTTACTGATTGGAAATATTCATGCTAACCCGGAAACTGGTTCTGTTCACTTAAGGATTATCGGAAATCTGTCAGGTGAAGAAGCAGAACATCTCATAACTGGTGGAAGCATCGAATTGAATGTGACAGGCAATGTTGGCAGCACAAAGACTCCGATTCGTACTAATACAGATCGTCTTATCATTAAGACTCGAAACATCAATATTGATAATACAGCACTTCGGGTTGATATCTCTGATACTTCTGGAAATGATGTGTCAATTAAAACAGATGGTCATCTGTTTGGGGAACGTGTAGTGGCCAGAAATCTTATCATTTGGGCAGCTGGAAATATCCTGTTGACTGCAACGGTAAGTGGAGATGTAGAGTTAGAAAGTCTGTATGGAGAGATTACATTCCTGAATGCATATCGGCTGCCGGATGATTTGGATGGCGAAGATGAGGATTCGATAAGATTTTTGAAGGGTGTGACAGGAAGAAATGAGGTTGTTGATACAGGCGATAGGACTGATTTGGTATTATGGCTGTTGTTGATGTTAGTGGCTGTTGGGATTATGGTTTGGCAGATTAGGAGTTGTAGAAGAGTGAGAAGGTGAAGAGAGGATGGAATGCGGTTGGAAGGCGGACTGAACATGGACTGAACACGGACGGAACGCACCCGACACAAAAGCCAGGGGAAAGACACAACCGCTCTGGATAGCTCCGTATGCTAAGCAGGACTAAGAGCGCAACAAAAAAAGATGGGCGAATCAACCACATTCGCGGTGTTTTCTGATGAAAACACGCGCTCAGGGTGGTTTTGAAATTGGGTTTTGACAACCCAATTTCATCGCTCATCTTTTTTTGTTGCGCTCTAAGTCCTGCTAAGCATACTCCGCTGATTATCCAGAGCGGTTGTGTCTTTCCCCTGGCTTTTGTGCCGGGTGCGTTCCTGGATACTGGCAAGGATTACAATTAGTTTCATAGAGTTATACATGCTTGAGTTAATTCTGCATTAATAAACGTAGTGTCGTACGATTCCACCCAGAAACGACGCGGAGATATAAATATAATTGCAAGGAAAAACCAGCGGTGAAAATAAAAATAAACTTTTCAAAACTGTCAAAAACGGTTTCAGTTTTTAAAAGTTTATTTTTATTTTCACCGCGTCCTTCCCCCAAAAAAAACTTATTTATACCTCCCCGGAGTGCACCCTTTATATTTTTTGAATGTTTTTATGAAGTAGCTTAGATCGTTAAATCCGCAGTTTAGGGCAATCTCGGTAACTGTATCTTCGGAGGTGGTCAGCTGATAGCAGGCGTGTTCAATACGGTGATAATTTAGATAGTCTATAGGGGTCTTATGGGTCATCTCATAGAAAAAACGGCAAAAGTATTTGGGGGACATATGTGCAGCTTCGGATAGTTCATCTAAGGTTAAGGGGGAGGCATACTGGTTTTCTATGAGTTCCAGTACATTTTTTAACTGCATGATACGCTTATAGTCTCTTCTTGTCTGAGGGGCATCTTTTAGATAATAATTATTTTCGTATATAACACCGAAGAAATGGTACAGTTCGCCAAAGACAATGAGTTCATATCCGTAGGGTTTATTTCTCATGGCATCGAAGACGTTCCATATGATGTCGTGGATTGGCCTGCGGTTGGGCTTGAAGTGGTGGAAGATAAGTATGGAGTGGTCTATTATGTTCTGGATAAGTTTTTGACAGCTGGCATTGTGCTTTAGGAATGCATTCAGGTCAAATACAATACATTCGTAGACGCAGGCGAAAGGGATGCCGGCATGAAGCGTTCCACTGTTTACAAAGATGACATCTCCTTCATGGGCGATGAATTCTTTTTCGTCCATTGTGATTTTAAATTCGCCTTTTAGGATGCGTATGAGTTCATATTCTATATGCCAGTGATAGGACATGATGTACTGGGGATGCTGTTGGTCTACGTGATAGAATTCGAAGGGAAATTCATAGGTTCCACGCTGCTTATTTTCATTATAATCTAAAAATTGCATAATTGCTCTCCTGTGTTTTTGTAGATGTTGTACAAAATAAATAAAAAAGTGAATATTGTTATACTTTTTGCTATTATAACACAAGTATTTGTCTGTTTTCAATGGTATTATACTACTATCAACGGGCAGATAATGGTGTTTGTCCAAATCAGGAAAGTATATGGAGGTAATGAAATTATGGCAAAGAGCAGATTAATTGGGGATTATCCAGTAATCGGTATCAGACCAACTATTGATGGTCGTAGAGGTTATCTTAAGGTTAGAGAGTCATTGGAAGACCAGACCATGGGTATGGCAAAACAGGCTGCTGAGTTATTTACATCTAATTTAAAATATTCTAATGGTGAACCTGTGAAAGTTGTTATCGCTGATACAACTATCGGACGTGTGGCTGAAGCTGCAGCTTGTGAAGCTAAGTTCAAAAAAGCAGGTGTAGATATTACATTGACAGTAACTCCATGCTGGTGCTATGGCGCTGAGACTATGGACATGGATAAACACACAATCAAAGGTGTTTGGGGATTTAACGGAACAGAGAGACCAGGAGCTGTTTATCTTGCATCTGTACTGGCTACTCATGCACAGAAAGGTCTTCCTGCATTTGGTATCTATGGACATGATGTTCAGGAAGCTGATGCTACAGAAATTCCAGAAGATGTTAAGACAAAATTACTTCGCTTTGGACGTGCAGCAGTTGCAGCAGCATCTATGAGAGGAAAATCATACCTGCAGATTGGTTCGGTTACCATGGGTATCGGTGGATCTATTATTGACCCTGCTTTTATCGAAGAATATCTTGGCATGCGTGTTGAGTCTGTAGATGAAGTTGAAGTAATCCGTCGTATGTCAGAAAACATTTATGACAAAGCTGAATATGAGAAAGCATTAGCCTGGACAAAAGAAAAATGCCCGGAAGGATTTGATAAGAATCCGGATGAGATTAAAAAGACTCCAGAACAGAAAGAATCTGATTGGGAGTTTGTTGTTAAGATGATGTGTATCATCAAAGATCTTATGAATGGTAATGATAACCTGCCAGAAGGATGTGAAGAAGAAGCTGTTGGACACAATGCAATCGCAGCTGGTTTCCAGGGACAGAGACAGTGGACAGATTTTTATCCAAACTGCGACTATCCAGAAGCACTTCTGAATACTTCATTTGACTGGAATGGAGCTAGAGAGCCATATATTCTTGCTACCGAAAATGATGTATTAAATGGTCTTGGTATGTTATTTGAAAAATTATTGACTAATACAGCATCTATGTTCTCAGATGTTCGTACATATTGGAGTCCGGAAGCTGTTAAGAAAGCAACAGGATATGATGTAGAAGGTGTAGCAAAAGAATCCGGCGGATTCCTTCACTTAATCAACTCAGGAGCATCTTGTCTTGACTTCAATGGTGAAGCTGTTGATGCGAATGGCAATCATGTAATCAAACCTTGGTATGATGTAACAGAAGCTGACCAGGAAGCTATTTTGAAAGCTACCACATGGTGTGCAGCTGATAACGGATACTTCAGAGGTGGCGGATATTCTTCAAGATTTGAGACTAAATATGAGATGCCTATGACTATGATTCGTCTGAATCTTGTAAAAGGACTTGGTCCTGTTATGCAGATTGCAGAAGGTTGGTCAGTAGCACTTCCAGAAGAAGTATCTGATAAACTGTGGAAGAGAACAGATTACACATGGCCATGTACCTGGTTTGCTCCAAGAACAACAGGCAAAGGTGCATTTAAGACAGCTTATGATGTAATGAATAACTGGGGGGCTAACCATGGAGCAAGTGCTTATGGACATATCGGTGCAGATTTACTGACCCTGTGTTCTATTCTCAGAATTCCAGTATCTATGCATAATGTTCCAGATGAAGATATCTTCAGACCGGCAGCATGGAATGCATTTGGACAGGACAAAGAAGGACAGGATTATAGAGCTTGTAAGAATTATGGTCCTTTATATAAATTATAGGATTGTGATTTGCAAAAAAATTTAGACCTATATTGGCAAGCTGCAAAACAGCAGCTTGAGACTGTAAGAAAATAACAAAAAGACATCATTTCAAGATTGGATTTGCAATTTTGAAATGATGTCTTTTTGAACTAGGTTTTCTCTTTTGTATTTTATAAAAAATTAATTTGTAATGTAGGATAATAATTGATATTATATATCATACAAGTAGTTATCCATATGAAAGTATATGGATTTATGGATGAATTTTACTTGAAGTCTTTATTGGTGCGTTCGCACCGAATTTTCCACTTTAAAACCGAATATGCAGGAATGATAAAAGCTACGGTTAGATATTAAAATCAGAGGCTTCTTCAGATATGTTCCGGGAGATATTTCATTAGATATTTCTATGCGGCTTGTTCTTGTGATATTCAAAGGTATCCATTATAATTGAAGGAGAAGAACAAATGAGAGCAGAAAAAACAATTGAAGAACGCTATCAGGAATTAAAGCAGCTGGTACCAGCAGAAATCAGAGAAAAATTTGAACAGATGGAAGCAGGATTGCGCCTGCCGGATATGACAGCGGATTTACCCTTTAAAAGGATATATGATGCAGAAGTTCACCCTGAGAGAATCAGTTATTTATTACAGCTGATATTTGGAGAAGAGTTTACTGTAAGCGGTTCTGTGAGAGAAGAAATGCTAGGAACATCCATTTATTCAAAGAAAAGTATACTGGATGTGTTAGCACGATTGTCTAATCAGGGAATTGCTGATGTAGAGATGCAGGTTGTGGCGCAGGAATTTATTGTCCAGAGAAGTGAGTTATACGCTGCAGATATGATTGTAATGCAATACTCGGCAAGGAAGAATCAGCTAAAATCCGAGATCACATATTTGGATGTACCAGTGAGCTATATTGTGATATTAATGAAAGAGAGTCCCAAAATATTTGCAAATGATATTGCACGAAACAACTCTGAATATAGCGTGATTCAAGATGAATTAAAAAATCTGATTAAAAGCAGAGAGGAGTTGATTGTCATGCTGGCAGATAAGTACGAAGAGATTATAAGAAATTCAGAAATTGCCCAAGCAAGAAGAGAGGGTGAGGAGTTTGGAGAAGCAAGAGGAGAAGCAAAGGGAGAGGCTCGTTTAGCAAAACTTGTTAATATTTTATTGGAAAATGAAGATTTTGCTCAAGTGTCTCAGGTAACAACAGACAAAGAACTTCGAGAAAAATTATATATTAAATATGAAATCATGTAGATACTAGGATTTCCCGGAGAATTCATGTATAATTAGTTTATTAATCAAAACGAGGGGGAACTATAGTGAACAATGAAACTAAAACATCAAAGGGGAATCCTATCGCCCTGTTACCAATCCTGGTATTCCTTATTATCTTTTTAGGAACAGGATTTTTAACGAAAGATTTTTATAAGATGCCTGCAATTTTAGCTTTTCTGGTTGCGTTACTGGTAGCGTTTGTACAAAATCGAGGAACATCATTTCAGGAGAAAATTTCCATAGTGGCCAAAGGGGTCGGAGATGATAATATCATCACTATGAGTTTGATTTTCCTGTCGGCGGGTGCATTTTCCGGCGCAGTCAGTGCTGCAGGCGGTGTAAGCAGTACAGTAAATCTGGGATTATCTGTCATTCCATCGTCTTTTGTTGTGGTTGGCTTGATGGTAATTGGGTGCTTCATCTCTATTTCCATGGGAACAAGTATGGGAACCATAGCAGCATTGGCACCAATAGCAGTAGGAATCAGTGAAAAAACAGGATTTTCTCTGGCACTTTGCATCGGAGCTGTTGTATGCGGAGCAATGTTTGGTGACAATTTATCTATGATTTCTGATACGACCATAGCAGCAGTAAGGACTCAAGGGTGTGAGATGAAAGATAAGTTCAAGGCAAACTTTTTAATTGTTCTGCCGGCAGCTATTATCAGTATTGTGATTTTTGCAGTCCTGACAAGAAACAGCAGTTATATTATGGAAGGTTCGCTGGATTACAATATCTGGCAGGTATTGCCGTATGCACTGGTATTAGTTGGAGCATTGATTGGAATTAATGTATTCCTGGTACTGATTGCAGGAACAGTTACATCTGTTATTATTGGTATGGCAACAGGGGCATTAGCATTTTCAGACAGTTTTGCAGCAATAGGAGAAGGCATAACAGGAATGTATGATATTACTGTAATCTCTATTATAGTAGCTGCTATTGTATCGCTGGTAAAACATTATGGAGGAATTACCTGTATTCTGGAATTTGTGCATAGGAGAATCAAAGGCCAAAAAGGTGCACAGGTGGGAATTGCTCTTTTAGCAGCTTTAGTAGATATAGCAACAGCCAATAATACCGTAGCGATTGTCATTGCCGGTCCTATAGCCAAAGAAATCAGCGAACAATACGATATAGAGCCAAAAAGAAGCGCATCACTTTTGGATATATTTACTTCAGGTATGCAGGGGATTATTCCGTATGGAGCACAGCTGTTATCAGCAGCAACCCTGACAGGATTAACATCTTTTGATATTATGCCGTATTTATATTATCCAATTATCATGTGTTTGAGTGCATTGTGCTTTATAGCTTTTGGCAAAAGTAAAAAGACAGTATAAATCAAGAATATAAAAAAGAAAGAGGTAAGAAAGATGATAAAATTTGACCATTTTAATTTTAATGTATTGGATTTGGATAAGAGCTATGCTTTTTATAAAGAAGCTTTGGATTTGGACGTAATCAGAGAAAGAACCGGAGAAGATGGGTCTTTTAAGCAGGCCTGGTTAGGGGATAAAGAGACACAGTTTCAGTTGGAATTAACATACAATGTGGGACGTGAGAAACCATACGATCTTGGGGAATGCGAATTCCATCTGGCATTTAAAACGGATGAATATGATGCATATCATGCACGTCACAAAGAGATGGGATGTATAGCATACGAAAATGAAGGAATGGGAATTTATTTCATTACAGATCCAGATGGATATTGGATAGAAATAGTGCCAGAGAGATAATAATGTTTTTATGTAATACAGGAACAATAATGATAGATAAAATATTAAGACAGAATAGAGAAAAATGATAAAAAAGACTTTGCAAAATTTTAACATATCACAAATTTGTGATTCGGGAGAATGTTTTCGGATGAGAGCGATAGGAGAGCATACCTATAGTCTGATAGCAGGCAGTCGATATCTGGAAATTACACAAACAGATGAAAGCTGTTCATTTTCCTGTGATGAATCCGAGTTCGAAGAATTCTGGAAAAGATATTTTGACCTTGATACAGATTATGCAGCTTATATATCCAGAATTAATCCCAATGATAGTTATTTGGTTCAGGCATCTGAAGCCGGGTATGGAGTGAGAATACTAAGACAGGACCTATGGGAAACGATAGTCTCATTCTTAATTTCCCAACAGAATAACATCGTAAGAATTCGAAAATGTATACAAAACATCTGCGAAAAGTATGGAGAAGAAAAGAAGAACTTTAAAGGCGAAACATACTATGCATTCCCTACCCCACAATCGCTGGCAAATCAGGATGAAGACGCTTTAAAAGAATGTAATCTGGGATATCGCAGCAAATATGTAGTACGAACCGCGCGATACTTTACGGATAACCCGGGAAAATTGGAAGAAATAACGAAACTTTCTTATTTGAAGGCGAAAGAAGAATTATTAACTCTCTTCGGGGTAGGTATAAAAGTAGCAGAGTGTATTTGCCTTTTTTCACTGCATCATCTTCAGGCATTTCCCATAGACACGCATATCAAACAGGCTTTGGATCAACATTATAAGCGAGGATTCCCTAAGAGAAGATACAAAGGATTTGAAGGTGTGATTCAACAATACATCTTTTATTATGAACTTATATCGTGATTTATGAAAATAAAAAGAACCCATGTATAGAGAAAATATGGAAATAACTATTCGATATTTTCTCTGCACATGGGTATTTTAACTTTTACAAGAGATATTGATGTTTACCTTAATCAACAACAACACCCTTCTGCAGCATTACATTCGCATAAAGTGCAGATTCTCCGGTAGCAAGGATTGCATAGCAAGTCCGGGCTTCATCATAGAATGCAAATCTTTCAATATTTCCAACAGCGGCAGCGCCTCTGTCATCATATTTGGTAACGATTTCTTTATAGGTATCCCAGATAGGTGTCTCAACATCATCACCTGGCATAACTTCCATCAGATTAACCGGATGCTCCACATAGGTGTCCAATGGAAATACCTGTAAAATAGCATCAAGAATCTCCGGAACACCATGTCCGTCACAGCGGATTACAATTGCATCTTTCCCCATAGATTCAGCAGGAAAATTGCCGTCAGAGATAACAAGGCGGTCACTATGACCCATCTCAGATAATACTTTTAATAATTCAGGTGATAAAATTTTAGGAATTCCTTTTAACATAATATGCCCCTTTCTTTGACTCGTATATTTTATACCCAGTCAATACAAACTATTATTAAAGTAATAGAAATGCAAGGAAAATACAATAGAAAATCTTACAAAAATAGGGTATTATTTTCCTAAAAAAAATAATTGACAAATAGGAAAAATGAAAGTAGTATAGAACTAGAAGCGAAACGTTTCGGTTTAGCAAAAGAACATTAAATTACAGTATTATGATGTCTAGGTGAAGCAGCAGATTTCAAGAAAAAGCAGGGGTAATATGGCAGCTACAATTAAAGATATTGCAAAAAAAACCGGTTTAGGTCTTGCCACGATTTCTTCCTATATTAACGGGGGTAATGTAAGAGAGACTAACCGCATAAAGATCGAAGAAGCCATCGAAGAACTTCATTATGAAATCAATGAAGTTGCCAGAGGTTTAAAGACGAATTCTACAAAAATCATTGGAGTTGTTATTCCGGAATTAAACAATATCTTCTGCACAGAAATTATCACCAGTGTAGAGGATATCCTGAGAAATCACGGTTACGCTACGATTGTATGTGACTGTCGAACCGATGTGGAACTTGAGAAGGAAGCAGTAGATTTTTTATACCGGAAGAGGGTAGATGGAATTATCAACATGCCGGTTAATGCAAAAGGTTCCCATTTAAGAAAATTTAAGAAAGCCGGGAAACCAATTGTGCTGATTGACCGTGTAATTCAGGAATTAAGATGCGACAGCGTAGTTGTTGATAATCGAAAAGCAGCACATGATGCCGTAAAGCAGTTTTTTGATCAGGGTCACAAAAAAATAGGAATTATCGCAGGACCGGAAGATATATCTACTGCTAATGAGCGTCTGGCCGGATATATGGAGGCATGGGAGGAGCAGGGACTTGAGATACCCCAGTCACTTATCTTTCGAGGTGATTATACTATTGAAAGCGGAGTAGAGGGTTTGGAAACATTAGTAAAGGAAAATCCGGACATGACGGGTGTTCTGCTCAGTAATTATGAGATAACCATGGGAGCTATGATTGGTATCAATGAGTTGGGAATCAATATTCCAGATGACTTATCTGTGATAGGATTTGACAATTTATCTTTTGCCAGAGCTTGTAAACCCAAATTAACAGTCGTTACACAGCCAACAGAAGAAATAGGTATGCAGGTGGCGCATTTAATATTGGAACGTTTGGAGCATCCGGTGAAAACTGCAGGGGATAAAGATAAAAATAACGAGAATAACAGAGATACAAAGGATGAAAACCTCATACAGGATATCAAATTACAGACGAAAATAGTAGAAGGGAAATCCATGAAAACAATCAAAGAGTAAGAGTTGTATCTGGCAGCTCTTTTCTTAGGAATACAACCGAAACGTTTCGGATGATATACCTAAGATATTCTTTGAATCAGGAAAGAGTAAAAGTATGACAGCATAAGAAAAATGATAAAAGAATGAATGGAGGAAACATGAAGAACTATTTATTGGGAATTGACATCGGAACCAGTGCCTGTAAAATTGCAGCATTTTCTAAAGACGGCACAGTAAAAGCTTCATCCACCGGGGATTATCCGGTATATTATCCGCATCCGGGGTGGGCCGAACAAAATCCGGAAGAGTGGTGGTCTGCAGTTTGTAAAGCAATCAAAGAGTGTCTAAAAAAAGGAAATATTTTACCGGAAGAAATAGCAGGAGTGGGGATTGATGGACAGAGCTGGTCAGCCATAGCGATAGATAAGGCAGGTAAGGTTTTGACGAACACTCCAATCTGGATGGATACCAGAGCACAGGCTATCTGTGATGAGCTCAATAAAAAAATCGGAGAGGACAACATCTTTTCGCTGGCAGGCAATTCCCTTCAGCCATCTTATACCACTGCAAAAATTTTGTGGTATAAAAAACATCTTCCCGAAGTATACGAGAAGACCGATAAAATACTTCAGTCCAACAGTTTTATCGCATATCGCTTAACCGGTGCCATCACCCAGGATATGTCTCAGGGATATGGATTGCATTGCTTCAACATGAAAACAGGCACATGGGATGAAAATATGTGTGAACAGTTGGAAATTCCCATAAGCTTTCTTCCTGAAATTGTTCCATGTCATCAGGTGGTTGGAACTGTTACAAAAGAGGCAGCCGGGCAGTGTGGTTTAGCGGAAGGCACACCGGTAGTTGCAGGAGGGCTGGATGCTGCATGTGGAACTTTGGGCGCCGGAGTGATACAACCGGGAGAGACACAGGAACAAGGTGGCCAGGCAGGCGGAATGAGTATCTGTATGGAAGAGTACGCTGCAGATCCGAGACTGATACTAGGATACCATGTGGTACCGGGGCAGTGGCTCCTGCAAGGGGGAACAACCGGAGGCGGTGGTGTGATGCGCTGGGTAGAGCGGGAATTTGCCCAGTATGAGAGAAGTATAGCACAGGAAACAGGAGAGTCTTCTTTAAGTCAGTTAAATGAAATAGCAGAAAAGATTGCCCCCGGAAGCGATGGAGTTGTATTTCTTCCCTATATGTCCGGGGAACGTTCACCAATCTGGGATCCAAATGCCAAGGGCGTCTACTATGGGTTGGATTTTTCTAAAACAAAAGGCCATATGGTCAGAGCTGCGATGGAAGGTGTAGCATTTGCCCTAAAGCATAATCTGGATGTGGCAGATACTACCGGAGCAAAAGTTGATGAACTTTGGGCCATGGGAGGTTCAGCCAATTCGCTGCTTTGGACTCAGATGAAATCAGATATAACAGGAAAACCAATCGTAGTACCTTCTTCTGATACAGCAACTACCCTGGGTGCAGTTATTCTTGCCGGTGTGGGTGTGGGTATGTATGAAAGTTTCGAAGAAGCAGTAAAGATGACTGTAAAAGTCACCAGAAGACATGAGCCAAACATGGAAAACCATGATATATATATGAAAAACTATGAGACTTATTTGGCGCTTTATGAAAATTTAAAAGAGTTAATGAAGAAAACAGGAGGAATGCAGTGATGAAAGCAGGAGTAGTACATGCAAAGTATGACATTCGTTATGAAGAAATCGAGAAACCACAGCCAAAAGAAGGTGAAGTTTTAATTAAAGTAAAATATACCGGAATCTGTGGTTCTGATGTGCCAAGAGTAAATGGAGACGCATGTCATTTCTTCCCAAATGTATTAGGACACGAATTCTCAGGTGTAGTAGAGGAAATTGGAGAGGGTGTAACTTCTTTAAAAGCAGGTGACAGGGTGGCAGGTGTACCGCTTGTGCCATGTATGAAATGTGAAGACTGTCAGAAAGGTGATTATTCTCTATGTAAACATTATAGCTTCATCGGTTCTCGCCAGTTTGGAAGCTTTGCGGAATACGTAGTTGTTCCGGAACGCAATGCTGTAAAATTCGAAGAAGAGGTTTCTTTTGAACAGGGAGCCCTGTTTGAGCCGGCAACTGTTGCACTTCATGGACTAGAGCGCGTAGATTTCACTGGTGGTAAGAATGTAGCAATCCTTGGAGGTGGAACCGTTGGACTTTTAGTTATGCAGTGGGCAAAAATCTTTGGTGCAAAGCAGGTGATTGTATTTGATATTTCACCGGAACGTTTAAAACTTGCAAAACATCTGGGAGCTACTGGCGGTATCAATACCTTAGATGATGACTTTATAAAACAGGCGATGGATGCAACTGATGGAAAAGGTTTTGATTACATTTATGAGACTGCAGGCAATACCATTACGATGAAGATGGCATTTAAATTAGCAGCTAATAAAGCAAAAGTTTGTTTTGTAGGAACACCTACGAAGGAACTGACATTTACGGTAGATGAATGGGAGAATATTAATCGTAAAGAATTTACTCTTACTGGTTCATGGATGTCTTACAGTGCACCGTTCCCTGGACATGAATGGGAACTGACTGCAAATTATTTTAAAACGGGTCAGTTAAAAATTGATGATTCCTTTATTTTCAAAAAAGTTCCATTATCAGAGATTGCAAGTGCTTTTGAAATGTATAAAACTCCGGGTACTGTAAAGGGCAAAATTCTGATTGACAGTGAGAAATAAGGAGAAAAATAATGATTTTAACAGTAACCTTAAATGCAGCCATAGATAAACGATATGTGGTTTCCGGTGCAAAAGAAGGGGAAGTAAATCGTGTGTTGGAATGTACGTACACACCTGGTGGAAAAGGACTGAATGTATCAAAACCAGCATCCATAGCAGGAGCTAAAGTAGTTGCGACTGGATTCGTAGGGGGACATGCAGGTAATTACATCGTAGACAATCTGAAACAATTTGGAATTACCAGTGAGTTTTACCATCTTCAAGATGAGAGTCGTTCTTGTATAAATATCTGGGATAAAGAAAAAAAGGTTCAGACAGAATTTCTGGAACCTGGATTTACAGTAAGTGAAGAAGATTTTACTGCTTTTTTAGAGAAGTTTAAGAAACTGATAGAGGAAGCGGACGTAGTAGCTATTTCAGGGAGTGTGCCTAAGGGGTTGGATTCTTCGGCATATCAACATCTGGTTAAGCTGGTGCGTGAAGGCGGCAAGAAAGTAATCCTTGATACCAGTGGGGAGCTGCTTCGTAATGGTATTCAGTCCAATCCTACTATGGTAAAACCAAATATAGATGAAATCCGTATGCTTACTGGAAAACAATGTGATTCCAGAGAAGAATTAATAGAAGCTGCGATTCAGATACATAAATCGGGTGTGGAAATAGTGGCTATTTCCCTTGGAGCGGATGGTTCCATAGTCGTTTGCGACGAAGGTATCTATCAGGCAATTGTACCAAAGATTGATGCAGTCAATACCGTAGGATGCGGTGACTCCATGATAGCCGGATTTGCTATAGGATTTTCACAAGGACTTTCTATAGAAGAAACACTGCGAAAAGCAAGCGCCATATCAGCAGCAGCAGCCCTTCGTGAAGAAACAGGATTTTTTGTACCAGAGGACATGGAACGGATATTACCACAGATAGAAATTAAAAAATTGAAATAAAAATGTATAAAGAAAAAGGAGAATTTTATGAGTAATTATGTAGAACCAGGCTTAGTGCCAAAGAAAAAATTAAACAATGGGTTAGAGATGCCATGTGTAGGAATGGGGACCTTTGGTTCTGACCGTTTCACCCCAGACGAAGTATCAGCAGCAGTTGCAGGAGCTATTCGCTGTGGTTACCGCCTCTTTGACTGTGCAGCCTGTTATGGCAATGAAGATCAGATTGGAAAAGTATTCAAAGCAGCATTCGATGAAGGAGTGGTAGAAAGAAAAGAACTCTTCATCATGACAAAAGTATGGAATGACATGCACCGGGAAGTAGAAAAATCATGCAGAAAAAGTATAGAAGACCTGCAGTGTGACTATATCGACCTATTTTATATTCACTGGCCATTTCCAAACTATCATGCACCACACTGCAGCGTAGATGCAAGAAACCCGGATTCCAGACCATTTAGTGTAGATGAATTTGTAGACACCTACAGACAGTGCGAAGAATTAGTTGAAAAAGGATTGATTAAAGCAATCGGTATATCCAATATGACCATACCAAAATTAGAAGCAGTACTGCCATTATTAAAAATCAAACCGGCAGCCTGTGAATTTGAATTGCATCCATGTTTCCAACAGCAGGAAATCTTCGATTACCTGACCGAAAGAGAAATCCAGCCAGTAGGTTACATGCCAATAGGTTCACCAAAAAGACCTGAAAGAGACATCTGTCCAGAAGATATCTCTGATATGGAAATGCCTGAAATACAGGCGATCGCCAAAGCCCATGGAGTACATCCGGCAATCATCTCATTAAAATGGGCAGTGCAGCGCGGACAGATTCCGATTCCATTCTCAATCCATGAGAAAAATTACTTTGGTAATTTAAAATGCGTAACAGAAGATCCACTAACTAAAGAAGAAATGGAAAGCATCGCTACCCTGGACAGAAATAACCGCCTGGTAAAAGGACAGGTATTCTTGTGGGAAGGAGCCAAAGACTGGCACGACCTCTGGGACGAAGATGGGGTGATAGTGAAATAAACTTTTTTGTTGAGTGAGGGGGACGCAGGGGGCGACGTCTTGTATGGGGTGCAAACGGGGCTGGATTTCCTCAAAATCCAAACCGCCCCTAATTGTTTGCACCCCATACAAGACGTCGCCCCCTGCTGGCTATCGCAGACAGTAGTAAAAAAGCTGATTTCACTGGAAGTTGAGTAAAAAAGAAATAAAGCACGTACCGGAAAGCACCAAACCGTTAAGAGCTACTCTCGAATTCATTTGATATAATGTTTTTCACCCGGCTGGGCTGCGTCCTCCTTCTACCCTCTTCACCCCATCAAATAATTCTTATGCTCCCATTGTAGATTCAGGGGGAGCATGTTAAAATGTTCAAGAGAAGTGAATTGGGAAAATACAAAACAGAAAATAATGGGTGGTTAATATGTATAAAGTAATATTAGTGGATGATGAAATTCTGGTAAGAGATGCAATTCGAAACCGGATGGACTGGAACAGTCTGGGATTCGAATTGGCAGCTGATTGTCAGAATGGCAAAGAAGCGATTGACTATATAAAAGAACATAGGGTAGATGTACTTGAGTTTCCGCAAAATGTAATTAAAAAATGAATATATCCTTCCAAAGTACCAATCTATCGAATTTTTGAGTTATTCAGAGTGACAGTGACTGGAGTAGTGGCACTTTAATAAGCCCCGTCGGAA
>JAQVHQ010000112.1 GCA_028696165.1 Lachnospiraceae bacterium | reverse complement strand
GACGCGAAGTCCAAGAAAGGAAGCCGATATACCATTGCTACCTACATTCTAACAGCTTAAGTAACAAGATGGATAATTCCTTACTGGTTGTAAGGGATATTAACCATAAATACATTGTAGTAGAAAGCAGGAACATCACCAGATTCAAAGCAAAGAAACACCAGAATAAATCCTGATTTGGTATAAATGGAGCGATGATAACAACTAACGATGCAACAATACCATTCATAACCGCGGAACCTGTCGGCATGTCATTTTTTTTGCTTCTCTTTGAAAATACCTTTGGCATATCTCCATTTGAAGACGCATAAGCCGCCACATTATTAACGCCCAACGACCAGGACACCATATTACCAAACAGCGTTATTAAAAATAATATAGCCATAACAGATATAAATAAACCACTATCTTTTCCTGTCAATAATTGTAATGAATCAATCAATCCGGAACTTGTACTGATTTCAGCTGTAGGAATTGCCGCCCCGATACCGAAAGCTGTAAATATATAGATAACTGCAATCACAATTCCACCGGTAATAATTGCTTTTGGAATCTGCTTCTGTGGTTTTTCCATAGAATCAGCAAAAGTACATACAACTTCAAATCCCAAAAAATTAAAAAGAATAACAGATATATAAGAAAGACTATCTAAATCAAAACTTGGCATTAAAGAACTTACTGTATACTCGTTTGCCACCCCTCTTGTCACAGCTACATACACACCTAAAATTCCCACGGTGAGCCCCAGAACTAATTTAATCACTGCACTTCCATTTAAAATCCATGCATTATCACACACTGGGTAGAAGCTTATGAAAATTATAATCCAGATAAATAATAACTCCACAATTATGGAAGATGCCGTTCCCATCTTATGACCGGTAATTATAGGAATAATCTCAGGGAACATAACTGCCAATGATGCCATCCATAGAGGAAAATTAATCCAGTAATACCAGGATACCCTGGAACCCCAGCGTTTTCCATATGCCTTTGAAACCCAGTCATATAATCCACCTTCACCAGTATAAGCAGTTCCTAATTCCGATGAAATCAATCCGTACGGCAGTAAAAATGCTAATATTAGAAATATCCACCAGAAATATTGTGAATTACCTATAGCAGCTACCGGAGCTGCAGCTTCGGCTACAAATACTACACAAATAACTGCTAATATAGCGTCCATTAATCGAAATTTTTTCTTTTCCATTGTATTCTCCATCATCCTGTCACATCGACAACTATTTTTTTATTTCTGCTTAAAGCTGCATGCACTCACAATTTTTATTTCCCATGGGTTAAAAGAGTTCCATACATCTCTGGTCTTCTATCCCGGAATACTCCCCACTCTCTACGAGTCTGGGCTATATCATCCAAATCAAACTCTGCCACAATAACTTCCTGGGATTTTCTGTCCGCCTGTGCTACAATTTCGCCCGTTTCATTTGCAATAAAAGAAGATCCATAGAAGCTCATCTCAGTTCCATCTTTCTCAGTACCAATGCGATTAGATGCCACTACAGGTACTAGATTAGCACCTGCATGACCCTGCATAACTCTCTGCCAGTGAGGCATAGAATCTCTCTGCAAAATCGGCTCACTTCCAATAGCTGTAGGATAAAATAATAATTCTGCTCCCATAAGCGCCATACATCTGGCAGCCTCTGGAAACCATTGATCCCAACAGATGCCTACTCCAATTGTACCATACTGTGTCTCCCATACTTTAAATCCTGTATCTCCCGGAGTAAAATAAAATTTCTCTGCATAAGGAAGACCATCCGGAATGTGTGTTTTTCTATAAGTCCCTAATACACTTCCATCAGCATCAATAATGGCGATTGTATTGAATGCTGTATTCCCTGCTTTTTCATAAAAACTGATTGGAAGTACTACCGACAATTCTTTTGCAACCTTTGTAAAATGTGAAATGGCTGCATCTTCTTCCACTGTAGAAGCCAACTTAAAATATTCAAATTTCTGCTGCTGACAAAAATATGGTGTTTCAAATAATTCCTGTAATAAGATAATATTTGCACCCTCTCCTGCTGCCTGACGAATCATCTCTTCCGCTTTCTTAATATTCTCCTGAACATCCCAGGAACATGACATCTGTGTTGCCGCTACTTTCACTTTTCTCATCTTCTTTACCTCGTATACTTTTCAAATTTTAATTTGTACTTACCCATCTGCAAATAGTTTATTATTAAAAAGAAAAATGCGAAGAGACAATCCCTTCCCGGGAACTGCTTCTTCGCATTTCTGATAATTCATAGTATACTCAGTATATGCTAGACTTTCAATTCTATCTTTTGTTGATATAATAGAATTTTATTTCTATTACATACTCTGTTAATTCTATATTTTTAATATTTCTTATATTCTATTTATCCGATCTATATAGTGTCTGCTGATTAAACAGTTTGCGGCTCAAAATCAGCAGGTGTATTCTATCAGTCCCAAAATCCAAATCAAGACAAAATGTATTCGTGCCTGAATCTTAAAAAGATTCGTCACAAATA
>JAQVHQ010000030.1 GCA_028696165.1 Lachnospiraceae bacterium | reverse complement strand
AGGAATAGTCACTTTTCTTTGTATCATAGGGGATTAGTTCAATGGTAGAGCACCGGTCTCCAAAACCGTCGATGGGGGTTCGAATCCCTCATCCCCTGTCTCAGGAGTCGCTAAAATAGCGGCTCTTATTTTTTTATCATATTGTGTGACATATTGTGTATTGCATTGCACAGGAAACTTAATTGTTTAGGATAATAAAGCGGGAATCCTCGGTTATTCAATTGCTGATATAGTTCACGAAGAGATAGAAACATTAAAAATATGGAGATATAGAAAATGAAACAGAATGAGTTGAAAAATCTTATAGAAATAAAAATATGGGAGTTTATAGAGAAATATGATGAAGGAACAGATGCTCTGGCAGGAAGACTTTGGCGGAAACCGATTATCGGATATGCGGATGTGAATCATCCTTATATCGCACAGCTTCCACAAATTGTGCGTGACACACAGCAGATGCCCTTGGATGTTATGCCGGACGCGACGGTGATATTCTCTTGTTTTGTACCATTTACAAAAGCGGTAGCGCAGAGTAACAAAAGTTCTGATTATCTTGCTTCGCCAGAGTGGGCGCAGGCATATGAATATACGAATGCTATGCTTCCAAAATTGAACGAGATGTTCATAGATTTATTGGGAAAATTGGGGTATAAGGGTGAGGTGGCTCCAGAATCGAAGATTTTTGATAATAAAATATTAAAAAGTAATTGGTCTCACCGGCATTTTGCTTATGCAAGTGGTATAGGAACATTTGGCCTCAATAATATGCTTATTACTAAAGCGGGATGCAGCGGGAGACTTACTACTATCGTAACAAATCTGGACATAGAACCGGGAAAACCTATGGAAGAAGAGCTTTGTCTATATAAAAAGGAGGGAAAATGTGGTGTCTGCGTAAAACATTGTCCTCCAAAAGCACTTACTTTTGAAGGCTATGACCGTGTAAAATGTTATGTTCAGTGCTGGGAAAATGCAAAAGTATACACAGAATTTGGAAGTTCTTATTTAAATAGTGCCGGAGATGTAAATGCAGTTGGAAGCGAAGTCTGCGGAAAATGCGTAACATATGCACCATGTACTTATAAGGAAATATAGGATTAGAACTCATAAAACCAGTTCATAAGGTAGCGCCTTCATGAGTTAGCAAGGAAAGAGAATCCTTGTTCCATGTATTTGTTTACTTCCGATGTTGGCAGTGATTGCTTATATAATTCCCCGAAAATTATTTACTAAGATGGGACGGGAAAGTGTTACTATGAGAATACGGATTGAGTGATATGACAGGCATGTGACTTTTTGATTATAGAAAAATAAAAAGGATACGAAAAAGTAAAAATATGCAGAATAATAAGAGAGTATATAGAGTGGACAGTATAGTGGTCTAAATTACTATGCTGTCTTTTGATGTATGGTCATGAAAAAGAAGCATAAGGAAATTTTGATTGATTTTGCGTAGCAGCTATCAACAGAACGCATTAGTAAATGTATCAAATAAGGTCTTTTCATTTCCACCTGTTTCGTGTATTATTAAAATAGTGTCAAATTTTAGCACTAGAGGGGTTAGTAAGAATTATGAGTATGTTAATAGTATTCCAGCAGATGGTTTTAATCTTCATTTTGATGATGATGGGCTATGTGTTGGCGAAGAAAAATATATTAAGTGTAGATGGGACCCAGCAGCTTTCCTGGATTGTGGTGAATATCTGTAATCCGGCATTGGTAGTTTATAGTGCTTTTGATGAAAATGCAACGGCTACGAATAGGGAAGTCCTTTTTATGATTTTGATTGCAGGAATTTCTTTCCTGGTGCTTATTATAATAGGAAACTTTATGGGAGCTATTTTAAGAGTGCCAAAAGACGAGAGAAAGTTTTATAACTTGCTGACTGTTTTTGGAAATACGGGATTTATTGGAATCCCGGTAGTATCAGCGGTAGTTGGAACCGGCGCATTGATTTATGTTGCGGTTTATAATATGATGTTTAATCTGATTGTCTATACTTATGGAATCGTAGTACTCACTAAGGGCGAGGAAGATATTCATACAGGAAGTATCTGGAAAAAGATATTTAGTTGGGGCACAATCTCAGGGGTGCTGGCAATTGTATTGTTCATGTCCCGGGTGAAAGTTCCAACTATGGTGATTGATTTATTTACCTATATGGGACGGCCGACGACCTTTTTATCAATGGTTGTATTAGGGGCTTCTATGGCAAAAGTCAAGTGGTCAGAGATCTTTCAGGGAAAACAGAATTTCATCTTTTCTGCAATTCGTCTGCTGGTAATTCCCATTGCTACAGCGTTCATCACAAAACCACTTATTGCAAATCAAGAGATACGTATGGTAATTGTGCTGCTTACAGCCATGCCGATGGCGAATATGCCGCTGATGCTGGCAACCCAGTATGGTATGAATACCACAAAAATCACAAGAGTTATCGTACTTACAACAATTTTGTCGTTGTTTACCATAACTATCACAGCAGCATTTGTTTAAATATAAAACTGCTTAAGAAAACTGTTTGGAAAACAATTATTGTTCATCGCATGGTTGATTAGGGCTTTCTGAATCGCTCTGCGGGGTATATAAAAAGCAATATCAGTTTTTGCCTCATTTCAGTCTTTTTGTTGTGAATTAAATTAAACAGTGTGGCATATAGGAGATTATTTTTTGATTTTGCCTCGCAGGGATCAATTTCTCGAGGCAGAAGGCAATCGTATTTCCATTATATGCCTCACAGATCGATTTATGGACTTGTTTTCAAGTTAATATGAGGCAGAGGACAAATTTTGTTGACTATATGCCCCGCGGGATAATTTGATAATCCATGTGAGTAGTAATTAAGGAAGATATTGTAACAAAGAAGATGTTGTAACAAAGAAGATGGTTGTAACTAAGAATATAAAAAAGAATACAAAAAGAATAAAAGAAGAGAGGTAGAACCATGAAGTGGGATAAGTACACCTTAAAAACAAGAAGTGAAGCTGAAGATATTGTAATCTCCGCATTATATGATGTGGGGGTACAGGGCGTAGAGATAGAGGACAAACAGCCGCTGACCCAGCGGGACAAGGAGCAGATGTTTGTGGACATTCTGCCGGATATGCCGGATGATGATGGTGTAGCATATTTGAATTTTTATATGGACGAAGACGACGACCAGGAGACTATTTTAAAAAATGTGGAGATTGCGCTGGAAGAAGTAAAGACTTACATGGACCTGGGTGAGTGTACTATTACAAAAAGCGAGACAGAAGACAAGGACTGGATTAACAATTGGAAACAGTATTTTAAACAGTTCTATGTGGATGATATCTTAATTATTCCATCCTGGGAGGAAGTAAAGCCGGAAGATAAGGATAAGATGATTATTCATATTGATCCGGGAACTGCTTTTGGAACGGGTATGCATGAGACTACTCAGTTGTGTATCCGTCAGTTAAAAAAATATGTGAATGCAGATACTCAGCTGTTGGATGTGGGGACGGGAAGCGGTATCCTATCTATCATTGCTTTAAAATTAGGCGCAAAGTATGCGGTAGGAACCGATTTGGATCCATGTGCAGTGCCGGCTGTGGAAGAAAATAAAGAAGTAAATAATATCCCTGTGGAAGCATTTGACATGATGATTGGTAATATCATCGATGACAAAGATGTGCAGGATCAGGTGGGCTATGAGAAATATGATATCGTGACCGCTAATATTCTGGCCGACGTTTTAGTACCATTAACACCGGTTATTGTTCGCCAGATGAAAAAGGGTGGTATTTATATCACTTCGGGAATCATCGATAACAAAGAAGAAGTTGTTGTACAGGCTGTCAAGGATGCCGGACTGGAAGTTTTGGAAGTGACTTATCAGGGCGAGTGGGTATCGGTAACAGCCAGAAAGAATTAGGGAAAGTTATGCATCGTTTTTTTGTAAAGAAAGAGCAGATACAGGAGCCCTATATCAAAATTACAGGCTCCGATGTGAATCATATAAAAAATGTTCTCCGCATGCGACCGGAAGAGGAAATTACAGTCAGTGACGGAGAAAAAATGGAGTATCGCTGCTATCTGGAAAGTCTGGAAGCGGAAGAGATTACTGCACATATTAAATGGAAAGAGGAGGCTGTTATAGAGCTTCCTTCCAAAATATACTTGTTTCAGGGACTGCCTAAGAATGATAAGATGGAATTGATTATTCAAAAGACAGTGGAACTTGGTGTCGCAGAGATTATTCCGGTGGCGACCAAACGTGCTGTCGTGAAGCTGGATGGGAAGAAAGAAGCAAAGAAGATTGAGCGCTGGCAGCAGATTTCTCAAAGTGCGGCAAAGCAGTCGAAGCGAATGTATATTCCGCAGGTTAAGTCGGTCATGAACTTTGCACAGGCTTTGGAATTTGCCAAAAGTCTGGATGTACTCCTGATTCCTTATGAGTTGGCGGAAGGCATGAATGAGACGAGAAGAATCATGGAAAGTATCAAACCTGGACAAAGCGTAGGTGTATTTATCGGGCCGGAAGGTGGATTCGCAGAGGAAGAAGTGCAGGCTGCTATGGAGCAGGGTGCAAAAGCAATCACCCTGGGCAGAAGAATTCTCCGCACAGAAACTGCCGGGCTTACCACGTTATCGATACTTATGTATCATTTAGAACAGGATATTTAAAAACAGAGAAAAAGGTATTAGAATTGTCTGCAAGGTGCAGATAAAATGGAGAAAAAATGGAAGCATATTTAGATAATTCAGCAACAACCCCATGTTATGAAGAAGTAAGAGACATCGTGGTAAAGACTATGATGGTGGATTATGGTAATCCATCGGCTATGCATAACAAAGGCGTGGAAGCTGAGCAGTATATAAAACAGGCAACAAAGGTAATTGCAGCAACCATGAAGGTTCAGGAGAAGGAAATCTTCTTTACTTCAGGGGGAACAGAGTCAAATAACTGGGCACTGATTGGTGCTGCCATGGCGAATAAGAGAGCAGGTATGCATCTGATTACCACAGCTATTGAGCATCCGGCAATTTCAGAGCCTATGAGTTACTTAGAAGATCAGGGGTTTCGTGTGACCCGTCTTCCTGTTGACAGACAGGGTGTGATTTCACTGGAAGACCTAAAAGCAGCTATTACAGAAGATACGATTTTAGTATCAACGATGTATGTGAATAATGAGATTGGTTCTGTGCAGCCTATAACTGAAATTGGAAAACTGGTACATGAGGTAAATCCAAAGATTATATATCATGTAGATGCGATACAGGCTTATGAGAAATATCGTATTCTGCCGAAGAAGATGAATATCGATATGATGTCAGTAAGCAGCCATAAGATACATGGCCCAAAGGGAGTGGGATTTTTATATATTAACAGTAAGATAAAATGTAATCCACTTATTCTTGGCGGCGGTCAGCAGCTGGGTATGCGTTCCGGAACAGATAATGTACCTGGAATTGCAGGATTTGGAGAAGCTGTCCGTATAGGATATGAGAATCTGGATGAGAAAGTTGCGAAAATCCGTAATTTACGGGAATATTTTGTGAATGAACTGGAAAAGATGGAAGATGTGACAGTTCACGGAATGAAAGACAATCAGGGTGCACCGCATATTGTAAATGCAGCTTTTCTGGGAGTGCGAAGTGAAGTGCTGCTTCATACATTGGAAGAAAAAGAAATCTATATCTCAGCAGGTTCAGCCTGTTCCACACATAAAAGGAGCAAGAGTCCCACATTGACAGCTATTGGAGCAAGTGCAGAAGAACTGGAAAGTTCGGTACGATTTAGTTTTTCAGAATGGACAACCAAAGAACAGCTGGATTATTGTTTAGATACTATCCGACAAGTATTACCTATGCTGCGCAGATATGCCAGACATTAGAAAGGAAATTAAATAATGGAAGAAAATAAGATGTTTAAAGCATTTCTAATTAAATATGGAGAGATTGGAATCAAGGGAAAGAACCGTCATTTGTTCGAGGATGCACTGGTAAAACAGATTCGTCACAGCTTGAGAAGAGCAGAAGGTACTTTTGAAGTAACAAAAGAACAGGGACGAATCTATGTAAACTGTGTGGGTGAGTATGATTATGATGAGACGGTAGAGTCACTGCAGAGAGTATTCGGAATCGTAGGAATCTGTCCGGTTGTCATTTTGGAAGATGAAGGATTTGATAAACTGGCGGAGGATGTGATTTCGTATATGAACATGGTCTATCCGGATAAGAATAAGACTTTTAAAGTTCATGCAAGACGTGCAAGAAAGAATTATCCAAAGCAGTCTATGGAAATCAACTGTGATTTAGGTGAGAAGATTTTAGATGCTTTTCCGGAAATGAAAGTTGATGTACATAAACCGGAAATCCTGCTTCAGGTGGAGATTCGCAGCAGAATCTATGTGTATTCAGAGATTATCCCGGGACCCGGAGGTATGCCGGTGGGAACCAATGGCAAAGCGATGCTTCTGTTATCAGGCGGCATTGACAGCCCGGTGGCAGGATATATGATTGCCAAACGCGGTGTTAAAATTGACGCTGTATATTTCCATGCACCGCCATATACCAGTGAAAGAGCAAAACAGAAGGTAATAGATCTGGCGAAAATCGTATCCCGATACAGTGGACCGATTTATCTTCATATCGTAAACTTTACTGACATTCAGTTATATATCCATGAGAAATGCCCTCATGAGGAACTGACTATTATCATGCGCCGCTATATGATGAAGATTGCGGAACATTTTGCCAAAGAGACAGATTGTTTGGGTCTGATTACCGGTGAGAGCATAGGACAGGTTGCAAGTCAGACTATGCAGAGCCTTGCAGCAACAGATGAAGTATGTACATTGCCTGTTTACCGTCCGGTTATCGGATTTGACAAACAGGAAATCGTGGACATTTCAGAAAAAATCGATACCTACGAGACATCAATACTTCCATATGAAGACTGCTGTACAATCTTCGTAGCGAAACATCCGGTTACAAAGCCGAATTTAAATATTATCAAACGTTCAGAATTGAAATTGGCAGAGAAAATTGATGAGATGGTGGAAGAAGCTATTCGAACAACTGAGATGATGGTAGTAAAGGAAGATTAAAAATTTACCAAAAGTTGCAGGCGAAAACCGTTTCTGGCAGGCGAAAACGGTTTTCGCCTGCCCCCGATGGTCAAAAAAAGAGCATAGGATAAAATCCTACGCTCTGATTATTTCTTATTGGATACCAGATATTATTAGATTAAGTATGGTTTTAATACTTCTAATACTTTATCTGCATTTTCGCCATCAGCATGTACATTTAAATCAATTGGTTTTGATAAATCTAAGCTGAAGATACCCATGATAGATTTTGCGTCGATTACGTATCTTCCTGATACTAAATCAAAATCGAAATCAAATTTTGTGATATCATTAACGAAAGCTTTAACGGTATCGATAGAATTCAGTGAAATTTGAACTGTTTTCATTAATATTTCCTCCCTTGAATGATCTTTCATAATGTTAAGTTCATATTACAGTTTTAACAGGGAAAAGTCAAGGAGAAAACAAACAAAGAATATAGAGATTATTCGTCAATATTGATAAGAGCCTGTATAAGTGCAGGCGTGTAAAGGAGCAATATGAATAAGAAAGTCGCATTACATAACCTGGGATGTAAAGTAAATGCCTATGAAGTGGAGGCTATGCAGCAGTTGCTGGAAGCAAAAGGGTACGAAATTGTTCCTTTTGAGCCGGGAGCTGATATCTATATCATCAATACCTGTACGGTGACCAATATCGCAGACCGTAAGTCAAGGCAGATGCTTCATAAGGCAAAGAAGATGAATCCACAGGCGATAGTTGTTGCTACCGGCTGTTATGTGCAGGCGGCAAAAGATCAGCTGGAAGTGGATCCAGCTATTGATCTGGTTATTGGAAATAATCAGAAACAGCGTCTGGTTTCTATACTGGAAAATTATGATAGCAATCATGGAAATCAGGAGAGTGTCATAGACATTAATAAGACACATGAATATGAAGAATTAGAAATTGAAAAGACAGCCGAACACACAAGAGCTTATATCAAAGTTCAGGATGGCTGCAATCAATTCTGTACCTACTGCATCATCCCATTTGCGCGGGGACGTGTAAGAAGCCGTAAGCTTGATGATGTGGTAAAAGAAGTAAGCAGACTGGCGGAATCGGGCTATCAGGAAGTAGTACTTACCGGGATTCATCTCAGTTCTTACGGAACTGATTTTACGGAGCAGCCGGAATCACTTCTCTCTCTGATTCAGGCAGTACACAGCGTACCAGGGGTGAAGAGAATTCGTTTGGGTTCCTTAGAACCGAGAATTATCACGGAAGAATTTGCACGGACGATAGCATCTCTTGAAAAAGTATGCCCGCATTTCCATCTATCACTGCAAAGTGGATGCGATGCAACTCTTGAGCGAATGAATCGTCGTTACAGTGCAGCTGAGTATAAAGAAAAATGTCAGCTTCTTAGAAAGGTATATAACAATCCTGCACTGACGACAGATGTAATCGTGGGATTTCCGGGAGAAACACAGGAAGAATTTGAAGAGTCCAGGGAATTTGTAGATGACATTGCATTTTTTGAGACTCATATATTTAAGTATTCCCGAAGAAATGGAACAAAGGCAGCAGTCATGGAAAATCAGGTGCCGGATGAGGTTAAGACATCGAGAAGCCATGAGATGATTGCGATAGGAAAACGTCACGAACAGGAGTATATCAAGCAGTTTTTAGGACAGGAACTGGAGATCCTAGTGGAAGAACAATTGCAGATAGATGGTGAAAATTACTGGGTAGGACATACCCGGGAGTATGTAAAGGCAGCAGTTAAGAGCAGTGAAAACCTGGAAAATCATATAGTAAAACTGTGTCCGACAAAGATGTTTTCAGAAGGAATATTATATTAAAAAAGTGCAAGGACACCCTGGCGTACCTGTTGCGAGCGCCGGAGCAAATTGTAAGAAAATAAGAAATAATATAATAGAACTCATGAAAAATGCTTAACCCAGGCGGAAACTGGGTAGAATGCATAAAGAAACAATAGAGAATGTAGGAAACTTTCCCAATTATAGCATTGAATTTTATAGCAGTTTATATTAGAATAGAACTAAAGTATAGATAAGGGCGTGAAAAAATGGCAAATGTAAGTAATACACAATATTTTAAGGTAAAATCGGAACCAGAGATTCAGGTAAAAGAGGTATTAGATACCGTATACAATGCAATGGCAGAAAAGGGTTATAACCCTGTGA
This sequence comes from Lachnospiraceae bacterium, assembly GCA_028696165.1. Taxonomy (GTDB): domain Bacteria; phylum Bacillota; class Clostridia; order Lachnospirales; family Lachnospiraceae; genus JAQVHQ01. The sequence goes on along the minus strand of JAQVHQ010000030.1, from coordinate 33,583 downwards.
ATCAGATCGTTGGTTATATTATGTCAGGTGATCCTACTTATATCACCAGCTATCGTGGTGCAAGAAGCATGATTATGAAAGTAGAACGTGATGAACTGGTAGAAGAATTATTAAAAGAATATATCAAAAATCAATCCTGGAAGAGAGACTAGTATATGAGAATAATGGGATTAGATTATGGATCAAAGACTGTGGGGGTCGCAATTTGTGACCCTCTGGGTTTTACTGCCCAGGGAATCGAAATTGTGCGAAGAAAATCAGAAGGCAAATTAAGACAGACCCTGGCGAGATTAGATGAACTGATTGCGGAATATCAAGTGGAATCCATCGTATTAGGATTCCCTAAAAATATGAATAATACCATTGGGGACAGAGCTGAAAAATCTTTGGCATTTAAAGAAATGCTTGAGAAGAGAACAGGTCTGTCTGTTGTGATGTGGGATGAACGTCTTACTTCCGTGGAGGCAAACCGTACTTTAATGGAAGCAAGTGTACGTAGAGAAAACCGTTACAAATACGTGGACGAGATAGCAGCAGTTTTTATATTGCAGGGGTATTTAGACTCTCTGCAGCATCAGAAGGAAGATAAGTAAAGAAGTGAATTATTTCACACACTTATAATATATACTAATAAAATAATGAAAAGAAAGGAAACTATGGAGACAATTAAATTTATAGTAGAAGATGGCTCAATGGTTGATTTTTATGTGGAAGATCAGACTCGGGTGAACGGAATTAATTACCTGTTAGTCACAGATTCCCAGGAAGATGAAGCAGTAGCACTGATACTAAAAGACATCTCAGACGAATCACAGGCAGAGGCTACCTATGTGATCGTAGAAGATGACACGGAACTTGAAGCAGTAGCAAAGATATTTGAAGAGACAATGGAGGTTCAGATTGAAAAAGAATAGCGATGCAAAATTAAAAATAATACCTCTTGGCGGCCTGGAACAGATTGGTATGAATATTACTGCCTTTGAAAGTGAAGACAGCATTATCGTAGTAGACTGTGGTCTGGCATTTCCAGAGGATGATATGCTGGGAATTGACCTGGTTATTCCTGATGTGACTTATCTTAAAGATAATATTGATAAGGTAAAAGGCTTTGTAATTACCCATGGACACGAAGATCATATTGGAGCACTTCCTTATGTACTAAGAGAACTGCCAATTCCGATTTACGCTACCAAACTGACTATGGGTCTGATTGATAACAAATTGAAAGAGCATAATCTGCTTCGTGCTGTAAAACGTAAAGTTGTAAAGCATGGACAGTCTATTAATCTGGGTGATTTTAGAATCGAGTTTATTAAAACCAACCATAGTATCGCCGATGCGGCAGCACTGGCAATCTATTCACCGGCAGGAATTATCGTTCATACAGGTGACTTTAAAGTTGATTACACACCGGTATTTGGTGATGCCATCGACTTACAGAGATTTGGAGAAATCGGCAAGAAGGGTGTGCTTGCACTTATGTGCGACAGTACCAATGCACTGCGTCCGGGATTTACTATGTCTGAACGTACAGTGGGCGGCGTATTTGATACCATTTTCTCAGAACACCGTAACACAAGAATTATCATTGCAACATTTGCATCCAACGTAGACCGCGTACAGCAGATTGTAAATTCTGCTTATAAGTATGGCCGCAAGGTAGTTGTAGAAGGTCGAAGCATGGTTAATGTAATTACTACTGCTTCTGAACTTGGATATATCAGCATACCGGACAATACATTAATTGACATTGAACAGATGAAAAACTATCCAGATGAGCAGATGGTTTTGATTACAACCGGAAGTCAGGGTGAGTCCATGGCAGCATTGTCTCGTATGGCCGCCAGCATTCATCGCAAAGTTACCATCAAACCGGGTGATACTATTATATTTAGTTCTAATCCGATTCCTGGTAATGAAAAAGCTGTTTCCAAGGTTATTAATGAACTGTCTATGAAGGGCGCAGACGTTATATTCCAGGATGCCCATGTATCCGGACATGCCTGTCAGGAAGAGATTAAGTTAATCTATTCTCTGGTAAAACCAAAGTATGCAATTCCGGTTCATGGAGAATTCCGCCACTTAAAAGCACAGGCAGGACTTGCCCAGAATCTTGGAATTCCGAAAGAAAACGTGTTTATTCTCTCATCAGGAGATGTGCTGGAGTTAAATGAAGAAAAAGCGCAGGTTGTATCTAAGGTTCACACGGGTGGAATACTTGTAGATGGTCTGGGTGTTGGTGATGTGGGAAATATTGTCCTTCGTGACCGTCAGCATCTGGCAGAAGACGGAATTATTATTGTTGTTATGACATTAGAAAAATACAGCAGCCAGTTATTGGCTGGACCGGATATTGTATCCCGCGGATTTGTATATGTAAGAGAATCTGAGGATTTGATGGAAGGTGCGCGCACCACAGTCAGCGAGGCAGTAGAAGGCTGTCTTGACCGCAATATCACTGACTGGGGAAAATTAAAGACGGAAATTAAGGATGAATTAAGTGATTACGTCTGGAAAAAAACCAAAAGACGCCCTATGATTTTACCTATTATCATGGAAGCCTAGGGAAACAAAGGAGTATCAGATGAATAACGTAGACCGATGTGTCGATGAACTGATTCAGGCAATAAAAGAGAGTGACATATACAAAGATTATGAATATAGTGAGAAACAGTTATCCGAAGATTCGGAATTAAAGCGTCAGACTGATGAGTTTAGAGCATTTTCCTTTCACTTTAATAATCAGGATCAGGGAGACATGTATGAACAGTCTGAAGAAATTCAGAAAAGATATGCAGCACTTCGCAAGAATGCCAAAGTAAATGCATATTTAGAATCGGAACTGGCACTTTGCAAATTATTGCAGAGAGTTTCAGTTCGTATTGACGGAGAGATGGGGCTGAACATTCCAAATCTATAGGAGATACGGAAAGTAAGGAGAACTTTATGGCAGGAAGAAAGAAGGACCAGGGATACCATATAGCAATAAGTGGAGCAAAAGGAGTTATCAGACTGTTAACTTATATCTGTATAGCAGTTTTGGTTATATTTCTGTCCAGAGTTGTGTATGGAATTGGCTATGACATCTTTAATCAAGAACCCATGGAAACCGGTGAAGGGAAAGAAATCACGGTGGAAGTAGAAGAAGGACAGTCAGTCCGGGATATTGGTGAGATGTTAAAAGATAATGGTCTGATTGAAAATGTCAATGTCTTTATACTTCAGGAGAAGCTTTCACGATACAAAGACAATCTGCTTCCGGGAAACTATATAGTAAATACGAATATGACTGCAGATGAGATTATGGCAATCTTATCACAGGAGAACACGGAAGGTCAGCCAGAAGTGCAGGAGACCGAAACCGGTGAAAATACCGGTGCATAAACCTGCGGATGGAGAATAAGAGTTGATAGTAGAAGAACGAATGATTACGTATATTAATTCATTGGATAGTGGGAACTCTCCATTTTTAGAAGAACTGGAGAGGGAGGCTAAGGCTGCCTATGTTCCGATTATCCGAAAAGAAATGCAGAGTTTTCTAAAAGTTCTTCTTCATATGAAGAACCCGAAAAACATTCTGGAAGTGGGAACTGCAGTTGGATTTTCATCTATTCTTATGAGCGAACACACAGAAGAAAACTGTCAGATAACCACAATAGAAAACTATGATAAGCGTATTCCATTGGCCAGAGAGAATTTCAAAAAAGCCGGAAAAGACAAACGAATTACTCTTTTAGAGGGAGATGCCATGGAAGTGCTTCAGACACTTGAAGGAGAGTATGATTTTATCTTTATGGATGCAGCCAAGGGACAGTATATCTACTATTTTCCGCTTCTGATGAAGCTTTTGCCTAAGGGTGGGATACTGCTGTCAGACAATGTGCTGCAAGAGGGGGATATTATAGAATCCCACTTTGCGGTAGAGCGAAGAAATCGTACCATTCATAAGAGAATGAGAGAATATTTATATGAACTGACCCACAATGAGGAATTAGTTACATCTGTAATTCCCATTGGAGATGGGGTGACATTAAGCGTGAGGAGATAAGACATGAGATACCCGGAATTACTGGTGCCGGCGAGCAGCTTAGAAGTACTGAAAGTTGCTGTGATTTTTGGCGCTGATGCTGTATATATCGGTGGGGAAGCCTTTGGACTTCGTGCAAAAGCAAAGAATTTCTCTATGGAAGAGATGAAAGAAGGCATTGCTTTTGCCCATGAACATGAGGTGCGTGTATATGTGACTGCGAATATACTGGCACATAATTACGATCTGGAAGGTGTTAGAACCTATCTGGAAGAATTAAAGGAAATAAAGCCGGACGCGCTGATTATTGCGGATCCTGGTGTATTTACCATAGCAAAAGAAGTATGCCCTGAGATAGAGTTACACATTAGTACACAGGCAAATAATACCAACTATGAGACATATCTCTTCTGGCATCGTCTGGGTGCAAAAAGAGTGGTATCTGCCCGTGAATTATCCTTAGAGGAGATTCGCCAGATCAGAGACAAAATTCCTGAAGATTTGGAAATCGAGACTTTTGTACATGGAGCTATGTGTATCTCGTATTCCGGACGCTGTCTGTTAAGCAATTATTTCACAGGGCGTGATGCAAACCAGGGAGCCTGCACACATCCCTGCCGCTGGAAATATGCAGTTGTAGAAGAACAGCGGCCGGGAGAATACCTTCCGGTGTATGAAAATGACAGAGGAACTTATATCTTTAATTCCAAAGACTTATGTATGATTGAGCATATTCCGGATATACTGGCATCTGGAATTGACAGTTTAAAGATAGAAGGTCGTATGAAGACTGCTCTTTATGTGGCAACTGTGGCTAGAACTTATCGAAAAGCAATCGATGATTATCAGAAAGATCCGAAGCTGTATGAAGAGAATATGGCATGGTATCAGGAACAGATATCCAACTGTACTTACAGACAGTTTACCACAGGTTTTTTCTATGGAAAACCAGACGAGACAACCCAGATTTATGATAGTAACACCTATGTGAGAGAATACACATACCTGGGGATTATCGGAGAAAGAGATGAGCGTGGCTGTTATCAGATATCCCAGAGAAATAAATTCTCCGTGGGAGAAACTATTGAAGTCATGAAGCCAACTGGAGATAATATTTTAGTTACCGTGAAGGCTATCTATGATGAAGATGGAAATGCACAGGAAAGTGCACCTCATCCTAAACAGATTCTGTATGTAGATTTAGGAATGGAATTAGAACCTTTCGACATCTTACGAAGACAAGAACCTGCTTCGTAATTTTTCCAGTGCTGTTTTTTCAATACGTGAGACATAAGAGCGGCTGATATTCAGCCGCTTTGCTATTTCACGCTGAGTCAGTTCTTTTTCTCCATAGAGCCCATATCGATATCTTAAAATCAATTGTTCTCTGTCTGTGAGACTAGTATGTAAAATCTTATACAGATGAGACTGTTCTTCTTCTTTGATTAGATGAGTGGAAATATCTTTTTCTTTCCCTTCCATAATATCCAGAAGATGAATCTCATTGCCTTCTTTATCTGTTCCAATTGGTTCATAGAGCGAGACGTCTTTAGAAATTTTCTTGCGGCTCCGAAGCAGCATTAACAGTTCATTATCTACACAGCGGGCGGCATAGGTGGCAAGACGGCTCCCTTTGTCTGGATTGAATGTAGAAACTGCTTTTATCAGCCCGATGGTTCCTACGGAAATCAAGTCATCTAATTCTTCATCTACTCCCTGATATTTCTTGACTACATGGGCGACCAGCCTCATATTCCGCTCTATTAGTACCTGCCGTGCTTCCAGGTCGCCAGCCTTTAATTTTTCCAAATAATAGCGTTCCTCTTCGTGAGTGAGTGGTTTTTGAAATGTTTTCAAAAAGACACCTTCACAAGGGATTTTATTTATTTTATGTAGAGAAATAAGATTTCGTGCTTTTTTAATATTTATTTTATTGTATTTTATAATTGAAGACGTTATACTGTATGTATTCAACAAGATTCTATGCGGAAAATTCTTTTCGCAGTATTCCATTTTATGATTTTAGAAAATTAAATAAGTTAAGGAGGATATGTATGTTTACTCGTGTACAGGCAGCTGCACTGACTGGTGTTCAGGTGGCAAGTGTATGGGTGGAGGCTGATGTCAGTGACGGACTTCCCACGTTTTCCATGGTAGGTTATCTCTCTTCAGAAGTGAGGGAAGCCCAGGATAGGGTAAGGACAGCACTCAGAAATCTCGGGATTGCCATGCCGCCTAAGAAAATCACTATTAATCTGGCACCCACAGATATCAGAAAGGAAGGTGCCAGATATGATCTGCCTATTGCAGCGGCGATTCTGGCAGCAGGTAATTACATACCTGAAAATAGTCTTAAGGAGACCATGATTTTAGGGGAATTAGGTTTGGACGGGCAGGTGCGCCATATAACGGGGGTACTGCCAAGTGTTATCCATGCGAAGGAGAGCGGATGCCGGATATGTATTGTCCCCATGGATAACTTGCGAGAGGCCAGTGTGGTAAAAGAGATGCTTGTGGTGGGAGTAGCTCATTTAGAACAGATGATAGAATTTTTCCGCTCAGGGGAGATACCCGATAGAAAAGAAGAAATCAGTGAGAAAGCAGAAGATGAAAAACTTGATTTCTCTGATATATGCGGACAGGAAGCAGTAAAAAGAGCGGCCATGATAGCAGTAAGTGGATTTCATAATTTACTGTTGATAGGCCCTCCCGGGTCGGGGAAAAGCATGTTGGCACGCCGTATTCCTACACTTTTACCAGAATTGACTGAAGAAGAGTGTATGGAGATTTCCAAGATATACAGTGTGGCAGGATTGCTTCCGGAAGACAGCGGGCTGATTCACAACAGACCATTTCGCGCACCGCATCACACTGCGACACCGCAGGCATTGGCGGGTGGAGGGAAGATACCAAAACCAGGGGAGATTACTCTTGCACATAAGGGGATTCTATTTTTGGATGAACTCCCGGAATTTTCCAAGCGTAGTTTGGAGATTTTGCGCCAGCCATTAGAAGAACATAAAATCTGCATTTCCAGAAGTAATGCAACTTATGAATTCCCGGCACATTTCTTATTGACTGCCGCCATGAATCCTTGCCCATGTGGATTCTACCCGGATATGAATCGGTGTGCCTGTTCCGCAACAGAGGTGATTCACTATAGAAATCGTATCAGCCAGCCGCTGTTAGACCGCATGGATGTATGTGTAGAGGCTCCGGCTGTTTCCTATCTGGAGTTAAAAGGACAGAAGAATTCCTCCCTATCATCGAAAGAGATTCGAAACACAGTAAAGAGAGTGCAGAATATTCAAAGGCAGAGATATAGTAAGCTGCCCATATCTTTTAACAGTGAACTGTCATCTAAGTATGTAGAAACATACTGTGTGCTGGATAGAGACGCAGGGAAGGTGATGCAGAAAGCCTTTGAAAAGCTTCAGCTAAGTGCGAGAGGATACCATCGTCTTCTGAAAGTGGCGAGAACCATAGCAGATATGGAAGAAGAGACTTTGATTCGTCAGAGACATATACAGGAAGCAATATGCTATCGCAGTCTGGACAAAAAGTATTGGAAATAGGGGATAAAGTGAATTGTGCCAATGAAATCAATAAAATATATAAAAAGAAGTGCAAATAAGGAGTGAAGAATTTCCATGGAAAATAAAGGGATTATAGATAACAATAAAAGAAAATATCAAAATAGCAAAATGGATGATTTAAATAATTGTATGCAGAATGAAATTCACACAGTTACGCGATTTGAAACTAATTATCCGCCAAAACTGCAGAATCTGCTGGATCCACCTGCCCAGCTTTACTGGAAAGGCAGTCTTCCAAAAGAGGAGCGTCCATCCGTAGCAATTGTCGGTGCAAGACTGTGCAGCAACTATGGAAAAAATGTGGCAAAGGAGTTCGCATATGCATTAACTAAGGCGGGGGTACAGATAATCAGTGGCATGGCACTTGGTATTGACGGTGCGGCACATGAGGGAGCACTGGAAGCTGGAGGGAAAACCTATGCTGTGCTTGGATGTGGGGTGGACAGGTGTTATCCCAAAGACAACGTACATTTATATAGAAGCATTCCGCAAAATGGTGGAATTATATCAGAATTTTCTGCAGGTATGCCGCCCCTGGCCGCCAATTTTCCACAGAGAAATCGGATAATCAGTGGACTGGCAGATATCATTTTAGTGGTGGAAGCAAAAGAAAAAAGCGGCTCTTTAATCACTGTGGATTTTGCGCTGGAACAGGGAAGGACAGTTTATGCAGTTCCAGGAAGAGTTCATGACCCTTTAAGCGAGGGGTGTCACCGTCTAATTGCGCAGGGTGCAGGAATTGCATATAAGCCGGAATTAATTTTGGAAGAACTGCATATAGATACAGAAAAACAACAAAATAAAAAACGATATAAAGAACGAAATTCAAAGTTGGGACTTGCAACAAATTTGGAATTGGTGTATAGTTGTCTAGATTTACAACCTCAAAACATGGAGACAATTCTGGGAAAAGTTCCTTTTGATTTGCAGGAATTGTCTGGAATTTTGCTGGAATTGCAATTTCTGGATCTGGTTGAGGAAACTACAAAAAATTATTATGCAAGACGAAATATTGGTTTTGATAATTTCTAGGAGGAAGATGTGGCTAAGTATTTTGTGATCGTGGAATCACCTGCAAAAGTAAAGACAATTAAGAAATTTCTTGGTTCGAACTATGAAGTAGCAGCATCCAACGGACATGTGCGGGATTTGCCGAAAAGTCAGTTGGGAATTGATACGGAACATGATTTTGAACCTAAATATATAACTATTCGAGGAAAAGGAGAATTGTTAGCCGGACTTCGTAAATCTGCAAAGAAGGCAGATAAAGTATTTCTGGCAACTGACCCTGACCGCGAGGGAGAGGCAATCTCCTGGCATTTATCTAAGGCGTTGAAGTTGGATGAGGATAAGATTTATCGTATCTCATTTAATGAAATTACAAAGACAGCAGTAAAGGCATCTTTAAAAGAGCCTAGAACTATTGATATGGATCTCGTGGATGCGCAGCAGGCAAGACGTATCTTAGACCGTATGGTGGGATATAAAATCAGTCCGCTGTTGTGGGCAAAGGTAAAGAGAGGCTTAAGTGCCGGCCGTGTACAGTCGGTGGCGCTTCGTATTATTGGAGACAGAGAAGATGAAATCAATGCATTTATCCCGGAGGAATACTGGTCCTTAGATGTATTGCTTTCCATTCCTGGAGAGAAGAAACCTCTGACTGCGAAGTTCTATGGCAGTGAGAAGAAAAAAACAGCCATTAATTCTAAGGAAGAGATGGACAAAATATTAGAACAGCTAAAAGATGCAGAATTTTCGGTAGCGGAGATAAAGCGTGGAGAACGTGTGAAGAAGGCGCCTACGCCATTTACCACCAGTACACTACAGCAGGAGGCTGCTAAGGTGTTAAACTTTTCCACACAAAAAACTATGCGTATTGCACAGCAGTTATATGAAGGTATTGATATCAAAGGTAATGGTACAGTGGGTGTGATTTCTTATCTGCGTACAGATTCTACCAGAATATCAGAAGAGGCAACTCAGGCGGCACAGAATTATATCAGCGAGCAGTATGGAAGTGAGTATGCGGCAGGACATAAAGGGGAGAAGAAGAACTCTGGCAAGGTACAGGATGCTCATGAAGCTATCCGTCCTACGGATGTAACCCGTCTGCCAGCTTTAATCAAGGAATCCTTAAGTCGTGACCAGTTCCGTCTGTATCAGCTTATATGGAAGCGTTTCGTGGCAAGTCAGATGACTTCTGCGGTATATGAGACTACCTCTGTAAAGATTAAAGGTGGAGAGTATTACTTTACGGTTGCAGCTTCAAAAGTTAAATTCCAGGGATTTTTATCTGTATATTCTCAGGAAGAAGATAAGGAAGAAGCTAATCGCCTGTTGGGAAGTATTCAGGAAGATACTAAATTAAAATTTGAAGAGTTTGAGAGTGCACAGCATTTTACCCAGCCTCCAGCGCACTATACGGAAGCATCATTGGTAAAGACATTGGAAGAACTCGGTATTGGACGTCCAAGTACCTATGCACCAACTATCACTACAATTATCGCCAGACGCTATGTGGCGAAGGAAAATAAGAACTTATATATTACTGAATTAGGTGAGATCGTAAATACGATTATGAAACAGGCATTCCCTAGTATCGTGGATGTGAACTTTACTGCGAATCTGGAAGATCTGCTTGATAAAGTAGGCGATGGAAGTGTCAAATGGAAAACTGTAATCCGCAATTTCTATCCGGATTTGGATGAGGCGGTGAAAGATGCCGAAGAGGCTTTAGAAAAAGTAGAGATTCATGATGAGGTTACAGATGTAATCTGTGAAGAATGCGGCCGCAACATGGTTATAAAATATGGTCCACACGGCAGATTCTTAGCCTGCCCGGGATTCCCGGACTGTCGAAACACCAAGCCTTATTATGAAAAGATAGGTGTTGCCTGCCCGAAATGTGGAAAAGAAATTGTGTTAAAGCGCACGAAAAAGGGACGTAAGTACTTTGGGTGTGAGGATAATCCGGAATGCGATTTCATGAGCTGGCAGAAACCATCGAAGGAAACATGCCCGGAGTGTGGCGGTTATATGCTGGAAAAGGGCAATAAGCTTGTCTGCGCTAATGAACAGTGCGGATTTGTGAAAGTAAAGAGTAAAGATGAAGATTAATGGAATAGAAAGATAAAACTTTGACAGGTTCCGGGGAGAGATAGCTATTGAATGATTATTCTATGGTTATCTCTCCCCGGAATTTTTAAGTTGCCAAGCATTTTTAAGTGGAAAAAGCAACTCCGGGAACTGTCTTAATAATATTTAACAAATATATTGTTCAAAATAAAGTATATATAGTGAATAAATCAGGTATTATTCAGAATATTACAGGAATAGACAAGAAACTGTCATAATTAACATTGAAAAAACCTGTAATTCATGGTAAAATGAATAAAGATTTTAGATTTGTTATGGAAGGGAGCCCAGATCATGAGTGTACAGTTGTTAGATAAAACCAGGAAGATTAACAAGCTTTTACACAACAATAATACTACAAAGGTCGTTTTTAATGATATCTGTCAAGTGATGGTAGAGACATTAGCGTCCAATATTTTGGTTTTGAGTAAAAAAGGTAAGATATTGGGCACTGGATCATGCACAGGAGTTGAGCCGATTCAGGAGTTAATTTCTGGTAATGTAGGAGAATACATTGATAACCTGCTTAATGACCGATTTTTGAGCGTTTTGTCAACCAAGGAGAATGTTAATCTGCAGACTTTGGGATTTTTGGGAGATGATATAAAGCAATATCGTGCGATTATCAATCCTATTGATATTGCTGGAGAACGATTAGGTACTGTTTTTATGTACCGCAGCAGTTCGCAGTATGATATTGAAGATATTATTGTCAGTGAATATGGTACTACGGTAGTTGGTCTTGAGATGATGCGTTCTGTGGATGAAGAGAATGCTGAGGAGAGCCGCAAGATTCAGGTTGTGAAATCTGCATTTAGTACTTTGTCTTTTTCGGAGTTGGAAGCTATTATTCATATTTTTGATGAATTGGATGGCGATGAAGGAATTCTGGTTGCCAGCAAGATTGCGGATCGGGTTGGGATTACCAGGTCGGTTATTGTGAATGCTCTTAGGAAGTTTGAGAGTGCCGGTGTTATTGAGTCAAGATCTTCAGGAATGAAGGGGACTTATATTAAGGTGCTGAATGAAGTTATTTTTGATGAGCTGGATGAGATTAAGAAGAAGAGAAGTAAGTAGGATTATGAAGGCTTGATAAAGGTTGAAGAATATGAGATGGCACATTGCTTTTGGGTGATGTGTCATTTTTTGTGAAGGGGGACGTTTTTTCATCCATGCCATTTGCCCTCAGCCCTCGGGATGGTTTTCGCCTCTCCCCCCAGGCATGTAAGGCGTACTTTTCTTTGATAGGGGCAGTTCGACTGTAACCCTCTAGGCGTACAGAGACTGTAGAAGACCGGGATCAGGCATATTCAGCAGGTATGCTGATGCATACCCGCTTCAGGATGCCTTCAAATGGTGTTTGGTAAACACCATTTGCCCTGCCTTCTACAGTCTCTGCGCGCCAAGAGGGTTATCAGCTCCTGCCATATCAAAGGAAAGTACACCTTGCATGCCTGGGGGAGAGGCGAAAACCATTCCGGAGGGCTGAGGGCAAATGGCATGGATGAAAAAACTGGGTGTTGATGGAAGGTTGGGAGCGGGGATGCTGAAGTGGTAAGGTGGAGAGTTCCTTTTTGGCATCTTGAAGGCAGAAGGTTGTGGCAGAGGCAGGATTGGCAGTGAGGGCTCGTGCGGGGCACGGGGCTTGTGGTGGGAGGTAAGGTAAAAGAATAAGAAATTTTATGTTTTTTATAAAGTTTTAATTGGTATTATGGGGTGGTATCTGTTATTCTGTGTGTAGGACGTTCGTCCTGAGTCGTGGCATATCGCCAAGAATCCCTTTTTTTGAGAAGCAATTGCATTGATTACAGAATGTATATTATTCCTGCTCTAAAAATTTGAATAGTCTCGAATAATTTTCCGTGTCTATTGTCTTTGTTTCGTCTATGAATTATAATGGAGGTACATAACATGAAGCAGAGACAAGTAATTAAGGTTATCTATGAGAATGGGGAAACTACAATCAGAATGTATGGTCTGAGAAGATTCTTCCGAAAGTTCCGGACGAATAAGAAATATAAGGACAGGTTGTTTATCCGGCTTTTCCAGGAGAAGAAAGAACTTCTGAAGTTGTATAATGCAGTAAATCATTCCGACTCCAAAGTATATCGTGTTCTATAATGGAACGGCCGGACAGGATGGAGATGCGACTATCGGATGCATTTGAGAATCTGGACGGATGTATGGAGTTTACTGCTGTCATGTTGAATATCAATCTTGGTCATAACCAGGAATTGATGGCGCAATGTAAACAGTTGGAAGGCTATTCGGTCTTTGTGGAAAAGGTTCGATATTATAAGAAGCTGGGGTATGCAGCGGAAAAAGCAGTGGACGCGGCAGCAGAATACTGTATCGAACACGACATACTGGCAGAATTCCTTCAGAAAAATCGTAATGAGGTGAGAGATTTGATCCTTACGGAGTATAATGAAAAGAAACATATGGAGATGGAGAGACGGGACTCAAGGCAGGAAGGATTGGAAGAAGGTTTACAGACCGCAGCTTATAATATGTTAAAGAAGGGGCTTTCCATAGATTTGATACAGGAGTGCACTGGGCTGTCAAAAGAAGAGATTCATCAATTAGGAGAAAATATCAAGTAAACCCATTAAGTAAACCCATTAAGTAAACCCATTAAGTAAACCATCTAAAAGAGTATGCCAAATGAAAGCATACTCTTTTTCTATACATATGTAAATTTAATATGGAAGAGCGAGCAATACCTGCAATAAGAATAGCATAAGCTCAGAATGTTACCCTTGCGTCTTGTCATAATGATAATGGGTAAGAATAGGCTGTATGTAAAGAATCTTACCCGTAAGGAGTCACTAGTGGCATATAGTGAGAAAGCATGTAGTGAGAAGGCATATAGTGGGATGGAGTGGCATATAGTATAGAAGGTATTTTGCGATAAGGAGAAGATGTTTTGCAGTGGTCTGACTATTTATAAAGAAAGTATAAAATATTAGGAAATATGAAAAGTGAGAAAATGAGAGGAAATAAGAGCATAAGTTAGAAATTGTGATAATATATTTGCTTAAAAGGGAATTCATGAATTTGCTTATTTTTCCTATTTTAACTAATATAACGTTATCGGTTAGCACTCGACTGAAATGAGTGCTAATAAATCAAACTAAGCGGATTATAGGAGGAATGATAATATGAAATTAGTACCTTTAGGAGACAGAGTTGTTTTAAAACAGTTGGAAGCTGAAGAGAAGACTAAATCAGGTATTGTATTACCGGGACAGGCTCAGGAGAAGCCTCAGCAGGCAGAAGTTGTTGCTGTTGGACCTGGCGGAATGGTTGATGGTAAGGAAGTGACTATGGAAGTTGCTGTTGGAGATCAGGTTATCTATTCTAAGTATTCTGGAACAGATGTTAAGCTTGGTGATGATGAGTTTATCATTGTTAAGCAGAGTGATATTCTGGCAGTTGTTAAATAAATGGCAGCTTTGCTGTTTGGCTTTTGATTTTAATAGAAAGATATTTTTTGAAAGAAATATGTTTTGTGTTTGTATATGAGAATATGATTTTAGACAAAATAGTCAATTAGGAGGACGATGAATTATGGCAAAAGAGATTAAATACGGAGCAGAAGCAAGAGCTGCTCTTGAGAGTGGTGTTAACCAGTTAGCAGATACTGTAAGAGTTACTTTAGGACCGAAAGGAAGAAATGTTGTTTTAGACAAATCTTTTGGCGCTCCGCTTATTACTAATGATGGTGTTACTATTGCTAAGGAAATTGAATTAGCAGACGCATTTGAAAATATGGGAGCTCAGTTGATTAAAGAAGTTGCTTCTAAGACAAATGATGTGGCTGGTGATGGTACTACTACCGCTACTGTACTGGCTCAGGCTATGGTCAATGAAGGTATGAAGAATCTGGCTGCTGGTGCTAACCCTATCGTTCTTAGAAAAGGAATGAAGAAAGCTACTGAGAAGGCTGTTGAAGCTATTGCTCATATGAGCAGCAAGATTAATGGTAAAGAGCAGATTGCAAGAGTTGCTGCTGTTTCTTCTGGTGATGAAGAAGTTGGTCAGTTAGTTGCTGATGCTATGGAGAAGGTATCTGGAGATGGTGTTATCACTATTGAAGAATCTAAGACCATGAAGACTGAACTTGATTTAGTAGAAGGTATGCAGTTTGACCGTGGTTATATCTCAGCTTATATGGCTACTGATATGGATAAGATGGAAGCTGTATTAGAGAATCCTTACATCTTGATTACTGATAAGAAGATTTCTAATATCCAGGATTTACTTCCATTATTAGAGCAGATCGTTCAGTCTGGTTCTAAACTTTTAATTATTGCTGAAGATATTGAGGGTGAAGCGCTTACTACTCTGATTGTAAATAAATTACGTGGTACTTTCTCTGTTGTTGCTGTTAAAGCTCCTGGTTATGGTGACAGAAGAAAAGCTATGCTGGAAGATATTGCTATCCTGACTGGCGGACAGGTTATCTCTGATGACTTGGGATTGGATTTAAAAGAAACTACTATGGAACAGCTTGGCCGTGCTAAATCTGTAAAGGTTCAGAAAGAGTCTACAGTTATCGTTGACGGTGAAGGATCTAAAGATGCAATTGCGGCTAGAATCAATCAGATCAAAGGACAGGTAGAGGAAACTACTTCTGAGTTTGATAAAGAAAAATTACAGGAAAGACTTGCTAAATTAGCTGGTGGTGTTGGTGTTATCCGTGTTGGTGCAGCTACTGAGACTGAGATGAAAGAAGCTAAACTTCGTCTGGAAGATGCTCTTGCAGCTACCAGAGCAGCAGTTGAAGAAGGTATTATCGCAGGTGGTGGATCTGCATATGTTCATGCAACCAAAGAATTACTTCCTTGGGTAGATACTTTACAGGGAGACGAGAAGACCGGAGCAAGAATTATTCTGAAAGCACTGGAAGCTCCATTATTCCACATTTCTGCTAATGCAGGTTTGGAAGGTTCTGTTATCATCAATAAAGTAAAAGAATCTGAAGTTGGTGTAGGTTTCGACGCTTACAAAGAAATCTATGTAGACATGGTTGAAGCTGGAATCCTTGATCCTGCTAAAGTTACCAGAAGTGCTCTGCAGAATGCAACAAGCGTTGCTTCTACATTATTGACTACAGAATCTGTAGTAGCTAATATCAAAGAAGATGCTCCTGCAATGCCAGCTGGCGGACAGGGCATGGGTATGATGTAGTTTAGAAAAACTTAAGAAAAACTTGAGGCTGGCGTCATAGACGCTAGCCTTGTTTTATGCTAGAATATACTTAACTGTAATTATAAAAGGATGATGCATAGTGAACATGCGATGATGGACACATGGAAAGTTTTTACTTTCATGCACAAGGAGGAATAGTAGTGAGTGATTTGTATTCAGAGTTATTGGTGGCAAGAGAGATGAATGCCACAGATAAGATGGGAAAGATTGGATTGATTGTTGTGACAGCAGTAGCATTTGCGGCAGGAATTGTTATTAATCCGATTTTTTTGGCTGTGGGATTGGTGCTGGCAGTTGTTGATTATTTTATTATCCCAAGATTTGATGTGGAATATGAGTATTTGTATGTAAATGGAACAATGGATATTGACCGTATTTTTTCAAAATCAAAGAGAAAGAAAGCAGTCAGCCTGGAATTAAGTAATATGGAGATTCTGGCACCGGTTAAATCCCATCAATTGGATGCTTATAACCAGAATGCAGGGATCAAAGTACAGGACTTTTCTTCACGTAATCAGGAACATAAGATTTATGCTATGATTATTTCAGAAGGTAAGGAAAGAATGAAGGTTCTTTTAGAACTGGATGATAAGATGCTGAAGGATTTGAAACAACGTTTTCCAAGAAAAGTATTTTTGGATTGACATGGTTGTCGAATTTTGTTACTATAGTTGGTAAAATATATGTAACTGGAGGATGCCGGACAGATAACTGTCGGGCAATAGTCAATTACTAATATGTAAGAAAGATGGAGGAAAACAATGGGTACAATAATTGGTGAAGGAATTACTTTTGATGACGTGCTGTTAGTTCCGGCTTATTCTGAAGTGACTCCCAATATGATTTCTTTGACAACACATTTAACAAAAAAAATCGTTTTGAATATTCCTATGATGAGTGCAGGTATGGATACTGTTACAGAACATCGTATGGCAATTGCTATGGCTCGTCAGGGCGGTATTGGAATTATTCATAAGAATATGTCAATCGAAGAACAGGCAGAAGAAGTTGATAAGGTAAAGAGATCTGAGAATGGTGTTATTACCGATCCATTTTTCTTATCACCTGAGCATACCTTAGAGGATGCAAATAATCTGATGGCTAAGTTCCGTATTTCCGGAGTGCCGATTACAGAAGGAAGAAAACTCGTTGGTATTATCACAAACCGTGATTTAAAATTTGAAGAAGATTTTACTAAAAAAATCAAAGAATCCATGACTTCTAAGGAGTTAATCACAGCAAAAGAAGGAATTACTTTAGATGAAGCTAAGAAGATTCTTGCAAAAGCCCGTGTAGAGAAATTGCCTATCGTTGATGATGATTTTAACTTAAAAGGATTAATTACTATTAAGGATATTGAAAAACAGATTAAATATCCATTATCTGCAAAAGATGAACAGGGTCGTCTGCTCTGTGGAGCTGCTGTAGGAATTACAGCAAATGTATTAGACCGTGTTGACGCATTGGTAAAAGCTCGTGTTGATGTTCTTGTTATTGATTCTGCTCATGGACATTCTGCTAATATTTTTAATACATTAAAACTGATTAAAGACAAATATCCTGACGTCCAGGTTATTGCTGGTAACGTTGCTACTGCTGAGGCTACCAGAGATTTAATTGCAGCTGGAGCAGATGCTGTTAAGATTGGTATTGGACCTGGTTCTATCTGTACTACTCGTGTAGTTGCAGGTATCGGTGTACCGCAGATTACAGCAGTTATGAATGCTTATGAAGAAGCGAAGAAAACGGGAACACCAATTATTGCAGATGGTGGTATCAAATATTCAGGAGATATGACGAAAGCCCTTGCAGCTGGTGCAAATGTATGTATGATGGGAAGTATGTTTGCCGGATGTGATGAGAGCCCGGGAACTTTCGAATTATATCAGGGAAGAAAGTATAAAGTGTACCGTGGTATGGGTTCAATTGCAGCTATGGAGAACGGAAGTAAAGACCGTTATTTCCAGACTGGAGCTAAGAAACTGGTTCCGGAAGGCGTAGAAGGACGTGTGGCATATAAAGGATCTGTAGAGGATACAATATTCCAGTTAATTGGTGGAGTTCGTTCCGGTATGGGTTACTGTGGAGCACCAAACATTGAGACACTTCAGGAGACTGGAAAATTTGTTAAGATTTCTTCCGCATCTCTGAAAGAATCTCATCCACATGATATTCATATTACAAAAGAGGCTCCAAATTATAGTATAGATGAGTAATATGCGGCCGGAATCGAATAGTCATAGTCTTTTATGATGGAATAAAATATGTGATATATGATTGTGAAATTTTGGCAATATGATATATATAAGATATAATAGCAAAGGGCGAAGCGGCGGTGGTCACTTCGCCCTTTGGTGTCAAGAACGCTGGAAAAGATCTGGTGAATTTCGGGGATGAGGATAAGTGGTCACAGCGTGAAATAATGGGAGATAAAACTTGGGTTACTATGCATAAAGACGTCATATAGGCGTTTAAATGTACTACCGGAGGAAAAAGGGTATGGCAAAGCAACAGAGACGAAAGACTACGCAGAGACACACTTCTGTACAGCGAAAAACTTCTGGGAGAAGTGTTTCAAAACAGAGGCAGCAGAGAAAGCAGGAATTATTCAGCAGAATCGTACTGGTAGGAATTGCAGCATTTCTGGTATTAGGGATTTTGTTTTTGGCCAGTAAAATACTGGGAAGAGATAAAAAAGAGAACAATACAGCTCAGAGTCTGGATGGAGCTTCTGATATTGATTGGACGGGAGCACCAGAGATGAACGCAGAATTACTCACAGTAAATGAATATTCGAGGCCAGGAGTTCCGTTAGAACAGATAAATGGAATTGTGGTTCACTATACTGCAAATCCGGGAGCAACAGCACAGAATAACCGTGATTATTTTGAAGGATTAAAAGATTCCCATGAGACAAAAGTCAGCAGTCATTTTATCGTGGGATTGGATGGGGAGATTGTCCAGTGCATTCCTACCGCGGAGATTTCTTATGCTTCCAATGATCGAAATTCAGATACATTATCCATCGAGTGCTGTCATCCTGATGAGACAGGTCAATTTAATCAGGCAACATACGATTCGCTGGTGAAGCTTACCGGATGGCTGTGTTATAGATTCGGGTTGAGCTCCGAACAGGTCATTCGACACTATGATGTGACCGGAAAACTTTGTCCGAAATACTTTGTGGAAAATGAGGATGCCTGGGCGGCGTTTAAGGGTGATGTGCAGGAATATATTGGAGTGGTAGAGAGCGAAGTTGAAGCAAAGTAGTAAGACGGTAAAAACTCTAGTATTGAATTTGTTTACATAAGTATATAGAAAATATAGAAGACTTAGAGTAAGTTATAGAAATGTAACTTGTTCTAAGTCTTATTTTATGACGAATACAAAGATACTATTGCTGGAAGGGGATAATTATCGCAGGTTAGAAATTATCAGGAATAGGCGAGAAGTCTAAAAGAAAAATGAAAATAATAAAATAAAAAAATACTTGACGAATGAAAAATAATCAGATATGATTAACAATCATATGCAACGGAGCAGAATGGAGTAGTCCATCTGCTCCGTTTGTGCTATTTATATATTCAGAAAAAGTATTTCTTCTTCAATCGTTGCATGAGATATACTAGTTGACTATAGAGATTATGCATCATTTAGGATGCATATACAGGCAGGAGGCAGATATGAAACAGATTGAAACCAGTGATTTTATGGTGCTGAATAATATTATTTACAAGGTTTATACAACAAAGGATTTGACCGAAATGAGAGAAAATCTGTTGGAGCAGTTAAAGATGGTGCTGGACTTTGACAGTGCAGATTTCTTCCTGGCAGATACCGTTCATCATAAAGGGCTGGTTGAACCGGTGACTTTTAATTGTGATGGAAACCGGGTGGCACAGATGGATGAAGAGGATTACAGCAGGGGAATTATGTACAGCGGGAAATCCATCGTCTATCGAGAGACCGATATTATTTCGGATGAGAAACGTGTAAAAACCCAGTATTATCAGGCTATTTACCGCCCCAACAACTGGCATTATTCCTTACAGATGATTCTTGGAAAAGATAAGGAATTTCTGGGTGTAATTACCTTCTACCGGACCATCGGAAAGGATAATTTTTCTTATGATGATATCTTTATGCTGGATATGCTGAAGGACCATCTGTCCTATCGCCTATGGGAAGTTCATGAAGTTGAGGAAAAATCTGCAGGCAAACTGACTGTTTCCCAGGCTGCAGAGCAGTATCACCTGACGAAGCGGGAACATACTATTTTACGAAAACTTATGGATGGACAGGAGAATGATGATATCTGTGTAGATTTGTCCATCAGTGTGAATACTTTGAAAAAACACATTCTCAATATATACCGAAAACTGGAGATTAATAACCGGGTGCAGCTATTTAAAATGGTTCGTGAGCGGGAATAAACAGGAACGAAAGTGAGTGGCTCAGATATGTTATGTCAGCATTGTGGCATAATGCATCTGAGCCATTATCTTCTTTTGGAATAAATATAAGCTAAAAGAAGTATATAGGGAGAAAATAGAAGTACACAAAGACACAAAAGAAGTAGAAAAATCAAGAAAAAAGAGCATTGTATTTTAAAATAAAAAGAGTATATTTAATATAAATTAAAAAAGCAACCAGAAATGGCGAAGGAGCTGTCTAGCATTTAGGCGGCTCTTTTTTAGTTATTGCAAAAAGAGGAGGATGCTGCATGAAAGAGATGGTAATGATAATCAGGCCGGAACAGTTAGAGACTTTAAAGGGAATCTTAGATAAGCTTGGATGTGGCGGTATGACGATATCAAGTGTCATGGGATGCGGTGCTCAAAAAGGTACTGTGCAGGAAACAGGCGTAACAGAAATCAAAGGATTTAAGACAACCATTAATCTGCTTCCAAAGATTCGTGTAGAGGCAGTGGTAGATGATAAAATCGTAGATTCAGTCATTGCAGAAGTTAGAGATAAGATGGCCACTGACCATGTAGGTGATGGAAAAATATTTATACGAAATATCGAAGATGCAATTCGAATCAGAACTGGTGAACGAGGTAAGAAAGCTTTATAAGCTTGAGGAATGAGGTGATAAGATTTGAATGATAAAAAAGTAATGGTTGAGATAGAGGGCGTTAATAAAATCTACGGAGGAACAAATCATGTCGTAAAAGATTTATCTATTTCCGTTTATGAAGGCGAATTTCTTACACTGCTGGGTTCATCTGGATGTGGTAAGACCACAACACTTCGTATGGTAGCCGGATTTGAAGAACCTACCAGTGGAAGCATTAAAGTTGCAGGAGTAAATATTGAAAATCAGGAACCTTTTGAGAGAAATGTAAACACTGTATTTCAGAGCTATGCTTTATTTCCACATATGACCATCTTTGACAATGTGGCATATGGATTGAAAATTAAGAAAACTGCAAAAGCAGAAATTAAAGAGCGTGTGACAAATATGTTGGATCTGGTTCAGTTAGGCGGATTTGAAAAAAGGTATCCTTCTCAGTTATCCGGTGGACAGAAACAGCGTGTGGCCATTGCAAGAGCATTGATTAACCGTCCGCAGGTACTCCTGTTGGATGAACCCTTAGGCGCATTGGACTTGAAACTCAGAAAACAGATGCAGCTGGAATTAAAGAGACTTCAGAAGAAATTAAACATCACCTTTATCTATGTAACTCATGATCAGGAGGAGGCATTGACCATGAGCGACCGTATCGCCATTATGAATGACGGTGTGCTTGAGCAGATTGGAACTCCAACGGATATCTATGAAAGACCGGCATCTAAGTTTGTCGCAACATTCATAGGGGAGACTAATCTCTTCGAGGGATGTGTATCTGGCATAGAGGGTGATGCGGTCTCAGTTACTCTGGAAACCGGAACTGTGACAGCCAAAGGCAGTGATTATCAGATGAATGAGATGGTTGCCATATCCGTCAGACCGGAGCGCATGCAATATTCTTTTGAACCGGTGGAAGGCTTTACCATTGAGGCATCCGTAAAAGAACAGGTTTATGTAGGCTCTATCCTAAAGGCAATTGTTATCCTGCCAAATGGAAATGAAGTCAAGATAGAGAGACTTGCAGGGCAGAGTATTCCTACAGATGGCAAGGTATATCTATATTGGAATGAGGATGACGCAAAGTTGATTCATTCCAGAAGCCAGGTATTCTTCGATGCAGTGGAAAATATGACATTTTCTTCTGTATCCTGACAGGAAAGGGGGTCTGATACATGTCCAAACATAAAATGAAGTCCCAGACGATTCCAGCGCTTACCATGGTAGGCCCGGTAACACTCTGGCTGGCATTCTTTGTAGCCATTCCACTCTTGTATGTATTGGTAATGAGCTTCTGCTCGCTGGATTCACATTACAATGTGCAGTTTCAATTTACATTGGATAATTATCGAAGATTGTTCGATGCCAATTATGTACAGATATATCTGCAGTCACTTTTAATTGCATTTCTCACAACATTAATCTGTATCGTAATCGCTTATCCATTTTCCTTCATAATTGCGAGAACGTTGAGCAAGAAAAAAGCGATTCTCTACATGTTGGTTATCATTCCATTTTGGACGAACTCCTTGATTCGTATCTATGGTTGGAGAACTTTCCTGGGAACAAATGGATGGCTGAACAACACTTTGCAGACACTGCATCTGACAGGTGCTCCTATAGAATTTTTATTTAACAGAGGGACTACAGTACTTGGTATGGTGTATTGCTTATTTCCATTTATGGTGTTGCCCCTTTACACAGCAATTGAAAAACTGGATACCAATTTATTGGAAGCATCCTCAGATTTGGGTGCCAGAGGGAAAACTACTTTTCTGAAAGTTATACTTCCACTGACCGCAAGCGGAATCTTCTCCGGTTCGATTATGGTATTTATCCCTTGTCTTGGATTCTTCTTTGTATCTGATATCCTGGGCGGCGGTAATGCGGATGTAATCGGTAACCTGATTGAAAGACAGTTCCAGAGCGGTAATAACTGGCCGCTAGGCGCAGCTCTTTCTATTATATTAATTGCACTCACCCTGCTTCTGGTAAAACTTTATCAGAAATGCGGCGGCGATATGGACAGTTTGGGGGTGTAGAAGATGAGCAGACAGAGCAAACGGGGAGTCAAGAAAGTAAGCAGTATCATCTTCTGTACACTGGTATATCTGTTCTTATTCCTTCCAATTATAGTAATTGTGGTCAATTCCTTCAATGCAACCACATCGAAACCATATTTAAGCTGGAAGGGATTTACCTTTGACTGGTATATGAAACTCTTTGACAACACAGCACTTTTAAGTTCCTTTGGAAACACCATATTGATTGCCATATGCAGTACGCTGCTGGCAACCTGTATCGGAACCATCGCAGCTGTTGGAATGTATAAATACAAATTCAAAGGAAAATCAGCTATTGACGGACTGCTTTACATACCGGTGGTAATACCGGAAATTGTTCTGGGTATATCCTTACTTACTTTATTTACCAATACGCATATTCCAAGAGGCGTGCTGACACTGGTATTAGCTCACACCACTTTCTCCATACCATATGTTATCTTCAATGTTCGTGCCCGGTTATCTGGTTATGATAATTCCATTGAAGAAGCATCTATGGACCTGGGAGCAAATCGGATTAAGACATTTTTTAATATAACACTTCCGGTACTGGCACCTGGAATCGGAGGCGGAGCTTTACTTGCATTTACCTTATCTATCGATGATGTAATCATCAGTTATTTTACAAATGGGCAGACCAAGACCTATCCATTAAAGGTTATGGAAAGTATAAAAAGCGGTGTAGCACCTGATGTGAATGCATTATCCACATTGATTCTTCTGGGAACGGTAGTTTTAGTTATATTGACGCAAAGTGGTATCTTTACAAAGAACAAACAGTAGGAGGAAAAGATTATGAAAAAGAAAATTTGTTGTATGGTAGTGGCAGCGTCCATGGTAATGGCAATGGTAACTGGCTGTGGCGGAAGTTCCTCGTCAGCCGGTGGAGAAAATGGTGAGTTAAATGTCTTTGTATGGACAGAATATGTTCCGGATTCTGTAATCTCAGGATTTGAGGAAGAGACAGGAATCAAAGTAAATGTCTCCACCTTTTCTTCAAATGAAGATATGCTTGCAAAAGTAAAATCAGAAGATGAGGGTGCCTATGATATCATCCAGCCTAGTGATTATATGGTAGAACAGTTAATCTCACAGGATATGCTGGAAAAATTAGACAGTGAGCAGCTGACCAACATCGGAAATATCGGAGAAGCATACTTAAATCCAAGTTATGATCCAACAGGAGAGTACTCCGTACCATATCTTGGCGGTGTAGCTGCAATTGCAGTAAATACAGATAAAATCACAGAAGAAGTAACTTCCTATGATGATTTATTTAACCCGGCTTTTGCTGATTCCATGGTAGTTTTAGACGATTTTAGAGCTGTAATAGGTATGACAGAACGAAGTATGGGATACTCCATGAGTGAAAGTGATCCAACGAAACTGGAAGAAGTAAAGACAAAACTCCTCACATTAAAAGAGAATATCAAATTATATGACAGTGACAGCCCGAAATCAGCATTGATCTCAGGAGACTGCGATATGGCTTACTGCTGGAGTGCTGAGATTGCTCTGGCTATGGAAGAAAATCCAAGTATTCAGATTGTGTACCCGGAGGAAGGCGCTTATCTGTTCTTAGATAACTGGAGTATTCCAAAGGGAGCAAAAAATTATGATAACGCTATGAAATTCATCAACTATATGCTGGATGCAGAGACATCTAAAGCCGTATCGGAAGAATTTCCATATCTGAATCCAAATGATGCAGCCATAGAACTGCTTGGAAGTGAATATTCAGACAATGAAGCGAAGAATCCGCCAGCTGATGTGATTTCAAATGGAGAGTTTATCCAGAACCTGGATAATGATACACTGGCAGTCTATGATCAGATGTGGACAGAATTGAAGAAATAAATAGATACATAAGCAGAAAGAAGATATTTAAAATAGCAAAGAAGGGATTGTGATAAGATGGAAGCAAAAAAAATGTATATCGACGGCCAGTGGAGTGAGGGCAGTTCGGGAAAAACCTTTGATGTAATCAATCCGGCCAATGGGGAAGTTTTTGCAAAAGTTTTCGAAAGCAGTTTGGATGACACAAGAAAGGCAATTGCAGCGGCTAAGAAATCCTTCTATGTGACCCGTGAATGGAGGGATATGGATTCCCAGACTCGCGGAGATTTCTTATTAAAAATCGCAGATGCAATCGAGGCAGCCAAAGATGAATTCGCCATGTTGGACACCTTGGATAATGGAAAACCATTAAGAGAAGCAGAAGGCGATATAGATGATGGAATCCACACTTTCCGCTATTACGCAGGATTAATCAAAGCTCCTTATGGCGGTGTCTATGACGTAAACGAAGGGTTTGGAAAGATGCATTCCTACACCGTACATGAACCGGTTGGCGTATGTGCACAGATTACTCCATGGAATTATCCATTCCTTATGGCAGTATGGAAACTGGCTCCGGCAATGGCAGCAGGAAACAGCATTGTATTTAAGCCAAGCAGCAAGACACCATTATCTACGGTAAAGCTATTTGAAATATTCGACCAGGTAGGCATGCCTGCCGGAAGTGTCAATCTGGTACAGGGCCCGGGTTCGGCAGTAGGTAATGAATTAGGTGAAAACAAAGATGTAGATATGGTGACATTTACCGGAAGTACCAGGGTTGGACAGGGACTTATGAGAGCCGCAGCCTCTAATGTGAAAAAAATCGGCTTAGAGCTGGGAGGAAAATCACCAAATGTAATATTTGCCGATGCAGATATAGATGGTGCAGTAGAGTGGGCTATGATTGGAATCTTCTTTAACCAGGGCGAAGTCTGCTCAGCAGGTTCCCGAATCATCATAGAAGAATCTATCAAAGATGAATTCGTAAAGAAACTGGCAGCCAAAGCCAATGCCATGACCATAGGCAATCCGGTCAATAATCCGGATATGGGTCCATTAATCAGCGAAGCTCATATGAATAAAGTGCTTTCCTACATAGAAAGCGGAAAAGAAGAGGGAGCTCTCCTGGTATGCGGCGGAGAACGTTATACAGAAGGGGAATGTGCCAAAGGGTATTTCGTAAGACCAACGATATTTGACAATTGCACATCGGATATGAAGATTGTAAAAGAAGAAATATTTGGCCCGGTAGTAACGATACAGACCTTTAAAACACAGGAAGAAGCAATAGCCCTTGCCAATGACACCGATTATGGACTGGCAGGTGCAGTATTTACCTCAGACCTAACCAGAGCCATGACAGTCATCAAAGAAATCCGTGCCGGAATCACATGGATAAACTGCTACAATCCAACCTTCAACGAAGCACCATGGGGTGGTTACAAGATGAGCGGTATCGGAAGAGAACTGGGAATTCACGGACTGGAAGAATATCAGGAAGTAAAACAAATCAATATCAACCTGACACCTGGTGTCGTAGGCTGGTATGAAAATTAAAATAAAAGTCAGAAATGACGAGGAGGAACTATGGATTATACAGAAGTAAGCAAAGAGTTAGAGCGAGTAATAGGCTATATCCACAGCGACAAACTAGAGGATACAGACAAAGAGTTAATGACAAAAGAGACCATAGACTATTTTGATAATTACGTAAGTCCTGGATGGTTAAAATATCGTAAATCCGTATCCACCAATTCCGCAGTACTGGAGTGGACCGATCATGACAGCGTATGCGAAGGACTTTACGGAGAAGAATTTATAGACTGTCTGGGTGGATTTGGAATCTATACAACCGGACATCGTAATGAAGAAATATTAGAGACTGTAAAGGCACAGCTGGATCATCAGGCACTGCACTCACAGGAACTGCTCGACCCATTAAGAGGCTATCTTGCAAAAGCAGTAGCAGGAATCACCCCGGGAGACTTACAATACTGCTTCTTCACCAACGGTGGAGCAGAAGCCGTAGAAATGGCACTGAAGCTGGCACGAATAGCCACAGGCGGCAGATGGTACATCTCCACAGTAGGCGCATTCCACGGAAAATCCATGGGCGCCATCTCCATGGGAGGAAAAAACACCTATCGGACCCCATACACACCAATGGTACAGCAGGTACAGCACGTAGAATACGGCAATGCAGAAGATGCCAGAAAAGCCATCCGCAACCTGACAGCCGTAGGAGAAAAAGTAGCAGCCGTAATCGTAGAACCAATCCAGGGCGAAGCCGGAGTCATCGTCCCCCCGGCAGGATACCTAAAAGAACTCAGAGCAATCTGTGACGAATACGGAGTAGCCCTAATCTTCGACGAAATCCAGACAGGAATGGGAAGAACCGGAACCTTCTTCCGCTGCGAAGCAGAAGGCGTAACACCAGACATCATGACCTTCGGAAAAGCATTCGGCGGCGGAATCATGCCAATCACCGGAATCATCTGCAGACCACCAATGTGGACACAGGAACTAATCGACAACCCATGGCTGCTAGGCTCCCCAACCTTCGGAGGCAACCCAGTCTGCTGCGCCGCAGCCATAGCAACCATCAAATACATGATAGAAAACGACATCCCGGGAACCTGTAAAACAAAAGGAGAATTCCTAAAAGCAGGACTGATAAAACTAAAAGAAAAATATCCAACAGTCATCGACGACGTAAGAGGAACCGGCCTGATGCTGGCAGTAGAATTCGTACAAAGCGATGTAGGCTACAGCGTAGCCAAAGGAATGTTCCAAAGAGGAGTCCTCACAGCAGGAACCCTGGTAAACGCCAAGTGCATCCGCTTCGAGCCACCAGCAGTAATCACCCAGGAACAGATGGAAGCAGTAATCCAAAGACTAGACGAAGCCCTAAGCGACACAAAAACAGAATTCAAGTTATAGAATAAATAAAAAACCAAAGAAAAGCCATAACAAAGAAAATCAAGCAACAAAAAAGGAAAAAATGCGAAAACAAGGAAAAAAGGTAAAGGCAAAACAGACAAACTCCAAGCTCCCCACAACAAACTAAGCCTCTAACCTCCCCCACCCCACAAGCCCCGTGCCATCCCATGGCACGCGCCTTCCCACCACCCCATAATGTCTGCAACCGTTAAAACCCGCCTCCAGCCGTCCCCAGTTATCAAAGGCGGACAGAGCAAGGCGGTATCGTCCCCATCCCTTGGCATAGAAAAGCTGTTAGAAAATCTTAGCGCGCCAGGGCTATTGAGACGGAGCGGTAATGCGTTTACAAAACGCATTATCGAAGACACCTTGAAGCCTGTATGCATCAGCATACAGGCTGAATGTGTCTTGCACTCCGGCTCAATGGCCCTGGCGCGCTTAGATTTTCTCGGCGAATTCTCCTGTCCAAAGGATGGGGACGATACCGCCTTGCTCTGTCCGCCTTTGATAACGTCCCTTCCCCCACTCCCCATCACAACCTCTTCAAATCCATCCCACTCAGATAGTAAAATAAAGCAGCTCCTGCAACCCCCAAAATCCCAGTCATCATGACTTCCATAAACAAAACCAACCCCGGCAGCAGTGCACTGCACAAAGCCACAACTCCCACAAAAGGCGCCAAAGACAACGACCCAATCAACATAGTAAGCATAGTAGCCCCGCCCTGCTTAACCGGAACCACCTCCGACTTCCATTCAAACAAAGGATACCTGCAATTCATAACCAATCCAAGCACACTAATATAAAAACAGCAAACAACAGGAATAATCATATTCAAAAGAAATTCATACCACACAAATCCAAATCGAATCTGCAAAGCAATATTACACAGCACAATAGTAGGAACCGCCAGAGTCATATTTACCAGAAGCTTACTCTTCATAATATCCCGCGTAGAAACCGGAAGTGAAAGCGGCAGCCACCAGTGGGCACCTTCCAGAGAAATAGAAGAGGCAGTCGTAGAAGACATACAGCACAAAAACACCATGACAAACGGAACATAATCCAATATGGAAAAAGGAAGCTCCATAGCCCGCGAAGGATCCCCCATGATTAAAACAACCACAGTAGCAACTATAATAAACAGATACCCGACAATCGTATTCATGATATAGATAGGGCAGGAAAAATAGTATTTTAACTCCTTCAGATACAAGGCCTTCCCGATGGAATTTGTCTTCAGTCCTTTGAATTTATAATTACCGGAAGCCTCATGAACCTGCATATTCTGGCAAATGTACATATATTTCCAGCTTGCAACAGCAAAAAACAGAAGGAAAAGCAGGATGGATAAAACTGCAAACAAAAGATAAGATACCGCATTTCCATTTACCAGGGCACTGTTAAAAAGTGCAGCAGGAGGATAATACCTTAGAATCTGCTGAGACATCGTATCAGAAAAATTCATTACCTGGTCCAGTGAAATCCTATTTGCGAAAAAAGAAGGCCCCCAGCTCATTCCAAGAATAACAACCATCAAAAGCAGATTGGCAACCGTTGAAAAAAGAGTTCTGTGTTTTAGACGTACGGTCCATGCGTGAATGAGACTTCCAAACAAGGATGCCAAAGCCATGGGAATCAGCGGAATTAAAATGCAGCTGATAAAGAGCATAGCATAATAGCTGCCCCCTTTTGCTGTCCATCTTCCATATAAGATACTGCTTGGAACCATGACTAATACGGTCATGCCAAAGTAACCAAGATACAGCCTGAGAAAACGGCTGAATAATATAACACCTGGCTTAAGTGGAAGAGATACAATCATATCAAAATTCTTCGTCTGAAACAGATAGCCGCCTGCCTGAAAGAAGGAAAAGAAGAAGATAATCAGGCTGGTAATACACAGAAAATATTCAGGAATCAAATCATGAACGTTCATGGCCCGTAATCCATTGGCCAGCAAAAGCGGATAGGCAACCAGCATGATTAAGACGGCTGCATAGGCAATCATCAGGGTGATGGAACGGCGCTTTGCCTTCGAATCCTTTGAATAGCGCAGAGTATTGAGTCCAAGAATATTGCAGCAGTCTGTCTTTAATAAAGTCCACACTTTCTTCATATTATTGAACCACCTCCATAAATACCTCTTCCAAAGATTTTCCATGGGTTAATTCAGCTGTTGAACCGGCTGTGATTAAAGCCCCGTCTTTAATAATAGCAATCTTGTTGCATAACTTTTCCGCCACTTCCAATACGTGAGTGGAGAAAAAGATAGAGCAGCCTTTTGTGCACAATTCCCGCATGGTTTCCTTGAGCAGCAGACTGGCCTTGGGATCCAGACCTACAAAAGGTTCGTCTAAAATCAAGAGCTTTGGTTCGTGAGCAAAAGCAGAAATCAGTGCTAATTTTTGCTTCATACCATGCGAATAAGAACTGATTAAATCTCCCAAATGAGAAGTCATCTCAAAAGCATCTGCGAATTTTTTGATGTCTCTGTCTCGCTGTTCTTTCGATACCTGATAGATGTCACATATAAAATTCAGATACTGAATACCGGTTAAGTGTTCATAGATGTCCGGATTATCCGGTATATAGGCAATCTGTGATTTGCAGTAGATGGGTTCCTTCTTAATAGAGTGACCATCCAGAGTGATTTCACCCCGCTCATAATCCAAAATTCCCATGATACACTTGATAGTAGTAGTTTTACCAGCTCCATTATGGCCGATGAAACCATAAATATCCCCATTTTCAATAGTAAGTGACAAGTCATCGACAGCTGCTTTATTTCCTTTATAAGTTTTTGTTAAATGTGAAATAGATAACATAGTTTCCCTCCTCTAGAGATATCGCGGTTTTATACAGTCAACGTGTTATGAACTAATCCAGATTTAATTTTCTGGAAGAGATGTACCCGCTTACAGTGATAAATACAATACAAAGAACCACACTCAGAATGCCTGTATATCCGAAGATGTCTTTAAATCCGTCTGGCGGATAAGGACTGCTTTGATTGGATGCATTTAATACATTTGGCAAGTAGGAGGTACACATCAATATAATTGTGCTGAGTATCTGTGTTACGATATAAATTAAAAAGTAAGTGACAATAGATGCGACAATCTTATGGGTATGAAACAGGCAGCCAATATTCACACTGCAGTAAAACATAGAAATAGCATATATAATGGCAAGAATCATGTACCCGATAACAAATCCATATAAAAACCCGGTGGATATTCCCATATGTGCTGCCAAATCATCGACGTAAGTCAAAAGCTCTGCCTGAAAGGGACTGGCTGAAAAGAGCAGGCATGCAGAGACGATAATGACTGCAAAATCAATCACATACCATACGAAGAAAATAAGGCCCTTCGAAAATAATATCTGCACAGGGGTAACTGGCAGTGTGTGTGTCAGATAACCTTCTTTTCCATACATAGTACGGTAATAACGGAAAACCATGATCAACTGTGTGGCAAAAGATACTGCTATGATGGCGAGTATGTAAGCAGTCATAAGAATCATGTAAGGTGCAGAGGATACAGATACATCGTTACTGTTTGCAATAGCTGAGTGCACATATGGTGCAAGTATAAAGTGCCCAATGGTGCAAAGAAGCAGCAGCCCTGCGTGCAGCAGGAGTAATCCTTTATAATTGCTGGTCCATTCTCTTTTTATTAATTTTCCTAACATTTGAACACCTCCCGAAACATCGTGTCAATGGAAACGCCCCGTTCCATACGGATATCTTCCACCGATGCCTGCAGCTTTAATTTGCCGTTTTGTAAAACCACAACTTCGTCCAGTATGTTTTCAATATCCTGAATCAAATGAGTGGAGATTAGTATGGTGGCATCTTCTGCGTAATTATTTAAAATCGTGGTAAGGATGTAATCTCTTGCTGCAGGATCCACTCCGGCAATGGGTTCATCCAGACAGTATAGCTTTGCCCGGCGGCTCATGACCAGAATCAGCTGGACCTTTTCCTGGGTACCTTTCGACATGGTCTTTAGCCGTTCGGAAGGCTGAATATTCAGCTTTTGCAGCATATGGTATGCGCGGCTGCGGTCAAAGTCTGCATAAAAATCAGCAAAAGTGTCAATAATCTGTGTGACTTTCTGATTAGCGGACAGATAAGTCTGGTCCGGGAGATAAGAAATCACTGATTTCGTCTCCACACCGGGCGTGTTGCCCAGAATCCGCACTTCTCCGGAAGTGGGAACCAGTAAACCATTGATTAGTTTGAGCAGCGTAGTCTTGCCGCTTCCATTAGGACCCAGCAGTCCAATAATACGGCCGCTTTCTAATTTGAGGTTCAAATCAGAGAGTGCCATCCCTTTTTCATATCTCTTTGAGAGATTTTTACACTCCAATAGTGTGCTCATAAGTAGCCTCCTCATAAATCTTATCCATTAATGTTAAGGTTTCTTCTTTTGTAAAACCTAACTGTTTCATCCTGCGAATCATCTCAAGTACCTGCTGTTTTGCAAGTTCTTCACGAATTTTCCGGATACAGCTGGTGTCTTTAGTGATAAAACGTCCCGTTGTTCGCTGGCTGTAAACCAGACCACTCTGTTCAAGTTCAGAGAGTGCTTTCTGCATGGTGTTAGGATTTACAGATGCTTCACAGGCCAGTTCACGTACGGACGGCAGTTTGTCGCCGGGGTTATAATGACCAGATACGATGTCATATTGTACACGCTCGATAATCTGCGCATAGATGGGTCGTTGGGAATCTAAATTCCAAGCCATAGAACCTTCCTCCTTCTTCTGTATTATTGTATTAACTAAATAGTACAATCAAAGAGCGAGATTGTCAAGCGGAATATTATATGATATTTGGAGATGATTTTTATGGAAAATTATTGAGGTATTATTGCAAAATAAATGGTTTGTTTGTTTTATTATTTGAGCTATAATAAGAAAATAGTTTTGAACAGGAGGTCTTATTATGAATTTGGAAAATGATGTACGTACAAGAGATGAAATCTTAGAAAAAGATAAATGGAAGCTGGAGGATATGTACTGCGATGACGCAGCCTGGGAAGCAGATTATCAGAAGATAACGAGTCTGGCGGAAGCTTTTTACGGCTGTAAAGGTACTATGGAGAACAGCAGCGCAGCGCTTTATGAAGTGCTGAAAAAGCAGGACGAATTAAACTGCAGTTTAGAGAGCGTCTATGTATATGCGAACCAGAAATATCATGAAGATACTGCAAACGGTGTATATCAGCAGATGGCAGGAAAAGCCCAGCGTGTACTCACACTGGTTGGGGATGTGACGTCCTTTGTGGAGCCGGAACTGTTATCCATTCCAGAAGAAAAACTCATGGAATATCTGGAAGAAAATAAAGAATTGCAGTTATACAAGCGCTATATTCTGGAAAAACTAAAAGATAAGAAACATATTCTTTCGGAAGAGATGGAAGCTGTGCTGGCAAAAGTTAGTGAGATTGCAAAGGGACCGGAAAATATCTTCTCCATGTTCAATAATGCCGATGTGGACTTTGGGAAGATTACCGATGCAGAAGGCAGATTGGTTTCTCTGACACATGGAAGCTATGTTTCTTTGTAACTGTTCAGTACCCCATTAGTCAAAAGTGATTTCTGGGGTACCTGCTATTGCATTTTGAATTGCTTTGTAAGCATTAATTCCATGCTTTTTTGCAGTTCCTACGTAGGACATAATTGTTAA
>JAQVHQ010000029.1 GCA_028696165.1 Lachnospiraceae bacterium | reverse complement strand
TATTTGTGACGAATCTTTTTAAGATTCAGGCACGAATACATTTTGTCTTGATTTGGATTTTGGGACTGATAGAATACACCTGCTGATTTTGAGCCGCAAACTGTTTAATCAGCAGACACTAATTATAATATGAGTATATTGAATGTAGAACATCTGTCTCATGGATTTGGAGACAGAGCAATTTTTACGGATGTGTCATTTCGTCTTCTGAAAGGAGAACACATTGGCCTGGTGGGAGCAAATGGAGAAGGAAAATCAACCTTTTTAAATATTGTAACAGGATCGCTTATGCCGGATGAAGGTAAGGTGGAGTGGGCGAAAAATGTCCGTGTGGGATATTTAGACCAGCATACAGTCTTGGAGAAAGGTATGACCATAGAGGATGTATTGAAATCCGCATTTGCATATCTCTATGATATGGAGGAACATATGAATCAAATCTGCGACCGCTTAGGTGAGGTGGATGCAGATGAGATGGAGCGTCTTATGGATGAGTTAGGGACGATTCAGGATACCCTTACGCTGCATGATTTTTATGTGATTGATGCGAAGGTAGAAGAGGTGGCAAGAGCTTTAGGTCTTCTGGAAATCGGACTTGATAAGGATGTGACGGATTTAAGCGGTGGACAGCGTACGAAGGTTCTTCTTGGAAAACTGCTTTTGGAAAAACCGGATATTTTATTGTTAGATGAGCCGACAAATTATCTGGATGAGATTCATATAGCCTGGTTGAAGCGGTATCTTCTGGATTATGAAAATGCATTTATTCTGATTTCTCATGATATTCCATTTTTAAATGAAGTGGTTAATTTAATCTATCATATGGAAAATCAGGAACTGAATCGCTACGTGGGCGATTACGATAAATTCCAGGAAGTATATGCTGTTAAAAAATCCCAGCTTGAGGCCGCTTATCGGAAACAGCAGCAGGAGATCAATGAATTAAAGGACTTTGTAGCACGAAATAAAGCCAGAGTAGCTACACGTAATATGGCCATGTCCAGACAGAAGAAATTAGACAAGATGGATGTCATTGAACTTGCAGCTGAAAAGCCAAAGCCGGAATTTAATTTTAAACAGGGCCGTACACCGGGCAAATATATCTTCGAGACAGAGAATCTGGTAATTGGATATGATGAACCACTGTCAAAACCATTGAATTTGTCCATGGAACGAGGTCATAAGATTGCACTGGTGGGAGCGAATGGAATTGGTAAGACAACACTTCTAAAGAGTATTCTGGGTCTGATTAAACCGCTCAAAGGGTCCGTGGAACTGGGGGAAAACTTACAGATTGGATACTTTGAGCAGGAGATGGCACCGGGAAACAGAACTACCTGTATAGAGGAAATCTGGAAAGAATTTCCTTCCCTATCTCAGTATGAAGTGCGTTCCGCACTGGCAAAATGTGGTCTGACAACCAAGCATATTGAAAGTCAGGTACAGGTATTAAGTGGTGGAGAACAGGCTAAGGTAAGGCTTTGTAAGCTTATTAATCAGGAGACAAATATTCTGCTTTTAGATGAGCCGACGAATCATCTGGATGTGGAAGCAAAGGACGAACTTAAGAGAGCACTCCTGGCATACAAAGGAAGTATACTCTTAATCTGTCATGAACCTGAGTTTTATCAGGATGTGGTCTCAGAGGTGTGGGATTGCTCTAAGTGGACGACAAAAATTATATAATTACACAATTTCTCAGATATAATCTGAGTTAAATTATAGTAATATTTGCGTATATTCTAGTATGATAATACGAATAAAATCAAAAAAGAAGTAAAAAATAAGGAAATTGTCAGCTGAAAACATTAAATTGTGCAAAGCAAAAAGAAAATTGCTTGAAAATTTTGTAAAATTGAAATATAATTTAGTACTATAGTAAGGGATACAGTAACCATAGAAAATTTTTTATATAGACTGCACATATATATAAAGAATTAAAGTTACGCAACATCCCAAATCTGAGGAGGATATAGTATGGTTGAAAAGAAAAAGAACGGAGGCGCACTCTTAGGTGCAGCTTTCATCATGGCAACATCAGCAATTGGTCCTGGTTTTCTTACCCAGACAGCGAAGTTTACCAATGATTTTCAGGGAAGTTTCGGATTTGTTATCTTAGTTTCTATTCTGCTGTCTGTGGTGGTTCAGTTGAATGTATGGCGTGTATTGTGTGTCTCTGGTATGCGTGGACAGGACGTGGCAAACAAGCTATTACCGGGGCTTGGCTACTTTGTGGCAGTATTGATTGTCTTAGGTGGTCTTGTATTTAACATCGGTAATGTTGGTGGTGGTTCCCTGGGCTTTAATACCTTATTGGGATTACCGACAACTGTTGGATGCATTCTCACAGGATGTATTGCTATCGTTGTATTCCTTTTGAAAAATGCGACAAAAGCTATGGATACCTTGACAAAGATCTTAGGCGGAGTCATGATAGTTGTAATCTTTATCGTAATTGTAATTGTTAAACCACCTGTTGGTACAGCTATAAAGGAAACCTTTATCCCTTCTTCAGGTCCGGTAGCTTTATTCCCGGCTATTCTGACTTTACTTGGTGGAACCGTTGGTGGATATATTACATTTGCCGGTGCACATCGTTTGATTGATGGCGGTATTACGAAGAAAGAAAACTTAGGTGAAATCACGAAGAGTTCTATCATGGGAATTGGAATTGCTACGGTTGTACGTATCTTCTTATTCCTGGCTATCTTTGGTGTGGTTGTCAAAGGTGTGACATTAGATTCTGCAAATCCGGCAGCGGATGCATTCAAGCAGGGGGCAGGTCAGTTAGGATACCGTTTCTTTGGTCTGGTACTTTTGTGTGCAGCTGTTACTTCTGTTATTGGTGCAGCATATACTTCCGTATCTTTCTTAAAGACACTGCATCCGGTTATTGCACAGAATGAAAAATGGATTACCATAGGATTCATTGCACTGTCAACTGTTGTTATGGCTTTCTTAGGACAGCCGGCAAAACTTCTGGTTCTTGCAGGTGCCCTAAATGGATTAATACTTCCTGTAACTTTAGGTGTATGTCTGGTTGCATCTCAGAAGAAAAATATTATGGGAGAAGGTTACAGACATCCACGATGGCTTTTTATATTGGGAATTATTGTAGTATGTCTGGCAGCTTATCTGGGAATTACTTCTTTGGCAAACCTGGGAAATCTGTTTGCATAAGGATTGTACAAAATAATTAATAAAATAAAGGGCAGGTGCCCTAATTGTGCGCAAAAGGGTGTAGTCAGAGACAGATTACATCCTTTTGTGCACAAAGAGTAAAGGAGTAAAATAATGCAGGATATAAGAATCTTAACGGCAGGTGATTCTGCCATACTGCTGGAGTTTGGAAATGAAATCAGTCCGGATATAAACCGACGGATTACAAATCTTGTCCAGTTGATGAAAGAACAGCATGTGGAGGGTGTGGTGGATGTGATTCCGGCCTTTTGTTCACTGCTTGTAAGTTATGATCCAAGAATCATTACTTACGAAGAGATTAAAACACGTATGGAGCAGCTTCTTAGAGTGGATACTGCATCTGAGGAGAATGAAAAGCGGGTTATAGAGATACCTGTATGTTATGGCGGCGAATATGGACCAGATATGGACACTGTGGCTAAACATGCGAATATGACACCAAAAGAGGTTATTGCGCTGCATTCCTCTAAGGATTACCTGATTTATATGCTGGGATTTTTGCCTGGATTTTCTTATCTGGGTGGCCTGGATGAACGTCTTCATACCCCACGTCTGGCCAATCCAAGAATTAAAATCAGCGCAGGGAGTGTAGGAATCGGTGGTTCTCAGACGGGCATCTATCCCTTAGATTCGCCTGGAGGATGGCAGCTGATAGGAATGACGCCGGTAAAGACTTATGATCCGGATAGGGAAGTTCCGATTTTATTTGAAGCAGGAGATTACATTCGATTTGTGCCTGTGGATGAGGCTGAATATGATAGAATTAAAGAACTGGTGGAACGAAATGAATACGAGTGCACCGTTCATAAAGGAGGTGCTTAACAGTGGGAATTCGAATATTAAAACCCGGAATGCTGACTACGGTACAGGATCTGGGAAGAACAGGGTATCAGAGTCAGGGGTTTGGTGTGACAGGAGTTATGGATATCCGTTCTTTTAAAATAGCGAATCTTTTATTAGACAATCCAGAGAATGAGCCGGTATTAGAAGCAACTTTTATTGGACCAAAACTGGAATTTACTTCTGAGACAATTATTGCCATTACAGGGGCAGATATGCAGCCGACGATTAATAAGAAACCGGCACCTATGTATACAGCTATTTATATGCATAAGGGTGATATTTTACAGCTTAACAGTGCAAGAAGCGGAAGCAGAACCTATATCGCATTTTCCAGTTATCTGGATATACCGGTAGTTATGGGCAGCCGTTCGACTAACTGCCGCAGTCATATTGGTGGATTTAAGGGGAGAAAACTAAAGGAAGAAGATTATATAGGGTTCCGTATCAAACGAAGATATTTGCCGTATTTCCTATCAAGACAGGTAGAAGGAGATATCTTTGAAGAAGAGAAAGTTACTCTTCGAGTTGTTATGGGACCGCAGGATGATCATTTTACTAAACAGGGAATTGAGACTTTTTTAAATGAAGAATATATGGTAACAGCGGATTTTGACCGTATGGGATGCCGCCTGGAAGGTCCGTTTATTGCATATAAGGATACAGCGGATATTATTTCAGATGGAATTACTTTTGGATCTGTACAGGTACCGTCTCACGGAAAGCCTATCATACTTCTGGCAGACCGTCAGACAACTGGTGGATATGCTAAGATTGCCACTGTAGCATCTGTGGATATACCAAAACTGGTACAGGCCAAGACTGATTATAAAGTTCATTTTCAGGCGATTTCAGTTCAGGAAGCGCAGAGACTGCTCCTTGAAGAAATCAAGGAAATGGATGAGTTGAGAAAGCTGATTCATAAACCATGTAAAGAAGTATTAGACAGCAGACTGGTGGCAAAGCGTGTCAGTACATTATTTGAATAAAAAAAGCTGTGAAGTGGATTTTGAATATCCATTCTACAGAAAAGAGTAAATATAAAAGAAAAAGTGAGGTACAAAAATGGATTTAGAAAAGATTGAAGGCTTAGTTAAAATATTAGAAAATTCATCATTGACAGAGTTGACCATTAAAGAAGGAAATCTGAAAATCTCCATGAGCAAACAAAAATATGCGGCACCACAGGTTGGAGAGAATATGGCTATGGACCCAGTGACCACGGTACAGACTCAGGAGGAGCCAGAGGAAGAAGAATTATTTATTACATCACCAATTGTAGGTACATTTTACAGTGCTGCAGCTCCTGATGTACCGGCATTTGTAAAAGTCGGAGATATCATCAAGGCAGGACGTACGGTCTGCATCTTAGAGGCTATGAAGATGATGAATGAGATTGACTGTGAATACGATTGTGAGATTGAAGCAATATTAGTAAGTAACGAACAGAAAGTGGAATATGGTCAGCCTCTGTTTCGCGTAAAGAAATTATAAGGGCGAAAGGAGGAGAACCATGTTTAAGAAAATATTAATTGCAAATCGTGGAGAGATTGCAGTACGCATCATCCGGGCCTGCCGTAACATGGGAATCCGCAGTGTGGCTGTTTATTCCAAAGAAGATGCCAGGAGTCTGCATGTAAAACTGGCAGATCAGCGTATCTGTATCGGAGAGGGCCCTGCCAGAAATAATTATCTGAATATGGAGCGTATTATCGCAGCAGCCCAGAATATGGGGGCGGATGCCATTCATCCGGGTTTTGGATTCCTTTCAGAAAACAGTACCTTTGTGCGTATGTGTGAAGAAAATCATATCACATTTATCGGACCTACAGCGGAAGTTATAGATCGCATGGGTAATAAATCCCAGGCTAGAAAAACCATGATGGATGCAGGCGTTCCGGTAGTACCAGGAACAAAGGAACCTGTATATGACGCAGCAGTAGGGGAAAAACTGGCAGAAAAGATTGGTTATCCCGTTATGATTAAAGCTTCTTCCGGCGGTGGCGGCAAGGGTATGCGTGTGGCCTTAGGACCAGACGAATTCGAATTTCAGTTTAATATGGCTCAGAGAGAATCTGCCAACGCTTTTGGCGATGATACCATGTATATCGAGCGATTTGTGGAAAATCCAAGGCATGTGGAGATTCAGATTATAGCAGACAATTTTGGAAATGTGGCAGCCCTGGGAGAACGTGATTGTTCGGTACAGAGAAATCATCAGAAATTGATAGAAGAGTCACCATCTCCGGCAATCACACCCAAGATGAGAGAAGAGATGAACCGGTACGCTGTTCTTGCTGCAAAGACGGTGGGATATACTAATGCGGGAACTATAGAGTTTATTTTGAATCCGCAGAGAGAATTCTTCTTTATGGAGATGAATACCAGAATTCAGGTAGAGCATGGTGTGACAGAATTAGTGACCGGTACAGATTTGATCATAGAACAGATTAGAATAGCCATGGGACAGGAGTTAAGCTTCAAACAGGAGGATGTACTGCTTCGCGGACATGCCATAGAGTGTCGTATCAATGCGGAAATTCCTGAGAAAAACTTTATGCCAAGTCCGGGCACAGTTACCCATATGCATCTTCCGGCTGGAAATGGTGTGCGTGTGGATACTGCTTTATATACGGGATATACAATTCCATCAGAATATGATAGTATGATAGCGAAAGTACTTGTACATGCCCCTACTCGTGAAGCAGCATTGCAGAAGATGCGTTCTGCTCTGGATGAGATGGTTATTATGGGCGTACAGACGAATCTGGATTTTCAGTATGGCATTATGAAACATCCGGTATTCTGTGAAGGTAAGGCAGATACCGGTTTTATTGAGAAATTGATGAAATTGGATTAGCGAAGGAGTAAGAAGATGTATACAGTAGATTTAAACAGCGACCTGGGAGAGAGCTTTGGCGCTTATAAGATTGGAAATGACGAAGCTGTAATATCCCATGTGACTTCTGCCAATGTGGCCTGCGGTTTTCATGCCTCAGACCCATTGGTTATGGAAAAGACAATCCGTATGGCAAAAGAGAAGGGTGTAGAAGTTGGTGCGCATCCCGGGATGCCGGATCTTATGGGATTTGGACGCAGAGTGATGCAGATTAGTCCGGCAGAGGCGAAGGCATATACACTTTATCAGATCAGTGCTATTGGAGGTATGTGCAAAGCACAGGGAGTCTCTTTACAGCATGTGAAACCACACGGTGCGCTTTATAATATGGCAGCAAAGGATTATGCGCTATCAAAGGGGATCTGTGAAGCTATTTATGAGTATGATAAGAACTTGATTGTACTGGCACTGTCCGGTGGGGAACTGGCAAGAGCAGCCAAAGATATGGGACTGGCGGTTGCTTTGGAAGTGTTTGCTGACAGGGCTTATGAGGAGGACGGAAGCCTGGTGGACCGCAGAAAAGAAGGGGCTATGATTACCGATGAAGAAGATGCTATTAAACGGGTTGTACGGATGATAAAAGAAGGTAAAGTCACCGCAATTACCGGGAAAGATATTGATATTCAGGCGGATTCTATCTGTGTACATGGAGATGGAGTGAAAGCTTTAGCTTTTGTAGAGCGTATTCGTCAGACTTTAAAACAGGAGAATATTACGGTTTGTTCTCTTCGTAATAAGCAGTAATTGAAATATAACGCAGCAGGAGCAGGGGTTCTTGCTGCGTTATATTTCGGTTAAGTTGATTTGGAGCGAAAAGTGAATGGAGAGATTGGGAGATGGATTATAAATTACTGCTGGATACAGCAGTTTTGGCTGGTAAGATTATGCTGGAAAATGGTGCGGAAATCTATAGGGTTGAAGATACCATTTATCATATATTAAAGAAGTCTGAGCTGAAAGTGGCCCAGGCTTATGTGGTTTCTACAGGTATTATGGTGACTTTGGATGATCCTGCAATTGATTCTTTGACGGTGATACGAAGAATCAGGGAGAGAAGGACGAATCTGAATTTTATTGATAAGGTGAATAGTATTTCCAGAAATTTTTGCGCTGATAAGATTACTTTAAAAGAGGCTTTTCATGATTTGAAGCATATGGAGCCGAATTATTATAATAACTGGCTGCAGATTCTGGCTACGGCTGTTTGTACAGGAAGTTTTTCTGTGCTTTTTGGCGGTGGTTGGGAGGAAGCTGGAGTGGCATTTGTCGTGGGTATTTTGGTGGCGTTGGTTACTTTAGGGGGCAGGCGGATTAATCTGAATGGATTTTTGACAAATGCGGTTTGTTCAGTGGTGATTGCCTGGGGAACAATTTTGTTTTCTAATATTCCGGGTGTTGAGATTAATATTAATCCGGTAATTATTGGGTCAATTATGCCGCTGGTACCGGGGGCTGCCATTACGAATGCAGTTCGGGATATGCTGCAGGGGGATTTTAATGCTTCCGGGGCTAAGATTCTTGAGGCTTTTGTTATCGCTGCGGCTATTGCTGCTGGAGTTGGATTGGGATTTTTTATGACTGGAGGGCTGCGGTAATGGTGGTTCAGGTTATTTGTGCTTTTTTGGCGATTTTTTCTTTTTCGATTTTGATTGAGGTTCCTAAGAAGTATCTTTTGTATACGGGAGGAATTGGTGCACTTGGGTGGCTGGTGTATCTGCTGGTTAACAGTAGGAGTCATCATGTTACTATGGGGACTTTTGTGGCGGCGGTGTTTATTGCCATTGCTTCTCATGTGTGTGCCCGGTGGCTGAAGTCACCGGTGATTGTGTTTTTTATTCCGGGGATTCTTACTTTGGTTCCTGGGGCCGGGATGTATCATATTGTGTATTATATGATTATGGATCAGCAGAATGTTTCGATGAATTATTTTGTGGAGACTTTGCAGTTGGCTGGGGTGATTGCTTTGGCGATTTTTCTGGTGGATTCGGTGGTGTATCAGATTTTTAGGAGGAAGTAGGTTGTGGAAGGGGGGACGTTTTGCCATACCGGATTTTTCTTTCCTACCCTGCTCCTGCCTCACACAGCGCTTCACACCCTGCCGTAAGACACGTCATATTTTTTGATAGATCATTTCGATGTAAAACTCTAAACGTGCAGAACCCGACAAATACAGGGATCAGCCACATTCGGCATGTATGCTGATGCATACACACCTCAGTGTGGCTTTGGATAGTGTTTTGGTAAACACTATCCACCCTGTATTTGTCGGGTTCTGCGCGTTAAGAGTTTTATCATCTTATTCTATATCAAAAAATATGACGTGTCTTACGGCAGGGTGTGAAGCGCTGTGTGAGGCAGCGGCAGGGTAGGAAAGAAAAATCCGGTATGGCAAAACTGGGATTGGCGGAGGAGGGGAGAGAGGCTTAGTTTGTGGGTGGCAGTGAGGGCGCGTGCCACTTTGTGGCGCGGGGATTGAGGTGGGTGGGGAGGTTAGGTGCTGGATTTGTGGGTGGCAGTGAGGGCGCGTGCCACTTTGTGGCACGGGGATTGAGGTGAGTGGGGAGGTTAGAGGCTGAGTTTGTTGGAGGGATAGGGAGGGTGTTGTTTGGGGTTTTTGGGGGATTGGAGTTTTGGGGGGATTTGGGTGTATGGATATGTATGGAACCCCGGAATTCATATGTATATGTGAGTCCCGGGGTTCCTGAATGATAGGATGTGTTTTTTATGAGTTTTTATAGGGTGTTTATGAAACGGGCGAAGGCTTCGCGGCCTTCTTTTGTTACTTTGTAGACGCCGGCGTCTTCTAGGACTTTTACGAAGACCTGACCGATTTCTTCCTGGAGGATTTCCATGATGTTTTTTTCGGTTAGGGTTTCGTGTTTTGGCAGGATGTTTTCTATCCAGTCGGCGTGTTTTTCTAAGGTCTCATCTGCGCGAAGGTCTTTTTTGTTGAGGATGGCATCGGCTAGTTGTTCTATCTCGTCTTTTAGGCGGGATGGGAGGACTGCCAGTCCCATGACTTCGATTAGGCCTATGTTTTCTTTTTTTATGTGGTGGAGTTCCTGGTGTGGATGGTAGACTCCAAGGGGATATTCTTCGGTGGTGATATTGTTTCTAAGTGCCAGGTCCAGTTCGAAGGTGTCGCCTACTTTGCGGGCAATCGGGGTTATGGTGTTGTGGGGTTCGCCTTCGGTCTCTGCGTAGATGCAGGCTGACTCGTCGGTGTAGGCTCTCCAGGTGTCCAGGATGTGGTCGGCCAGTTGGATTAGGCGGTCGGAGTCCTTGTGACGGATTCTTATGACTGACAGTGGCCAGTGTACGATTCCGGTTTCGACGTCTTCGTAGCCTGGGATGGTGTAATGTTCTTCGATTGGTGCGGATGCCATGGCGAATTGGTAGTGTCCGCCCTGGAAATGGTCATGGCTTAAGATGGAGCCGCCTACGATTGGCAGGTCTGCGTTGGAGCCTATGAAGTAGTGAGGGAACTGTTTTATGAAATCAAATAGTTTGCAGAATGCTGCATGATTGATTTTCATTGGGGTGTGTTCTCCGTTGAATACGATACAGTGCTCGTTGTAGTATACGTAAGGCGAGTACTGGAATCCCCAGTCGCTTTGATTGATTGTGATAGGGATGATGCGGTGATTTAGGCGGGCAGGGTGGGTTAAGGATCCTGCAAAGCCTTCGTTTTCTTTGCAGAGCAGGCATTTTGGATAGCCGGTCTGTTTTGCTGTTTTGGCTGCTGCGATTGCTTTGGGATCTTTTTCTGGCTTTGACAGGTTTATGGTGATATCTATTTTACCGTAAGGGCTGTCTGTGGTCCATTTTAGATCTTTTTTGATACGATAGCGGCGGATGTAATCGGTATCCTGGCTGAATTTGTAGAAGTAGTCTGTTGCTGCCTGCGGACTTTCTTTGTACAATTCGTGGAATTTGTGAATGACCTGGCTTGGCATTGGTACCAGACAGTTCATGATGCGGGCGTCGAATAAATCCCGATAGCCGATACTGTCTGCTTCGAGAATGCCCTGTTCGGCTGCGTAGTCTAAGAGTTCTTTCAAGATGATTTCCAAATCAGAAGAGTCTGTTTCTTCGACTGGTTCTTCGTAATCATTTAATCTAAAAAGATCTAACAGCAGATTTGATACATAAATTCTGTCTGTTGTTTCGATTAATCCTGTGTTGCATCCGTAATCCAGTAATTTTTTTATACTTTTCTGTATCATGATTTTTCCCCTTATGAGATCATAGTGTATGAATCTTTGAAGTAATGCTTATATTGATTTTTACTGTCTTTTTATCTTTGGTGCTTTCAGTATTTGTATGTGTGTCGGGCAATGGGTGGTGTGGACTAAATTCTTCGTGCTCCATCTCCGATTTCTACTACATAGAAGTCG
This sequence comes from Lachnospiraceae bacterium, assembly GCA_028696165.1. Taxonomy (GTDB): domain Bacteria; phylum Bacillota; class Clostridia; order Lachnospirales; family Lachnospiraceae; genus JAQVHQ01. The sequence goes on along the minus strand of JAQVHQ010000029.1, from coordinate 31,609 downwards.
GCTGCATAGCCGATTTTCTTTTTATAGTTTCTGCCGACTACATTGATAAAATCATCTACTACGTCATCCATGACGATACTGACGGTACATCCACCGAATCCGGCTCCGGTCATACGGGAACCGATGACTCCGTTTAAGTTCCATGCTGCTTCTACCAGGGTATCCAGTTCGAGACCTGTTACTTCGTAGTCATCACGAAGGGAGATGTGGGAGGCGTTCATCAGTTCTCCAAATTCCTGGATATCACCATGTTGCAGGGCACTTACGGCATGAATAGTTCTCTGATTTTCGTAAACTGCGTGTTTAGCACGTCTGCGGCGGGTGGAATCTTTGATAGCATCCTGGATTTCGTCAAATTCATCTTCTGTCAATTCGCCCAGAGATGAGATGTCTTTTACTTTCTGAAGTTCAGCAAGAGCTGTTTCACATTCCGTACGGCGTTCGTTGTATTTGGAATCGCCTAATCCACGTTTTTTATTGCTGCAGGCGATGACAATTTTCATACCATCCAATTTGATTGGTGCGTAGGTGTATTCTAATGTTGCTGTATCTAAAAAGATGGCGTTATCTTTCTTGCCCATGGCGATAGAAAACTGATCCATGATACCGCAGTTTACTTTGTTGAAATTATTTTCAGAATACTGTCCATAAAGAGCGATATCTATCATGGAAATATCTTCATATTCATACAAGTCTTTTAATGCTACGCCGGTAACAGTTTCTACAGAAGCGGAAGAGGAGAGTCCTGATGCATTGGGAATATTTCCGAAGAGCAGCATATCAAATCCTTTATCAATCGGGAATCCTTTCTGGTTAAATGCCCAGATCATTCCCTTTGGATAGTTGGTCCATCCAGCTGCTTTTGATTCTACAAGATCATCTAAAGAAGATTCTACCATGCCAAGTTTTTCAAAGTTCATGGAATAAAAGCGAAGTTTGTTGTCTTCTCTTTTACGAACCAGTGCATAGGTTCCGATAGTCAGCGCACATGGAAATACATGACCGCCGTTATAATCTGTATGTTCACCGATTAAGTTCACGCGTCCAGGTGCAAAATAGCTTCTCACTTCGCCGCCTTCTCCAAATATTTTTGTGAATTCTTTCATCATTTTTGCTTTCATTGTAGTCCTCCATTTTGTTTTCTATTAGGTAACAGTTCTGATTTCATTGCCTGTTTCTTTTTTTGCTATATATTTATTATAAGCGAACAGGAGAAAATAACTATATGCTTTTCAAACAAATTTATGGAAAAATGTTGCAGAATTCAGGGCGAGTGTATTAAAATAGAAGAAATAGGAGCTGATGACTAAGTGCAGATTTTACAGCAGAGGGGTAATGTGAAAACAGTGTAATTTACTTGTAAACTGTGTGCGAAAAGGCTAGATCAGAAAAAAGAAGGGAAGAAAAAATGGAAGAGTCTTATAAGTATTCTTATAAAGTTGCAGAAAAGCAGCTTGCATCTTTATCTGTCTATAATGTAGGGTATCAGAAATGTGAACCGTCCTATCAATGGGGACCTGCGATTCGTGATCACTATCTGATTCATCATATCATTCAGGGAAAGGGATATTATCAGGTAAGAGGGAAAACATATGAATTGTATAGCGGAGATACTTTCCTGGTATATCCGTATGAAGAAATTACTTATTATGCAGACTATAAGGAACCCTGGGAATATGCGTGGGTGGGATTTTTTGGAAGTGATGTTCCGCCTATACTGCAGCGAACTGATTTTAATAAAGAGCATCCGGTTATTCACAAAGAGCAGGCTGGCGGGAAAATCAAACAGATGATTTTAGATATTTATGATGCAAAAGGGAATGCTTTTCAGGATGCTGTTGAGATGACAGGGAGACTGTATTCTCTGCTGGCACTTCTGATGAAAAGTTGTGATGGTGTACCAGTGCGTAAGGATCCACAACTTTATTATGCCCAGAAAGCGGTGGAGTATATTATGTCACATTATTCCTATCCGATTACGGTGGAGGAGATTTCTTCCTATGTGGGAATCAGCCGCAGTCATCTGTTTCGCTGTTTTCAACAATATTTCCAGCAGTCACCGAAAGAATATCTCACTTCCATCAGGATTAAACAGGCGTGTCTGTTGTTAGAACAATCGAATTTGTCCATCACGGCTATTTCACGGTCAGTGGGATTTGAAGATAATCTGTATTTTTCAAAAGCTTTCAAAAAGATTATAGGTGTTTCACCGAAAAACTATGAGAAGTATGAACTCCAAAATGGGCAATAAAGCGACATATTTAGACGAAAATTATATTTCAAATAAAAAAATATGGTCGAAATTGAATAAATAAGTTATACTATGACTATCTGTGTTATGAGAGTACAAGAGATAAAGGTGGTAAAGATAATATGAGTACAAGAGAAGAACGAATTCGCCAGGAGAAGGCACGTCGCAGACGCAAGCGTCAGATAAGGCTTCGCATCCGCCAGATTGTTGCGATTGCATTGGCTGTGTTGATTGTGATTGCGGCAATTACGATGGTTGTGCTTCTGGTGCGTTTGATTATTCCGAATAAAAAGGAAAATGTACAGCCAGCTGCAACAGAAGTCCCGGCGTCATCAACAGAGGAAGAGTCAGGAAGTTTGCAGCTTTATGAAGGCAGTGGGAACAATGCTTCAGGGAACGAAAAAGACAGTACTACAGAGGAATCTGAGGATGGAGAGGAAGCCGATGTGTTAGCTCCCCAGGAGACAGATACCTCCAGTGTGAAAAAATCAGGTTCCGGAACGGGAACGATTACCATCAGTGCAGCCGGTGACTGTACGCTGGGTGTGGATGAGAATGCAGATGAATCTACGAATTTTGCAGCTATGTACGAAGAACAGGGATACGCAGGATATTTCTTTGAGAATGTCAAATCCGTGTTCGAAGAAGATGATCTGACCATTGTGAATTTGGAAGGTACGTTGACTACAGCCACAGAGCGCGAAGATAAAACTTTTGCATTTAAAGGTGACCCTTCATATGTGGAGATCCTTACAGAGGGCAGCGTGGAAGCGGTGAATCTGGCGAATAACCACAGCCATGATTATGGCACTCAAAGTTATGAAGATACCATATCGAATGTGGAAGCAGCAGGAATCACTTCCTTTGGATATGACCGCACTGCCATACAGGAGGTTAATGGAGTAAAGGCAGGATTGGTTGGAATATATGAACTGGCAGACGGTATCGACTGTAAAGATGATTTGCTGACGAATATAAAAAAAGTTCAGTCAGAGGGCGCAGATATTGTGATTGTAAGTTTTCATTGGGGAACGGAGAAGGAATATACACCTAATGATGTACAAAAAGAACTGGCACATGCCGCTGTTGATGCAGGTGCAGATTTAGTATTAGGACATCACCCGCATGTGTTGGAAGGAATTGAAGAATATAATGGAAAGAACATTGTATACAGTCTAGGCAATTTCTGTTTTGGGGGAAATAAAAATCCAAGTGACAAAAACACTATGATATTCCAGCAGACCTTTACCGTAAAAGATGGACAGGTAACACAGGATAATGTGACAAATATTATTCCATGCACCATATCATCTACTTCAGATTATAATGATTATCAGCCTACAATTGCTGAGGGAGACAAAAAGCAGGAAATAGAGGAATTAATTACCCAGTATAGTTCAGAATTATAAATAGGACTTTTATCAGATTAGACTTTATGGTATAATTAAAAGACGCGGTAAGCAAAGTAAAAGTGAAATATGAAATTCAGGAGAATATATGTATTTTTAAGAATTACATATTTAATTATTATTACAATTTAAGAAAACAAGGAGACCTTCAGATGAAGAGAGTATTGTTGAAATTAAGTGGAGAAGCATTAGCAGGTGACAAAAAGACAGGGTTTGATGAAGCGACAGTCACAAAGGTTGCCCAACAGGTAAAGGTATTAGTAGACGAGGGAACCCAGGTAGGAATTGTTATCGGAGGCGGTAATTTCTGGCGTGGACGTTCCAGCGAGACCATTGACCGTACCAAAGCAGACCAGATTGGGATGCTTGCAACTATTATGAACTGTATCTATGTATCAGAGATATTCCGTTCTGTTGGAATGATGACACAGGTATTGACTCCATTTGAGTGTGGTTCATTTACTAAATTATTTTCAAAAGACAGAGCTAACAAATATTTTGAACGCAATATGGTTGTATTTTTTGCAGGTGGCACAGGACATCCGTATTTTTCAACTGATACAGCGACTGTACTGCGTGCAATTGAAATTGAAGCAGAAGTAATTTTTCTGGCTAAAGCAGTTGACGGAGTATATGACAGTGACCCTAAGGACAATCCGGATGCAAAGAAATATGATGAGATTTCTATTGATGAAGTAGTAAGTCAGGGATTGGGAGTTGTAGATATGACGGCTTCTATTCTTTGCAAAGAGAATAAGATGCCGATGCTTGTATTTGGGCTGAATCAGGAAAACAGTATTGTAAATACGGTTCATGGAACATTTAATGGAACAAAAGTTACCGTCTGATTAACTGAAAAGGGACAAAATAGTAAAAAATAAACAAATACTAAGAATATAGAAAAGCAACATCAGGAGGATTCGAAGAATGGATGAGAGAATTAAAGTATATGATGAGAAGATGACAAAAACATTGAATAATCTGGAGTCTGAGTACACCACAATTCGTGCAGGACGTGCAAACCCACATATTCTGGATAAGATTACAGTTGATTATTATGGAACTCCAACCAGTCTGCAGCAGGTTGCTAATGTATCAGTTCCGGAAGCACGTATGATTCAGATCCAGCCATGGGAAGCATCTATGGTTAAAGTTATCGAGAAAGCAATCTTGGTTTCAGACCTGGGAATTAACCCTAACAATGATGGCAAAGTAATTCGTCTGGTATTCCCTGAACTTACAGAGGAACGCAGAAAAGAACTTGTAAAAGACGTGAAGAAAAAAGGAGAAGCTGCTAAAGTAGCTGTCCGTAATATCCGTCGTGATGCCAATGATGCTATGAAAAAACTGGCTAAAACAGATGTATCCGAGGATGAAATCAAAGAATTAGAAGAAAACATCCAGAAGATGACAGACAAATATATCAAAGATGTAGACAAAGCAATTGAAGCAAAGAGCAAGGAAATATTAACTGTTTAAGAAAGATACTGCCGGAATAGATTTTGGCAGGTAACAATTGGGGGCATCGAAGCACTGGTGAGTGGTGCACGAAGTCCCCTTCTTTGTTGCTATGCATGCGTGAAAAGGTCTTGCAGACCTTTTGTAAATTGCTTTGCAGATGAAAATTGGGAGGAATGAACATGAATGTGCCAAATCATGTGGCGATTATACTAGATGGCAACGGCCGGTGGGCGAAATCTAAGGGTATGCCAAGAAGTTATGGACACGTAAAGGGCTGCGCCAATCTGGAAACTATTTGTGATGAGATGAAACAGATGGGTATTAAATATCTGACAGTCTATGCATTTTCCACAGAAAACTGGAAACGTTCCAGAGAAGAAATTGATGGATTGATGAGACTGTTTCGTAACTATTTAAAAAAATGTATTAAAATATCAGACCGTAATAAAATGCGTATTCGTGTCATTGGAGATCCGTCTGCCTTTGATGCAGATATACAGGAGAGTATAAGACGCGCAGAAGAACATTCCAGTCAGTATGACGAACTTCATTTTCAGTTGGCATTAAATTATGGCAGCAGGGATGAGATACGACGTGCAGTCAGTCGTATGATGGAAGATGGAAAGTCAGGGGTATTGTCTGGTGAAGTCACAGAGGAGACCATTGACTCTTATCTGGATACCGCGGGAATTCCAGATCCGGATCTTTTGATTCGAACCAGCGGCGAACAAAGGCTGTCCAATTTTTTATTATGGCAGCTGGCTTATACAGAGTTTTATTTTACAGATGTTCCCTGGCCGGATTTCAAACATGAGGAATTGGTCAAGGCTATAGAGAAATATAATGATAGGGACCGGCGATTTGGCGGTGTGAAGGAGGATACAAATGTTTAAAACTCGATTAATCAGTGGGATTGTTCTGGTACTGATTGCATTGCTGACAATTATTTCCGGAGGTCCGGTACTTTTTATCACACTGCTGTGTGTATCTTTAATAGGAATGCAGGAATTGATGAATGCTATGGGCGTGCGCAAAGGTTCCTTTGAATTATTGGAGATTGTCAGTTATCTTGGAATCATAGTTTACTATTTGACATTGTTTTTCGGTTGGGAAGAATACAGTCTTCTTGCAGTAATTGCCGGATTAGTTCTTATTATGTTCGTCTATGTATTTACCTATCCGAAATATAAAGCAGAGCAGGTTATGGCATCGTTCTTTTCTATTGTATATGTGGGAGTGATGCTGTCGTTCGTATACCAGACCCGTATGTTTGAGAATAATGGTGCCTATCTGGTATGGCTGATATTCTTGTGCTCCTGGGGATGCGATACCTGTGCATACTGTGTAGGGGTGCTGATTGGAAAACATAAGATGGCACCGGTACTCAGTCCGAAGAAGTCTATCGAAGGGGCAGTGGGCGGAGTAGCAGGGGCCATGCTCTTAGGTGTGATTTATGCGGCGGTGACAAAAGGTGGTTTGTGGGAGTATGCATTGATTTGTGGTGTAGGAGCTTTGATTTCCATGGTCGGAGATTTGGCAGCGTCTGCAGTCAAGCGTAACCGCGAGATTAAGGATTACGGGAAATTAATTCCGGGACATGGCGGAATCTTAGATAGATTTGACAGTGTGATATTTACTGCACCGGTTATTTATTTTTTAAGTACTATCTTATTTAAATAATTGATGACACAGAGCCAAGATATCTTTTGGCTTTATCACAATAATTGATGCAAATATAAAAATATCCGAAGTTGGAGGACATATGAAGAAAATAGCAATATTGGGTTCTACTGGTTCCATAGGAACACAGACCCTGGATGTTGTAAGGCATAATGACAATCTGCAGGTACTGGCAATCAGCGCCGGCAGTAATATCAAAGTATTGGAGGCACAGGCAAGGGAATTTTCACCGAAGATGATTGCTGTGTGGCAGGAAGATAAAGCAGCAGAGTTAAGAGTAATGCTGGCGGATATGGACGTTAAAATCGTATCTGGTATGGAAGGACTTTTGGAACTGGCTGTTTTAGAGAATGTGGAGATTCTGGTCACCGCGATTGTGGGAATGATTGGAATTCAGCCAACTATAGCAGCTATCAAAGCAGGAAAACACATTGCTCTGGCTAATAAGGAAACATTGGTTACTGCAGGCCATATTATCATGCCGCTGGCAAAAGAACATCATGTGGATATTCTTCCGGTAGACAGTGAGCATAGTGCAATATTCCAGGCACTGCATGGGGAAAAAGATAATAAGATTGAGAAACTTTTGATTACGGCTTCCGGTGGTCCATTCCGTGGCAGAACAAAAGAACAGCTGGCTGATGTCAGAAAAGAAGATGCGCTGAAGCATCCGAACTGGGCGATGGGCCAGAAGATTACCATTGATTCAGCAACATTGGTTAATAAAGGATTGGAAGTCATGGAGGCAAAGTGGCTTTTTGGAGTGGATTTAGACCGGATTCAGGTGGTGGTTCAGCCCCAGAGTATTATTCATTCTATGGTACAGTTTGAAGATGGAAGTGTCATGGCACAGCTTGGAACACCGGATATGAGACTTCCCATCCAATATGCTTTATACTATCCAAACCGGCGTTATCTTGGGGGTGAACGGCTGGACTTTGGAAAATTGGCACAGATTACTTTTGAAAATCCTGATATGGATACTTTTAAAGGCTTGCCTATGGCTATGCAGGCCGCAAGAATTGGCGGTTCTATGCCAACGGTCTTTAACGCAGCCAATGAAAAGGCAGTTGCTAAATTTTTAAATAATGAAATTCGTTTTCTGGATATTTATGAAATGATAGGGGAAGCTATGGCTATGCATCAGTGTGTGGAAAATCCAACTGTTGAGGAGATATTAAGAACAGAAGAAGAAGTTTATCAGTGGATTGAGAGCAGGTGGTAGTTTATGGGCATTATTATTGCAATTATCATATTCAGCGCGATTGTGCTGTTTCATGAATTTGGACATTTTTTATTAGCTAAGAAGAACGGAATTGTTGTTACAGAATTTTCTCTGGGCATGGGACCTAGAATCTTAAGTACTGTAAAGGGCGAGACAAGATACTCATGGAAATTGCTTCCCTTTGGTGGCTCTTGTGCCATGTTGGGAGAAGACGGCGAGGATGAATCAGAAGGGACATTTAACAGTAAAGGTGTGTGGGCCCGTATTTCTGTTATAGCAGCAGGCCCTATATTTAACTTTATCCTGGCTTTTCTTGTGGCGATTATAGTAATTGGTGTAGTTGGCTATGATAAGGCAGAAGTTATTGGATTGGATGAAGATTCTCCGGCTGCATTGGCAGGCCTTCAAGAAGGCGATGTGATAACTGGTTTTCAGGGAAAGAATATTGATATTTCCAGAGAACTGACTATTATCACAGAATTGGATGGTTTAGAACCAGAAGAGACAGAACTTACTTTTGAACGTGATGGTGAGGAACATACCATTGATTATATGCCAAACAGTGAAGATCGCTATATGCTGGGCTTTGGCTATAGTCAGGGAGACAGCAGTGTTATTAACTCCGTATCCCTGGGACTTCCATTGGATGAGGCAGGCGTTCAGGCAGGAGATAAAGTGACTGCAATCAATGGCACTGCTATCAACTCAGGTGATGAACTTGCGGCTTATTTTGAAGAACACCCTATGGGTGAAGAAATCATAACATTCGAGTACGAGCGCAATGGAAAAGTAAAATCAGTGGAAGTTACTCCGAAGATGACTACGTATACAACTCTTGGATTTTCCTATAATAGTGGACGCGTAAAGACCAGTGCCATCGGTACTTTAAAATACAGTGCCATAGAGTTAAAATACTGGGTAAAACTAGTTTATAAGAGTTTGTATATGCTGGTTAAAGGGCAGTTTTCCGTGCAGGATTTGTCTGGTCCGGTGGGAGTTGTGGATGTAATTGATACCACTTATAATGAAGCACGGCAGGATGGTGTCCTGATGACCTGGATGAATATGTTGAATCTGGTCATCTTACTTTCTGCCAACTTAGGAGTGATGAATCTGCTTCCGCTTCCGGCTTTGGATGGAGGCAGGCTGGTATTTCTCATCATAGAGGCTATTCGAGGCAAAGCGGTTAACCGGGAAGTAGAAGGTATGGTGCACTTTGCGGGACTGGTTCTGTTGATGATTTTAATGGTGGTCATTATGTACAATGATATTATGCGGATTTTTTAAAAATTGTTTGACAGGGAAATACTTTTATAGTACTATTAATGAAAGCAAAGGCGCTCAAATTTTTATTTGAGCGCTTTTGTTATATACAATAAGAGCAAAGAAGTTCTTCCACCTTTTATTTATAGTGGATAGAACTTCTTTTTAGTTGCCATGCATGTGTAAAATGATCCGGTGGACCAATTTTAAGTTGCCATGCATGCGTAAGTGAGGAAGAGGTGAGTTTATGCAAAATTTAGTGGATCATACGGTAGAAATTAATAAGCTATTGGCAAGATATGGTGTCAAATTCGGCATTTACAAGAATCAGGAATTCCATGAACAATTATTTCCATTCGATGCTATACCAAGAGTGATTACCCATGAAGAATATTCAGAATTGGAAAAAGGTCTGATTCAGAGAGTTGATGCATTGAATGCATTTCTAAAAGACATTTACTCGGAAAAGAAAATTGTAAAAGACAATGTGGTACCGGAAGATTTTATCTTTGCATCATCGGGATATCTGCCTCAGTGCGAAGGAATTATTCCGCCGAAGGGAATCTACAGTCATATATCAGGAATTGACCTGGTTCAGGCGAAGGATAAGTCCTGGTATATTCTGGAAGATAACTTAAGAATTCCATCGGGAGCTTCTTATCCTTTGATTGCAAGGGAATTGTGCAGAAGAGCAGCTCCTGGTACGTTTAAAGAGAACAATGTAGTGGATAATCGAAATTATCATAAACTTTTAAAAGAAACCATGGATTACGTAAATTGTGGCGGTATTTCTGTAATCATGACACCAGGCCGCTACAATGCAGCGTATTTTGAACACTCTTACCTGGCAGAGAGAAGCGGCTGCGTGCTGGCGATGTACAATGACTTATTTGTAGAGAAGAACCAGTTATTCTACCGTGATTACAAGGGGGAGAATAAAAAGGTCGGTGTGATTTACCGCAGAATCTCCGATGAATTCCTGGATCCTATGTCTTTTAACAGCGAATCTGTAATTGGAGTACCAAACCTTATGGATGTATATCGTGCGGGTAATGTGGCAATTGTCAACGCTCCAGGTAATGGAATCGCAGATGATAAGGGAATCTATTACTTCGTGCCGAAGATGATTAAATATTATCTGAATGAAGAGCCAATTTTGAAAAATGCACCTACGTACCTTCCTTTCTATGAAGAAGATAGAAAATACGTCCTGGATAACTTGGAAAAACTTGTTATTAAAGATGTGGCAGAAGCAGGCGGTTATGGAGTAGTGTTTGGCAGTGATTTATCCAAAGAAAAATTAGAGGATATGAAACAGCTGATTATTAATGAATCAAGAAGATTTATCGCACAGGAAGTTATTGATTTCCTGGATTTAGATATTATGGAGAATGGAGAACCGGTTCCAAGAAAAGCAGATTTGCGTGCCTTTGTCTTAAGTGGTAAAGAGACGAAAGTATGGGCCAGTGGATTGACACGTTTCTCAAGAAATCCAGATTCATTTGTAGTTAATTCATCACAAGGAGGAGGTTTTAAAGACACATGGGTATTATCTCGATAGAAAAAGCAAATAATTTATATTGGTTAGGAAGATATACAGAAAGGGTATTTACTACCTTGAGAAAGTTTTACCGAATCTTTGATTCGATGATTGATTTTGATGATGCAGAGATGGTGTATTCGGAATATTGTCAGAGACTGTCAATTCCTAACATATATACTTCGGGCCAGCAGTTCGTTGATTGTTACATATTTGATCCAAAGAATCCGGATTCTCTCTACCATAATATGGAACGCGCTTATGATAATGCCATCGTACTGCGTGACGAGTTAAGCAGCAATGTAGTTTCCTACATTCAGCTGGCACTTGATGCCATAGCTTCTGCGAAAGGAACTGCGGCACCACTGTTTCAGCTTCAGCAGGTAGTGGATTATTTATTTGCATTCTGGGGCTGTGTAGATGATTATGTGGAAAATGAAGAATGCAGAAATATTATGAAAACAGGAAAATACGCAGAGCGTATCGATTTATATATCCGTCTGCAGTATCATACGAAAGATATAGAGAAGGAATTTACCAAGTTTGTCAATCGCATGAAAAAAACGAATATGCATTGCAATCTGGACAAGTTAGCAGAATTGACTGAGATTATTAACACTAAGAAAGAATTTAACACCGAATATCAGGAGGCACTAAATTGCCTGCAGGGGATTGTTGAGGTGGTCTGATTGAGAACATTACGGTTTTTGTACCGTACTTCTTTTCGATTCCAGCCTCCCATTTTTAATCATAGTTTTGCTATTCGCTGTATTCCTGTTACTAATCAGGTTCAGAAAATCTGTATAGAAGGCCGTTATGTCCGTCCGGCAGACAGCTTGAATGAAGTTGTGGATGGATTTGGCAATCATGTATTTATTGGTCATATCCAGGATTATCATCAGTATTTTGAGTATGAAGTAGTGGGCACTGCACAGGTAGATGGTATGCAGGTTCAAAAAGAACCGCTGCAGCTTATGTATAAGTATCCGTCAAAATATACTGGTTATACCAAAGAAATTCGTGAGTTTTATAAAGCAATCGGACGGCTTAAAGGTACAGATTTGGAAAAAGCAGTTACCATCATGCAGTATCTTCATGAACATTTCACCTATGTATCAGGTGTGACAGATATCTATACAACGGCTGCAGAAGCACTAAAACAGCGGGAAGGCGTATGCCAGGATTATGCTCATATTATGATTGCATTGTGTAAATATGCTGGAATACCGGCAAGATATGTGGTTGGACTAATGATTGGTGAGGGTTCCACACATGCCTGGGTAGAAGTGTATGTGGATGGTGGCTGGTATGGGCTGGATCCTACGAATAATCTTCACATTGATGATTATTATGTGAAAATTGCTCATGGCAGAGATTATGATGACTGCATTGTGGACAAGGGACAGTTTAACGGGATAACGAACCAGCAGCAGCAGGTCTATGTGCGAGTGGAGGATATAACGGAAAAAGATGAGAAGTAAGTTAGTAAGATAATACTTAATATAAGTAATAATTAATATAAGTACAGAGAGGAATTAGGAGAAATGATAGAGACAGTTACATCGGTGAAATTACCGGTGGATGAAAGCTTATTAATTCAAAAAAACCGGATGGAACCTCTGGAGTTGACGGGGCGGGAAAAGAGAATGACCATTGTGACCGGAACTCATGGAGACGAATTAGAAGGGCAGTTCGTGTGCTATGAAGTACTGCGCCGTATCCGGGAGAATATGGACTGTCTGAAGGGTATTGTAGATGTATTTCCAGCGTTAAATCCATTGGGAATTGATTCCATAACAAGGGGGATTCCACAGTTTGACCTGGATATGAACAGAATCTTCCCCGGTTCACAAGAAGGTGTGTTTACAGAGTATGTAGCCGCGGAGGTGGTTAATGATATTGCCGGTTCTGATTTGTGTGTAGATGTTCATGCCAGCAATATCTATCTTAGAGAAATGCCGCAGATTCGAATTAGCGAGAATACAGCCACAAAGTTGATTCCATACGCTAAGTTAATGAATGTGGATTTCGTATGGGTGCATGCGGCAGCTACAGTTTTAGAGTCTACACTGGCTCACAGTCTGAATATGATGGGAGTTCCGACTCTGGTAGTTGAGATGGGTGTAGGAATGAGAATAACCAAAGAATACTGCTATCAGTTAGTGGATGGAATATTTAATGTTATGAGTGAATTAGGAATATGGACAGGAGAAGTAAATCCGGTCAGGGAGCCATATGTGTCTGTGGACGAAGAAGTTGGATTTGTAAATGCAGATGCTTCGGGAATCTTTGTGCCTGCAGTACCTATCTGGTCTTATGTAGAAGAAGGCGGTCATATTGGAGATATTCTGAATCCGTTGACCGGGCTTATAGAACATCGCATGGAAGCACCGTGTACTGGGACGGTATTTACTCTTCGTGAATATCCAATCGTATATCATGGCTCATTGATAGCCAGAGTTCTGGGAGGTGTGAAGATATGTTAAAAGAGACGATATATTCTCTGAAAGCACCTTACCGGGATGAACTTCGTATCAGTGGATACCGGTTTGGCCAGGGTGAGAAAGCAGCCTGCATCATAGGTTCGATCAGAGGAAATGAAGTGCAGCAGCTTTATGTCTGCTCGCAATTAATCAAGGCACTGAAAGAATTAGAAGCACACGGATCGATTGTATCAGGCAAAGAAATATTAGTTATTCCGTCAGTGAATCATTATTCCATGAACATCGGGAAAAGATTCTGGGCTGTTGATAATACAGATATTAACCGTATGTTTCCGGGATACGACAAGGGTGAGACGACACAGCGTATTGCAGCGGGAGTATTTGAGGAAGCCAAAGAATATAGTTATGGAATTCAGTTCGCAAGTTTCTATATGCCGGGAGATTTTGTGCCTCATGTACGTATGATGGAGACTGGTTATCAGAGTGCCAGTCTGGCTAACCTGTTTGGTCTTCCTTATGTAGTGATTCGAAAACCAAGACCTATTGATACCACAACACTAAATTATAACTGGCAGCTGTGGGAAACCAATGCTTTCTCAGTATATACGAAAGAAACAGACGATATAGATGAAATATCTGCAAAACAGGCAGTTTCTGCCGTCTTAAGGTTCTTGACCAGAATGGGTGTCATTCGGTATAATAGCCATAGTGGCTATATCGCGAATGTGATTCTTGAGGATGAACTTACCAGCGTTCATTCAGATGAAGCTGGAATCTTCCACAGGTTTAAAGGCCCGGGAGAGGAAGTTCATCGTGGAGATGTGATTGCAGAAGTTTTAGATCCTTATGAAGGAGATGTGATTTCTCAGATTATTGCACCTACGGAAGGTATTATTTTCTTTTCACACAAGAAACCATTGATTACACAGCGAGATATCGTGTGTAAGATCATTCGCAGATTACATGAATAATAATAAGCAGACGGGCATATGTGTCCGTGAAGGGAGATTGACATGAAAGTAGTAAGTACAACAAAAGCACCAGCAGCTATCGGACCTTATTCTCAGGCAATTATTTTGAAGGACATTCTTTTTATTTCAGGACAGATTGCTATTGACCCTGCTACCGGAGATATTAACGGTACCGATATTCAGACTCAGACGGAACAGGTTATGAAGAATCTGGGTGAAGTTTTAAAAGAGGCTGGAACCAGTTTTGAAAATGCTGTGAAAACTACATGCTTTTTAGCTGATATGGGAGATTTTGCAGCGTTTAATGAGATTTATGGTAAGTATTTTGTGAATAAGCCGGCGCGTTCCTGCGTGGCTGTGAAGACTTTGCCGAAGAATGTTTTGGTGGAAGTGGAAGTGATTGCGGCTATTTAGGATGAGGGGATGGATTTCGTCAGACCAGTGAACGGCAGAGCAAGCTGTTTTTATTGATAGGGCGTTTCACTGTAACTATCTAAGAGTGCAAAGAACGGTTCCTACAGAGATCAGGCACCGTTCTTTGCGCTCTAAGATAGTTATCAGCTTACTGCATATCAATAAAAAAAGCTTGCTCTGCCGTTCGCTGGTCTGACGAAATCCTGGCTGAACGGGACGGTGTGGTGTGAGGGAGGTTAGAACAAACATAAGTAAGTAGGGTGTTGCATTTGGGAAATTAGCGTGCTAATATAAGTGTATGATTTTGTCGGTGACTTTTTACGGTTCGTGGCCGATATCTTTTATTCTACGGTGTTTCTGCCGGATATTTCATTTTGTTAAAAGAACATTTTACATGGGTTGCAGTGGCAGACTATTTTGGCTGTCTGAATGTACATGACTATGCGAATATGATTTTGTAGGAAAATTTCACAAGTAAATTTTCTGAAATTGTTTTCTGAAATTATCTATTCATTGTAATTGCTTCATTAATAACAATCCATGTACAGAAAAAGGAGGAGATGTTATAATGAGTTTATTGCAAGATAGTTGGTTTGATGGAGGAAATACTGTCATGAAGAAGGCTGGGATGTTGTATACGATTGCAGATTTAGATGCATTACAAGAGGGAGAGAGAGCAGAATTGATTGAGGGGAAGCTTTATATGATGTCTGCCCCTAGTGCAACGCATCAGGATATGGTGGGATTTATATATAGTGAACTGCGTCGCTTCTTTAAAGAGGGAAAAGGAAAATGTAAAGCATTTGTTGCTCCTTTTGCGGTTTTCCTAAATGAGACGGATACTTATGTGGAGCCAGACATAATTGTCATTTGTGATGAAGAACGATATGATGAGAAAGGGTGTCATGGAGCACCTGATTTGGTGATTGAAGTGGTATCGCCTGGTTCTGCAAGAATGGATTATGCAGTTAAACTGTTTAAGTATCGTTCTTTTGGAGTGCGCGAATATTGGATTGTGGATCCGGATAAAAAACGAATTCAGGTATATGATTTTGAACATGATAATATGGAGGAATATACTTTTGTGGACAAGGTACCTGTAAAAATATATGAAGACAGTCTGGAAATTGATTTCACTATGTTATAAATCTCTTTTATCATCTGACAAAAAGTAATGGATGAATTCATTTGCGGCCCAGGTGTTGGGAAGCTGGTCGGAGTAGGCCAGGATTAGGCTTCGGGATGGGATGGGAGTTTTTAATTTTAGTGGGATTAAGTCTTTGTCATTTTCGGACAGCATGTAGTCGGGTACGAAGGCGACACCTAGTCCAATGCGGGCGAAGTCGATGAGCAGGTCGTTGCTGCTTAGTTCTACTTCGGGAATGAGTGAGAGGCGGTGCTCTTCAAAGAGCTGGTGTAAAAACAGACTTGTAGTGCTTCTTCGATTGAGCATCAGTATGGGAAGTTTTTGTAAGTCTTCCAGGGTCAGTGGCTCTTTTTCCGGTTTAAAGAATCTCGGATTGGTGGCGAAGACATCCTGAAATTCATTGATGATTAGTTGATTTTTAATTGTCTTTAAGCGTGTGTTGGGGCTGTTTACCACGATTAGATCTACCTGGCTGTTTTCTAAGAGTTCTACGCAGCCGAGAGAGGTCTGGTTGGTTACTTTTATATGAACCTGAGGAAATTCTTCATGGAAACGTTTTAAGTAGGGTACCAGAAAGTAGCGGCAGATGGTATCACTGGCTCCGATACGCAGTTGTCCACTTAAGGCCGGGGTCTGGGACAGTTGCTGTTCGCCCTGAAGAATCAGGTGGACAGCAGGCTCTATGTGGCGAAGGAGCAGTTCACCTTCGGGAGTGAGCTGCACTTTTTTTGTGCTGCGGATAAACAGAGGATGCCCAAGCTTTTTCTCTAAGGTGCGAATGGACTGGCTTACTGCAGATTGGGAGATGAAAAGATCTTTAGAGGCCTCTGAAAAACTTAATTTGGCTGCCACATAGTAGAATACTTTATATAATTCGAAACTGATATCCATGATTGTAGTCCCTTTCTATACTTATAAGTATAATATATAAATAATATTAGACATATTAATTTTACTAATAACAAATCTTATGATAACATATAGGTTAGTGAAATGCAATTTATAGATTTTATGTACATTGCAAAACATATATCTGTTGATAATAAGACAGATATATGGCATAACAAATGGTATTGCCATTTTTACAGGCAGAAAGGAGCAATATGAGCAACGTAAGACGGGTATATGTAGAGAAAAAACCGAACTTTGCAGTTAAGGCAAAAGAATTAAAGCATGAAATCAGTAGTTATCTTGGAATTAAGACGGTTACAGCAGTACGGGTTCTGATTCGCTATGATGTGGAGAATATTTCTGACAGCGTATTTGAATCTGCATGCAAAACTGTATTTTCAGAACCACCGGTAGATGATTTATATAAAGAAATATTCGAGATGGCAGAGGGTGCGAAAGCATTTTCTGTAGAATTCCTTCCGGGACAGTTTGATCAGAGAGCTGATTCTGCTGTTCAGTGTGTGAAATTCTTAAAAGAAGATGAGGAGCCGATTATCCGCTCTGCAACTACATATGTAATCGAAGGAACTGTTACCGATGAAGAACTTGAGGCGATTAAAACTCACTGTATCAATCCGGTAGATTCCAGAGAGACCGGTCTTGAAAAGCCAGAGACTCTGGTTACAAACTTCGAAGATCCGGCAGATGTTAAAATCTTTGATGGTTTCTGTGACATGGCAGAAGGTGACTTGAAAGAATTATACAGTTCTTTAAATCTTGCTATGACATTTAAGGATTTCCAGCACATTCAGAATTATTTCAAGGGTGAAGAAAAACGCGATCCATCCATGACAGAGATTCGTGTATTGGATACTTATTGGTCTGATCACTGCCGTCATACCACCTTCTCTACAGAATTAAAAGATGTCAAATTCCAGGAAGGCGATTACAAAGAACCTATCGTGAAGTCTTACGAGCAGTATCTTGCTGATCATAAAGAGATTTTCAAAGGCAGAGATGATAAATTCGTATGCCTGATGGACCTTGCGCTCATGGCAATGCGTAAGCTGAAAAAAGAAGGCAAATTACAGGATCAGGAAGAATCTGATGAAATCAATGCCTGCAGTATCGTAGTACCGGTAGATGTGGATGGAGTAGAAGAAGAATGGCTGATTAATTTTAAAAATGAAACACATAATCATCCGACAGAAATCGAACCTTTCGGTGGTGCTGCAACCTGTCTTGGCGGAGCTATCCGTGACCCGTTATCAGGAAGAACTTATGTATATCAGGCTATGCGTGTAACGGGTGCTGCCAATCCTACGGTATCTGTAAAAGATACATTAAAAGGAAAATTACCACAGAAGAAATTAGTTCGTGGAGCAGCTTCCGGATACAGTTCATACGGAAACCAGATTGGTCTGGCAACCGGATATGTAAAAGAATTATATCATCCAAATTATGTGGCTAAGAGAATGGAAATCGGTGCAGTATTAGGTGCAGCTCCAAGAAGAGCAGTTATCCGTGAGAATTCTGATCCGGGAGATATTATCATCCTCTTAGGCGGAAGAACCGGACGTGATGGATGTGGCGGAGCAACTGGTTCCTCTAAAGTTCACACAGAAGAGTCTATCGAGACTTGCGGAGCAGAAGTTCAGAAAGGTAATGCACCTACAGAAAGAAAGATTCAGAGAATGTTCCGCCGTGAAGAAGTAAGTGCAATTATTAAGAAATGTAATGACTTTGGTGCAGGTGGAGTATCGGTTGCTATCGGTGAATTAGCAGATGGACTTCGCATCAACTTAGATAAAGTACCTAAGAAATATGCTGGTTTAGATGGAACAGAAATTGCTATCTCTGAATCTCAGGAGAGAATGGCAGTTGTTGTAGATCCTAAAGATGTACAGACTTTCTTAAACTTTGCAAATGAAGAAAACTTAGAAGCAGTTGAAGTTGCAGTAGTTACCGAAGAGCCAAGACTGGTATTATCATGGAGAGGTAAAGAAATCGTTAACATTTCAAGAGCTTTCTTAGATACGAACGGAGCTCATCAGGAAACCATGGTAGAAGTTGAAATCCCAAGCAAAGACAATACAGTATTTGTTCGTGAAGACGTAGCGGATGTACGTGAGAAATGGCTGCAGACTTTAGCTGATTTAAATGAGTGTTCACAGAAGGGCTTAGTAGAGATGTTCGATGGTTCCATTGGTGCAGGCTCAGTATTCATGCCTTATGGCGGACAGTATCAGTTGACAGAGACACAGACTATGGTTGCAAAAGTTCCGGTACAGAATGGTAAGACGAATACAGTTACTATGATGAGTTATGGCTTTGATCCATACCTGTCCAGCTGGAGCCCATATCATGGAGCTGTCTATGCAGTAGTAGAATCAGTGTCCCGTATCGTGGCAGCAGGTGGCGATTACAGCAAGATTCGCTTTACTTTCCAGGAATATTTCCGCAGAATGACAGAAGATCCAACCAGATGGAGTCAGCCATTTGCAGCATTACTTGGTGCATATGATGCACAGCTTGGATTTGGTCTTCCATCTATCGGCGGTAAGGACAGTATGTCAGGAACCTTCAATGAGATTGATGTACCGCCTACATTAGTTTCCTTTGCAGTAGATGTTGCAAAACAGAAAGATATTATCACACCGGAATTTAAAGCAGCAGGAAATCGTCTGGTATGGATTCGCACACCAAAAGACGAATATGATTTACCAAAATATGAGGAACTGATGAAGTCTTATGATGCTTTGCATGAAGACATTCAGAAGGGCCGTGTAGTATCTGCCTATGTATTAGATCGTCAGGGTATCGTACCGGCAGTCAGCAAGATGGCATTTGGTAATAAACTTGGAGTTAAGATTGAGCATAATGTGGATTCCAGAGACTTATTTGCACCAGCATTTGGAGATATCATCTGCGAAGTAGTGGATGGAAAAGTTGGAGAATTAGCAAGCTCTTATACCGTAATCGGTGAAGTGACCGGAGATGGCAAATTCTCTTACAGCAATGTGGAAATCACTGTTGAAGATGCATTGGCAGCATGGAATGGTACTTTAGAAAAAGTATTCAAGACAAAATCAGCAAATGACGAACCAGATGCTCAGATGATGAGTGTGGAAGGCGGAGCTAACAATACAACTGATGGTTTATACAAAGCTGACAGCGTACATATCTGCAGCCATAAGCTGGCACAGCCAACTGTATTTATTCCTGTATTCCCGGGAACAAACTGCGAGTATGACAGCAAGAAGGCATTTGAGCGTGCCGGTGCTAAGGTAATTACTAAAGTATTTAAGAATCTGGATGCAGAAGATATCCGTGATTCCGTAAGAATCTTTGAGGAGGCTATTGGACAGTCTCAGATTATCATGTTCCCAGGCGGATTCTCAGCAGGTGACGAACCAGATGGCTCAGCTAAATTCTTCGCAACAGCTTTCCAGAATGAGAAAATCAAAGAAGCTGTTATGAAGCTATTAAATGACCGCGATGGACTTGCTCTTGGTATCTGTAACGGATTCCAGGCATTGATAAAACTTGGCCTGGTACCATATGGTGAGATTACCGGACAGACACCGGATTCACCTACTTTGACTTACAATACTATCGGACGTCATATATCTAAGATGGTATACACAAAGGTAGTAACCAATAAATCCCCATGGCTTGCACAGGCTGAGTTGGGTAAAGTATACTGTAATCCTGCTTCTCATGGAGAAGGAAGATTCGTAGCCAGCGATGCATGGATTGAAAAATTATACCAGAATGGACAGATTGCAACCCGGTACTGCGATCCTAATGGAAACATTTCCATGGATGAAGAGTGGAACGTAAATGGTTCTTACTTCGCAATCGAAGGAATCACAAGTCCGGATGGAAGAGTACTTGGTAAGATGGCACATTCTGAGAGAAGAGATGACGGAGTCGCTATTAATATCTACGGAGAACAGGATGTTAAGATCTTCGAATCAGGTGTGGCTTATTTCAAATAATAAAATAGAAAAAAAATTATGACTACATGAGAATTCGGAAGGACCTTATATGAGAGTGAAAAACTTTTATATAAGGTCTTTTTATATTGACTCTACAGCAGTTATAGAGACTATGATGATTGTATCCATAAATGTGAGCAATCGCACGCTTTAAAATGCCTTATTAGTACCTATGGATTTTAAGGTTGGTGCATCCCGTAAGATTAAAAGAAGGTACAATTAGGAAATTTGTGGAAAGTACTAAGTAAAACCAGCCACAAGGAGGAAATGTTATGGAAAGTAAAATGAAGACAATTCACTTACAGGATATTGAAGAAGCAGCAGATAGAATTAATTCGTATATTCGCCATACGCCGCTGCTGCGAGAAGGAAATCTTGATTCACTCTTAAACTGCAAGGCTTATTTAAAACCCGAGATGCTCCAGATTACAGGAGCGTTTAAAATAAGAGGAGCATTTAGCAAAGTGCTGACCTTATCTGAAGAAGAACGAAAAAGAGGAATTATAACCAGTTCTTCAGGAAATCATGGTCAGGCGTGCGCTTATTTGGGAAAATATTTTCAGATACCAGTAGTTGTAGTAGTGCCGGAGAAAACTCCAGATTCATCCATTGCGGCCGCAAGAGCGAATGGAGCAAGGGTAGAGGTATTAAGTCCTGATTATGACACCCGGTGGAACTGGATTCATAAGGAAGCAGAAGAGCAAGGATATACCATAGTACATCCTTTTGAGGATAACTTTGTGGCAGCTGGACAGGGAACCATCGGTTTGGAGATATTAAAAGATCTGCCGGATGTGGATACTGTTGTTGTGCCTATAGGCGGAGGAGGTTTGATTAGCGGCATTGCAACCGCAGTAAAAGAGATTCGGCCACAGGCAAGGGTAATTGGAATACAGCCGGCAAACAGTGCACCTTACTATGCCAGCAGAGTTACTGGAAAACCTACAGAGATACCATATAAAAGCACCATTGCCAATGGGCTTGCCTGCAGAAAACCAGGGATTTATCCCTACCCAATTATTGAAAAGTATGTGGATGATATCATACTGGTAGAAGAGGAGGAGATAGCTCAAGCAGTTAAGCTTTTGGGAGAAAAAGCAAAATTAGTGGGAGAACCATCCGCTTGCGTAGGAATAGCAGCAGCACTATCCGGCAAACTTAATACCCGACCAGATGAAAAGGTTGCTTTTGTGCTGACTTCAGGAAATTGGGATGTAGAGACGATAGGAAGATTTTATAAAAATGAGCCAGTGGATGGAATATTATGATGTGCGCTTAAGGCTATTTGAATCATCCAAAAGTGTTTGTGTAGGAAATTTCGAATGCAAATTGACAATAATTACCGATAAAATAGAATTAAGAAAAAAAGTTGTTACAAAATGTCGACTCATTCAGACATTCCATTGCGGAAATATTAAATGGGGTATATAATACAAGTATGCTTTAACTCGAGAAAAAAGTACAGTTTACTTATCTAAAATCGTTCTGATTGGCACTTTACAAGTGATAAACTGATTTGTTGGAAAGAGCACGTTTAGGCGTGAGAAGATTATGGATTCCGGAATAATAATCTGTATTAAAAGTGATTCTGCAAAGATATAGCCTTGGGCTGATTGCAGAATCACTTTTTATGGTTATAGTGGACTCTATTGATTCCAGTTGTCAAAAGCTTAAGAACAAAAAGCAGTATATACAACGAACAAAAAAGAACTATCACACGATATAGTGCAATAGTTCTTTTTGAGATAGTAGCGAAAGGGGGATTCGAACCCTCGACACCACGGGTATGAACCGTGTGCTCTAGCCAACTGAGCTATTTCGCCATATTCTTTTTATAAGTGGGACCTACAGGGCTCGAACCTGTGACCCTCTGCTTGTAAGGCAGATGCTCTCCCAGCTGAGCTAAGATCCCACGTTATGTACAAGTTGTAGATGTCTCACTCGCAACCTGCTTTGCTATTATACAATCAAAACACGTAGATTGTCAACACTTTTTTCAAAAAAAATTTCAAAAGTTTTTGAAATAATTAAAACAATTAAAAAAACTTTTAAAATTCATAAGGTTCGGCTTTAACGAACAGCTATTTTATATCGATTTGCTGTGAAACAATGAAAGTCTATGGAAAACTGCACTGGAAATTGCTCCAGTGCCATTTTCCATGCTTTCTTTTACCCAACATAAGATAATGAATCAAAGGAATGTGAAAAATCTGCATTGTAATCCTTGCTATAACTACAGATACGACAGATCGCATATGTAGTAGTAGTTCCACCATGAAGTACCGAAGCCATACATTTCAAACCATCAGATAAGGTACGCACATAAGTGACCACGCTGCCTTCACTAGTAAATCCTTCGCTGACAACAGAGGTGCCTTCCGGTGTAGATAAATCATTGGCAAGATCTTCAGCTACAGATTTTTTGTATTCAGAAGAATCATCACCGGTCTCATCATAATAGGATTTGATATGCAGTAGAGTATAGCATCCATCAGAAGGTTCCGGCATGTCCATACCCAGTAATTTCACAGTGCTGCTTTCATCATCTAATACCTGCACAGAGAATTTGTCAGGATTATATTCGAAGCTTACGCTGCCGTCGGAAAATCCTTTCCAGTTAACGTTAGAAGATGAAGTATCAGTGCTTTCATTAGGACTTAGTGATTCGGAATCATCCTCCGGAGAACTGTCAGGTTGTTTGGAATCCTCAGCCTGGCTTTCTTTAAGCTCATCATAAGATTTTTGAAGTTCTTCGTATTTTTGATTAGCCTCTTCTGTCTGTTTTGTCAACTCTGATAATTCACTTTTTAAAGAATCGTATTGCGTCTGCAGTGAAGCGTATTCCTGCTTAAGGGTATCGTAGTCATTCTGACTAATAGCAGTAGATTGGCAACCTGCCAGTGACAGGGATAGAAGCAACATAGGTATAAATATTTTCTTTTTCATTAAAAATCCCCCCTTGTTTCCAATTTGCTTAAAAGATCCTTTATAAAGTGGATCTCTTTTAAGTATACAGAAAAAAGAAGGAATTCTCAACAAAAAATCAGAAAATTAATTTAATTTAATATTTGCAAATAAAGAACCCAGGTTTGTAGTTACCCCTTCGGATTCCGGAAGTTCAATCGTCTCTTCCACGATTTCTTCCGCAGCCACATCATCTAAAGCTTTCATGCTTAAACTCAATTTGCCATCTTTAATTGCGATAACTTTTACTTTTACTTTGTCACCGACAGTAAGAACAGCAGACGGGTGCTTGATACGTTTCTGACTAATCTGGCTGATATGAACCAGCCCGGAGAGTCCATTTCCAAGGTTAACGAATGCTCCATACGGCTGCAGACTTTCTACAGTACCTTCAGTAACCAGTCCGACTTCAATGTTAGATACCTGAGCCTGGCGGTTTTTGTCAGCTTCTTCACGCAGGATTTCTTTAGCGGAAAGAACCAGTTTATTATTTTCTTCATCAGCGGTGATTACACGAACCTGAATGGTTTTAAACAGCCATTCTTCCAAATCTTCTACATAATTTAAAGCAAGCTTGGAAGCAGGAATAAATGCACGGATGCCTTCTACATAGGCTACAACACCAGCGTTGACAACGCCGGAGATCTTAACCTCCAAAGTGGTCTGATTGTCCAGGTATTCTTTTAATTTATCCCAAACCAGAACCTGATTAGCTTCTTTTTTAGATAAAAGAATATTGCCCTGACCATCGTCCATGCGGATAATCGTTGCAGTGACAGAATCACCGACAGTTACATCTTCCTTAATGGAAAATCCGGGATCTTCGGTGTAATCTTCCAGACGAATAATTCCCTCTGCATAATACTGCAAATCCACAGTAACTTCAGAATCGCTGACACCGATAACGGTACCTGTGACCATATCACCTTCATGAAGTGTCTTAAAGGAAGCCTCCAGTTCTTTGGCGTAGTCTTCCATGGTTTCTGTTACTTTTGTTTCTTCACTCATGTATAAAATCCTCCTGTATCTGTTAATCTTATCTTAATAAAGATAAATTCTTTTTTTATCATAACACAAAAATTGCTTTTTCGCTTAAAAAAAGGTAAGATATAAGGAAAATTAAGAAAAATTTATGATAAGGAGTAAAGTGATGAGAGTTGGAATGGGCTATGATGTGCATAGATTAGTAGAAGACCGTGATTTGATCTTAGGAGGAGTTAAGATACCTTTTGAAAAGGGATTATTAGGACATTCAGATGCAGACGTGATTGTACATGCGATTATGGATGCGCTGCTTGGTGCGGCAGCATTAAGGGATATAGGACGCCATTTTCCTGATACAGATCCACAGTATAAGGGGATTTCGAGTATTTTATTGTTACAGAAAGTAGGGGAACTGCTTCAGGAAAATCTATATATCATTAATAACATTGATGCGACAATTATCGCACAGAAACCAAAGATGCTTCCCTATATAGATGAAATGATTGCAAATGTGGCAGAAGCGCTTCATTTAGAAAAGAATCAGGTAAATATCAAGGCCACAACAGAAGAAGGTCTTGGGTTTACCGGTGCCATGGAAGGTATATCAGCCCAGGCAATCTGCTCTGTCAGTCATGCACTGGATACCATGCCGGATGACAGAAACCAGGCAGGATGTGCAGGTTGCGGCGGATGCAGTAAATTGCAGTAAAATGACAATAATGATTAAGCATGCCTTGATATACTAGTCATGAGAATCATTTGCACAGATGTCTGTGATGCCATCCTTATGTTTAGAGAGAATATGACTCTGGATGATAAAACGTATTGTTTCATAAATATGAGGTTTTATCTTGGCGATTGGTGCAGGCTGTTCATAGAGGATAGCACTGTAGCTGGTTCCACTGACCAGTTCCATAATCATATAAATCATGATTTCAGGATTACGGAATTCGTATCCGGATTCCATCATGACTGTCTGATACAGACCATACACATGAAGATCATCCGAGCTGTTAGATGCAGTTAATACATTTTTAAAAATGCCCCAGCTTAAATGCTTAGAGATAAAAGTCAGGAGAGTACGGTCTTTATCGAAACAGTCAATGATATAGTCAACGATAAAGATGATGCTGTCTGTAAAATCTGTGATATTTGTCTCTTTTAGTGCATCGATTGCCTGTATTAAAAGCTTATCGGCCTGTGCAGCAATCAGATGATTGCGGATATCATATTTGTCTTTAAAATACAGATAGAAGGTACCTTTGGCAACACCAGCTCTATTTACAATATCAGATATAGATGTTTTGTTAATGCCCTGCGACATGAATAAGTCGAAAGCGGTTTTTAACAAAGCATCTTTTTTTTCCTTTTTATTTAGATCTAATTTACCCATCACAAAGTCCTCCTAATTGGTGTAACCATATTATAATAATTTATTTTTGTCAAGAAAAATTCTCATTGTAATTGCCATACAATAGAATAATTGCAAAAATGAAAATAAAAGATTGACTATTGGTCATTTCTGTAGTATAACATATACAGAACGAAATGACCAGTAGTCATTTTAAAAAAATCTGCTTTGACAAAGAAAGGAAGAGAGTAATGATTAAGATTGGAAAGAAAATAGTACAGTTTAGAATACCGATTTTTATCATAAGTTTAATCTTGTTGGTTCCTTCGGCGATTGGATACTTCAACACAAGAGTAAATTACGATATCTTAAATTACCTGCCAGGTGATATTGAGACTATGCAGGGGCAGGATATTATCGTGGATGAATTTGGAACAGGTGCATTTTCCATGTTCATAGCTGAGGGGATGGAGTATAAGGATGTAGCTGAACTGAAAGCAAAGATAGAGGATGTGGATTGTGTATCCAAGGTTATCTGGTATGACAGTTTTGCCGATATCTCACTTCCGGTCAGCATGCTTCCGGATAAGATAAAGGATGCTTTTAATTCGGATGATTCTACATTGATGTGTATCATGTTTGAAGATACTACATCAGCAGATGGAACCATGGATGCGATTAATGAAATAAGGTCCATTGCAAATAAGCAGTGTTTCTTAAGCGGTATGTCAGCGATTGTTACCGATACAAAAGCATTATCAGAGAAGGAAGTACCTATTTACGTATTAATTGCTGTAATTCTGCTGGCGATTGTTTTGAGCTTGTGTATGGATTCTTATGTGATACCATTTTTATTCCTCATAAGTATCGGAATGGCTGTTGTTTACAATTTAGGCAGCAATGTCTTTATGGGAGAGATTTCCTATATAACGAAAGCCTTAAGCGCTGTTTTACAGTTGGGAGTTACCATGGATTATTCCATTTTCTTGTGGCATTCTTATGAAGAGCAGCAGGAACGCTTCCCGGATGATAAAAAGAGAGCTATGTCCCATGCGATTTCCAGCACGATTACCTCTGTAGTTGGTAGCTCAATCACCACAGTTGCTGGATTTTTAGCATTATGCTTTATGAGCTTTACCCTTGGACTGGATTTGGGAATTGTTATGGCAAAGGGTGTTATTCTTGGAGTTATAACTTGTGTAACTGTATTGCCATCTATGATTTTAATATTTGATAAAGTACTTACGAAGACAAAACATAAACCGTTACTCCGGGATATGCCGAAGGTATCAGATTTCGTAGTGAAGTATAATAAAGTATTTCTGGTTATGTTTCTCTTACTTTTGATTCCGGCGTATTATTGTCAGAATCATACCGGCGTATATTACAACCTGGACACATCACTTCCAGATACGCTGCCAAGCGTGCAGGCGAACACAAAGTTAGAGACCGAATACAATATGAACTCTACTCACATGATTCTTTTGGACAGTACATTAGACAGCAAATCTGTTCACAATATGATTAATGAGATGAAGAAAGTAGATGGAGTAAAAGAAGTATTGTCATTAGAGAGTTTCATAGGCCCTGCATTCCCGGAAAATATGATTCCAGATACTGCTAAAAACATGTTGTCCAACGATACCCACGAATTGATGCTGGTAACCAGCGAATATAAAGTGGCTTCGGATGAAGTGAATAATCAGCTGACTGATTTAAATAGTATCATAAAGAAATACGACAGTTCAGCCATGTTAGTTGGAGAAGCTCCATGTACGAAGGACTTGATTACAATTACAGATAAAGATTTTAAGACAGTCAGTGCTGTATCAATTATTGCTGTGTTTATTATCATCTTATTTGTATTCAAATCAATATCACTTCCGGTTTTACTGGTTGCAGTTATAGAGTTTGCAATCTTCATTAATATGGGTATTCCGTATCTGACAGGTACGAAGCTTCCATTTATAGCATCTGTAGTAATCGGAACCATTCAGTTAGGTGCGACTGTAGATTATGCAATTCTTATGACAAACCGTTATGGAAGAGAACGAAGTCAGGGACATGATAAGATAGAAGCTACGTTACTTGCACACAAAGCATGTTCGAAATCAATCATAGTAAGTGCATTAAGCTTCTTTGCAGCAACCTTTGGTGTAGGTGTTTATTCCGATATCGATATGATCAGTGCACTGTGTATGCTTATGGCACGTGGAGCGATTATCAGTATGTTCGTAGTACTGCTGATGCTTCCAACGATGTATATCATATTTGATAAAGTAATCCTTGCAACCAGCATAGGATTTGGAAAACCACCAAAGAAGAGGAATATTAAAATAAGCGAACCGGCAATTCAGAAATAGGAGGATATAGATTATGAATGGAAATAGAAAAATAGCAAAAATCGCTGCTACAGGAATGGCAGTAGCTGTAGCTGCAAGTGTCGGAGTAACCAGCATGCCGTCCTCAATCTGGGCGACTGCATCCAAGGAAGAGACCAGCAGCGCCACGGAAGAAACAAAGACAGACAAAAAAGCAGAAGCAGAAAATGAAAGCAATACGGCCAGCAAATCTGAAGATAAACAAAGCACAAACAGCAGTGAATCAGATACAAAAGAAGACAGCAAAAAAGAATCAGCAGACAGCGGTACAGATAAAAAAGAAGCTGCAGTTGATACAAAGACAGATACAACTGGTATAAAAAAAGAGGAAACAGTCTATGTAAACGCAGATGCAACTGGAAAGACAACAGATGTAATTGTATCCGATTGGCTGCAGAATGCCGGATTGGAAAGCAAAGTGGAGGATGTCTCCGATCTGTCTGATATTGTCAATGTCAAGGGTGATGAAGAGTATACCGAAAAAGGAACAAACAGTCTGGAATGGGATACCAATGGTTCTGATATCTATTACCAGGGAAGCACGTCAAAAGACTTGCCGGTATCTATGAAAATAACATATGAGTTAGATGGAAAAACTGTATCAGCAGACCAGTTAGCCGGAAAGAGCGGAAAACTTAAGATGCATATTGCATATACCAATAACAGTCAACAGGAAATCACTGTAGATAATAAGAAAGAAAATATCTACACACCATTTTTCATGGTAACAGGAATGATGTTATCCACCGATCACTTCAGCAATGTAGAAATTGATAACGGAAAAGTGGTTTCTGATGGAGATAAAGTTATAGCAGTAGGTTATGCACTTCCAGGATTACAACAGAGCCTTGATTTGGGAGATGATGTGGACATTTCACTTCCAGAGGATGTGACAATAACTGCAGATGTAGAAGAATTCGAACTGGGTCCTACAATTACCATTGCAAATTCAGATTTAGTAAGTCAACTAGACTTAGATGATGTGGATTCTGTAGACGACTTGCAGGATTCGGTAGATGAGTTAACAGATTCATCCCAAAAATTAGTAGACGGAACTGCAGAACTGTTCGACGGAGCAACAGAATTATCCGATGGTACTTCCACCTTAAGTGATGGAGCAGGCCAGTTAAAAGACGGAACAGAAACTCTGGCTGATGGAACCAGCACCCTGGTAGATGGAATCAATCAGTTAAATAATGGTAAGGGGACCTTAATATCAGGAGTAAATCAGCTGGTATCCGGTTCTCATACTTTAAGCGATGGAGCAGGTACACTTAACACAGGTGTAAAATCATATACCTCAGGAACCGATTTCTTTGCTGCTAATGCTGTAAAATATATTGACGGAGCCACAACGCTCAGCCAGGGCGTGCAGGCATATACGGCAGGAGCTAATGGAGTTTATGCAGGAGTAAATACTCTTCAGGCAAGCGTAAACCAGTTAATGGCAGGACTCAGTGCATCACTGGTACAGTTAAATCAGGGAGCAAATCAGCTTGCAGATGTGACTGACGCACAGGGACAGCGAATTTATGATGGGGCAGCAAGACAGATAGAAAGTAAAATCGAAGAAGTACGACAAAATGAAGTGGCTTTAAATGGATTAGTCAATAAACTTTCAGCATGGCTAAATACAGTAGAACAATCAGAAAATAATTTGACAAGTACTCAAAGCCAGTTACAGGCACAGGTAGATACTTACGATGCTTACCTGAATCAGCTGTATGCTATCGCAAGCACCCAGTCATCTTCACAGACAGATACAACAACTACAGAAGGTGAAGCACAGGTAACAGATTCCAATACCTCAACATCAACAGGAGAGCGTACATTAATAGGAGAAGACACCCAGACAACAGAAGACCCTGTATATGATGAAGAAGGAAATCAGGTGGGAAGTAATGTCACAACTGTGATAACAAGAGAATATAATACCGACATTAATACCACCACAGAAATTACAAAACAAAAAGAAAATCAGACCACAACTACCACAACTATTGATGCAACAGCCTACGACCAGGTACAGGCATTAGCAAATGAGATGGAAGCGAACAAAGATAGTCTCCAGCAGGCCTTACAACAGATAGGTGCAGAAGTAGATAATCTCCAGGAAGCACGTATGGCAGCAGCAACCTGCAGTGCAGGTATGACACAAATAAGTAACGGTTTATCTCAAATAGAAGCAGCACTGGTAATCGATGTAAAAGATGAGGCCGATGAAGCCAATAACTACACCAGCGTTCAGACAGGAATCAATAATTTAAGAGATGGAATCGCCGCGTTTACAGCAGGTCTTAGTACCAATGGCGCAGCTCTAACAAAAGGAATTTCCGATCTTCAAGCCGGAGCAGCCCAGCTAGTCGGCAATAACACCCAGTTAAATGCCGGAGCTGCCCAGTTAATAGCCAACAGCAACGCCTTGACAACAGGCGCCAAACAGCTAATGGGCAACAGCGCAGCACTAAATGACGGCGCAGCCAAACTGACAAGCGGAGCCAACAGCCTGACCTCCGGATTAGACACCCTGTCCACCGGAGCAGGAACCCTCTCAAACGGAATCGGTCAGTTAGCATCCGGAGGTACCACCCTCCAGAGCGGAGTCAACACCCTGAACGAAAAAATGGGCGAACTCGCAGACGGAGCCAAAACCCTGGATGACGGAACCAAAACTCTCCTGGACGGCTCAGAAGAACTAAAAGACGGCATGTCCGAATTCGATGAAAAAGGAATCCAGAAAATAGCCGACCTCTTCGACGGAAACCTAAACACCATAGTAGACCGTCTAAAAGCCATCCGCGACGCCGGAGCCAGCTACAACACCTTCTCAGGTCTAAGCGACAACATGGAAGGCAACGTAAAATTCATAATCGAAACCTCCGAAATAACAGCCGAAGAGGAAGAGTAAAATAAGAAAATAAAAATGTAATAAAGAGAAAACTTACCGTATGCCTCACCCACCTTCCACCAGGCAAGCAGCGAAGCGCCCTTGCCGTCAGGAAGCAATCAACGTCAGCCAGAAAACAGCAGGGGAGATGGGGGAGAAGTCTTATGGTCCATAAGACTTCTCCCCCATCTCCCCTGCGTCCCCCCACCACAAAATCGCCTCCTAGTATAATAATGATGTAGTCAATTAAGACTACTTGGTTAATAAGTTTCTATATATCAGATAACAGAAGAAGGTGTTCTTCCTTCATCAGATGTTATCTATATTAATTATCATGTCTGACGG
>JAQVHQ010000084.1 GCA_028696165.1 Lachnospiraceae bacterium | reverse complement strand
GTATTTGTGACGAATCTTTTTAAGATTCAGGCACGAATACATTTTGTCTTGATTTGGATTTTGGGACTGATAGAATACACCTGCTGATTTTGAGCCGCAAACTGTTTAATCAGCAGACACTATTTATTGTCGAAAGGATCTATATTTGCAGTATTTTTCGTTTTGATTTCTACATTACTTTGCTTGATTGCTTCAGAATTAGATACTAATTTTAAATACAGAACCACCTTGGCATCACTCTTCAATCCAGTGAATTTCACACTGACCGCCGTATTTGTATCGCTGCCCGGATTAACTGTATTCGCACCAGCAGAATATGTTGCCAGACCCGAATCAACTTTTTTTCCATCCACATAGATTTCTGTCTTAGACTTTTCAATCTCATAATATGGCCATAGTCTGGCGCCTGCATTGTCTTTTGTAACCTCTGTCCTAGTTCCATCTGCTGCAATCAAAATATAGGACGTAGCAAGGTCAGAGATATCATCAGTCACAAGTGTATCGCCAGTTCCAAGATCACAGTCATTTCCATTGACACTAATCTCATAGCGAAGATAGTCTGTGTTATCTTCAAATGTGCTGGATCCAGTCTTTGACAGCATGGTGTTTCCGAACGAAATATGATCGTCGCTCTCTGCCGTATAGTCAATCTTTGGATCTTCTCTTGGAATGGTCAGATTTACTTTATTCGCATAATCATGTACTTCATCTGTCTGATAGAAATATTTTCCGATTGTTTTGTATGTATAAGTTAATTTACCTAATGTGATATAAGGAACATCCTGTACGGTGATTGTGATCTTAGGTTGATCATCATATGCAGAGCCCGTAATAGAAAGAACTAATTTGTCATCCGCATCCGCATAGTGCTTTAACTCTTCATTCGCTGTATCAGCAATATCTTCAACCAGCTCAATTTCAGTACCATCATAGTAAAACTGGAAAGACTCCGGAAGCAATTCCTGATCATCATTGATGGTATCTTCTAAAATCGCCTCTCCATACTTGTCTGTACGGGTAGATGGTTTTACTTCCCATGTGATAGTTCCTGTTTTGGTATCCACCTGATCTTCCAGGACATCTTTTGTTACGTATGCCATATTGAAGTTTGTAGTAATGTTCGGATTGAATACCGTAACATCTCCAGGTCCCGGTCCTTCTCCTTTTAAACGTCCACTCATGGTGGCTTCATTCTCAACAGTGGTGTTCTCATCTACAGGGTCCGTACTTGTACCAATGTTCTTAGTCGGATCGATAATCGAAGTATTGAATACAATGTCTGCCATCTCAGTAAGCGGTTTTTTATCTGTACTCAATGTCCAATTCAGCGTATATCTTCCTGCCTCTTCATTTTTTTTGTATGTTACTACCACACCGCTTGCAGCATCTGTATAGGTACCCTTATCACGCAGGTCATTTGCGGGTACTTCCACTTTGCCGGTAGCACCATCAAAAGAAAGTGTTACCGTACTGTCTTCACTCAGTTCCAGATTGGTAGGCAGCTCGTCATTTACTACTGCATCCCAAATAGCATATTTCGGAGTATCGTTCACTACGATATCGTACTGGATCACATTACTGTTGACAGGTGTACCTTGTTTTTCGATAGATGTTTTGTCAAAATTGCGGACAGATTCTGCTTGATTATTGGTGCCTACTGTGTCCGTAGTCGCTCCAGGTGTATTCTCCATAGTTACATTATTTTTTGCCTGATGCTGCGCCGCCTCTCCAGAGAAATCAAAATAAGATTCTCCTACTGCTGTCACAACTGTAACTGTCTGTGGCGCATAAAGTCCTTCTGGAAGAACAATCGTATAGGTTCCATCGTCATTTTTCGTCGAAGAGACCTTTTCACCAGCTATTGTTACGCTGGTGATTGTCTGGTCATCGGAAGGATCCTCTACGATTTGAATATTTTTCAGACTTACTCCTGTACTATTCGTACCTACCGTAACATCCCAAGTGAGGGTATGGTTGACTTCATCAAATACAGGTGTACCTTTGGTGATTCCGTCTACTGTCTTATTTGGAGACGGTAATTCTAATGTATGATTCCCTTCTGACGTAGTAATGGTCAAATCTTCTAACGTAGGATCATTGTTGATTGCATCACGATTCAGACCGAAAGAGAGCTGGAGTCCTCCTTCGATTCCTGTAATATTCTTGTTTGCAACAATATCTGTAAATATAATCTTTACTTCTCGCGTTTTCTCATCTATATCATAATTTGCAATAACTGTTGATCCTGATTTGATGGTTCCCGTAAGGGCAGCTGGGAATTTTAACGCGCCTGGCAGAATAAAGGAAATGTAATCACCTGCAGCTATATTACGATCTGTATCTGTGACAGCAAAATCATAACTCAAACTGATACTATTGAGTTGCTCAAAAGTCACCCCTTCCGGGCAGCTATAAGTAGTGTTTCCAGCACCATCCATTATTTCTGTTAGTTCTACCTTTTTCCCGTCCTGATCATAAAGTGCCAACAAAGAAATATCAGATGTAACCTGATTTGTTCCATTTAGACTTGCTGCTCTCTGTATTCCAAAGAAACTCATAACAGCAGACTGCATTTTAGATAAAAAGCTTGTTGTCTCACCCTCTGTATCTGTTAGGTTGCTATTCTCTTTCTCAGTATCATTTTCATCTACATCGTCTTGTTTTTTATCTGTTGCCTCATCAGCAATCGTGTCCGTAGTTTCGTCAGTAACTGTTTCATCTTTCTTTGACTCATCTGCTGCCGGCGTCTTATCTTCTGTCGGTGTCACCTCTTCTTCCACTTTTGGAACTTGTGGCAACACAACTGCACAGGAAGTATTCACGCCTTGCTCTTCATTTACCTGAAGTGCAAATGTTGTCTCTGTCGTCTGTTCCGTGCTAAGTGCATCCTTATTCAGGTTGATTGGAAGTAAGATTTTTCCGATTACATGATCTACTGTATTGATTGTATCCATGTATGTAACTTTCACAACATTGGATTTAATCTCGTATGTTGCAATCTGCTCTGACAGTTCAATGTTGTTGTCATTCGCGTCGCGATTCATAACAGCAACTGGCTCTGTTGTATCTGCGAGCTGCATGATATCTGCTGGCAGTGTATATGTAAATGTATCTCCTGGCTGAATCTGTTTGTCTGCCATTGCTGTTGCAATATCAAATCCAAGTTCCAGCTTGAGGCTTTCCAACTTATCAAGATTCATTGTCGAAAGGTCTGCTCTGTATACATTTGTTTCGTCTTTGGTAACTGTAAGTTGAACTTCTTCTGCATCTGCCTCTTTATATAGAAGAGACTCGATTGAAAGATTCATCTGTGATGCATCATTTGTCCAGTCTACAGCTTCACGAACTACCGGTTCTTCTGCCGCTGGTTCTTCCACGGTCGGCTCTTCTACGGTCGGTTCTTCCACGATCGGCTGTTCTGTTGGAGCCTCTGGTTCTGGCTGCGCATCAGGTTGTTCTGTCGGCGCTTCAGGTGTCGGCTGACCTATAGCTTCTCCTTCCGTCCCGGTTCCAGTATCTCCCACACTGGTATTCGCATCCGGAGTCACCGTTTGTGTTGCTGGTGCTCCTTCTGTCATCTCTGTCGCTGCGGTCTCCTCTGCCGCTAACGTCGGAATTGTCGCAAAATTATTGGTACTTAACATTGCAACTGTCAGAAACAACGCTAGTCCTCTCTTTGCTAATTTCTTTCCTTTGCTTGAGAATGTTTGCCTTTTCATATCCTATTCCTCTTTCCTTTTTAAAGGTCCCTCATCATTAGTCTTCCCGCTTATATTCCTTGCGAATACTTTGCAGGAATAGCTTATAATTAGTGAGTCTAGCTCATTTATATATATATGCCTTTATTTTACTCTCTTTTTTGGGTATTTTCAACAAAAAAGAAAACGTAGAATGAAAAGGAAATATAATATGCTCCCTGTCTACTTGACAGGGAGCATATTATTACGCATCAGCAGCTATCGCTTCTGTTCGGTATTTTATAAAGTTATTTCTTTTCGCCCTTGATTTTATTGTATTCTTCCATATCAAGGTCGAACTTAATATGTGAGTCTGGCTTTGAATTTCGGTTGCTCAAGAGGCACACAGTTTCAACGTGGTTCGTAAACGGAAATTGATCAATCGGCAGTCCTCTCTCGACTCTATACCCGTTTTTCGTAAAATACCCCAAATCCCGCGCCAAAGTCTCCGGATTACAAGAGATATAAACCACCTTCTCCGGTCCTAACTTAACCACCGAAGACATAAATGATTCATCACTTCCACTTCTTGGCGGATCCATGAACACTACGTCTGCCTTTGCGCCCTGCGATGCCATCTGGGTCATAAATTCACCCGCATCTGCCTGGTAGAAAGTCACGTTCTGAATCTGATTCTTTCTTGCATTGGCCACAGCATCTTTTACTGCATCCCTGTTTAATTCCACGCTGATGACTTCTTTTGCTTTTTTACTGGCAATCAGACCAATCGTTCCTATACCGCAGTATGCATCAATAATCTTCTCTTTTCCAGTCAGCTTAGCCATATCAATCGCTTTTTGATAAAGTATCTCTGTCTGCACAGAATTCACCTGATAAAAAGAACGGGATGAGATTCTAAATGTCACTCCGCAGAGTACATCTTCGATATATCCTTTTCCATAGATAACACTTTCTTTTTCACCAAGTACCATACTGGTGTGTTTATCATTTACATTCAAAATCACTGTTGTGATTTCCGGATGTTCTTTGCGCAGTGCTTTTACAAAATTATTTTTTGACGGAAGAATTGGTGATGCAAGCACAAGTACTACCATGATTTCACCTGTCACATGTGCAGTTCTTACCAGTACATGTCGAAGGAGACCATATCTGCTGTCTTCATCGTACACTTTGATTTTAAAGGATTTTAATAATCCCTTAATCGTTCCAATAATAGCATCCGCTTTCTCGTTCTCTATCATGCAGGAATCCACATTTACAATTCGATGAGTACCGCCTTCATATACACCGGAAATTATGGTTCCATTGCGCAGTCTGCCGAAAGCTGCTGCAACCTTATTGCGGTAATGTAGCGGATTTTTCATACCTATAATTGGCTGTACTTTACAATATGGAGCCAGAAGTTCCTCCACCTGTTTTTGCTTCTCTTTTAACTGACTTTCATAGGATACTCCCTGATATGAGCAGCCACCACATCTTCTAAAATATGGACAAAATTCAGAGTTGTTTTTATGCCCTCTGCCTTCTCTTCTTACTGGCTTCGGTACTGTATCCTCAGAAAATCTTCCTGATGTTTTACCCTGGGACTTTTCTGTTGGATTTCCTTGCATTTTCCCTGTTGATTTCACTACAGCTTTTATTTTTCTTGTCTTACTGCCTCTGGTGCTTTCTCTCTTAGATTCTGTGCCTGCACTCTTTCCTGTAAATTCCTGGCTTTTCCCGGCCTTTTTATAATTAACATTCCTGTTCTTATTAACAGCTTTTTTATTCTTCTCTTCTCGCATATTTGTCCTATTCTTTTATATAGCAATATCACGAGATAAAATCCCGTGATATTATCTAAGTTCATTATTAATTAACCTAACGCAACATCTAAAATCATCATAATCAAAAATCCAACACCAAATCCAATGGTCCCGATATTACTGTGTTCCCCCTCTGAAGCCTCGGGAATCAATTCTTCCACAACTACATAGAGCATGGCTCCTGCAGCAAAGGACAACAGATACGGCAATATTGGAATCAGTACATTAGCAAATATCACAGTCAGAACTGCTGCCACCGGCTCTACGATACCGGACAAGGTTCCATACCAGAAGGCCTTCCCCCTGGTACATCCTTCCGACTTAAGGGGCATGGATATCACTGCTCCTTCCGGGAAGTTCTGAATCGCAATACCAACTGCCAACGCAACTGCACCGGCAAATGTTATGGAACTTTCTCCCGACATATATCCTGCGAACACTACACCTACTGCCATACCTTCCGGTATGTTATGAAGTGTCACTGCGAAAACCAGCATCGTAGTTTTCTTTAAGTTGCTTGGCAATCCCTCTGCCTCATCCTGTCCCAGATGCAGATGCGGGATTACTTTATCCATCAGGAGTAAAAATAACATGCCAAGCCCCACGCCAAGTGCTGCCGGCAAAAATGCCATTTGCTCCATGGATTCTGACATCTCAATGGATGGGATAATCAGTGACCACACAGAAGCGGCCACCATAACTCCTGAAGCAAATCCCAACAGTCCTTTTTGCACCAGTGGATTAATCTGATCTTTCATAAACAGCACACAGGCTGCACCCAGGGTTGTTCCCACAAAAGGAATCAGCAATACCCAGTAATCCACAAATGACTGCATAGTTTTCTCCTTCCTGGATTATCATATTATTGTATTCATATCTGTCTTAGATTTCCACTAATTCGTACTCTGCATTACCAAGCCCCAGTTTCTGTGCATGTTCAATCGTAACTGTCCAGTCTGTCTCCGGTGAAATTGCCCCAAAGTGATCATGACCCTCATGGTTGCATTCAGCCAGCATAGAATTGTGATTAATAGGCTGAGCATTTACTGCGTCTGCACAGGCTTTATCCAAAGCTACCGGATCGTAAGAAGCGAACATACCGACGTTTGGAACAATCGGTGCGTCATTTTCTGCATGACAATCACAGTATGGTGATACATCAACTACGATATTAATATGGAAATTGGGACGTCCGTCGATAACTGCCTTCGTATATTCCACAATCTTCTTATTCAGAATATTGTTGGATTCATCACTTGCAGGACACACAGCATCTTTTGGACAGACACCGATACATCTTCCGCAGCCTACACATTTGTCATGATTAATGGATGCTTTTTTATCTGTTACAACTGCTGCCTCGTGAGCACAGATTTTTGTACACATACCGCAGCCGATACAATCGTCCTGATTTACATATGGTTTTCCGGCACTATGCATCTCCATCTTGCCACCACGGGAGCCACAGCCCATTCCGATATTTTTAATCGTTCCGCCAAATCCTGTTGCTTCATGTCCTTTAAAATGCGATAAGGTGATAAAGATATCTGCATCCATGATAGCACGGCCAATCTTAGCATTCTTTACATACTCTCCGCCAACTACCGGAACTTCCACATCATCGGTTCCCTTCAATCCATCGGCAATGATTACATGACATCCTGTAGAAAATGGTGAAAATCCATTCTCATAAGCACTGTCCATGTGATCCAGTGCATTCTTTCTTCCCCCTACATATAAAGTATTGCAGTCTGTCAAAAATGCTTTTCCACCCTGTTCTT
The DNA here is from genome assembly GCA_028696165.1 of Lachnospiraceae bacterium. Lineage (GTDB taxonomy): Bacteria > Bacillota > Clostridia > Lachnospirales > Lachnospiraceae > JAQVHQ01. The sequence goes on along the minus strand of JAQVHQ010000084.1, from coordinate 3,491 downwards.
TGATAAAATCAACGACGGTCTTCGCATAATTAGGGCGCAGATATGCCAGATTACCCGGCTCTCCAAAGTGAATTTTAATTGCAGTATATTTTCCTGCAAAATCAATATCTCCCATTCCAGCTTTTTTTAACAGTTTTGTCAATTTCTGCTGAATATTCATCGTTGGGGTAGTTCTCATATCTGTAAAATATACTTTTGATTTTTCCATTATTTTCTCCTTTGATTACAATAATTGATAAGCCGGTTTTTCTTTGCTCAATGTGATAATTATACCATACTATAAAGTTTCTTGAAACCTTCTTTTTATGCCTCATTCACTATATACTTGCCAAAGAAACTCCCAAACATTTTCCAGCAGTCACAACTCACCAATTATGCATTCAGTCCCATCACTGCAATCAATGTTGTTATAATAACCAGACTGCATATAATCGTGATACTGTTGGCACAGCTTGATTTTCCCTCATCGCCTCCGCACATTCCCGTATAAGCAGGCGCTGCTGCACTCATAGGTGCAAAGCATACCAGTACCAAAGTCTGTCTTATAATCAAATCAAATGGCAGGAAATAATATATGCCCAATGCAGTAATCACTGCAAATAGATATCGCAGTCCTACAATTACCATAACATCCTTTAGATAATCTCTCTTTAATTCCAGATGGAACAAAAGCCCCAACATCAGCATAGCCATAAAGGTATTGGCTCTTGATATCGGTTCTATAAAAGTAATCACAGGTTCCGGCAGCTTTATATGTGCCAGCGTCAGAACAAACATCACAATATTTACCATAAGAGGCGGACTGGTTACCAGCTTTTTAAAGAATTCTTTGATGTCCACTCCACCTTTGTTTTCTCCTGTATATTCCACAGTAAATGCGTAAGTTCCGCCTGTACACATGATGCTGTTGCCCACATCAAAGGTGCATGCAACAACGCTGCCGATTGACGGCAAAAAGCCCTGTACAAATGGAAGACAAAAAGCCCCTATGTTATAAGATGGCAAAGATAATATGTAAAGTGCCTGTTCCGCTTTTGTCTTACGTCTGGATAGAACAACTCCCACCCAAACCATGAATACACTAAATACCAGTCCTAATACCGCCAGTAATATCATATCCATACTGATATTGGAATTGGCTGCAAAGTTCGTAATAATAACTGCAGGCAGAGTAATATTTAACATTACTTTCTTGACTGCATCTCCAGCCTGCTCTCCCACTATTTTCTTAGAGCGCAGCATAATTCCGATTAATATAATAAAAGTAAATGAAAAGGCACGCAATAATACTGAAAACATATATTACACCGTTCCTTCCAGATGCACGATAACTGCTTCATGATGTATGCCCGGCAGGAATTTCTCAAATATGTCTTTGATCTTTATCTTCAGACTGGATGTACTCACACAAGGGTGACATCCTACATATTCTCCCTTTAACACATCCTCATCCACCAGCAGCTGCACCTGATTCTCTGCATCGTTCATTAATCCCATAATACTCACTGCTCCCGGGCGAATATGAAGAAATTCCTCCATCTTTTCTTCATCAGCAAAGGATAAACGTGCACTGTTTATCTGAGAAGATATCTCCTTTGTCTTAAACGGCTTCTCCCCCGGCATCATTAGCAGATAGAAATTTGTCTTCTGCCGATTACATAAAAACAGATTTTTACAGATTAAGCTGTCCAATACCTTATCAATCTCATGACAAGCTTCCATGGTATTGGCTTCCTCGTGATCCGTACGCTGATAACTGATATTTAATTTATCCAACACATCATATACATGAATTTCTCTTTCTAGCCTTCCACTTTCATCTTCAGGCCTTCCATTATATAATTCCATACTCTTCCTCCAACTTGTGTGCTATTGCCTATTTTAACACTATATCCATACGATTTCCATACCATTCCAGTCTATTCTTGTTAAAAGTACACGAAATGCTATTCAGACATATGGTAAATAATTCCTATTTTGAAATATACGAACATTTTGTATCTTTCATAAAAACTAATATCATAAAAATTTCAAATACGCCTTAGCGGGATTAAATAATACGAATAATATAATTGATTTTATTACTTTACTATGCTAAACTAGTTACCATAGTTGAGCAAAGACGCTCTTGTTTGGTAGAATGTACAGACAAGAGCTTTCTTTATGCAAAAATATGGAGGTTATTATGAATAAGAAACACACCCGTTCCCTCGCCTGGGGCGTTGCATTCGTGGGCTTTACCACACAGTTCGGAGGCGGTTTTGCTTCCGGCGCACAGATTTATCAGTATTTTATCAATTATGGAATCTGGACATTAATCATGCCTTTTCTGGCACAGTTTCTCATGTCTTTATTCTACTGGTATGGCATGAGATATGCCTACCGCCACAAGACTTATGATTACCGAAGCTTCTCGGACAATTTCTATGGCAAATTCCGTTCTGTCTTTTCTAACCTGTATGAGATTGAGTATATTGTCATGGTATGCATGGCTCCTGCTGTTGCATTTGCAACCGGCGGCTCCACCCTGCATGCTTTAACAGGAATTCCTTACTTTACCTGTACCTTAATTATTGGGATATTCATTTTCCTTATCACGTTGTTTGGTACCGATGTAGTTCGAAAATGTTCCTCAGCATTGTCCATTCTAATTATATTAGGTATGCTTGCTGTACTTATTCCTAACATTATCGCTCAGTGGGATACGATTATGGATTCTATTCATTCCATGAGTTCTGGCACTATGCCGGTATCCTCCACTGAAAGTGGTGGGTTTTTAAGTGCTTTCTGGTCTTCCTGTGTTTATGGAATCTTCCAGATTACGGCAATTGGACTGATGTATCAGCATACACAGAATCTGAAAAATGAAAAGGAAATTGGTAAATCCATGATTTATATGTTTATCGTGGATGCGCTCATTATGGAACTGGCAGTTGTTGGTCTTTTAGCTATCTCCTATCTTCCTGAACTTGCTGATTTTGATGTTCCCATGCTTCTTCTGGTACAGTCAGGTGTCGGTTCTAAACTTCTCACACCTATCATATCAGTGCTGATCATACTCGGTTCTGTATCCACCGGTGTTAATATGATTGCCGGTATCGTGGAGCGCAGCGTAAACCATATCCAGAAAAAGAGCACTGCTAACAGAAAGACCTATACGCTGATTGCATCTTTCGTATTTACACTGCTTGCATTTGGCATCGCCCAGTTTGGTCTGATTCCTCTGGTTCGCACCGGCTACTCTTATATTGGTTATGCAACCATGATTGTAATCATCATACCTTTTATCGTTCATTTCATTGCACATTTATCTTCTGGTAAAGACCAGTCTTTATCTGATAAATAACTTATATGACAAATAATTTATCAATGTCATTTAGTTAACCAATTTCAAATTAAAATCCAGTGGTTTTCTTTCAGAGAGAGCCACTGTTTTTTTTCGTCAAAAACTTAAAAAATATTACGAAAATAGTTGACAAGATAGCCAAAAT
>JAQVHQ010000004.1 GCA_028696165.1 Lachnospiraceae bacterium | reverse complement strand
ACTTAACAATTATGTCCTACGTAGGAACTGCAAAAAAGCATGGAATTAATGCTTACAAAGCAATTCAAAATGCAATAGCAGGTACCCCAGAAATCACTTTTGACTAATGGGGTACTGAACAGTTACGTTTTTTTCATAAAACCCCTTTTTGTTATCATATGACAAATACCATGAAAAAGTCATATACTGATACAGAATATCATATACTGAAAGGAAAAAGGATTCTTCTATGGAACAGATACCTTTAACCCCTTTAGACGAAATGATTGCAATTGATCCGCTTCAAATTTTGAAAGCTTCCATCCCTTATTGTGCTCCCAGACAGCAGCGTACTTTATGCATATTTGCAAAAATGTTGGAATTTCAATATGTATGTAATCATATGCCAGCAGAAAATGATTCTTTATCTGCATGTAATACCGCGGACAAATTTCCAGATCCCTTAGAGTTTCTTTCGCATATCAGTCAATATTGTCACTCTGGGACACAAAAGCAGATTGAAAGTATATTAAACCTCTATTCAACCATTTCTCTTATGCAGCTTTTTTCTACTGATTCTTGAACACATTAATGCTATCTATAATAAGGAGTTTTAACATGGAATCACAAAATCCCTACGAAGACTTATTACATCAGTTTTCACCTGAAAAAGCCCGATTTTTAAGTAGTATTTTTTCTAACCGGAAACTGCCAAATTCCAATCAGTTGATGCCGTTTTTGCTTATGACCATGAACAATGCCAAAAAGAAAGGCATAACTTTTACTTCGCAGGAACAAACTCAGATTACGGAGTATTTTCTTGAAATGCAATCTCCAAAAGACCGTGATAAATATCAGCAGATTTTTCATCTGTTAAAAGAAATAGGGAACAAGTAGACTGCCATAGGCAGTTTACTGTTCCCTATAAGATAATTTCTATATACTTATATATAATATTATTTGGTCTTGTAATTTTCCAGTACACAATCCCTCAGCAGCACCAATGCCTGAACCACTGATTGTTCCCTAACTTCACTTCTGCTGCCTGAAAAGATAAACTTTCGAACCTGTACATCTCTGCCATACCCGCACGCAATATATACAAGGCCTACTGGTTTCTCCTTAGTCCCGCCGTCCGGACCGGCAATCCCTGTAACTGCTAAACTCACATCTGATTTCGACATAAAATTAGCCCCCTGAGCCATCTCCTTAGCAGTTTTTTCACTTACTGCACCTACGGACTTTAACGTAGATTTTTTCACATGCAGCAATTGCCTTTTTGCTTTATTAGAGTAGGTAATATATCCTTGTTTGAATACTTCTGACACCCCTGCAACATTAACTAATCGTGCAGATAAAGCGCCTCCGGTACACGATTCTGCCGTTGTAACAGTGAGATTCTGTTCCTTTAATAATTCATATATGGCTTCCTCAAGTGTCTTATTCTCATCTGTGGTATATATTTGCTTTCCAAATCGCACTTTAATTTCACGCATAACTGGTTTCAGTAAGTCTTTTATTGCTTTTTCATCTGCTTGAGACGTAGCCAATCTAAGATGTACTTCTCCCGGAATCGTTGTAATAGAAAATGTAATAGATTTGTTCGCTTCTACTAAATCCAGAATTTTTTCCTGAACATTTTTTTCTTCTACACCACACATTTTGACAACTCTCGAACCGCATATTAACTTACAGTCGGCATCTATATCAGATTTCTCTATAATTGCATCTGCTTTAGTTTCTTCCTTTGATATTTCTTCTTTAGATATTTCTTCTTTGCCTGCTTTTTCTTTGGATGTTTCTTTTTTTGACATATGTTTCATTCCTCTCATACAGCATTTGATTACATCAAATGTATTAGTCCTGCATACTGAGTACCTGCTTGTTTTTCCATACATAATCACATAGCGAAACTACGGTAAGTACCAGACTCAGATAAATCAATACCTGCTCAACGATTCCAAAAGCACCGCCAAGATTGGCAATCAAAACGATGATCATAATCATTTGTGAAATTGTTTTTGCCTTTCCCCACCAGTTTGCTGCGATGACGATACCATTATCAGAAGCAATCAGACGAAATCCGCTGATGATAAACTCTCTGGCAATAATAATAATACAAATCCAGGTTGGAAGTCTGTGTAAATCCACAAAACAAATCAACGCAGAACATACCAAAAGCTTGTCAGCCAAAGGATCCATAAATTTACCAAAATTGGTAACCAGATTATCGCGTCGTGCTATATATCCATCCAGCGTATCAGTAAGACTTGCAATGACAAAGATAGCTAATGCTACCCATTTCTGCCATCCGTTTCCTCCATTTAACAGCATGAAAGCCACAAAAAAAGGAATCATACATACTCTTAATATCGTAAGTTTATTCGGTAAATTCATCTTCTAATTCTCCTATCAAATCATATTCCAGCGCACCGGTAACCCTAACCTGGACAAAATCGCCTGACATTAATTCTCTGCCAGTCTGTACAAAGATGTAACCATCCACTCCAGGCGCATCTGCGTAAGTTCTTCCTACATATGCAGCTTCATCAGCTACTTTTCCCTCTATAAATACTTCCAGCGACTCACCTACACGCTGTTCACCCTTTTCGAAGGATATATCCTGCTGAATTTCCATAATTTCTGCTTGTCGGTCCAGTTTTACTTCTTCATCAATTTGATTATCCATATTTGCAGCAGGGGTTCCCTCTTCCGGCGAATAAGTAAATACTCCCAAACGATCAAATTGAGTCTCTTCTACAAACTGTTTTAAGATTTCATGATCCTGCTGTGTCTCACCTGGGAATCCACTGATTAGGGTTGTACGCAGTACAATCTTAGGAACTTTCTCTCTGATATTTGCAATGATATCAATGAGCTTTTCCTGATCCATGCGTCTGCCCATTTTTTTTAGAATACCGGAGGATGCATGCTGAATAGGAAGATCCAGATATTTACATATCTTATCTTCTTTTGCAATTACTTCAAGAAGTTCATCATAAATTTCTTCCGGATAACAATACTGCACCCGAATCCAATGCAAATCTTCTATCTGGCAAAGCTTCGTAAGAAGTTCATGCAACTTCTTCTCGCCATATAAATCAGTTCCATATACTGTGGTTTCCTGTGCAACCAATGTAAGTTCTGAAACCCCCTGAGATACCAGGTAGGCTGCCTGTTCCAGCAAATCTTCCATAGGCACACTTCTAAAATCCCCACGAATTTTAGGAATGATACAGTAAGTACAATGTTTATCACAGCCTTCTGCAATCTTAAGATAGCTGTAGTGTCCGCCAGTGGTTATCACTCGCTTATTTTTCACTTTTGGCAGGAAATTAATATCTCTGTAATCCTCAAAAGTTTCTCCCTGAAGTGCTGTATTAATCGCTGTCATAATCTCATCATAACTCGTAGTACCCAGCACTGCATCTACTTCCGGAATCTCCTGTCGGATTTCCTCTTTGTATCTTTGTGCGAGGCAGCCTGTCACAATAAGGGCACGGCAGTTTCCTTCCGTACGATATCGGGCCATATCCAGGATGTTTTGAATACTCTCCTCTTTCGCATCATGGATAAAACAGCAGGTGTTTACAACAATGACATCCGCCTCCTGCTCATCATCAGTGATTTCTATCCCGTTATCGGTAAGAATTCCTAACATTTCTTCGGAATCCACCAGATTTTTGTCACAGCCTAAAGATATAAATAATAATTTCATATGTTTTACTCTTCTTCTCCTGCTTCTTCATCGTCAGGAAGAATGCTTACTTTTCCTTCGTACAATTCTTCTACGGCAACAGACAGTGGTTTCTTACCATAACTTCTTACTAATGGTTCCTCACCTGCAATAATCTGTCTTGCTCTTTTACTTGTTGCTGAGACGATAGAATAACGACTGGTAACTAATGGTGCCTCGTCCATATCCTCGCTTCCGTTATTAACTACTTCCATTAATTCTGTGTAAGATGGGTGTATCATAATTTTATTCTCCTTTCAAAAAGACCTTTAATTCTGACTGAATCTGACCGATGAATGCTTGATTTTCTTCGATCTTGTTATGCTGACTCTGAATGAGGTTATGCATTTGACATACGCAATCATCCAGTACGTCATTAATTAATATATAATCATAATCCGGCATGTACTTTGCTTCTCTTGAAGCTTGTTCCAGTCTGGATTGAATGATCTCTGGTTGTTCTGTGCCTCTTCCCTCGAGACGTTTTTTCAACTCGTCCGCTGACGGTGGAGTAACGAAAAGCAGTAATGTCTCAGGCATCTTTTCCTTCACTTTTAAAGCACCCTGTACCTCTATCTCGAGAATTACATCTTTGCCTGAAGCGAGCTGTTCTTCCACATATTTCTTAGGTGTTCCATAATAGTGCTTAACATACTGTGCGTATTCAATCAAACGATCGTTGGCAATGTATTCCTCAAACTCTTCCTTGGTCCGGTAAAAGTAATGAATACCTTCTTTTTCTCCCTCACGCGGCTGTCTTGTGGTAACTGAGACAGACAATGCATAATTAGGGTACTTGTCTAGTAATGCATTCATCAAAGTTCCTTTGCCCGCACCGGAAAATCCGGAAACAACAACTAATATACCTCTGTCACTCATCGCTTTCCCCCTCCATATCATATCCAAATCGTTTACTGATGGTATCCGGTTGAAGTGCTGATAACACAAGAAAATCATTTTCTGTGACGATCACCGCTTTTGTACGTCTTCCCTGTGTTGCATCAATGACTCTTCCAGCTTCTTTTGCATGCTGAACCATTCTTTTTATAGGTGCCGCATCCGGACTGATCACCGAAATAATCTTATCTGTGTTTACACAATTTCCAAACCCAACATTCAATAATTTACTCAATAGACTACCTCTTTATCTTAAGTTATTATTCAATATTCTGAATCTGTTCTCTAACTTTTTCAATTTCAGTTTTTAAATCAATGGCAATATTAGAGACTTCCAAATCATTCGCTTTTGACAGAATCGTATTGGCTTCACGGTTCATCTCCTGAGCAATAAAATCCAACTTTCTTCCAATTCCATCTCCCTGATTTAATACTGATTTCATATTATCAATATGGCTTCCCAATCGAACAGTCTCTTCATCCGTACAGATTTTATCTGCAAACAGGATAACCTCGGCTGCAATGCGTCCTTCCTCAATCTGCGTATCTTCCAGAAGTTCTCTCATTTTCATTTCCAGTTTCTGGCGATAGTCCTTTAAAATCTCCGGAGAACGAGTTTCAATCAGTGCAACTTTTGTTTTCATACCATCTAGCTTATCCATCAAATCTGCTTTTAAAGCTTCTCCTTCTACTTGTCTTGATTGTACAAAACCTGTTGCTGCTTCATCTAATACGTTCTTCAAAATGCCCCACAGTTCATCCTCATCAGATTCTACCTCTTCCATGGTAAGTACCTCTGGATAGCGAGAAAGATTCGATACCCGGATATCATATTCCAATCCAAGTTCCTGCATCTCCTGAAGATATTTTAAATACTGGACGGCAATTTCCCTGTTGTATTTTAACGCTACACTTGCAGGATTATCATCCTCATAAGTGATAAATACATCAACCTTTCCACGCTGCATATATTTTTTTAACACAGCACGGATATTTGCTTCAAAACTGCTGAATTTCTTTGGCATACGAATATTAAAATCCAGATAGCGATGATTTACGGACTTGATTTCTATAATCAGCTTCCTATGCTCATCATTGAATTCTGCTCTTCCAAAGCCAGTCATACTTTTAATCATAGTGTCTCTCTTTTCTATCTTAAATTGATGTCAGACATCAAGAAGTATCATACATTGCTTTATTCTTATTTTAAGATAAAGCAACCTCCCAAGTCTAAACATATAGATTTATTATAAGACATCCGTTTATCCTAGTCAAATCATTTCCATAAATCTTTAAAAACTTTATAGAATATTCACACAATATGGATTTAAAAAATGGAAAAACGTGCTATAATAGGTAAGCGAAAGTATATAGAATGAATGAGGATTATAAAATGGCCTTTGATGGAATTACCATTGCAAATATTGTATATGAACTAAAACAAACTATTCTTGGAGGAAGAATCTCTAAAATTGCGCAGCCTGAAACTGATGAACTGTTGATTGCGATTAAGAACAATCGTACCCAGTATCGTCTGCTTCTGTCTGCAAGCGCTTCCCTTCCATTGATTTATCTTACAAGCACGAATAAACAAAGTCCTATGACAGCACCTAATTTTTGTATGCTGCTGCGCAAACACATAGGCAGCGGTAAAATAATCGATATCACTCAACCAGATTTTGAACGAGTAGTTCAAATTCAGTTAGAACACTTAAATGAACTTGGTGATATATGTACAAAGTATCTGATTATTGAGATTATGGGCAAACACAGTAATATCATATTCTGTGATGACAATATGCGTATCATCGACAGCATCAAACATATCTCTGCTAACATGAGTTCAGTAAGGGAAGTTTTGCCAGGCAGAGATTATTTCATACCTTCTACTCAGGACAAAATCTCTCCCTATATGATTCATACCCAGGAAGATTTCTGGGCACATTTAGATGCCAAACCATGTGCTCTGGCAAAAGCTCTCTATACCAGTTTTAATGGAATCAGCCCTATAGCTGCCGAAGAAATTCTCTATCGTGCAGGCATTGACAGTGCTCTCCCTTCAGATGCATTTAAAGATCTGGAGCGCACTCATATTTTCCATACATTTGAACGGTTTTTCCAGGATATTGATCAAAATCAGTTTGCACCATCTATTTATTACAACAATGATGAGCCTGTTGAATTTTCAAGTTTTACTATGCAGCAGTATTCAGATTATACCAGCACCAGTTATGAGAGCATCTCTCAGGTCTTAGAAGAATATTATGCAGCTAAGGATGCTTTTACTCGAATTCATCAGAAATCCAGTGATTTACGCCGTGTTGTTGGTACTGCATTGGAACGAAGCAGAAAGAAACTGGACCTTCAGACAAAACAGATGAAAGATACTGAAAAGATGGAAAAGTACCGCATCTATGGAGAATTAATTCATACTTACGGTTATTCTGTCCCTGAGGGAGCGAAATCCTTTCAGGCAGTCAACTATTATAATAATGAGGAGATAACAATTCCTCTGGACGAAACAAAAAGTCCTGCACAAAATGCCAAGAAGTATTTTGACCGCTACAACAAATTAAAACGAACCCAGGAAGCTTTATCCATACAGTTAAAAGACACCCGCGAAGAAATCGAACATTTAGAATCCATCTCAAATTCTCTTGAAATTGCAAGAGGAGAAAATGATCTGGTTCAATTAAAAGAAGAACTTATGGACAGTGGTTATATAAAGCGTAAATATCACACTGGCAAAAAGGTCAAAATTCTTTCAAAACCGCTTCACTATATTTCCAGTGATGGCTATCATATGTATGTAGGCAAAAATAATTATCAGAACGAAGAACTGACCTTCCAATTTGCCACAGGCAATGACTGGTGGTTTCATGCCAAAGGACAGCCTGGCTCCCATGTCATCGTAAAATCAAATAACGAGGAACTTCCTGACCGTACATTTGAAGAAGCCGGACGCCTGGCTGCACACTATTCCAAAGGAAAACTGGCACCTAAAGTAGAGATTGATTACACTCAAAAGAAAAACATTAAAAAGCCAAGTGGAAGTAAACCTGGTTTCGTAATATATTATACCAACTACTCCCTTATGATTGAGCCTGATATCAGTATGCTGAAAGAAATTACTGAATAAGAATTTTTTAGGATAACTTAACTATAAAGATATCCTTTTAATAGATATATGAAGCAAAGGAGACACCATGATACAATTACAAAATATATTGAATTTAAAGAAAAAGACCTTAAAGGGGCCTGACAGTGAAAAGCTTCCTCCACGTAAAAAGAATATTGCAAGAATTGAAGCTGATCCTAAGACTGGTCTTACTACCCAGCAGGTAAAGCAACGAATTGCTGAAGGCTATGATAATGCGCCGGTTGATCCACCTTCAAAAAGTACAAAGGAAATCATAAAAAGTAATGTTTTTACCTACTTCAACTTGATTTTCACTATTATTGCAGTACTTTTGATTTTAGTTGGCTCCTTCAGAGATCTTACTTTCCTTCCAATTATTATTGCCAATACTCTAATTGGTATTATTCAGGAAATTCGTTCTAAGAAAGTATTGGATGATTTAAGTGTATTAAATGCACCTAAGTCTCATGTACTCCGGGAAGGTAAAGTGCGGGTGATTCCTGCCGAGCGGTTGGTATTAGATGACATCGTTGTATTTACTGCAGGTACCCAGATTCCTGCCGATGCTACAGTTGTCGGCGGCGAAGTTCAGGTAAATGAATCGCTCATTACTGGTGAATCCGATGAAATTACTAAGGGAAAATCTACGGAATTATTATCAGGAAGTTTTATCGTATCCGGCAAATGTCTCGCAAGAATTGATAAAGTTGGGCGTGACTCCTACATATCAAAGCTGACTTTGGAAGCAAAACAGATGAAAGAGGGAGAACAATCCGAGATGATTCGTGCACTGGACCGTTTGGTTAAGTGGGTGGGCATACTGATTATTCCAATCGGAATCATCTTATTTGCTGAACAGGTTTTCTATGCTAAGACTTCTATCACAGAAAGTGTTATATCCATGGTAGCTGCCGTCATCGGTATGATACCTGAGGGCTTATATCTTCTGGCCAGCGTTGCTTTGGTTGTCAGTGTCATGCGGCTGGCAAAAGAAAAAGTACTGGTTCATGAGATGGCATGTATCGAAACCCTTGCCCGGGTAGATACTTTATGCGTAGATAAAACAGGTACCATCACAGAGAATACCATGGAAGCAAATGCACTGGTTAAGCTTCGCGGTTATGATGAAAAAACTATGGAACCTCTGGAAAAGTCAATTGGGGACTTTGTGTCCAATATGTCCAAAGACAATATCACCATGGAAGCTTTACAGAATTTTTTTAAAGATAATAATGGAAAGAAAGCAGTTTCCATAACCTCCTTCTCTTCTGCTACCAAATATAGCAGTGCAACTTTTGATAAAGAAACCTTTGTCTTAGGCGCACCCGAATTTGTTCTTCGAACCCAATATGCAGAGTTTCAAAAGGAAATAGAAAAATATTCCGCCCAGGGCTATCGAGTTCTTGTCTATGGAAAATATCACGGTGTAGTAGAAAGCGGCAAACCATTAAGCGGCAAAGTCGATGCCTATGGTCTGGTTCTTCTGTCCAATCCAATTCGTAAAGAAGCACCTTCTACTTTTGAATATTTTGAAAGTCAAGGCGTTGAAATCAAAGTTATATCCGGGGATAATCCGGTTACTGTCTCTGAAGTAGCAAAAAAAGCCGGCATCGCTAATGCTGAAAGCTATGTAGATGCCACAACGCTTTCCACTCAGTCTGACATTGATGCTGCAGTGATAAAATATACCGTCTTCGGACGAGTAACACCTAATCAAAAACGAAGTTTTGTACAGGCCTTAAAGAAAGCCGGACGTACCGTTGCCATGACCGGTGATGGGGTCAATGATGTACTTGCACTAAAAGATGCTGACTGCAGTATCGCCATGGCTTCCGGAAGTGATGCCGCTGCCCAGGCAGCACAACTGGTGTTATTGGAATCTGATTTTTCAAAAATGCCTGCAGTTGTTATGGAAGGCCGCCGTGTAGTTAATAATATCGAACGATCTTCGAGCTTGTTTTTGGTAAAGAACATCTTTTCCTTTTTAATGGCACTTTTTTCCATGATCACACTGACAAGTTATCCTTTATCACCATCACAGATTTCTTTGATTAGTATGTTCACCATCGGAATACCAGCATTTCTGTTGTCCATGGAGCCAAATAAAAATATGATTAAGGGACGATTCCTTACCAACGTGCTCTTAAGGGCACTTCCTGCGGGACTGACTAACTTCGTCGTAGTCGGTGCAATGGTAATATTTGGAAATGTATTCGGAGTAGAGTCTTCCGATATCTCCACAGCATCTACTCTTCTGCTGGCTATTGTAGGATTCATGATTCTGTTTAGAATCAGCAAACCAATGAACATGCTTCGCTGGGCAATCTGGGGTGTAATGCTTACTTGTCTGCTTTTGTCCATCATGTTTGCAAAAGACTTGTTTAACATATCCCACATATCCTTAAAAGGTGGTATGTTGCTTGCAGTATTCTCACTGCTGACAGAGCCATTATTTAGATATACAACACTGTTAGTTGAAAAGGCACAGCTGCTCTTCCATTTCATTTACGAAAAATGGCAAGTAGAAAGACGCGAATACGAATAAAACATTAAGAGAATATATTTAAGATTAATAAACAGAGGTGCAGTATCTATCCTGCTATTGTAAAGGATAAATACTGCGCCTCTGTTTATCAATATAAATATTAGTAATTCTCTTTGTTGACTACACTTCTTAATGTGGTTAATCTCATGAAGTAGGTGCTACTTCCTCAAAATCAGTAGTTTTATTGATGGAATCCCCTTCATTACCCTCTGTCTGATTCTCAACATCTGATGTTCCTGAACCATCAAGTGGATTATTATCTGTTTCAGACTGTATTCCATCCTGAGCAGAAGGACTGCCCTCTACGGATGTATCTGAATTTTCCTGGAAATCGCTTGTATTATCATCTGAAGTCTCATCACTATTAAGCAATTCATCAGCCTCTTCTTTCGGAAGTTCTTCCACAATATTTTCCAAGTCTTTTTTATCAATTTTAAGAGTCTTATACAGATTAATTCGAACCACATAATCCATAGCCGGAAGCGGCAAGCCACTGTAAGCATAACTTCCAGATTCAAAAATCATATAAAGATCACCGCCATCAATATAAATCTGTTCTAACTGCCGCGGTGTAATAACCTTATTAATAGCCTGTGTATCCAAAAAATTAGTACTGTCTTCACTATTCTTAAAAACCGTTAAAGTAGAATTCAAAACGCCATAAGACTGCGTCAGCATCAATCTGTTCCCAGATAAAGCCATACCCTGAACATGCTGAGAAATTTCAGCCACATTTACAACTTTAGCAATCACATCCGTCTTAGCAAAAGAAGCATAACTTTCATCCTTCACCTGCATAATAGCGCCCTGTGCATCAAGCTGAAAAGACTGCATAGTACTCTCACCCTTAGCCGAAAAATAACCAATATAAAGCTTACGGTTATTATAAGTAATAAAAGAAGACTTCGTAATCGTATAAATAGGATATTTATACAAATAAGATATAGGAGTCTTATCCCTCTCCAAATCATACGCCTCAATCGCGTCAATATGAATAGCCGCCACCGCCGCCACCGAATTATCCGTACAACTCACCCACAAATTATCATTTTCCGTATCATAAGCCATCCCGCCCACATGCGGCCGCCCCGGCAAAACAATTTCCTTAATATAATTATGCGTATCCTTCTCAATCACATAAATAACAGAATGATGCTCATGAGTATGACAATAAGCACTAATAAACATATACTTATCAGACACCGCAATCCCCTGTGGAGTCATAGAAGTACACATCTCAGTCTGCCCCTTCGTCTTCCCGATAGTCTTCGTAGCCTTCATCCCCGGAATGGCAAACAAATTCTCCTCAATATTCTCAACATCATATTTCAAATAATTATACAACTCCCGGTAAAAAAACAGACTTCTCATCTGTGCCTGAGGAGTATCATGAATAGCAGCATCCGTATTCGTTTCCGTCAAAGTGGTTTTTGGTTCCGTCTTAGGTCTGATAAAAAAAGAATAATAACAATATCCCCCAACACTACCGCCAATAAACAGGAGAAAACATAAGATACCAAGTACGATTTTCAAAACTTTATGTTTTTTCAAGAGTATTCTCCTTTAATTCATTAGTGTCAAAATGTATCCGCAGTCCATAAAACATTCTCACGCATACCTATACTATATAGTTTACATTTAACCCCACACAAAAACAACCCCAAATTCAAAAAAAACCGCACCAGTTCCTTCCAGCCGCCTGCAGGAAAACCGCAGAGTTTTGTAGAATCAGCGACGGGGTGCTAGAGAGACTTGGAAAAAGAGAATCGATGATTGTTGATTCTCTTTTTCCTAGTCGAACTTGCACCCCAAAGCCTCTACAAAACTCTGCGGTTTTCCTGCAGGCGGCTGGAAGGAACTGGTGCGGCGTTTTTTCAGTGCCGTCCCCCTTCCACCACCTTAAATATTAAACTTCTTCCCTTGATTAAACTTCAACCGTGACATAGCCCTGGCCAAAGAAGCCTGCGTCTGCACATACTCCTGCCGACTCTGCTGATGAAGCAGTTTCTCCTCAGCCCTCTCCTTAGCCTCTTCCGCCCGTCGCATATCAATATCCTCCGGACGTTCCGCACTATTCACAATCATAGTAATACGATTATTCAAAACCTCAGCAAACCCACGGCTGGTCAAAAACTCAACCCAGTTTCCATCCAGATCCAAATACTTCGCATCACCAATCTCCACAGCAATAACCATATTCTCATGATGAGGCAAAATCTCAAATCTACCATCCGAAGCATGGAAAATCAAATCCTTAGCTCTTCCATCAAAGAATACCCCATTGCTTGCAATAATTTTCAAACTAAAACCATCCATACGCGATTACTCCTTAGTGGAAGAATCTGCAGATTCTGCTTTCGCTTTCTCAATAACTTCATCAATAGTTCCCACATTGAAGAATGCAGATTCCGGATATTCATCCATCTCTCCATTGATAATAGCCTTAAAGCCTGCAATGGTATCTTTCAGTGGCACATATTTACCTTTAATTCCTGTAAAAGTCTCAGCAACATTAAATGGCTGTGACAGGAATCTTTGAATCTTTCTGGCACGCATAACAACCTGCTTATCTTCATCAGCAAGTTCTTCCATACCTAGAATAGCGATAATATCCTGCAGTTCTTTATATTTCTGAAGAATTTCAGTTACCTTATTTGCCACCTGATAATGCTCTTCACCTACAACATCAGCCTCCAGAATACGTGAATTCGACTCCAAAGGATCAACAGCAGGATAAATACCCTGTTCCACAATCTTTCTGGATAATACAGTAGTAGCATCCAAATGAGCAAAGGTCGTAGCGGGAGCCGGGTCAGTCAAGTCATCTGCAGGCACATATACTGCCTGTACAGAAGTAACAGAGCCCTCTTTGGTGGAAGCAATACGCTCCTGAAGTTCACCCATTTCAGTTGCCAAAGTTGGCTGATAACCAACTGCAGACGGCATACGTCCCAATAACGCCGAAACTTCCGAACCAGCCTGAGTAAAACGGAAAATATTATCAATAAACAATAATACATTCTGATGCTCTTCATCACGGAAATACTCTGCCATAGTAAGACCAGTCTCCGCAACTCTCATACGAGATCCCGGTGGCTCATTCATCTGTCCAAATACAAGGGCAGTTTTTTCCAGAACTCCTGATGCTCCCATCTCAGTCCATAAATCATTACCCTCACGAGAACGTTCTCCAACACCGGTAAATATAGAATATCCACCATGCTCTGTAGCGATATTCCGAATTAATTCCTGAATCAATACAGTTTTACCTACACCGGCTCCACCGAACAAACCAATTTTACCACCTTTTGCATATGGAGCAAGCAAATCGATAACTTTGATTCCTGTTTCTAAGATTTCAACTACCGGACTCTGGTTTTCAAACGAAGGTGGATCTCTGTGAATAACCCACTTTTCTTCTCCTTCCAGAGACTCTCCGCCATCAATGGTTTCTCCAAGTACATTGAATAATCTTCCTAATGTCTTCTTACCAACAGGTACTTTGATACCATCACCGGTAGCGGTTACTTCCATATCTTTATATAATCCGTCACTGGAAGAAAGCATCAGGCAGCGTACCTCTCTGTTGCCCATGTGCTGTGCAACTTCCATGACACATGTTTTGCCATCCAGCACTACTTCCAGTGCATCTTTAATATTAGGCAATTCCCCTTCCTCGAATACTACGTCGACAACGGGACCCATTACCTGAACAATTTTACCTGTATTCATGTACTATTCTCACTTCCTTTTATTCTTTTGCGCATTTGCACCGCTGATTACCTCTGTTAGTTCCTGAGTAATTGCAGCCTGTCTGGCACGGTTATATGCAATAGATAAATCCTTTATAATGTCTTTTGCACTGTCTGTAGCACTTTGCATAGCCATCATACGTGCATTTTGCTCACTGCAGAAAGATTCAACAAGACCACCATATACCATACCAATTATATAATTCGGTACGATACTGTTCATGACATCTGCTGCCGATGGATAAAGATCCAGGCTTTCCTGACGGACGGTGATGGGAAGCTTCGCCACATCAAAAGCATGTGTTTCCAACGGTAAAAGTTTAATTTTTTCAGCCACTGCAGACATGCTGTTTTCCATTCTGGTATAAATCATATATACTTCATCCAGATCACCACTGATAAATCGTTCCAACAACTTTCCCGTAATATGACGGGCACGGTTCATAGTAGGTTTCTGAATCGTATACTGAAAATGCGTGGAAATAGATACATGATGCTTCTCAAAATAATGTCTTCCCAGTTCACCTGCAACAAAAAGTTTATGATGACCAGGTTCTTTTAGAAGTTCTTCTGACAGTTTTATAATGTTATGATTGTAAGCTCCTGCCATACCTTTATCTGCTGTAACCACAAAAGTACCAATTTTTCTTTCCTCTTTCGGAATTTGGTCACGCTTGTCGAAATATTTATTATCTAATTCCGGCACATGACGCAGAATTCTTGAGATTTCACCTTGCATTGCATAGAAATAAGGCTCCGTCTGATCAAGTTTCGTGCGTGCCTGTTTCATTTTAGAAGAGGAAATCATATACATGGCATTGGTAATCTTCATGGTGTCTTTGACACTGTTAATACGTGTCTGTATTTCCTTCATATTTGCCATAAATTAACACCTGCTCTTTTTAAATTCCTCAGCTGCTGAGATAATCTTTCCAATCAGCTCATCATCAAGATCTCGCTTCTCTTCAATTTCATTTCCAATTTCACTGTGATGCATATTAAAATAGTCAAGCATCTCGCCCTGAAACTTCTTTATATCAGTTTTTGCAACATCTAATAATAACTTGTGAGTTGCAACTACCAATGTAATAACTTTATCGTGTAAAGACAGTGGATTACATAATGGCTGTTTTAACAATTCCATCAAACCACTTCCATACTGTAACTGCTCTTTCGTACTATCATCCAAATCAGAGCTAAACTGTGTAAA
Organism: Lachnospiraceae bacterium; assembly: GCA_028696165.1. Taxonomy (GTDB): domain Bacteria; phylum Bacillota; class Clostridia; order Lachnospirales; family Lachnospiraceae; genus JAQVHQ01. Next base: position 122,742 of record JAQVHQ010000004.1, on the reverse strand, counting down.
GACTTCCATCTCACGGTACTGCGCCAAATCGATACGAATACTTCCAGAAGCCTTCTTCATAGCTTTCGCCTGTGCTGCTCCTCCTACACGGGATACAGATAAACCAACGTTTACTGCCGGACGCATACCTGCAAAGAATAAATCACTTTCCAAAAAAATCTGTCCATCTGTAATGGAGATAACATTCGTTGGAATGTATGCAGATACATCGCCTGCCTGAGTTTCAATAATAGGCAATGCAGTAATTGATCCTCCGCCTAAAGCATCGCTTAACTTACTTGAACGCTCTAACAATCTTGAATGCAGATAGAATACATCTCCAGGATATGCTTCACGTCCAGGAGAACGTCCCAACAGTAATGATAATGCACGATATGCTACTGCATGCTTAGATAAATCATCATATACAATTAATACATCTTTTCCCTGGTGCATAAAGAACTCTGCCATAGCAGTTCCTGCATAAGGTACGATATACTGAAGTGGTGCACAGTCACTGGCTGTTGCCGAAAACACGATGGAATAATCCATAGCATCATTTTTCTTTAATGTAGAAACTACTTTGGCAACAGTAGAAGCTTTCTGTCCAACTGCTACATAGATACAGATAACATCTTTGCCTTTCTGATTTAAAATCGTATCAATAGCAATGGAAGTTTTACCGGTCTGTCTATCCCCGATAATTAATTCACGCTGTCCACGTCCAATAGGGAACATAGCATCAATAGACAGGATTCCTGTCTCCATAGGCTGATTAACCGATTTACGGTCAACGATGCCTGGTGCAGGCTGCTCTACAGGACGATAATCCTCTGAAGCAATTTCTCCTAATCCATCGATAGGAGCACCCAAAGCATCTACTACACGGCCAATAAATGCAGAACCAACTGGTATACCTGCTTTTCTTTCTGTACGTGTAACTTTTGTACCTTCTTTTAGTCCGGTATCATGACCAAATATGATGACACCGATGCTGTCACGGCTGATATCCTGTACCATACCTTTCACACCATTCTCGAAGATAACGATCTCACCGTACATAACATGATCCAATCCGTAGATAGTTGCAATACCATCACCTACAGATACAACCCTGCCATATTCGCCATTTTTACATATATTATCAAAATTTTCTATTTCTTCTTTCAGAATAGAAATAATCTCATCTGAATTGATTGAACTCACACGGTTCACCTCCCGGTTATTTTTTGTTCTAATCTGGTAATACGTCCCTTCAAGCTCCAGTCGTATTCATAATTGCCTACCTGGAGTATGAATCCACCAATCAAATCAGTGTCCTGCTCTTTTTTTAATAGAATACTTTTTACATGATATTCTTTTTTCAAGAAATCACACATATTCTGCTCTTGTTTCTCATCCGGTGCATCCACGAAGCGCAGTGTAGCCTCAAGGATGCCTTCCCTCTGATTGCGATATACAGTGTATTCTTCAAACATCTGTAAAAGCAGCAACGTTCTTTGGTTCTTACATACAACCTTCATGAAGTTTTGCATACTTTCTGGAAATATGCGGTCTACTACCTGACACTTTTTCTTCTCATCCAGTACCGGATGATTTAATACCTGACACAGTGCAGGATTTTCTGCCAATAGTCTTTGAGAAGTCTTAATATCCTCTTCAGGAATCGACAGCTCATATAACACCTGCGCATAATTTCTAATGATTGCTGCTGCCATTTGCGCCACCTACTTTTTCCAGAAACTGATTGTACATTGCCTGATTGGTTTCTTTGGAAGCGCCTTCCAGAACAATTTTCGTAGCCGCAGCCATGGCCAAACTGGCAATCTCTGTTTCTAACTGTTTGCGTGTATTTTCTCTTTCTGTTTCCATATTGTCTTTTGCTGTCTGTTTTATCTTAGCTGCCTGTTCATTAGCTGCTTTGATAATCAACTCTTTTTCTTCCGATGCTTTCTTTCTTGCATCTTCCAAAATCTCAGCAGACTCTTGTGTTGCTGTCTGCAGGGAGTTTTCATACTGCGTCTTCAGTTTTGAAGCTTCTTCTTTTGCTTTATCCGCTTCTTTTAATCCGCCATTAATCATAGACTGTCTTTTTTCTATGATTCCTGAAATTGGTTTAATAAGAAATTTGCGAAGCAAAAAATACAGAACAACCAGGTTAATTATGGTAAAGAGAAGGTTCCAATCTAGTTTTAACACTCTTTAAAACCACCTTTCTCTAAATTTATTATGTTCTTATAGAATATAAAGATGATCTATTTTACCATAAAGATAATCAGTAATCCAATGATCAAACCATAGATAGCAGTTGCCTCTGCCAGTGCACAACCTAAAATTAATGTTGTACGGATTTTTCCATCTGCTTCCGGCTGTCTTGCTACAGCGTCACATGCTTTTGCTGTTGCCAGTCCAATACCTACACCTGCTCCGATACCTGTTAATGCTGCGATAGCTGCTCCAATTGCAATAATACTTCCTGTCATAATTTTGTTCTCCTTTTCACATATAATTTTTCTTTTGCTTATTAATTTTTCTTTTACTCTACTGCTTCACTGATATACAATGATGTCAAAAATGCAAATACATATGCCTGTAGTAAACCATCGAATATATCAAAATAGAAGTTCAGCGGCAGCGGTATAATAACCGGAGCTACAGCTTCCACTAATTTTAAAATGATATATCCTCCTAACATGTTACCAAAAAGTCGCATACATAATGATAGCGGTCTGATGAAAATTTCCAGAATATTAAGCGGCGTAATAATTGCCACTGGCTCTGTGAAACTCTTCATCCAGCCTTTAAAGCCTCGATGCTTAATCCCGGCATACTCCACAACGATAATACTTGCGATTGCCAGTCCGGCAGTAACATTCAAATCTTTGGTAGGCGGAGCAAACCCAAACAATCCTATGATGTTTGCAAAACCAAGATAGATTAACACGGTAATTAGATACGGAATAAATGGCCGACCATTTTTACCTACGAGTCCATCAAAGAAATCCAGTGCCCATTGATAACCAAATTCCAAAAATGCCTGTCGTTTTCCTACATCCTTTATTTTCAGATTTTTTGTCAGAACAATACAAAGGATTAAGATAACTGCCATAATAATCCAGGTAACGACAACTGCCTCATTAATAGAAATACTGCCAATCGTAAATACCTCTTTACTGCCTAAACTTTCCGTGAGTTCTTCTGCAATATTTCCCATGTTTCCCCTCCTTTCAACATGATCGGTATTTCCATTTTCTGAACGAAATACTTGTTCATAGTTTACTTCTTTGCTAAATTTTTGTCAATTTTCATTTTGACATATTTTTACAAGAAACAATGCTAAAATTCTCTATTTTTATAAGCCTATGTCCTATTTTCGACCTTCAAACATCTTTTTAATGAGCAAAGCTGTCAAAAATGAACATGCAATACTGATAAAAACTAGTAAAATTGCGACAAAAACGGTCATGTAACTTTTCTCCTACTTTTTTTGTTGTAATTTAATATACAATTTAGATAATTTGCTGTACCAATTTTTATAATTAAAAAAAGCTTGGAAAACTTTATTTTTTTTTAAAACAAATACCTGATTTTGCAAGAAACCCCTCTATGAAATGCCTGATACATATTCATACGAGGGGCTTTATAATTTTATTTCATTACAATATTAATAATTCTTCCCGGAACATAGATTTCTTTCACAATGTTTCCCGTCAGCTTATCTTTAATAGCTTCTTTTCCTGCTGCAATTGCATCTTCTTTGGATATTTCAGCCGGAACATTGATAACTATCTTTGTCTTACCGTTAATCTGTACTGGTACAGAGATTTCATCGTCTTTCATAGCCTCTTCATCATGTTCAGGCCACTGATTTGCGAAAATAGTTCCTGCATGACCATATTCACTCCATAATTCCTCTGCAATATGAGGTGCAAATGGTGCTAAAAGGATGGTAAAGGTCTCGATTGTTTCCTTATCGATGCCGCCTTCTTTTTTAGCCAGGTCATTGAACTTATTGTTATACTCCATAAATCCGGAAATAACTGTGTTTAAGCTGAATGTTTCCAATCGCTGTGTGATATCATGAACTAACTTATGACGAAGTTTTACCATTTCTTTTGTCTCAGCCACATTAGCCTCTTTGCTGTCCATAGCCAATGTCCAGAAACGCTTTAGGAAACGATATACACCGTCAATTCCTCTGTCATCCCACTCAGCATCTAATTCCGGCGGTCCTACAAAGAGTTCATACAGACGCAGTGAATCACATCCATATTCATTAACCAGATCATCAGGAGATACAACATTTCCTTTTGACTTAGACATCTTGATTCCATTCTTACCCGTAATCATACCCTGATTAAACAGCTTGGTAAATGGTTCATCAAAATCAACCACACCGATATCATGTAAGAACTTCGTATAGAAACGTGAATACAGCAAATGAAGTACTGCATGTTCTACACCACCAATATACATATCTACTGGCAGATATTTGTCTGCTTTTTCTTTAGAAACAAGTTCTTCTGTATTCTTATTGTCTACATAACGAAGGAAATACCATGAAGAGCCAGCCCACTGAGGCATAGTGTTCGTCTCTCGTTTTGCAGGTGCACCACATACTGGACAAGTTGTATTTACCCACTCATCGATGCCAGCTAATGGAGATTCACCTGTACCGGTTGGTTCATAGCTTTCTACTTCCGGCAGACGCAGTGGAAGCTGATCTTCCGGAACCGGAACATTGCCACAGTGTGGACAATGAATAATAGGAATCGGCTCACCCCAGTAACGTTGTCTTGAGAATACCCAGTCACGCAGTTTATAATTAACAGTCGCACGACCAATGCCCATTTTCTCAATCATATGAGGAGCTTCTTTCTTCAATACGGAAGATTCCATACCATTCCACTCACCGGAATTAATCATCGTTCCGGCAGCTTCCGTATAAGCTTCCGTCATATTCTCGATTTCTTTCCCATCTTTTGCAATAACCTGAATAATCGGAATATTAAACTTAGTTGCAAATTCAAAGTCACGGTCATCATGTGCAGGTACACACATAATCGCACCGGTACCATAATCTGCCAATACATAATCAGATAACCAAATAGGTACTTTAGCACCATTTAACGGATTAACTGCATAAGTTCCGGTAAACACACCTGTTTTTTCCTTATCCTGCATACGGTCAACATTAGATTTCATAGAAGAATCATAGATATATTTCTCTACTGCATCTTTTGTCTCTTCGGTAGCAAGACCTGCTGCTAATGCATGTTCAGGAGCTAACACCATGAAAGTTGCACCATGAAGGGTATCTGGTCTGGTAGTGTAAACGGTGATTTTTTCATCGCGACCTTCCACCGGGAAGTCTACTTCTGCACCATAGCTTTTACCAATCCAGTCAGCCTGCATCTTTTTAACCTTTTCAGGCCAGTCTAATTTGTCCAGATCTGCTAAAAGTCTGTCTGCATATGCGGTGATTTTTAACATCCACTGACGAAGATTTTTCTTAGTTACTTCTGTACCGCATCGCTCACACTTACCATTTACTACTTCCTCGTTGGCAAGTCCGGTCTTACATGAAGGACACCAGTTAATTGGAAATTCTTTCTCATAAGCGAGACCTTCTTTAAACATCTTTACGAAAATCCACTGTGTCCATTTATAGAATTCCGGATCTGTAGTGTTTACTTCCATATCCCAGTCATAGATAGCGGCGATATCATTAATCTGACGTTTGATATTAGAAATATTATCTGCAGTTGATTTTGCCGGATGGGTACCCATCTTAATTGCATAATTTTCTGCAGGCAGACCAAATGCATCCCATCCCATTGGATGAACTACATAATAACCATTCAACAATTTATAACGGCTCCATACATCAGAGATGACATATCCTCTCCAGTGACCTACATGAAGTCCATTTCCTGATGGATATGGGAACATATCCAGACAATAATATTTTGGTTTTTTACCATCGTTTACGTTAATCGGGTTTTCTTCCCAATTTTTGCGCCATTTCTGTTCAATCGCTTTGTGATTGTATGGTACTGACATGATTATTCCTCCTCGTTGATAAAAGCCCAAGGCTTATGGGCCTTGGGCTCAATACTCTGTTGTTAATTTTACTTCAAAGACTTAAGTTTTGTCAAGCAATTTACTCAATACTGTATACAGAGCAAAGTGGATCCCCCTCTAAATACTCAACTGTAATGGAATCACCTTCTTTATAAGCCACAATTTGTACAAACTCTGTAACCGGAACATCAAAGATTTCACTCTGTCCAGTAAGTGTTATATAAAAATGGCTGTTACCTTCGATAACACTCTGGGCAATACGTTCAATAGTGCCTGTCGCCTTCTTCGTCACTGCATTTTCATCTATGGCTGTTCCGGCAGATGCCAATTTAGAAATATAATCCTTCTGACACTCTTCCACGGTATCCCCAATAGATACATTCTGATATTTCTGAATATTGACCATGGCATACTTTTTAACCAAACCTGCACTATCCTTTAGTGCCATAAAATATGTCGGTTCATTTCCCACATTAATTAGGAGCGGGAATGTAGCCGTATACCCTAAGTTCTGTACCTGACCTTCAGCTGAACCCATAGCTGAATACTCTTCTGCACCATTTACTTCATAGTAATGACATTCTTTCGTTCTCTGATTCATAAGAACAAATCCCACATTAGACAAGTCTCCGCTTACTGAAGTGATTCCTGTATAAACCCATACATCATCATCCATTGCCAGATAATTATATCCATCGGTAGTCTTAAGACATCCCTTCTGACCCAGTACGCTATTAAAGAATCCATTCTTTAAAGTTCCATAATAATCATACAGATTAATCAAAAGATCTGCCGGATAAGCACGGTCCACCCAGTTCGGACAATCCTCGATATCATAATCTGTCATCTCACCGGTAATGGCATTACAAAGAACCACTCGCCCAATCGTCTGTCCGCCAAACAATCCAATATTATACTTCTTAACAGGACATACCCAATAAGGAACCCCCTCATCATCAATCTCGAAACTAATCTGATCGAAGATATACGTCGGATAAGAGAAACGAAGATGACGGTAAATGTTTCGATTCAGATATTCTGACTGAGAATACTTAATTCCCTCATCCAGTTTCACAAGTTCTGTCTCCTGTGTCGCCATATCAATCATAATATAAGCCGGAATTCCTTCACTCTGATTCGTGAACCACTTAATTGCACTGGCATACACAAGCGGTGTCACACGAACCGGTTTCTCCGTGTAATTAATCTGAGAATACAAATCACTCACTTCAAACTGAGAAACCATATCCACCATACTACCCATCTTACGATTTCCAAGCAAAACAGCCGAATCCTTATCCAGCAAAGGAATCCGATTAAAATCGGCCTGCTCAATATCCTCCGTAAAATCCCTGGTTTCCACAGTAATCAGCTGCTGATACTTCTTAGCATTCACAATCGGTGAAGAAAGAACAGAACCAATCAGATAAACCACCCCAATCAGAATCAAAACTCCCGCACCAATCTTAATAATCTTACTCTCCTTCCACTCCCCCGGAGTAAAAAGCCTCTGTCTAAAAGCATACAACACAATCACAATTCCAACCAAAGCCGCCAAAAATCCCCAAAATCCACTGGCATGAATATTAATAGCCGGAAGGGTCACATAATAATAAACCCCCGCAAAAATCAAAATTCCCAAAATTGCCAATAACTTAGCCTTACTCTTCTTCATACACACGCCTCATTTCACACACATTTTCAAATTCAAGTACGCCTTGGCGTACTTGCTGCAAGATAAAAAAAGCCGCACACCAACACACCCCTAGTGTAACAGCCAGTAACCACTACTATAACATTCCCACTCCAATTCTGCAACCATCTAATCCCAAACCATCACATAACACCTGCAAATTTTACCAACGCCATCTCTCTTTCCAGAAAATTAACACCCCACCCAATTAAAAACGCTCCTACATATTAATCAGTACTGTCAACGCCCAGCACCGATCCATGGTGTACAAAGGTGCTCGAACAATCAGCGGACACCTTTAGCATATACGAGATCCACTATTTACGGCGACTAAGGCGCGAAATCATTTGAGCGCCTTAGTCGCCGTTAACAGTTAGCTCGGATATGCGTTGTCCACGTTCGTGCACCTTTGCACACCATGGACTGGTGCGTCCCCTAGCCAATACCAAATTCAATTTTCTTATCCTACTCCTCCAAAGAAGTCAATTTACTAGCCCTCTCCTCAATCTGTTTCGCCTGAACATCTGAAGGCGCCTGCTCATATCTGGCAAATTCATAAGAGAAATCGCCGCTTCCACCAGTCATAGATCTCAAAGTAGTTGAATATCCGTAAATTTCCAACATAGGTACATCTGCCTCAATCACCTGGTTACCATTATGGTCAGGATTCATACCAAGTACACGCCCTCTTCTCTTATTCAAATCGCCCATAACATCGCCCGTATAAGAATCCGGAACCACGACTTTCAAAGAGACAATAGGCTCAAGAAGCACTGGAGATGCATCCATAAATCCTTTCTTAAATGCCTGAATCGTAGCCATCTTAAATGCCAGCTCAGAAGAGTCAACCGGATGATAAGATCCATCATATAAAGTTGCCTTCACACCAACTACCGGATATGCAGCTAAAGGACCCTTCTGTACAGATTCTGCCAGACCTTTTTCTACTGCAGGGAAGTAATTCTTAGGAACTGCTCCTCCAACAACTACCTGCTCAAATACGTATGGTGTCTCCAAATCGCCAGAACCCTCGAAGCGCATCTTAACGTGTCCATACTGTCCATGTCCGCCAGACTGTTTTTTGTACTTAGCTTCCACGTCAGAATTTTTACGGATAGTCTCTTTAAATGCAACCTTTGGTTTTGACAATTCCATATCAACTTTATATTTATCTTTTAAGATACTTGTGATTACTTCCAAATGCTGTTCGCCCATACCATATAATAAGGTCTGATGATTTTCTGCATCATTAACATTTCGTATGGTAAGGTCTTCCTGCATAATCTTACTAAGAGCCTGGGAAATCTTATCTTCATCCCCTTTATTGACAGCCTTATAGCGCTTGTAAGTATACGGTGTAGACAATACAGCTCTAGGATAGATAATTGGATTAGCCTTCGTTGACAGGGTATCTCCTGTCTTCGCATTTAACTTACCAATTGCTCCGATATCACCAGCCATTAATTCTGATACTTCTACCGGTTTTGCGCCTTCCATGACATAGAGCTTATTGATTTTATCTTCTTGTCCTGTCTCTGCATTATATAAAGCATCGTCAGACTTGATAACACCTGAACACACTTTGATAAACGAATATTTTCCGATAAATGGATCAACAAGGGATTTAAAGATATAAGCAGACTTCGGAATTGCGAAATCATAATTTGCTTCAAACAACTCATTGGTCTTCTGTGAGATACCAGTACATACACGGTCTACCGGGCTTGGGAAATATCCACAGATGTCATCTAAAAGAATCTTGACACCCTGAAGATTAATCGGTGATCCCATACATACAGGCACCAAAGTACCATCCCATACATTCGCAGAAAGAGCTGCTGATATCTCTGCAACGGAGAATTCTTCTCCGGCAAAATAACGGTCCATGAATTCCTCACTGGTCTCTGCTACTGCTTCTAACAAAGTTTCTCTATATTTATCCAGGTATTCCTGTGAATAATCAGGAACCGGAATCTCTTCCTTCTTATCTTTTTCAATATAGCGACGGCCTGCTTTTTTCACAACATTCACATAACCGATAAATTTACCATTCTCACGAATAGGAAAATGAAGCGGTGCAATCCGTTTTCCATAAAGAGATGTCAATTCTTCAACTACATCACGGTAACTGACATCATCTACGTCCATCTCTGTTACAAAGAACATTCTTGGTAATTTATACCGTTCGCATAAATCCCATGCTTTTTTTGTACCAACCTGTACTCCGGCCTTACCGGATACCACTATAACTGCACAATCTGCAGCACTGGCAGCTTCCTCTGCCTCTCCAACGAAATCGAAATATCCAGGAGTATCTAAAACATTTACTTTAACTTTGTCCCATACAACCGGAATAACAGAAGTAGCAATTGAGAATTTTCTTTTAATCTCTTCTTTATCATAATCACTAACAGTATTACCATCGGTTACGTTGCCGAGTCTGCTTGTCATACCTGATAAATACGCCATAGCTTCTGCTAAACTGGTTTTACCGGCCCCTCCATGGCCTAATAAAACTACGTTACGAATTCGGTCTGTTCTAAAAACGTCCATATGTAGTACCTCCCAATATTTAATATGTTAATATTTTACTAAATTTTCCTATACATTTCAAGTTATTTAGCAAATTTTCACAAATTAGTTTTGTTTGCACTTTAAAGTGTTAAACTTTAACGCAATAAATCGTTGACATTTAATTATGAGTGCATTACAATGACTTTTGTGAGCAGATGAACATGACGGATTACGAATATCCGCTTTAGCTCACCAGTTAAATATTTGATAAAATAAAATTATAAAAGAGGTATATCACTATGATTATTGTTATGAAACCAAATGCTTCTGAAACAGCTATTACACAGGTCGTAAAACTGATTCAGGATAACGGACTAGAGACACATCTGTCTCAGGGTAAAGAAGTTACTATTATCGGTGTTGTTGGCGACAAAAATAAACTGGTCAACAAAAATATCGAGCTGATGTCAAGTGTGGATAAAATCATTCCCGTCACAGAAAGTTATAAGCTTACAAATAAGAAGTTTCATCCTGAACCAAGCCGTATAAAAGTCGGTAATCATGAAATCGGACCTGATACACTGACCGTTATGGCAGGCCCTTGTGCAGTGGAAACTGAGGAACAGCTGCTTACAATTGCCAGAGAAGTAAAAAAAGCCGGAGCACAATTTGTCCGCGGCGGTGCTTATAAGCCAAGAACTTCCCCTTACTCTTTCCAGGGGCTTGAGGAAGAAGGCCTCCGCTATATGCAGGAAGCAAAAAAAGAAACCGGTTTAAATACAATCTGTGAAGTTATCAGTGCTCAGGCTATTGATGCAGCTGTTAAATATGTAGATATGATTCAGATTGGTGCAAGAAATATGCAGAACTTTCAGCTGCTGCGCGAAGCAGGTCAGTCTGGACTTCCGGTTCTTTTAAAACGTGGTCTTGCTGCTACCATTGATGAGTGGTTAAATGCTGCAGAATATATTATTGCAGAAGGCAACCCAAATGTAGTATTATGTGAGAGAGGAATCCGAACATTTGAGACCGCTACCAGAAATACTCTGGATATCAGCGCTGTACCTGTAATCAAATCAAAATCTCACCTTCCTATTATCGTGGATCCAAGTCACGCAACTGGTGTATGGGATTATGTCAGCCCTTTGGCCAAAGCTGCTGTTGCCTGCGGTGCAGATGGTCTGATGATTGAAGTACACAACGATCCGGAGCATGCATTATCTGATGGTCCTCAATCTTTGAATTTCAAACATTTTGATGAATTAATGGCTGAGATGAAAGCATACATTCAGCTTGCAGAGAGGAAATTATAAGAATGGAACATAATTGTATTGGTTTTGTGGGGCTTGGCTTGATAGGCGGCTCCCTGGCCAAAGCTTTAAAGAAGAAGAAACCGGAGATTACATTAGTGGCATATGATAAAGATCTGACGGCCTTGACCTGTGCCATGAAAGAAGGAATTATTGATACCATCTGCAATGATATCGACCAGACATTTGCACAATGTGATTATATTTTTCTATGTGCACCGGTTTCTTATAATCTGGAAAATCTGAAACTATTAAAAGATATCAAAAAAGGCACTTGTATATTGACTGATGTAGGAAGTGTAAAAGGTAATATCCATGAAGTCGTCCATGATTTAGGATTGGATGACTGTTTTATCGGTGGTCATCCTATGGCCGGTTCAGAAAAAACAGGATTTTCTAACTCTACCGATCACCTGGTAGAGAATGCCTACTATATATTGACACCCGCTGGTGAAGTAAATCTGGATGCCATATCCGATTATATGCAGCTGGTTGCAGATATGGGGGCGATTCCACTCATTTTGACATATGAAGAACATGATTTAATTACAGCGGCAGTTAGTCACCTGCCGCATATCATTGCGTCTTCTCTTGTAAATCTGGTGGAAGCTATGGACTCAGAAGATGAACACATGAAATCCATCGCAGCCGGTGGATTTAAAGACATTACCCGTATTGCCTCCTCTTCTCCTGAAATGTGGGAGCAGATATGTCTTACCAACCAGCCAAATATCTCCAAAGTACTGGATGCTTATATCAAATATCTGATTTCTATCCGTGTTACACTGGATAATAAAAATGGCGAGGATCTTTACAATATGTTTGCAAATTCCAGAGAATACAGGGATTCGCTCCCCAATTCATCTTCCGGACCAATCAAAAAAGCTTATATCATCTACTGTGATATCGTTGATCAGGCAGGCGCAATTGCTACTATCGCAACGATATTGGCCTGCAATGCTATCAGTATTAAGAATATCGGTATTGTACATAACAGAGAATTTGAAGAAGGTGTTTTAAAAATAGAATTCTATGATGAAACAGCCTGCGGCAATGCCGTAGAAGTTCTAAAGAGCAATCGTTACATCATATATGAAAGATCTTAGTAATGGAAAGGAACTACAGCTATGAACTTCACAAAATCAGCTCCCCTGTCAGGAACCATACATATTCCTGGTGATAAGTCTATCTCTCACCGGGCAGTCATGTTTGGTTCTCTGGCTTTAGGCGACACGAAAGTAACAAATTTTCTGGAAGGTGCCGACTGTCTGTCTACGATTTCCTGTTTTCAAAAAATGGGAGTATCTATTGAAAATCAGCAGGGTGAGGTTATCATTCACGGAAAAGGTCTCCATGGTTTAAACAAGCCGGATTCCATCTTAGACACAGGCAATAGTGGCACAACCACCCGACTGATATCCGGTATCTTAGCTGGTCAGACCTTTGAAACCACATTAACTGGAGACGCTTCCATACAATCTCGTCCCATGGGACGTATCATCACGCCACTGTCACAGATGGGTGCTCATATTACCAGCCTTCATGATAATGGCTGTGCGCCTTTGCGGATTCAACCAGGCACACTACACGGCATTCATTATCAGTCACCAGTAGCATCTGCTCAGGTCAAATCCTGCGTGCTCTTAGCTGGTCTGTATGCTCAGGGAACTACTACCGTCACAGAACCTGCATTATCCAGAAATCATACTGAGTTAATGCTGCGTTCCTTTGGGGCGCAGATTACTTCCAAGGAAAACAGCGCATCCATAGAACCAAATCCTGTATTAAACGGTCAGGATATCGCTGTCCCTGGAGATATATCCTCTGCAGCATACTTTATCGCCGCGGGACTTATGGTTCCAAATTCAGAAATTCGCATCTGTAATGTAGGTATCAATCCAACCCGCGATGGAATTCTTCGAGTTGCCAAATCCATGGGCGCAGATATTAAATTGGAAAATGAAACCACTGCAGGTGGTGAACAGACTGCTGATTTAATTGTCCGTTCTACAGCACTTTGCGGCTGTACTATTGAAGGTTCCATTATCCCGACTTTAATTGATGAAATACCGATTATTGCTGTGATGGCCGCCTATGCGGATGGCACGACCATAATCAAGGATGCTCAGGAATTAAAAGTCAAGGAATCCAATCGCCTCGATATCATGGTACATCACTTATCTCTCATGGGCGTTGATATTGAGGGCACGGAAGATGGTATGATCATTCACGGCGGTAAAACACTACACGGTGCAGTGCTTGACAGTCACTTAGACCACCGCATTGCCATGTCCTTTGCTATTGCCGGATTAATCGCTGATGGAACTACCACAGTGGAGAGGGCTGAATGTGTAGATATCTCTTATCCGGAATTCTATAAAGATCTGGAAAGATTAAGCAGATAATAACTGAATCGTATAAAAACACCAGAGGGTTTTATTTCCCCTCTGGTGTTTTTTATACGATTCTATACTATTTTTAAGCATGACAAATGTACGATTTGGATGTTATTCGATAAACATCGCATCCCCAAATGAAAAGAATCTGTACTTTTCTTTTACTGCTTCCTCGTAAGCTGCCATAATCTTATCTTTTCCAGCCAGTGCAGACACAAGCATCAAAAGTGTAGACTCTGGGAGATGGAAATTTGTAATCAAAGCATCAATCATCTTAAATTGATATCCCGGATAGATAAATATCTCTGTCCATCCGCTCTTAGCCTGCAATACTCCATGTTCATCGGTTGCGGACTCCAGTGTACGACAGCTGGTGGTTCCCACAGATATCACACGATGTCCTGCCGCCTTTGTGTCATTGATAAGCTTTGCCTGAGACTCTTCCACTACATAAAATTCTGAATGCATATGATGTTCTAAGACATTCTCCACCTTAACCGGGCGAAATGTTCCGAGTCCTACATGTAAAGTCACCTCTGCAATATTTACTCCCATATCACGTATCTGCTGTAACAATTCCGGTGTAAAATGAAGCCCCGCAGTTGGTGCAGCTGCTGATCCATCATATTTGGCATATACTGTCTGATAGCGGTTCTTATCCTGCAGCTTATGAGTAATATATGGCGGCAGAGGCATCTCTCCCAGTCTGTCTAATATTTCTTCAAAAATACCCTCATAGGAAAATTGAATCAAACGATTCCCCTCTTCTACTACTTCTAACACCTCACCCATTAAAAGTCCATCCCCAAAAGAAATCTTTGTTCCAGGTTTTGCTTTTTTTCCTGGTTTGACCAGGGTTTCCCATACATCATTTTCTTTGCGTTTAAGCAAAAGCACTTCAATATGTGCGTCTGTTCCCACTTTTGCTCCATGAAGACGGGCAGGGATTACCTTCGTATTATTGATAACCAGGCAATCTCCCTTTTGAAGGTAATCTCCTATATTCTTAAAGGTATCATGTTTAATAGCGCCCGTACTTTTGTCCAAATGAAGTAATCTGGAACTGGACCGATCCTCAAGGGGATCCTGGGCAATTAATTCCTGTGGTAAATCGAAATAAAAATCTGATGTTTTCATTAATTTTCTCCGGCATAAAGCTATCCCACATAGGATAATACTTTACTTCTATCATAAAATATCTTATCTTCTTCAATCAGATGGAACACTCCATTTTTCTCGTCCACTACATTGATGCTGCAGTTAGGCGGTACACAATTTCTCCAAAAGTTCTCTGTTTTTTCTTCTACGCAACGAAGCAGTGCACGGACACAACATCCATGGGAAGAGATAAGAATTGTCTTGTTCTCATTTTCTTTGTTTGCTGCAAGCTCATTCATAAATTCTCTGGTTCGGCCACAGATAGACTCTAAAGTTTCTCCAGATGGGTGCGGAATATAATTTTCAGGATTTCGAAAGAACTCCGGGAAATTTGGATCTGGTATTTCAAAATTATTTTGATCGCAGCTTAATCCTTCCCATTCACCGAATCCGATTTCCTGAATTCTTCTATCCGTATAAATTGGTACATCTCGCCCTTCCAATACCAGTTCTGCTGTTCTTTGGGCTCTTATAAGTGGACTGGACACACAATAATCGAAGGGCACATTACAAAGTGCCCTCCCGGTTATTCGTGCCAGATACTCTCCATTTTCATTTAAAGGAATATCTGCACAGCCTTGGAGACGGCGCTGGACATTCCAGACCGTTTCTCCATGACGTAATATATATAATCTCATAATTACTCCTTGCTCTTGATTCAATTACTGACGAAGTTCGATTCCAAGGTCTTCTAAACCATTTAATATTTTCTTCATAGCAGCCGTAATCTCAGCCTCTTCTAAAGTTTTATCCTGATGACGGAATACGATGCTGTATGCAACCGATTTGTAGCCTTCTTTAATCTGTGCGCCTTCATAAATATCAAACAACTGATATCCTTCCAATATCTTTCCACCGCGCTGTTCAATAATAGCCTCAATCTGTCCAACCAGGATTTCTTTTGGAACAGTCATACTGATGTCTCTGGTAACGGCAGGATATTTTGCAATACCAGTAAACTTACGGTCAAATGTAGTAAACGGAATAATTGTTGGCATATCAAGAACTGCCACATATGCTCTGTCTCCGATTCCATAATTATCAGCAACTTTAGGATGAACTTCTCCAAGATATCCTACCACTGCACCATCATAAGAAATGAGTGCCTGACGTCCCGGATGAAGGAAGGATTTACCTGCATTAGGATCATACTGAGCCTTTTTATGCATTCCCACTGCTTCAAAGAATTCTTCCACAATTCCCTTCATATTAAAGAAATCACCCGCTCCGTACATACCCAGTGTAAATTGCATTCTTTCATCTGGAAGTTCTGTAATCGGAAGCTGTTTAGGAAGATATACATTACCCATCTCATAGAGACGAACTGCTTTATTTCTTCGATTATAGTTTGTTGCCAGCGAAGTGAGCATACCGTTTAAGGAAACAGTTCTCATGATACTGAAATCTTCTCCCAGAGGATTCATAATGGTAATAGCCTGACGAAGAGTACTGTCCGCTGGAATCAAAAGTTTGTCATATACTTTAGGACTTTCAAAGGAATAAGTCATACCCTGAGAGAATCCATGACATTCTGCTACTTCACGGCCCATCTGTTCAATACGCATCTTGTATGATAATTTACCGGTAGTTGCTTCTCCTCTTGGAAGAGTATCAGGGATATTATCATAACCATAGAATCTTGCTACTTCTTCTGCCACGTCCGCAGTACGGAAAATATCATGGCGGAAAGTAGGTGCTACGATTTCATTAGTGCTTTCATCATATGCTAATTCAACCTTCGCTAAGTATTCCAGCATTTTTTCTTTAGTAATGTCTGTTCCAAGAAGTGCATTGATGCGTTCCGGTTCAAAAGCCACACGTACAGGCTCTTTCTTTGTGGTATATACATCTACCATACCGCCGACAACTTCACCGGCACCTAATTCTTCCATCAACTGGCATGCGCGGTCAATAGCTTCCTGTGCATTGTTTGGATCTAATCCCTTCTCGAATTTACCAGAAGCATCTGTACGAAGTCCGATTCTCTTAGAAGACAAACGGATATTGGTTCCGTCAAAACATGCAGCTTCGAACAACACATCCTGTACCGCATCTGTAATCATAGAATTTTCTCCACCCATGATACCGGCAATACCAATTGCCTTCTCCTGGTCGCATATCATTAATACAGACTCGTCCATGGTACGTTCCTGACCATCTAAGGTAACGAATTTCTCATCTTTTTTAGCACGACGAACGATAATCTGTTTTCCGGCAACAGTATTCAGATCATACGCATGCATTGGCTGTCCATACTCTTCCATTACATAATTCGTAATATCAACCAGATTATTAATAGGACGGATTCCATTGGCAGCCAGACATCTCTGCATCCATTTTGGAGAAGGTCCGATTTTAACATTCTTTACTACTCGTGCACAATAACGAGGACAAAGGTCCGTATCTTCTACGTTTACCTTCACATAATCATTGGCATCTTCACTATTGCCTGTAACCTGAACAACGGGTGCTTTAAACTCTTTGCCAAAAGTTGCTGCAGCCTCTCTTGCAATACCAACAACACTATAGCAGTCCACTCTGTTAGAAGTGATTTCGTATTCGAAAACAACATCATCTAATCCCAAAGCCTTAATTGCACTTTCTCCAACTTTAGCATCTTCCGGGAAGATGTAGATTCCATATTCAGGAGCTTCCGGATACATTTCTCTGGTAGAACCAAGTTCCTCAATAGAACACATCATGCCCTTAGACTCGATTCCTCTTAACTTTCCAGCTTTGATTTTAATTCCACCTGGTGTTTTCTTGCCGTCATGACCTCCAGCCACACGTCCACCGTCTAATACTACAGGTACTTTATCACCTTCAGCAACATTTGGTGCTCCTGTTACGATTTGTACTACATCGCTTCCAGTATTAACCTGACATACAATTAATTTATCCGCATCCGGATGTTTTTCAATCTTTTCAATCTGTCCAATTACAATCTGATCCAAATCAGCATCCAGCCGTTCAAATCCCTCTACTTTTGTACCAGATAATGTCATAGCATCTGTATATTCCTGAGCAGTCACATCCAGATCCGGTACATACATTTTTATCCATGATAATGATGTATTCATGATTATTCTCCTCTTAATTCTCTTTGTTTTCTGTCCGGCAAACATTTTCTTCAAAATATATTCTTTTAGAATCTACGCTTCCAGACACATCAGTTCTAAATATGTTTTTAGCACAATTCAAGATTTCTAAAACTGTTTCAGGAAACGAATATCGTTTTCATATAATAGACGCATATCATCAATTTCGTATTTCAAAAGTGCAATACGCTCTAAACCTACACCAAATGCAAAGCCGGTATATACATCAGGATCAATACCACACATCTCTAATACATGCGGATGAACCATACCACAACCTAAGATTTCAATCCAGCCGGAGCCCTTACAGAAACGACATCCGCTTCCGCCGCATTTAAAGCAGCTCACATCCATCTCAGCACTTGGTTCTGTAAATGGGAAATGATGAGGACGGAACTTCGTCTTTGTATCCTCTCCAAATAACTCTTTTGCAAATACATCAAGAGTTCCCTTTAAATCAGAGAAAGTAATATTCTTATCAATTACCAGGCCCTCAATCTGATGGAAAGAAGGTGAATGCGTAGCGTCTACTTCATCTGAACGGAATACTCTTCCTGGTGATAAAATACGGATTGGCAGATTGCCCTGTTCCATAATTCTTGCCTGTACAGGAGAAGTCTGGGTACGAAGTACAATATCTTTGTTGATATAGAATGTATCCTGCTCATCCTTAGCCGGATGATTAGCCGGAATGTTTAATTTTTCAAAATTGTATTCATCATATTCGATTTCAGGACCTTCTACAACTTCATATCCCATACCAATGAAAATACGTTCTACTTCTTCTAATGCAATTGTGTTGGGATGACTATGTCCTGCTTCTGTCTTTTTAGCAGGAAGTGTAACGTCGATAACCTCTTCCTTTAACTGAAGCTCTAACTTTGCTTTCTCAAGCATAGCTTTAGTTTCTTCTAAATGTTTCTCAATGGTCTCTCTGGCTTCGTTTACCCACTGGCCTACTTTTGGTCTGTCTTCCGGAGCTACGTCCTTCATTCCCTTTAATACAGCGGTTAATTCACCTTTTTTACCGAGGAATGCCACTTTTACATCATTTAACTTATCCAGTTTATCGGATTCTTTGATTTTAGCAACAGCATCTTCTATAATACTGTTTACTTTTTCCTGAATGTTATTATTCATCTCTTTTTCCTTTCTTTTTAAGCATAAAAAAAACCTCATCCTCAAAGGGACGAAGTTACATTCGCGGTACCACCCAAATTCCTGACTCTGTGAAAAGAGTTCAGACTCTCTTTAAGCTTAACGCGCTTTTTACGTCTTCTCCTACTTTGTTTCAGAGAAGCAGCTTGGATGTGAAATTTAATAACTATCTGAACTTAAAGGAACTTCCAGCCGATGATTCCTTCTCTCTGTAAGAAAACAGTTATCTCTGTGCATCTTCATTGCTTTTTCAATAACTATTTGTTATTTTAACATATTTTTTTGTTCTGTCAAGTGGTCTGGTTTATAAAATATGGTTTAGGTTGTCATTATGTTGTTATATGGATATGGACTATTGTTTATAGACTATATGGAACACACTATAGATTATTACTATAGGACGCCTTGGTATTTTCAGGGGAGGCGGAGCAGACGCGCAGAGTTTATTTAAAGGACCATTTGCTGTATGAATCTAAGGGTGCCAAAGGTACTTTCTACGGGCATCAGGCACATTCAGCGTGTATGCTGATGCATACACACTTCAGTGTGCCTTCAAATGGTGTTTTGGTAAACACCATTTGTCCCGTAGAAAGTACCTTTGGCACCCTAAGATTCAAATCAGCTCATTGTATGTCAATAAACTCTGCGCGTCTGCTCCGCCTCCCCTGAAAATACCAAGGCTGGTTATCGGCTGGTTTGGGTAAAAGTTAACTCGCCTTATGTAGGAATTCGGCTTAATTTTATAATTTGAGTTATTTTGTAGTTTGACTCATTTTGTAATTTAATTCATTTTGTGGTTTAACTCATTTTGTGGTTTAGCTCATTTTGTGATTTAACTCATTTTGTGGTTTAGCTCATTTTGTGATTTAACTCATTTTGTGGTTTAGCTCATTTTGTGGTTTAACTCATTTTGTGGTTTGAATTTTGGGTTTTGTTCTTGGGTTTGATCTTACTTTCATTTATAAATCTAATTTTGAATCTATTTTAGAATTTACCATGTTCTGATTTTAGGTCTAATTAATAATTCGATTTCTAATACTAATTTATTTTTTATAAGATGCTGGTTTGTGGCTCTTCTGTGAAAGAATATATTGTGGCTGTTCCATTTTCAAAGTACAGTACGGTCATCAAATTATCATCTACGGTGTACATGCTGCTGAGTGCGGCTGTGTTCGCTTCCATCATGGCAACTCTAGCTTCACGGCGTAAGTCTTCTTTTACTGTTCCTTCTACACGAATCCATTTCCCTTTGCTCATGCCGCAGATTTCAACTTTGCCATTTTTTTGCATCTGCTGATATACTTTTTTCTGATTGTTTGTTACAAAGTAAAGTTTTCCCTCGAATTCACATACTGCTCCGAATGGGCGGACACGAGGCTGTCCATTCTCCTCTGTTGCAAGATAGAATGTACCACAGCTTTTTAAAAATTCGTATGCTTCTTTCATGATTTTCATTTCCTTTCTGATTGACTTTGGTATTATTTTCAATTACGATATAATTATAGTTCGTGAGAGCAATAATACAAGTACGATATTTTATGATACCAGTATCAGAAAGGATACCATATGTCAAAGAAAGAATTATTTGGACTTTGTCCATATGTTACATCGCAAAAAGTTCTAACAGGAAAATGGTCTATGTACATCTTATATCTATTATCGAGAGAGGCACCTATCCGTTTTAACGAATTACAGAGAAAAATGCCTGTGGAAATGACTCATACCACTCTATCCCGACAGTTAAAAACTTTGGAGAACGAAGGGCTTATCGAACGTATTGAGTATTCTCAAATTCCGCCCAAAGTAGAATATTCCCTCACCGATATTGGAAAAAAATTCGAGAAGGTTCTTGATGTGCTTGGTGAATGGGGCGAAGAATATATTGATTATATGAATGACAAACATACTGTCAAAGGACAATAATCTTATCCTAATAGTATATGATAAAAGGAGAAATATCTATGAATTACACAACACACTATACCTCTCCATTGGGTGATATTCTACTCGCCGCCGATGAACAGGGATTAACAGGGCTCTGGTTTGATAATCAGAAATATTACGCTGCACATCTTAGTTCCAATCATAAGGAATGTAACCATCCAATTTTGAAAGAAGCTCAAAAATGGCTGGATATATATTTCACAGGTCAAGAACCTGACTTTATACCACTTATACATCTAGCCGGTACTGAATTTCAAATAGCTGTCTGGAATATTCTTCAGCAAATCCCCTACGGTGAAACCACAACTTATGGTGAAATAGCAAAAAAGATTGCCCTCCAACGAGGTCTTGCAAGAATGTCCTCCCAAGCAGTAGGCGGAGCGGTAGGACACAACCCGATCTCAATTTTAATACCATGTCATCGCGTAATAGGAAGCAATCACAGTTTAACCGGCTATGCCGGAGGTGTACATAAAAAGAGAGCTCTCCTCCAATTGGAAGGAATCGACATAACTAAGTTTATCACACTACCAAAAGAGCTACCCCTATGCTAACAATTTACTGCCAGAAATCTCTTATCTGGCAGCATCTACTTCTGTCTCAGCAACTACCACCACCAATAACACCCAGTCTTCCCATGGAGGAACAATATCCGAGCAGGGATAAGACGTTTTTTATCTTGAAGAACTGACAAAAATACATGAGACCATTTTAAATACTTCCTATTCAGGGTTACATGTCTTTTGAAAGGACCTTACTTTTTGATACGTACTTTCCACCTGAGTTTCCGTGTCATTTGGAAGGATTTAGCTTTTTGATACGTACCTTCCACTTGAGTTTCCGTGTCATTTCAAAGGATCTTGCTTTTTGATACGTACTTTCTACTTAAGTTTACGTGTCCTTTGGAAGAATTTATTTTTTTGATACGTACTTTTCACTCGAGTTTACGTGTCATTTGGAAGAATTTAGCTTTTTGATACGTACCTTCCACTTGAGTTTACGTGTCATTTCGAAGAATTTAGCTTTTTGATACGTACTTTCCACTCAAGTTTACGTGTCATTTGAAAGAATTTAGCTTTTTGATACGTACTTTCCACTCAAGTTTACGTGTCATTTCGAAGAATTTAGCTTTTTGATACGTACTTTCTACTTGAGTTTACGTGTCATTTCGAAGAATCTTGCTTTTTGATACGTACTTCCTACTTGAGTTTACGTGTCATTTCGAAGAATCTTGCTTTTTGATACGTACTTTCTACTTGAGTTTACGTGTCATTTGGTAGAATTTTGCTTTTTGATACGTACCTTCTACTTGAGTTTACGTGTCATTTCGAAGAGTTTAGCTTTTTGATACGTACTTTCCAATCTTAGTGCACAGAGGACCGTTGCTATGGGGCCAAGTGTGTTTACCCAAACACTCTTTGAATGCACCTGAGGCACGTATGCATCAGCATACGTGCCTCAGGTGCCTGATTCCCATAGAAACGATCCTCTGTACACATAGATTATTACAGCAAGTGATCCTATCAATAAAAATGTTCTATCCCCGCCTTGGTACTGCTCCTCCATGGGAAGTCGTTCCCGCTCACTACTTTCCACCCTTCCCACAAAAAATCTTCCAAATCCAATTCACTCCCCAGGAAATCCCCTGCCAAACCTTCCGTTTCACCCAAAGCACTCTTCCAATAAACTCCTTAAAAGCATCCGGGTTTTTCACATGCTTCGGAATCGCATAATCAATCCCCCTCTTCTCTGCAATCATCACATTAATCTCCGCCCCTGCCAATAGAAGATACATACAAAAATACAGCCACAGCATAATCATGACAATCGCTGTCAAAGATCCATACATGACTGAAGCACCGTCCACCGAATCAATATATACAGAAAATCCATAAGAACAAACCAGCCAGGCCACCGCCGAGAAAGTTGCTCCTGGAATCTGAGTCCGAAACTGCAGTTTGTGATTTGGAATAATAGTGAAAATACAGGTAAACACAACCACCAATACAAAGAAAACAATCATCATTCTCATGTTAATAATCCAGGCAGTAATCTTCGCCAAAAGAGGAAGATGCGTCCACAACAGACTCTGAATACGATTACCAAAAACCAGAGAAATCAAAGTTGCCATAATAACAACAATAAACATAACCGTATACAGAATGGAACGAAAACGCATAATGAAATAATTACGGTCTTCTCTCGTCTCATAGATGACATTCAATCCATTTGTAATCGCCTGTAATCCCTTCCCAGATGACCAGAGAGCCAAAATAGCTGTGATAGGCACCACTGCTACAGACTTTGAATAAACCTCATTAATGATGCCTGTGAGCAGGCTGTGGAAGCCATTGGGTGTGACACTTAAAATCACATCCGATACAAAACCTTTCGTAAGGGGCGTAAATTGTATCGATGTCATCAAAAGCAGAATAAATGGAATAAATGACAATATCAGAAAATAGGCGCTTGATGTTGCATAAGCGCCTAAGTGATCATTCATAACATAATTCATAAACCGCATCACATGTTTAGTAATATATTGAAAAAACTTCTTCATAAACAGTTTCCCTATTTCTACAATTACACCTTGGCATAATTGCTTTGATTCCACATAATCATATTAATTTCTAATATACCTTTCAGATTCATTATTCACTTTTAAGGTAAAAACAATATTTTGTAGTGGAATCATACTTTTCTCCAGCCTTAAGAACCGGACTGGCAAAAGAAGGTTCATTAACAGCATTTGGAAAATACTGTGTTTCAAGACAGAACCCATGATGTTTTCCATAGACAGCCTGATTCTTTCCAGCACTTCCCTGGATAAAATTACCTGCATAGAACTGTACTCCAGGCAAATCCGTCTTTGCCGTCATTCCGATTTTGCTCTCTTCACTGTAAGCATCTGCAAAGGTTTCTATACCTGTTTTACTCTTGCGAATAACAAAATTATGATCAAATCCAGAAGTGTACTGAAGCTGTATATTTTCCACTTCCATATCCTGTCCAATTGCTTTTGCTGTCGTAAAATCAAATGGAGTTCCAGCAACAGGAGCGATTTCACCGGTAGGAATAGATGCACTGTCCTTTACCGGAGTAAAGGCATCCGCATCCAGACGCAGCATCTGATTTGTAACTTCTCCGCTGTCATGTCCATTCAGATTAAAGTAAGAATGATTCGTCATATTTGCAACTGTATCTGTATCAGAGATACCTTCATAATGGAAGGTCAATTCATTGTCATCATTCCATCCGTAAGTCATCTCTACATGAAACTCACCTGGAAATCCCTGATCCAAATCAGGACTATTTAGGCAGAAAGTAATATGGGCATCATCCCAGTCTTTAACCGTCCAGATTCTGTTATCGAATCCATCCGGTCCACTGTGAAGGTTGTTAGCATTTTCATTTGCTGTCATATGATATTCGGTATCATTGATTATAAACTTAGAATCTTCAATACGATTTCCACTTCTTCCAATTACTGCTCCAAAAAAGCAAGTATTTTCTTCATAATCAGACGCAGAGTCATACCCCAGAACCACATCACGAAGTTTTCCTTCATAATCCGGAACACAAACAGAGACCAACGTAGCTCCAAAATCCGTCACACGGATATAAGCTCCATTATGATTCTTTAACTCATAACAGAAGCATTCACTGCCATCTTTAATCTTCCCAAAACTCATCTTCTGCATACTATTTATCTCCTATTAATTATAATATTTTATCCTATGAACACGCATTCTCAAATCATATGCGCCTTGTAACACTTCTATAACGTTGAAGAGAGCCATTTACATGACTCTCTTAATTTGCTTTTAAGGCCCGGGATGCCGTTTCCCATATTTTGAGTCCTAGCGTCAGCTAGGTGGGTAATCGCAGCCATCTCTCAATCTTCCACTCTAAGGCGGCCTGACATCAATCCGGTAATATAGACTTCCCATGAAAAGAAATGTAGGTTCAAAATGAAGGGAGCATCGCACATTCCAGGTTGCTTCGCTCTTTATTTATGAATTCATTATAATACTTTTCCTATGTTTAATCAAGAAGAAAATAGCCGGGAAGATTTTCCATCCTCCCGGCTATTTTCATTAAAATTTATTGTATATTCAAGTACGCATCGGGGCGTCTGTCTTCATACAAATACCTACGACAAATTATTTCTGTGGTCCAGCAGAAACTAAAGCTTTTCCTTCTTCATTTCCTTCGTATTTTGCGAAGTTCTTGATGAAACGATCAGCTAAATCCATAGCTTTTGTCTCCCATTCAGAAGCATCAGCATATGTGTCACGAGGATCTAAGATAGCTGGATCTACACCTGGAAGTTCTGTTGGAACTTCAAAGTTGAAGAATGGAATCTCTTTTGTAGGAGCTGTAGCGATTGATCCGTCAAGGATTGCATCAATGATACCACGAGTATCTTTAATAGAGATA
Organism: Lachnospiraceae bacterium; assembly: GCA_028696165.1. GTDB lineage: Bacteria > Bacillota > Clostridia > Lachnospirales > Lachnospiraceae > JAQVHQ01. The sequence continues at coordinate 96,968 of JAQVHQ010000004.1, read as the reverse complement.
CGTTTTCCAGTACCATTCCATCCTGTATTAACCAGGTATGCTTTTGCTCCACTAACTTCCATTTTCTTAACTAATTCATCTGCATATTTGGTAGGATGTAACTCTAAGAATGCCTGACCAAAACAAGCTGAGAATGTAGGTGTTGGCTCTGTGATTCCACGTTCTGTACCAGCAAGTTTAGCTGTAAATCCAGACAGGAAGTAGTATTTGGTCTGTTCTGGTGTCAGGATAGATACTGGAGGAAGTACTCCGAAAGCATCTGCTGACAGGAAGATTACATTCTTAGCTGCAGGAGCTGTAGAAACAGGGCGAACGATGTTCTCAATGTGATTGATAGGATAAGATACACGTGTATTCTCTGTTACACTCTTATCATCAAAGTCAATTTTTCCTTCTGCATCTAAAGTAACGTTCTCTAACAGAGCATCTCTTCTGATTGCATTGTAGATATCCGGCTCAGATTCTTTATCCAGGTTGATAACTTTTGCGTAGCATCCACCTTCAAAGTTGAATACTCCGTTGTCATCCCATCCATGTTCGTCATCACCGATAAGAAGACGCTTAGGATCTGTAGATAAAGTAGTTTTACCTGTTCCAGAAAGACCAAAGAAGATTGCTGTGTTTTCGCCATTCATGTCAGTGTTAGCTGAGCAGTGCATAGCAGCAATTCCTTTTAATGGCAGATAGTAGTTCATCATAGAGAACATACCTTTTTTCATTTCTCCGCCGTACCATGTGTTAACGATAACCTGCTCACGGCTGCTGATGTTGAATAATACAGCTGTTTCAGAGTTAAGGCCTAATTCTTTGTAATTTTCAACTTTTGCTTTAGAAGCATTGTAAACAACGAAATCTGGCTCAAAGTTTTCAAGTTCTTCATCTGTAGGGATGATGAACATGTTCTTAACAAAATGAGCCTGCCAAGCTACTTCTACGATAAAACGGATAGCCATTCTTGTGTCAGCATTAGCTCCACAGAAAGCATCAACTACGAAAAGTCTCTTGTTAGAAAGTTCTTCCTGAGCGATTTTCTTAACAGCTGCCCATGTTTCTTCACTTGCTGGATGATTATCGTTCTTATATTCGTCAGAGGTCCACCATACAGTGTCTTTTGAATTCTCGTCCATTACGATAAATTTATCTTTAGGTGAACGTCCAGTGTAGATACCTGTCATAACGTTGACAGCTCCTAACTCACTTTCCTGTCCTTTTTCAAAACCTTCTAATTCTGGTTTTGTCTCTTCTTCAAATAAAGTTTCAAAAGAAGGATTGTATACGATTTCTGTAGTTCCGCTAATACCATACTTACTCAAATTAATGTTTGCCATTTTCTACTCTACCTCTTTCTTTTAATATAGTGTATAGATTAACAAAAATTTCGACACCCGCGCACTTGCATTAAAATATTTCGAAATTTGATTAATTATCTCATTTAACGCTAAAAATGTCAATACTTTAACAATCTATTTTTGTTCGACTAGAATCTTTTTCATTCTTTTTATGATTATTTTATAATTCGTTTATAAAACAATCTCTTTGCAGTGAAACAAACTAGCATTTTCATCTGCCAACATGAACTTAAGAAGTAATGCCGTTCATTTCCTGATATAGATTCTTAGCAAAACTGTCCGTCATTCCACTGATATAATCGGTAACCAGCATCATTCTAAGATACAGCCGCTTGGTCTCACTCTCACCTTTTGCATGGAAATGATAAATCTGGATATAATTCTCAGATATTAATTTAAGCATCTTCCGTTCCATCATTCCCATAGTCTGCCCGCTGTCATACTGTATTGCTGCCGGAACCATCTTATCTAACAGATATGTCAGCATAGTATCTGCTGCTATCTCGAGTTTTAGAATCGGCATAGAAGTAAATGCATAATCATAGGCAATTTTTCCAAGTGCTTTCATAACCATCTCTGAATCTGTCCCGGTAAATAAATCCTGTGGATAGCTGCCCATCATAATTTCCTGGTAATGATTGGTAAAACTTTCTGTTGCACTGTAAATCAGATAACCCTGCAGCCGTATCATCCAGTTTTGTACTGCATATAACTCAGGATTGTCTATATTCATTTTGACAGCCTTCTCATACTGGTGTTCTAAGATCTGAACCGGATAAGTATCCTGTACATATTTTCTTAATTCTTTCAGTAAGGTATCATAATTAAAGCAGCCCTTTTTAAAAGCATCCTCTATATCGGCTGTCCGGTAGGCGATATCGTCTGCAGCTTCCAGAATGAAAGTCAACGGATGACGAAGTCCCTTCGTATGGCAGGTCTGGGCAATATCTTCGTATAGTTCCTTCTCAGACTGAAAGTATCCCATCTTTTTGTCTTTACAATTTCCGCTGTGAGGATTTATTTCCAACGAACTTCCCGGATATTTAATTATAGTATTTAATAATCCATAGGTCAGATTCATGCCATTTTCATTTACCAGGAAATGAAGCTTCGCTACCAGACGCAGTGCCTGGGAATTTCCTTCGAAATGGTAAAAATCCTGTTTCATAGGTTCTGTAAGCATTCCTTCAACAGAGGTTCCATCCGGCATCTTAAGTTCTTCCAGATGAAGTGAAAACCAGTTACGAATCGCCTCCTCTCCAAAATGACCAAAAGGTGGATTTCCTATATCATGTATCAGCCCTGCACACTGCAGGATATTACACACATCATCTTTCATCTCATAAGTAAAGGATTCATCTTTAATATTCAACATAATACTATTGGAAATATTCTGTCCCAGAGATTTCGCCAGCGAAGAGACTTCCAGCGAATGCGTCAGTCTTGTTCTGATAAAATCACTCTTATCCAACGGAAAAACCTGTGTTTTGTCCTGCAATCGCCTAAAAGATGCACTGCCTATAATACGATGATAATCTTTCTCAAACTCACTTCTAAGATCCATACTCTTCTTTTTATTATTCCCACTATTTGTATACATACCGCTCCGCTTAGGGGATAGTAAATATTTCCATTCCATATCTGATGCCCTCCTTTAAATCTTAAAAACAACTTATGCTGATTGACTTTATATTTGAATCAGATTCAAATACCCCTTAGCATACTTTATAACTAAGAAAAAACCACATAACAAATCCACACTGGAATCTGCCGCAGTCTTTTCCAACTCATATATATTTATTGATTACTTATATAAAAACTCAAAACAGATTATTTAAGTAATTTTTTAACAGTTGCAGGCATATCTTTTGCATCAACCACTAAATCATGAAGTACCTTTGCGCTGCGAATCTCTTCAATAGCATTTGGTACTGTCACATTCGCAATCTTAGAAAGTTCATCTACCAGTTCAAAGTCAGACCAGGAAGCATATTTTTCTGCATCAATGGCATTCATAACATTTCTGGTAAACTTAAATGGACTTGCTGTTGAAGCAATGACTGTCTTAGTAGTATCATTTGTATCCTGTTTGTATTTATTATATACAGTAGCCGCAACACCGGTATGTGTATCAATAACATATCCTGTATCACTGTAAATCTTAGAAATCGTAGCTGCAACTTCCGCTTCAGTTGCATAATTGCCATAGAAATCTGCCAATTCCTTTTTCATGTCCTCGGAAATAGTATAAGAACCTTCACCGGTAAGTTCCTTCATGAACTCGCGATTCTTAGCTCCATCCTCTCCTGCCAGACGATAGATAAGACGTTCCAGATTACTGGAAATCAGAATATCCATAGATGGAGAACTTGTCAGGATAAAATCACGTTTTCTGTCATAAGTTCCTGTAGTAAAGAAATCATATAATACTTTGTTGTCATTAGATGCACAGATTAATTTCGCAATAGGAAGCCCCATACATTTTGCATAGAAAGCTGCAAGAATATTACCAAAGTTTCCTGTTGGTACATCTACATTTATCTGTTCTCCGGCCTGAATTTCTCCATTTTTTAACAGAGTAACATAGGCATATACATAATATACAATCTGTGGAACCAGACGTCCGATATTAATAGAATTTGCTGAAGAGAACTGGAATCCTGCTTCATTTAACTCCGCAGCCATCTCTTTATCATTGAATATATTCTTTACAGCAGTCTGTGCGTCATCAAAATTACCTGTAATTCCTACTACATATGTATTGCTGCCCTTCTGAGTAACCATCTGTTTTTCCTGAATCGGACTGACACCATTCTTAGGATAAAATACGATAATTCTAGTTCCTGGAACATCAGCAAAACCAGCCATTGCAGCCTTACCGGTATCTCCGGAAGTAGCAGTTAAAATAACGATTTCATTCTTAACCTGATTTTTCTTTGCTGCAGTTGTAAGAAGATGTGGCAGAATGGAAAGTGCCATATCCTTAAATGCAATTGTCGATCCATGGAATAATTCCAGATAATAAGCACCCTCTGCCTTTACAATCGGTGCTATCTCTTCCGTGTCGAACTTACTGTCATAAGCACTGTTAATGCAATGTTTCAGTTCATCTTCTGTAAAATCTGAAAGGAACAGTTTCATAACTTCATATGCAACTTCCTGATAAGTCATCTTGGATAAGTCTTCCAATGACACCTCAAGTTTTGGAATACTGTCTGGAACAAAAAGTCCTCCATCGCTTGATAAACCTTTCAGTATTGCCTGTGATGCAGTTACGGTGTCGCCATTTCCTCTTGTACTCTTATATAATACTTCCATGATTTTTCCTTTCTTTAACTCTTCACTTGATAAAGCAGTTATTCAAAACAAATCTGTCAAACAGGATTCGTCAATTGACATTAGTATACCATGAACAAATTCATTTTGGAAGTCCCAAGTTTAGTCCAAACTTTAACGTAGTAGAGGGATGAATTTTGGTAAATATTCACATCATTCATCCCTCTTACATTATTCACTTATGTTTTTATAAATTTCTTATTTATCTTTGATTTAAATCTGAACTGTAAACGCCAATATCTGTACTTCCTTTTACTGCCTATTTAATATTATTAATTGCAGTTAACAAGGCATCAATGGATGCACGGATAATATCAGGATCCACACCAGCTCCCCAAGCCAAAGAACCGTCCTGCGATTTAATACCCACATATGCAATAGCTTTTGAACTGGAACTCTGTGTCAATGCATGTTCCTGATAAGTAACCAGGTCAAACTTCAGATTATAAGCTTCTTTCAAAGCATTGCTTACAGCATTGAGACGTCCATTTCCTGTTGCCTCTGTCACTATACGATTTCCTTCGAAAGTACTGGTTACCTGTGTTGTGATACTTCCATCATCCTTCTGCTGGAAATGTACTTCATTAATATCATATGGTGCAGTAACATTTTCAAAAGTTCTCTTGAAAATTTCAAAGATTTCTTCTGGTTTCAGTTCCTTGTGTCCGTGGTCGGATACGCCCTTAGCAGCATAACCCATAGCCTCACGCATCTTAGGCGGCAGATTCAGACCAAATTTATTCTCTAAGATGTAGCCAACTCCACCCTTACCGGACTGGCTGTTAATACGTATAACATCAGCGTCATAATTTCTTCCTACATCATGAGGGTCAATTGGCAGATACGGTACGGTCCAGTGATTTGGATCTTTGGTCTCAATCCACTTCATACCTTTTGCAATTGCATCCTGATGGCTTCCAGAGAATGCAGCAAATACTAAAGCACCACTGTAAGGACTTCTCTCATCTACCTTCATACCCGTATAGGCTTCATATTTCTCGCAGATGTCAGGCATATCTGTAAAATCCAATTCCGGATCAACACCCTGAGCAAACATGTTCATAGCAAGTGTGACAATATCCACATTACCGGTTCTCTCGCCATTACCAAATAAAGTTCCTTCAATTCTGTCTGCACCAGCTAACAATCCTAATTCCGAATCAGCCACACCACAGCCACGGTCATTATGTGGATGCAGAGAAACGATAACATTTTCACGATACTTCATATTCTCACACATATATTCAATCTGACTTGCATATACATGCGGCATAGAATGTTCAACCGTTACCGGCAGATTAATAATCGCTTTCTTTTCAGGAGTTGGCTGCCATACATCTAATACTGCATTACATACTTCCAAAGCATATTCAGGCTCTGTTCCGGTAAAACTCTCCGGACTGTATTCAAAGAGGAAGTTTCCTTCCGTCTCCTCTGCCAACTTCTTTAGCAAAGCAGCGCCTTCTACAGCAATCTTTAAAATCTCTTCTTTTGATTTTTTAAATACCTGTTCTCTCTGTGCCAATGAAGTAGAGTTATATACATGCACAACTGCCTTAGGTGCACCCTTCAAGGCTTCAAATGTTTTACGGATAATATGCTCTCTTGCCTGTGTCAGCACCTGAATGGTTACATCTTCCGGAATCAGATTCTGCTCAATCAAGGCTCTTAAGAATTCATATTCTGTCTCTGAAGCAGCTGGAAATCCAACTTCAATTTCCTTGAATCCAATCTTTACTAAAAGTTTAAAAAAATCAATCTTCTGTTCTAAGCTCATAGGTATAACCAATGCCTGGTTACCATCTCGCAAATCCACACTGCACCAGATTGGGGCTTTCTCAACATACTCTTTTTCAGCCCATTTCATACATGGAACTGGCGGCATAAAATACTGTCTCTTATAACGGGTGTAATTCTTCATACTTGCTTTCATACTCATTTTCCTCCTAAATCTCTTACCACGATTGGACTCCCACCAAGACTAATTTGTTATTTACCCGCCACCTACTAGAGGTGGGAGTCTTATCTTCTTTCAAGATAAAATATGTCATACAATCGCAAAAAAAAATCCTTCGCTCAGTGAAATAATCACTAGAGACGAAAGACTACTGTCCACGCGGTACCACTCTAATTTTATGAAATAAATTCATACACTTTACAAGATACGGATAAAAATCTTATATCTTTCCCTAGTTAACGGTTGGGTTCCGTCTGCGTCTACTCTTCCGAAGAATTTGGGGCAGCTGCTCTAAGGTGAGTTCCATCTGCTTTCTCTACTGTTTCGCATCAACCAACAGCTTTCTGAAATCGAAATCAAATATACTATTCCTTTTCATCGCGTTTTTTTATTTGCTTGTAGCTAGATTAGCATTCTATCAGAGAATTGTCAAGTTTTATTTTCAAACTGCTTGAAATCTTAATTTCGAGGCAGGCTTACAAATTCCTCGTACCTGCCTCATCATTTATAGCTTACAACAACTGTACTTAATTTTAAGAGAGCGCTAGAACTTTCCACCGCCTCCGCCATGAGATGTACCGCTGCTTCCTGTGTGTGTACTGCTGCCGCCACTCTGTGATGGTTCCGGTTTCCTGGTCTTGGTAACATTTGAATACAAGAATACATCACTTTCACGAGTCAGTTTAAATGATCCCTGTTTCACATAACTACCTGCATACTTTTGCGGTTTTGCTGTATTCATCTGAGCTTTCATAATCATAACTACAATAAATCCAACAACCACTGCTGCAAGTATCGCGATTAATTCTCTTAAGACATAATTTTTTGGTTCTTTTGGTGCATTACCAATATCTATGGGTTCTCCTGCATTGGCAGCGTCCAGATATGTCTGGGTTGTTGTGAGAAATTCTCTCATTCCCCCATAATAGTCACCATCTGATAAATATTCCACAATCTGTTCATTTAATCGTTCGATTCCATAATCCGTAAATACCTCGATACCATAACCTGTTGTCGAGGTATAGTAATCACGCTCTTCCATGCTAATCAGAAACAGGACTCCATCATTGTTATCGCCGATTCCATAACCATTATAATCATAATAATCATCCGCAAAGGCCTCTGGTGTATATCCCTCCAGACTTTCAACGGTCAGAAGTACCACATCAAAATCATAATTGGTACGGATTTTTTCAATCTCTGAATCTAATTTTGCTTCTTCAGAATCTGACATCAGATCTGCATCATCTATCACATGCGGTAGGTCTGCACTATCAACAGATGCTGATACTGGTACAATATTTAAAATAAGAACCAGCATTGACATGACTAGATAAGTTATTTTTTTCATCACTGGCTCCTTTCTAAATTAAGAATACAAATATCTGTGCAATCAAGAATGCCACAGCTGAAATTCCGGCAAAATACATCCAGAATTTTTTCATATCTGTTGGCAATTCTCCTACCAGTTTTCCGCTTTGACCATTCATGGCAAAATTATATAATTTGTCGTTATATTTTGTGTTCAGCATCCACACAGGCAGCATAGCATAATGCACTTTTCCATTGTCCACCTGTATATTCTGACTGGTTGGCACAGTCGTATTGTAACCAATAACCGTCTGTGTCAAGGCCTGAACCGTACTATTAGTCACACGGTTATTAGCTCTTGGAATGCAGTCCTGACTTGACACATCATATTTGTCGGCAAAATATCCTGCAAGATAACTTGGCTGAAACTCAGTCAAGTCCTGATAATTAAACGGTTCAACTGCATCCATGTAATTATCATCCATTTTACTTGAACCATCAGCTGGAATACGTTCAAATTCCATGGTTCCTTCCCTGGTCACTGCATAATGATCAGTCTTTGTATAATCATAACGAGCATCACTCCAGATATGGGTTCTGGTAGCATCAAAGGTCAGATGCCCATTTGCTTTACAGTCAAAAAGCCAGAACGGTACATACAATCCAGTGATTTTATCGATGTGATTTTCAGACGCAAAAGAATTTGGAAGCAGTCTTTTCCCTTTATAAAAATTCTTTAATGCTTCTTTTGCAGCTTTCTTATCCAACTTAAACGGAATTACATAATCCGGTTTATTAACACCTTCAATATTCTCCGTCATAATTGTCGGACTTCCACAGTAAACACATTCTGTAGCAACTGAATTCTCATCACCGATAATCTCGCCGCCGCAGGACTGGCATATATGTACTTTCATGGAAGAACCCATTTTAGATTCTGCACTTTGGTCATCATAGGTATCCCAATTCATACTGGATTCGGATGCTTTTTCTGTATTTAACTTCTCGATTTCATTAATTTGTTCTTCTGTGAATGCTGTGTCACAGTATTCACAGACCATCTGTTGTTTCTTACTGTTCCAAACCAGGGTGCCACCACAGTTCGGACATTTGTAGGTCATCGTTGCATCCACTATATTTTCTCCACTTCCTTATTTTTTTAATGATAAAATCTGTAGTTTTATTCCTTATTTCACATCACTCTCATCAAAAGGATCTCCGCAGTTTGGACAGAATTTAGGGGGATTCTTTGGATCTTCCGGTTCCCATCCGCATTTATCACATTTGTATAAAGGCTCTCCTGCTGGCTTTGGTTTTCCGCATTCGGCACAGAATTTCCCTTTATTAACAGCTCCACATGAACAGGTCCAGCCATCCTCTGGTTTTGGAGATGCGCAATTAGTACAGAATTTCCCTGTATTCACCGTTTTGCAAGCACAAGTCCAGCTTCCAGCTGAAGGAGCACTCTGCTGTGGCTGTACAGAGCTTTGCTGCGGCTGCGCTGCGGCCTGCTGCTGTCCCATAGCAAAGAGGTTCTGCGCATTCATACCACCAGCCTGGCTGGCCATTCCCATACCCATAAAGCCTGCCATAGCACCTGCCTGATTTGACGCAGCTGCACGCATAGCATCTCCCTGAGCCCCTACTAAAGTAGCTGCGGCCATAGTTGGGTCACGCATTACTGCACTCTTTTGCAGCTGTTTAATCATATCTTCATCTTCTTTGGAAGCAGTTACAGAATTGACACCAAAAGAAGCAACTTCCAATCCACGCAATTCCAACCATTTTTTAGAAAGAATTTCATTTAATGCATCTGCCAATTCCATAGTATGTGCCGGAAGTGCACTATAACGAATACCCATCTCGGAAATCTTTGCAAAAGCAGGCTGAAGAGCAGTCAAAAGTTCTGTTTTTAGCATACTGTCAATAGACTCTCTCTCGTAAGTCTCTTCCACATTACCACACACATTTGTATAAAATAAAACCGGATTTGTAATTCGGTAAGAATACTCTCCATTACATCGAATAGAAATATCTACGTCCAGACCAATATTGTGATCCACTACACGAAACGGTACTGGATTAGCAGTTCCATATTTATTGCCAACAATTTCTTTGGTATTAACATAGTATACGCGTTGATCCTTTGCAGTGTCACCGCCAAAAGAAAAACGTTTTCCGATTGTCTCAAAACATTTAGCCACTGATTCACCTAAATTACCAGTAAAAATGCTAGGTTCTGTAGAAGCATCATAAGTAAATTCTCCCGGTTCTGCACAAACCTCCGCAACCTTACCCTGATCTACAATTATCATGCACTGTCCATCGTTAACTGCAATCACCGACCCAGAAGTAATTATGTTGTCTTCTCCGTGCTTATTACTGCTACGTTTATCCGAAGTCTTCTTTGCTCCCTTTGCCACCAGCACATCTGCATCCAATGCTTCACAATAAAAATACTCTTTCCACTGATCTGCTAATACACCACCTAATGCACCTGCTCCTGCCTTCAATAATCCCATGGTATATATCCTCACTTTCCGTTTTCTTTTATCATAATCCAAAATCTGTCGAATGTCCATGTTTTGCTTTCAATCTGTCGAAGTTTATTCCATATTCATAAAGTCCAAACTTTTTCGTTCAATTCATATTCTCTTCATATATTATCAGGAATAATGCGTGCGACTGCACAAGAAACTTAAAATGAGCATAAAAAAATAGGTTCCTGTAAGGAACCTATTTTCAATGCATTACTCGGGGCAACAGGATTTGAACCTGCGACCTCACGGCCCCCAGCCGTGCGCGCTACCAAGCTACGCCATACCCCGAAATTCGTAAGTAATTATAACTTATAAAAAATCATTTGTAAAGACTTACTTTACACCAGCCTTGGAGCTTTGCCTGTATGGCAGCCGACATGGTACTGGTAATTATTCATATTGAATAAGCTGATAAAAATCTTAGTACACAAGAGAGGCCATTCCATGGGCGACAGATGTTTTCCAAAACATCTGTCGAAGGCACCCTGAAGCGCGTATGCATCAGCATACACGCTGAATGTGCCTGATCCCATGGAAAGGCCTCTCTTGTGTACTTAGATTTTTACAGTGAAATGAACTATGAATAATTACCGGTACCATGCCGGCTGCCATACAGGCAAAGCTTCAAGGCGTCCGCATCCGCAACTGTACCCTACTTCCCATTCAAAACATTATGCAGCCTCAACACCAAAACCTTAGGTGAAATAGGCTTATACAAAAATTCGTTAGCCCCCAGCATAATAAGCTCTTCCTCCTGTTTCGGATCCCCATACTGCGTATTTGCGATAATCTTAATATGTTCATACTTCTCCTGAGAACGAATCTTTTCAACCAACTCCTTCCCATTCATATTCGGCATCTGTATATCCGTAATCACGCAGATAATATCTGGATTCTGAAGCAGTACTGTCATAGCATCCTCGCCATTTTCAGCCTCTAATATCTCATACTGATTGTCCAGATTACTTCTAAGAACAGCTCTGTTTACTTCTGCATCATCTACAATTAAAACTTTCTGTTTTCTATCCTTATTACTTTTAATATACTCAATCAACGTATGGTACAGGTTACCAATATTAATCGGTTTACTCAAATGCGCATTCATTCCTGCTGCAATGCTCTTTTCCATATCTTCCTTGTATGCATTGGCAGACATGGCAATAATAGGAACATTTAGCGCATCTGCTCTTTTTAAATGACGTATAGTTTGCGCAGATTCTATTCCATCCATTTCCGGCATTCGAATATCCATAAGTATAGCATCAAAATAATATTCTGCTGAAGCCATGAATAAATCCACAGCCTTCTTTCCATTTTCAGCCTGTATTACGTGTATTCCTTGTTTTTCCAGTAACTTTTTCGCTATTTCTGCATTGAGCGGATGATCCTCGGCCAACAAAATATTCTTGTTATACAAAAACTCCAGATTGTCTCCTTCTATATCAATCCTGCCATGTGCTGCTTCATCTGCTTTAACGAGTTTGAAATTCATGTGTATGCGGACAGTCGTTCCCACATTCTTCTTGCTCTCAATCTGAATAGTTCCTCCCATATCCTCCACCAGATGTTTTGTAATACTAAGGCCTAGCCCAGACCCTTCCAGATTAGCAGTAATTCGATTGTCTTCCTGAACAAAAGGTTCAAACATATGCTCCTGAAACTTTTCCGACATACCGATTCCATTATCTCTGATAATAAAATCACAGGATAATCTGTCATCATCCATCTTTAGCTTTTCTACACAATACTCAATCTTACCGCCTGTTTGTGTGTACTTTAAAGCATTTGACAAAATATTGGAAAATATCTGATTGAGTCTAGTTCTGTCTGTCAGTATTACCGGATTAATTTTAGGTTCCGCAAAATGTATAGAAATTTTTTTCTGTTCACACTGAGCAGTAAACATAGTCTGTAAACTAGTAAGAAAGTCTTTATATTCATAAGGTTCTTTCAGCAATTCTACAGAACCATCTTCCAGCTTTTCCATATCTAATATATCATTGACAAGATTAAGCATGTAATCACTGGAGTAGCGCATCTTAGCCATATTTTCCCTTACTTCTTCGGGATTGTCCGCGGCATCAAGCGTCAGTGCTGTCAAGCCAATGATAGCGTTAATCGGAGTTCTAAGGTCATGACTCATTCTAGACAAAAAGTCCGTTTTTACTTTTGACGCTTTTCTGGTAGCGGTGATATCAATCATACTTAAAAATCCCTGTATATCCCCGGTTTCCGGATCCTTTACAATGTCCACACGAATATCTGCCCATATTTTTTTATTATCATCGGTCCTCATTTCACAAACCATAGTCTGCTTGTGAATTCCAAGTCCGTATAGTTTTGTTAATCCTTCATTTAAGAAATTCTGATAAAAGAGTTTCCTCTCTTTTTCATCGATTATATAAGTTCCAATTCCACGAAAAAATTCTTCGCGCACATCTCCGAACTTATCAATTAGATTCATACCTGTCTGGTCCACCATATCAAGGATTTTATTTTTCAACACGCTGCAGTGACCGGACAGTAAAAGATTTTCCACCTGCGTATGTTTCCTGTATTCTACTGCATCCTGATACAATTTTTCCATTTTCTTATATTCAGTTATAATCTCGGCAGTACAAATAGCTCTTTTAGTTTGTCCTTTTTCATCTTTCACTGCTGTTAATCGAATCTTCATCCATTCATAATCTTTGATAAGCGACTTAATACGCGCATCAAAAGAAAGATAATCCCTGCCATGTTTGATTTCTTCAACTTTTTCCCGATATAAATCCACATAACTATCTTCAACAAAGCCCAATTTAAGAAAGCTCTCCGGATAATCGGTTAACACCTCTCCAATTCCAAAGAACTGCTGTGCCGCCTGATTTACATATACTGTTGATGTATCAATATCATATTCCCAGTAAATCATATGTGCATGTCCCATGGCTATAAAAAGGTTATTCTGAACCTCTGCAACCCTTTTCTCCTCCATTTTCTGCTCGGTAATGTCATTAACATAGACCACAGAAGCATCATGGCCGTGCCATATGACATCATGTGCATTAACCATATAATGCTTATGGAAATAGGCATTATACATCTGACATGCATGTCCTTCTTCTTTAGCACGAGCCGCTGCACACCTGGCACACTTTTCCGTACGATTGTGCAGCAGCTTATAGCATTTAGTACCAATAATCTCCTGCTTCCCCTTATTTTTCAAATCATCCTCAAGAGCTCTATTCGTATATAAGATGTCATCTGTACATTTATCAATCACATAGATTCCGTTTGTAGATTCATTTGCAATATCATAATAGATTTTTAATTCTTCACTTAATCCTTCCATCATATCCCTCAACCCTTTTCATCCATACACATGTAACCTAAATATTTTATCCAGATACTTTTTACTTTTTGTAAACAATTAGAGCAATTTACTACTATTTATGTTTATTATAAAACATATTTTGTCAACTTACAACAAAAACACTAATTATAAATCATTTAATAAGTTCTTAAAAAAACACCTGTATTTCTTCTTCTTTTTTTGTGATTTATGTTATAATATCAATGGTCCAAAATGCCTTTTGGGCTTACTATCTTAATACAAAACAGAGAGGAATTACATATGAAATACATACAACTTGGCTCAAAAAAAATAACTGCACAACGCTTTCTTATATACGTCTGCAGTCTGGTTATTCTCGCCTTTGGCATCACTTTAAACACAAAAACGCAGTTAGGAATCTCTCCAATCATCTCCGTAGCCTATAACATCTCTTATATCGGTGATTTTCCCCTTGGAATTATAACTTTTATCTACTACACGCTCATGGTAATTCTGCAGATTGTACTGCTCGGGAAAGATTTCGAGCCTTTTCAGATTCTACAGATACCTATGTGCTTTATCACAAGTTCATTTATACAGCTTTTTGATATCATTGTTCCCGTAATGGAAACTCCCGTCACCAAGATCATAGCACTTATAGGAGCCATAGTAATAACCGGCATCGGCGCCTCTTTGACTGTAGGAATGAAGATAGTCCCAAACCCGGCAGATGGTCTCGCCAGTGTATTTGGTTTGAAATTCAAAAAGGATTTCGGATTTGGAAAGAATTTTTTTGATTTTGTCAGTATTATTATCTCTTTGGCTATTGGTTTCATCTTCACTGGCGGTATACTGGGAATTGGCATAGGTACTGTCTGTTCTATGATTTTCACTGGTCGTGTAATAGCACTCCTGCAAAAGAAAACTGACGCTCTATATCAGAAAGTTACACCATTTTAATGATAATAACTATCCTAACGAAAAAATAAAGAGCACGCTGGAAGTATCTGATTCCCAGTGTGCTCTTTATTCGCATCATTCCATATTTATATCTGACTTATAAATTCCCTGCTTATGAATTCCTGTCTTACCTAATTATTCTCATTAATATAATTCACTAATCCCTCAGCGCTAATAATCTTCTGCATAAATTCAGGAAAAGCCTGTCCCTGAAAACTGGTACCTTTGGTCTTATTGGTTATAATACCGCTGTCAAAATCCACTTCCACTTCATCCCCGGCATCAATTCCTTTAGCAGCTTCCGGACATTCGATAATTGGCAGTCCGATATTAATAGAATTGCGGTAAAAAATTCTGGCAAATGTTTCAGCAATAACGCAGCTTACACCAGCCGCCTTAATAGCAATTGGTGCATGTTCTCTTGAAGAACCACAGCCAAAATTCTTATTTGCAACGATGATGTCGCCTTTATTTACTTTATTGATAAACTCTTTATCAATATCTTCCATACAGTGAGTTGCAAGTTCTGCAGGATCTGAAGAATTCAGATAACGTGCAGGAATGATAACGTCAGTATCTACATTATCGCCATATTTGAACACTTTTCCACATGCTTTCATCTCTTATTCCTCCTATAATCCTAACTCTGATGGTGCACTGATTTTACCGGTAATAGCACTTGCCGCAGCAATTGCAGGGCTTGCCAGATATACCTCTGATTTTACATGACCCATACGACCTACAAAGTTACGGTTTGTTGTAGAGATACAGCGCTCTCCTTCTGCAAGTATACCCATATAACCACCCAGACAAGGTCCACAGGTTGGTGTACTTACTACAGCACCTGCTTCGATAAAGATCTTAAGCAGGCCTTCCTCCATAGCCTGAAGATAGATGGCCTGTGTAGCAGGAATTACGATACAGCGGACTCCTTTTGCGACCTTGCGGTCCTTTAAGATTTCTGCTGCACATCTTAAATCATCAATACGGCCATTGGTACAAGAGCCAATAACTGACTGATCTACTACGACATCTTCTGTAATCTCAGAGATAGTTTTTGTATTCTCCGGCAAATGAGGAAATGCAATTGTCGGCTCTAACTTACTGAGGTCAATTGTATACTCTTCGTCATAAACAGCATCTTCGTCTGCTTCATAAACCTTATAAGGTCTCTTGGAATGTTCTTCCATATATGCAATAGCTTTATCATCCACCGGGAAAATACCATTCTTTCCACCAGCTTCAATAGCCATATTAGCAATAGTAAAACGATCGTCCATAGACAAGTTTCCAACGCCCTCACCTACAAATTCCATAGAACGATATAATGCTCCATCTACACCAATCATACCGATAATGTGAAGGATTACATCTTTGCCGCTTACCCATTTTGAAGGTTTTCCAATCAAATTGAATTTGATTGCAGATGGCACTTTAAACCATGCTTTACCTGTAACCATACCAGCAGCCATATCTGTACTTCCAACACCGGTAGAGAATGCGCCCAGTGCACCATAAGTACAGGTGTGAGAATCTGCGCCGATAATTACATCTCCAGCGACTGTCAGTCCTTTTTCTGGAAGTAATGCATGTTCAATACCCATCTGTCCTACATCGAAATAATTTGTAATATCATGTTTACAAGCAAATTCTCTTACACATTTACAGTGTTCTGCAGATTTAATATCTTTGTTTGGAATAAAGTGATCCATTACCAAAGCAATTTTATCCTTAGAAAACACATCTTTCTTTGACATTTTATCCATTTCATGAATAGCAACTGGAGAAGTGATATCATTTCCTAATACCAAATCTAATTCTGCTTCGATTAACTGTCCGGCTTCTACCTTATCAAGTCCGGCATGTGCAGCTAATATCTTCTGAGTCATGGTCATTCCCATTGTTATATCCTCCTGATTTCATAAAGTTATGGAGCTGTCACTTCCGGTGGCAACTCCATCTTGATTATTCCTGTTGCATGGATTCCACCATCTGCTGTACCAGATTCTGAAATTCCGGGTCATTTTCCAGTACAATACCTACAATGACAAGCGTAACCAGCAAGATAATTGCAACTGCAGCACATACAATTCCTGCAATAGCCATTCCTTTTCCCGGTTTATGCTTTACCAGACTTACAATTCCAAGTATCAGACTTACCCCTGCCGGAATCAATACGAACCAGCCGAGACAGCAGACAAATACAATTGATACAATTCCAAGGACCATGGACGCAACTGCAAACCCTTTACTTTCTGGTTCTGACTGCGGAGCAAGTAAATCCTGTGAATTCTGATTCATTACCTCATGTTCTTCCATGGTAATCCTCCTATGTACTAGTTATTAATTAATTTTTTGTTACTCTAGCTGTCAAAATATCTTACATCTCTGGCACCGCGTGAAAGCCCTGTAATACCGGTTCTAGCCAGCTCGAGTATCTCATGTCCTTCCAACAGACCAATAAATGCGTCAATTTTGCTTATATCTCCTGTCAATTCAATTACCATAGATTCCGGACCCACATCCACGATCTTAGCTCTGAAAATATCAGCCAACGCAATGACCTGCTGTCTTTCTTCCACATCGGTTCTGATTTTGACTAGAATCAATTCACGTTTTACGCTCTCATCAGGTTTTAAAACTTTGATATCGCGAACATCCACCAGTTTATTCAACTGATTGGTAATCTGCTCTAAGATAAGTTCATCCCCGCTGCATACTACAGTAATCCGCGTAAATGCCGGATCTGCCGTTACACCAGCACTGATACTGTCAATATTGTATCCTCTGCGGCTGAATAATCCAGCGACGCGACTAAGAACACCGGATGTATTATCAACTAACATAGATAAAACTCTTTGTTTCATAACCCGTCCCACTTTCCTAATTTAATTGGTCAAAGCGACCTTATGAATAATTCTACCGATTATTCATTCTTTTGTCAATCAATTATTATGATAAAGTAATATTCTTCAGGCTTGTATCAGTAAAAAATGTGTTAGCATTATACAAAAACAAAATCTGGTTTATCTCTTCCACTTCAATTAATTCCTGCAAATCATCATAATAATATCTTGGATCTATCACTACAATTTCTCGATAATACGGTGCCAAAAATGGAATCAGACAATTAGCATAAGAGTCTTTTAATATCAACAGACGATTATTCTCCTGTGTGGGTGTTTCAATCTTAATCTCCGCGTGATTCCCATCCAGGAACATAGCATACTGATCTTTCGTATCCAGCTGTTTTCTATTATAGAAAGTTCCTGTCTTATCCTGTTCTTCCACATAGGTAATCACAGAATCCGGCTGGGTACCCTCCTTCGGTGCGTAGATATATATATTATCCGTCTCGCCAGAACGGAATCCACTTTTAGAAGATAACGTCCCATTGAAAGAATCACTGACCATATAGCGATTGTAAGCAGCATCATTTACCTGCAGTCCCAGTGTATCTGCAAGCTGTCCAAATGCCAGAAAAGCCGCATCCGTAGTCCAATGGTGATCGGTACGATAGTAAAGCTGTTGATTCTCACTTTTGAGCAGGGTATCTCTCACGTCAACATTTTCAAAACCGGTTGTCGCCAAATCTTTATAGAAGGCTTCCATCGTCTGATTCTGATTCCCCACAGGCGCCTGGGCCGGCAGTAAGTCCGACTCCACATTTACCGCATTGGGTACCAGCATAAAATACTGTTTGATGTCTTTATTATTATTGGAAAATGAAGCAATCGCCGACAGGGTTTTCTTATAATTGTCCGTCTCCGGCTCCACAAAATCTTCCATCAAATAGCCGTCTTTTCCCAGATACACCCCATTAGACTCTGTCTTTCCCAGCATACGCTCGGCAGTACTTTTCAAGCTAATCCAGGCATTTCGAAATGGAAACTGATCATTGACATAGCTTTCAAAATCAGATTCAAAGGTCCCATTTAAAACCCGATCTGCCGTCAAATCCGGCTGTGTCTGCAACATACGATTCTCCTGTTCTGAAAATGTCTTATCCTTCAAAGCGAAATTACAGATAATGAGAATTACAATAATTCCGGAAAATACAACCGCTGTCATCGCTATAAAATGTTCATATATGCGTTTTTCTTTCTTACTCATAAATTTTCCTTTATCACTATTAAGCTAAACAGTTACCTTTCCCCAGTGCATGAACACACTAGAATCTAAAATACAAGAATGGATTATAGGTGTCATATACCAGAAATGCGATACATAGCATCACGATTGCCACATTCGCCACCACGGCCAGACCACTTCGTCTCGATGCAAGCGCACGATATCCGGTAAGTGTCTGTTTGCGACATACCAGAATACAAATAACGAACAGCATCAGATAACTCTTTACATAATAAAAAGCATGCGCGCCCAAAAATCCTCCGCTTCCAAATCCAAACATACTTGCAAGGGTAGTAAAAGCAGCACTCATCTGGATACTGGAGAAAAACACCCATCCTATCATAACCAGCACCATAGTATAGATGCCGCGTATCCACCCGGGAAGCTTTTCAAGGAATCTACCCAGGACATATTTCTCAATAATCAGCAACACTCCATAATACAGACCCCAAATCACAAAATTCCAGCTTGCTCCATGCCAGAGTCCTGTAAGCATCCATACGATTAACAGATTTAACATATGCCTTGGAACTGCCACACGATTTCCGCCCAAAGGGATGTATACATATTCTCTAAACCAGGTACTTAAAGAGATATGCCATCTGCGCCAGAAGTCAGTAATACTCTTCGCCTGATATGGATAATTAAAGTTCTTCGGAAACCGGAACCCAAACATCTTCCCAAGTCCAATAGCCATATCCGAATATCCGCTAAAGTCAAAATAAATCTGGAAAGTATAGGCCGCAATTCCAAGCCATGCAAGCAACGTTGAAACTTCAGAAGGCGGCAGCGCATGAATGGTCTCATATAATTTTCCCATACTGTTGGCAAGCAGCACTTTCTTTCCCAGTCCTTTTATAAAATTCTCACATCCAGAACCAAACAGCTGCAAATCCACACTTCTCTCATCCAGCTGTTCATAGATATCTGCATATCTTACAATGGGACCTGCGATAAGCTGCGGGAACATAGATACATACACACCAAATTTCAACAAATTTTTCTGAACCGGAACCTTCTTGTAATATACATCGATGACATAGGACATCGTCTGGAATGTATAAAATGAAATTCCAATGGGCAGTGATAATGCTTTGTATGCAATCTGAATATCAAATATACCATTGATGGTATCAATCAGAAATCCATAATATTTAAAAAAACATAAGATAAACAAATTCACGACAACTGCAAATATCAGGCTTCTCTTTGCAAGTTCCTTGCTCTTTCTTCTATAGAAGATATCAAGTCCCATGGTATAGTTAAATGCAATACTAAACAGCATCAAAACCACATAAACCGGCTCACCCCATGCATAGAAGAACACACTGGCCAATAACAACACCACATTTTTCAACTGTTTCGGGACAATATAATAAAGAATAATCACCGCGGGTAAAAACATAAATATAAAAAATATACTACTAAATATCATATCTCGTCTGTTTCCTAAACGGATTCCTCCAACTGCATTCCCATCAGGACGCTTTCACACCATTTAAGAATTCTTCCTTCCAATTTTCTACTTGTTCCGACACACCAAAAAACAGGTAATTTCCATAAGTGACGATTTCGCTGCCATTTAACAGTTCCGTCTGACTGGCTCCATAACCATCAAAAGCTTCTTTTTGACTGTCTAATCGAGCCTGCACCTGACTTTGTATGGATTCCATCTGTCCGTCTTCGGCCTTCACTACTAATAGCTCTGCCACACCCATGGTGGATTGAGAATAATAAAGCACATATGCAGGTATCTCTTCCGAATCAATCCCATATAATTTCATCAGAGTACGGTCATTGCCCACTTCTAAGTCCTGTATGGCAGTATCCTTTTGAAATACCGTTGCTAACTGCTTGCTGTCTAAATCTTTCGCATTGTCTCCTGTACTCAATTTTACAAGAAATACAATCAGAAAAATCATAAGTACTGCTTTCACTATATTTAATCTGTTAATCATGAGATGCCTCTACTTTTCGAATATTTTATAACTGTTTGCTCTATAATCCGGCGACATTAGCCATATGAGTCAGCCAATATGGATAATATTCCGGCAATGGATGAATTCCATCATCATCGAAAAATTCTTCATGTGCGTTTATCAGGGAGGAATTGTCGATAAAAGTTACACCGATTTCCTCACACATTGCTTTCAATGCCACATTGTAATCTGCCTGATAGCGATATCCAGGATGCGATTCCAGGACAAAATCCTGTACCGGATTTACGTTATTTACATAGACCTGTACATTTGGAAGTCCCTGCTTCAATGTCTGTATCTGATTTTTGTACTCTTCCACGAATTTTGCCGTATCACTATTATAGGTATCCATGTCATTGATTCCCATCTGGAAAAACACACATTTAGGATTAAGACCGATGGTTGTTGCAATCAACTCATCCAGATCATGGACGCTGACTCCTCGCTTGTAGACAACTTCATTCGCTGGCAGATATCCATATCCATCGATTGCTTCCACTACCGAATCTCCCAGAATAATCGACCCCTCAAAAGCCTTCTGCAGCTCTGTGGTATCCCTGACTGTCATGGTATTATACAAATCATCTTCGACTCCCTTGCCGGATTCAATTGCCTCCGCCTTCTCTTCCGCTGCTTTTTCAGCATCCTCTAAGGCCTGAATCTGTGTCTCTACACCACTGTAATCCTTTTTTTCCATACTCTCTAATTGGTTCAGTCCCCTGGCCACAGTCTCCTGTGATTTTGCCTCCAGACGGCGATTTTGCCACAAAAAAATTCCTGCCACAAAGATGGCAGCAATCAATATAAATGCTCCGACGGTTGCATTCCTCTGTATGATACGAGCTCTTCTGGTTCGTCTTTTTCTTTTTTTCTTTTTTATGTTATCTAGCTCTAATTCTCTGCTCACAATTATGTTCAGACATCCGGATGATGTCTATCTCCTTACCTCAACTTTTCGAACAGTTTTTATTATAGAAGAATTATGCCTTAAGCGCAAGACAAAGCGGCATATAAATATATTAAATTTACGTTACATTTTTGTACATTTTTAAAAAACATCATAATATGATTCTATATCACATAATCATGAATGAGTAGTCCGATTTATAAGAATAAAAAATCAGCTTTGGTATCCTTTTCTATAAAAGATAACAAAGCTGATTTTCTTATTTTATTAACATAAGCAATTTACTTTTCTATTTATTCCTGCTTTATCAGATGCAAAACTTATTGCATTTGCAGTATTTATTAGAATTTACCTTCTGTTGCAGCCTGTTCTATGCTTACTGCAACTGCAACAGTCATACCTACCATTGGGTTGTTACCAGCGCCGATTAATCCCATCATCTCTACGTGAGCAGGAACTGATGAAGATCCAGCGAACTGAGCATCTGAGTGCATACGTCCCATAGTATCTGTCATACCATAAGAAGCAGGACCTGCTGCCATGTTATCTGGATGTAAGGTACGTCCTGTACCACCACCGGAAGCTACTGAGAAATATTTTTTACCCTGTTCGATACATTCTTTTTTGTATGTACCTGCAACTGGATGCTGGAATCTGGTTGGGTTGGTTGAGTTACCTGTAATAGATACGTCAACACCCTCTTTGTGCATGATAGCAACACCTTCAGTTACATCGTTAGCGCCGTAGCAGTTAACTTTTGCACGAAGACCTGTAGAGTAAGCTTTTCTAAATACTTCTTTAACTTCTCCTGTATAGTAATCCATCTCTGTCTCAACATAAGTAAATCCGTTGATACGAGCGATAACCTGAGCTGCATCTTTTCCTAAACCGTTTAAGATAACTCTTAAAGGCTCTTTACGAACTTTGTTAGCTTTTTCAGCGATACCAATAGCACCTTCAGCTGCTGCGAATGATTCGTGACCAGCTAAGAATGCGAAACATTTGGTCTCGTCTTCCAATAACATTTTACCTAAGTTACCATGTCCTAAACCAACTTTACGCTGATCAGCTACAGAACCAGGGATACAGAAAGCCTGAAGACCTTCTCCGATAGCTGCTGCTGCATCTGCTGCTCTTCTACATCCTTTTTTGATTGCAATAGCTGCACCTACTGTGTAAGCCCATTTTGCATTTTCAAAACAGATTGGCTGAATGCCTTCAATCTGATGATATACATCAAGACCTGCATCCTTAGTTATTTTTTCAGCTTCTTCGATGGAAGAAATGCCATAGCTATTTAATACTTCGTTAATTTGTTTAATACGTCTTTCATATGATTCAAATAAAGCCATTGTCTACTTCCTCCTTCTATTATTCTTTACGTGGGTCAATGATCTTAACAGCATCTGCTACACGACCATACTGACCTTTGGATTTTTCAAGTGCGTCTTCAGCTTTATCTCCAGCTTTCATGAAGTCCATGAATTTACCGAAGTTAATGAACTGATATCCGATGATCATGTCTTCGTCATCTAAAGCGATTCCTGTAACATAACCTTCTGCCATTTCAAGGTAACGAGGTCCTTTTTTCAAAGTTCCGTACATTGTACCAACCTGAGAACGAAGTCCTTTACCAAGATCTTCAAGACCAGCACCAACTGGAAGTCCATCTTCAGAGAAAGCACTCTGAGTACGTCCGTAAACGATCTGAAGGAATAATTCTCTCATAGCTGTATTAATAGCGTCACATACTAAGTCTGTGTTAAGAGCCTCTAATAATGTAAGACCTGGTAAAATTTCAGAACACATAGCTGCTGAATGTGTCATTCCTGAACATCCGATTGTCTCAACTAATGCTTCCTGAATAATTCCCTCTTTAACATTTAATGTAAGCTTACAGGCACCCTGCTGTGGTGCACACCAGCCAATACCATGTGTTAATCCGTTAATGTCTTTGATTTCTTTTGATTTCACCCATTTTCCTTCTTCAGGAATTGGAGCTGCGCCATGCTTTACGCCTTGAGCTACTGGGCACATCATTTCTACTTCATGTGAATAAATCATTGTAAATCTCCTTTCAGATATGTAGTCCTGCACTGTTTCTATGTTCGTTACATATTTAACATCTGCAGACTCATTTTCTCATAAACCAGCAAAATAGTCCATAGTTATTTCGCAATTTTTTTATTTTTTACTTGTATTTATACTTATATAAGTAAATCATGAACCATTATGTCTACACCACCGATGGCAAGCTTCTCTATCTGAGGAATCAATGTGGTAAAATGTTTTGTCTTCATATGTGCATCTAAAGCTTCCTGATTTGGCCATCTTTCCAAAATCGCGTATACATTCTTACCTGTTTTGTCCTGAATCAATTCATAACTTACATTGTCCGGCTCTTTCCTGGTTTCTTCAATCAGTTCCTTTGCCAGCTTTAGAAAGTTCTCTACATTTAATCCACTGACAATACATTTTGCATAAACTACTAACATAATGTTCTCCTTTTATCATGTATTTTGAAGGAAATATACTTCATATAAACTATATTATAATCGTTCTGAATTCACAATACAATCTAAAATATAATAACGATTACCATAACGATATCTGCCCATTCCAATCGTTCTGCACTATTTTATCAAGGTAAAATGTTTTGTTTTAAAGCCAGACATGTTATAATAATTTCAATTTGAACCAAGGAGTACATCATAATGGAAAAAATTATACCCGACAGATTTTGTTTTTTATCAGGAAGTGCATTGAAACTTATTGCAATCATCACCATGTTCATAGACCATATCGGATATGCCTTAGTGGAAAATGGAATTCTTATTCCAGCTATTCATCAAGGCATTAACATCTGGAATGAACCTGGATTTTACCATAATATATATATTCTCGACAGAGTTCTGCGAGGTATTGGGCGTATTGCATTTCCAATCTTTTGTTTTTTACTGATAGAAGGCTTTATACATACGTCAAATCGCCTGAAATATACCCTGCGACTTTTTGCTTTTTCTATTTTTTCAGAGATACCTTTTGATTTGGCATTTAATGAAACTTTCTTTGAGTGGTCCTATCAGAATGTATTCTTCACCCTGGGAATCGGGCTTTTAGTAATCTGGGGATGGGAATATTTCGAAAGGAAAATTTATATTCAGCTTCCTATTCTGGCTATTGGGTGTGCGGCTGCGCATTACGTATTTCAATGTGATTATGGATATCGAGGAGTTATTCTAATATTTCTTCTATACCTGTTTCGTCATTATAAGATTTTACAGACCACCGCTGGATGTGCCAGCCTGTACTGGGAGCCATGGGCTATGTTCGCTTTCATTCCCATAAACTTCTATAATGGAAAACGCGGATTTTCCATGAAGTATTTCTTTTACATCTTTTATCCTGCACACTTGCTGATTCTGTATCTGGCCCGAATTCTGATTTTTCAGTAGAATTACGTATTAAATTTTAATATTTGTCATTTTGATACGTACTTTTCCTGCTGGATTACGTGTCAAATCCCTATTTTTGTCATTTTGATACGTACTTTTCCTGCTGGATTACGTGTCAATTTCCTATTTTTATCATTTTGATACGTACTTTTCCTGCTGGATTACGTGTCAAATTCCTATTTTTATCATTTTGATACGTACTTTTCCTGCTGGATTACGTGTCAAATTCCTATTTTTGTCATTTTGATACGTACTTTCGCTTCCAAATTACGTATTAGATTTCAACTTTTATTGTTTTAATACGTAATCTCCATAGATGTAGAAAAAGAGGTACTTGTCTGATTCAAAGGCACTGCACCACCAATGCTTTCAGCCTTCATTATTGGTGTGCTGCAACAGTCCTGTGGAAATGCCACAAAAGTCATAATTTTCTTTATAAAAAGGCACCTGTCAATTTTCCATTAGTGGAAATTAATAGGTGCCTTTTTATCTGCTTTTTATCTACTGTTTTTCTACAATATGATCTTTGTCTTTATAAATCGAGTGGCTAGGTACTACTCCGCGTACACTGGAAGTAGGATATATATTGGAATGACAGCCAATTACCGTTCCAGGATTCAGCACGCTGTTGCAGCCGACTTCTACTTCATTGCCGAGCATAGCGCCGAACTTCTTAAGACCTGTCTCATACTGTGCATCTTTGCCTTTTACCACAACTAACTTCTTATCTGATTTTACATTAGAAGTAAGAGAACCTGCTCCCATATGAGATTTATATCCCAAGATAGAGTCGCCCACATAATTGTAATGAGGTACCTGCACCTTGTTGAATAATATAACATTTTTTAATTCTACGGAATTGCCTACTACGCAGCCTTCCCCGACTAATGCTTTTCCACGGATAAAAGCACAGTGGCGAACTTCGGTATCTTTACCTATGATACAAGGTCCTGTAATAGATGCTGTCGGTGCTACTTTTGCAGATTTTGCAATCCAGACATCCTCATCCACTTTATTATAATCATTCAAATCAAGCTTTTCACCCAATACTTTGATAAAGTCTCCTATTTCCGGAAGAACTTCCCAGGGATATGTCTTTCCTGTAAAAATATCTTTCGCTATTGTCTCATTTAAATCATATAATTCTTCTATTTTAATCTGTTCCATCTGATTACCTTCTCTTTCTACTGACACATAATAATTTAGCTTTGAATCAAATTATTATTCATTATGTTTCCAAAACATGCTTACAAATAATTTTACCTATTTAGACACATTAATATCATCTTTTATAATACTGCGTAACATTCTGATAACACTGTCGAAGTGCATATTGATTATTTAGATTTTTCACATTATCCGTTCTAATCTGAACAAAATGCTCCAGCTTTACCATATACTCTTCCTCTGTAATCTGACCTTCTGCTACATAGGTAAGTCCTTTTTCCCAGCTGGCTGTTAATTCCGGATTCAGCAGAGAACGTATGGAGGCATTGACCACGTCATAAATCATCTCACCTAGCATCTGTGGAGTAACAACCTGAGTCTTTTTATTCAGTTTCAGATATTTAATATTAATCAGTTTTTTTAATATTTCTGCACGGGTAGCACTGGTTCCGATTCCGCTTCCCTTAATCTGCGCGCGAAGTTCTTCATCCTCGATTAGCTGTCCAGCATTCTCCATAGCTAAAATCATAGAACCGGAAGTATACCGCTTCGGCGGGGAAGTCTCACCTTCTTTAATAGTCAATCCAGACACCGGAAGGAGATCTCCCTTTTTCAGGCTATGAAGAAGTGCAAGTACCTGCTGGTCACTGCTGGCATTTTCTTCCTCTTGTGCTGTACTTGCTTCTGTGACTTCTTTTTTCTTATCAAAAGAGTTGCCGATTACTTTCAGATATCCTTCTTCTGCCAGGACTTTAAAAGTAGAGAAAAATGCTTCTCCGTAAATTTTTGTAGTCATACTAACCTTTTGATATACTGCCGGCGGATAAAATATACTTAAAAAACGCCGTACAATAGTTTCATAAACTTTTTCGGAATTAGCACTGACACTGCGAAGTGCATTCAATCCCTGTCCTGTAGGGATAATGGCATAATGATCAGTAATTTGCTTATCATTGACATATCTGCTCTTTATAATATTCTTATAACTGCCATTTTGCAATATTTCATTTGCAAATGGTGCTCCATGCTGATAATTTGACAGTCCTCTTATATTTTTTGAAATTTCCTTTGCAACCGCTGTAGATATAACACGCGCATCTGTTCTTGGATAAGTAACCAATTTTTTCTCGTAAAGTTCCTGTACAACCTTCAAAGTCTCATCCGGACTGATTTTGAAAAGTTTCGAACATTCATTTTGAAGTTCCGCAAGATTAAATAGAAGTGGCGGATTCTTATTTTCCTTTTTGCGCTCAATTTTTTCTACAACTGCCTGAACTGGCTTCTCTTCTTTTAAATAATCAATCAGTTCTTTCGCATCTTCTCTTTTAGAAAATCCATTTTCTTTATATAACTTGGGTGACTCGAAATAACGACTTCCTTTTATGGCACGCCACTCGCCCTCAATTGCTTTTTCCTGTAATTTCATGGTAGATAATACCCGGTAAAATGGAGTTTTCACAAAACCGCGAATTTCTCTTTCCCGGCGTACAACCATGCCCAGAACGCAGGTCATTACACGGCCAACAGCAATGGAAATATATCTCTCGCCCAGGAAATTCGCCACACTATTCCCATATTTTAGTGACAATAAACGTGAAAAATTAATTCCCATCAAATAATCTTCCTTTGCACGCAAATATGCAGCGTGGGATAAATTATCATACTCTGATAAACTCTTTGCTTCACGAATTCCACGTAGGATTTCTTCTTCTGTCTGTGAATCAATCCATACTCGCTTTTCTTCCTTGTCATGTACATTAGCCATCATGGCAACCAGACGATAGATATACTCTCCCTCTCGTCCGGAGTCAGTACACACATAAATCGTAGTGACATCTTCACGATTCATCAAGCCGGCGACAATATCAAACTGTTTCTTTACTGCAGGTATAATCTCATATTTAAACTCATTCGGCAAAAAAGGCAGGGTATCTAAACTCCACCTTTTTAGCTTTGCATCATATTTTTCCGGATAACTCATGGTAACCAGATGTCCTACACACCAGGTTACTATGGTGTCTTCCGATTCCAGATAACCATCACGCCGCACACCATTTACCTTTAAAACACGTGCAAATTCCTGTGCAACACTTGGTTTTTCTGCTATGTATAACGATTTTGACATATTTTACTCATCCATAATTTATTTGCTGCCATGAATAGACGAATTACTCATCCATACTCATCTTACGAAGCGGTAAGGCAAGCAGCACGGCCCCACCAACCATATTTCCAGCTGTAACTACCAGTAAATCGATAATCATCTGTCCCAGTGAAAGACCAGGCACCAGACTATAGGCAGCTGTAAAGATACACATATTAGCGATAGAATGCTCAAAACCAGAGAACACAAAACCACAGATACAGATTACAATCATAATAATCTTAGCAACTTCATTCTTTAGCTTCATACCACACAATACAGCAAGACACACGAAGAAGTTACAAAGCACGGCTCTGAAGAACATCTGTACAAATGGGACATCTAATTTGCCCTGAATAAATCCTGCAAAATAATCAGCAGTTCCAGAAGCTCCCGCCCATACAAAAAGTAAAGAGAAGAAAATAGAACCAACTAAATTACCACAATAACTGGCAAGCCAGATCTTACATACTTGTCCCCAGGATACTTTCTTATCATATGCTCCAAATGCCATGACAAAGTTATTACCGGTGAATAACTCACCACCAACCAATACAATTAAAAGTACTGCAATACCAAAGAATGTAGCTCCGATTAACTTACCCCAAGCCGCTGAATCACTTGCAAATACATTACCTGATACATTGCATAAAATCATGGCCATGGATACAAAAAATCCAGCCATCACTGCACGAATCAGATATTTTCCAGGATGATTATTCAATAACTCTTTCTTGCCAATCGCCGCATTAGAAATCTTAGTAACATCTTCAAACTGCATAATGTTGCCCCCTTGATTTTATATTTTTTAATGATAATATTATATCACTTTGTTAAAATAAAAACAATAGAACGAGCACAACTATATACATGAATTTAATGTTCTGATTTGACCTGCAAATCTATTCTGTAAATACATTCCTCAATTTAGACGCTGTCATCGATCTGCCTGAAAAACCGGGTCTGCCGGATATCCGCTGCCTAGTTTCTGCATACAGCGCTGAATACTGTCCTTAGAATTGCCCCATGGCTTATCCTTATTCTGGTAATCGAACTTCTCTGTAAATAATTCCACCTCGCCCTGAAGACGCGTCATATTCTCTTCCATTAATCTGAAAATCAGTGAATAATATTCTTCTTTTTTCTTATCACTTAACTTCTTATCTCCCCATTCCACCAGATCTTTCAGGTGCAAAAGGCAGAAACCTTTGCTCTTTTTTACCAGTTCTACGAACTGCGGGTCTTTCTGATACATTTCAAAAAAGGTGTCCAGATATCGGGGATAATTTTCTGCAATATGATTGCATACATAACAGGATTCCTCCTGCTGTTCTATCCATTGCCCCAAGGCTGTCTGGGCAGACATCTTGGCACTGTCTACTTTCTTCATCTTTGCAAACATGGAAGATTTGCCCGGTTTGAACTCCTTCATCTGCTTTTTTAAATCTTCGTTCATCTTTTTCATATGAGTGCTTAATATCAGTGCGCTTCCCAGACGATTTCCATAATCATACATCATCTTGTAGTGAGTCCGACAAAAGCCGGTCTTATCTGTCTCCATACGAATGTCATCTTCCATATAGGCAGAACCAGAGCCTAAGATAAAAGATATGGCATACTGCTCCAAGTTACGCTGAATAAAACAAAATGGGCACTCATCCTCCGCTTTAAATGCATCCATTAATGGTATGGTGTAAATCTTCTCCTTCATAAAATCCCCCTGACTTTTTTATATCTTATCGATGCTCTCTGTTTTAAAGCAAATACTTTATCGGGCATCATGGAAACAATACCGCTCAAAACATGTATTCTCAATTATTACATTTTAACACTATCTATTATAAAAAGCAAAAACTCCAAACATATTTCTATGTTCAGAGTTTTTGCTTTTTATTGCACACAATCAAGATTATTTTTTCGTAATAAATCCTTTTGCTTTCAGAAGTTCTGCACAAAGTACAGCCCCGCCTGCAGCACCACGAACGGTATTGTGAGATAATCCTACAAATTTGTAATCATAGATGGTATCTTCACGAAGACGTCCGATAGATACACCCATTCCGTGTTCGTAATCAACATCTAACTGAACCTGTGGACGGTTGTCTTCTTCCATATACTGAATAAACTGCTTTGGTGCACTAGGAAGTTCTAATTCCTGTGGAAGTCCTTTAAAGTTCACCAGGCGGTCAATTAATTCTTCCTTGGTTGGTTTCTTCTCAAAACGGATAAATACAGCAGCGGTATGACCATTTAAAACTGGTACACGGATACACTGGCAGGAAATCTTAGGTTCCTGTGCTACTTTGATGACTCCATCTTCTACTTTACCAAGTACACGAAGTGGTTCCATCTCGCTCTTTTCTTCTTCTCCACCGATATATGGAATGATATTCTCAACCATCTCAGGCCACTCTTTGAAAGTCTTTCCTGCTCCGGAAATAGCCTGATATGTAGTAGCGATTACTTCTTTTGGTCCGAACTCTTTCCATGCAGCTAAACATGGAGCATAGCTCTGGATGGAACAGTTTGGTTTAACAGCTACAAATCCTCTTGTAGTTCCCAGACGTTTCTTCTGGAATTCGATTACATCAAAATGTTCTGGATTGATTTCCGGTACTACCATTGGTACATCCGGTGTCCATCTATGTGCACTGTTGTTAGAAACAACTGGTGTCTCTGTCTTAGCGTACTCTTCTTCGATAGCTTTAATCTCTTCTTTACTCATATCTACAGCAGAGAATACGAAATCTACACTTGCAGCAACTTTCTCTACTTCATTTACATTCATAACTACGATGTTCTTAACCGCTTCCGGCATAGGAGTTGTCATTTTCCAACGTCCGCCAACAGCTTCTTCATATGTCTTTCCAGCGCTTCTTGGACTTGCAGCTAAAGTAACCACTTCAAACCAAGGATGATTCTCTAACAGAGAGATAAATCTCTGACCTACCATACCGGTAGCACCTAAAATACCTACACGTAACTTCTCACTCATAACATGCTCTCCTCTTTTTAACTTTATCGTTCCTATAAGAATCAGAAATTCACTTCTCTGATTTTAAGGCGCAGGAGAAGAACACCATTTGTCCTCTGTTCTTCTACCGCGTACACTTGTCTTTCTAATACATACTATACCAAATACCCGAAAAAATCAACCTAAAATTTACATTTTTTACTCATTTTTTAATTTTTAGAAAGATATTCTTTGGAAGCTGCAATTACTTTCTTCATAGCATCCTGTCCCGGAGCTCCAATAGTCACACGTTTCTTCACACACGTTTCCATGCTGATTGCTTCATAGATATCGTCCTGGAACACATCGCTGATCTTCTGATATTCTTCTAAAGACATCTCATCCAGCGAAATATTCTTCTCGATACAATATAATACCAGTTGTCCTACGATACCATGGGCATCTCTAAATGGAACACCATGGTTTACCAGATAATCTGCAGCATCGGTAGCATTCGTAAATCCATTCTTTGCACTGCTCTCCATCACAGCATTGTTAAACTTCATGGTAGCAATCATTCCGGTAAATAATGCCAGACAGCCCTTGGTAGTATCAATGGCATCAAAGGTAAGTTCTTTATCTTCCTGCATATCCTTATTATATGCAAGTGGAATTCCTTTCATGGTGGTAAGCATAGACATTAATGCGCCATACACACGACCGGTCTTTCCACGAACCAGTTCTGCTATATCAGGATTTTTCTTCTGTGGCATGATACTGCTTCCAGTGCTGTAAGCATCATCAATTTCCACAAAACGATATTCATTGGTATTCCAGATGATAATTTCTTCTGAAAAACGGCTTAAGTGCATCATAATCGTAGACATGGCACTTAAAAGTTCGATAACATAGTCACGGTCTGACACAGAATCCATACTGTTAAATGTGGGTCCGTCAAATTCCATTAATTCTGCAGTATATTCTCTGTCTAAAGGATAGGTTGTTCCAGCCAAAGCGCCTGAACCCAAAGGACAGGTATTCATACGTTTATAGATATCGTTAAGACGGCTGCGGTCTCTCTTAAACATCTCAAAATATGCACCCATATGATGCGCAAGAGTAATTGGCTGTGCTTTCTGTAAATGAGTAAATCCAGGCATATAAGTATCCAGATTCTCCTCCATGATTTTTAGCAAAGTCTCAAGAAGAGTTTTTACCAGTTTATCGATTTCCAGGATTTCATCTCTGGTATATAATTTCATATCCAAAGCCACCTGGTCGTTTCTGCTTCGTCCTGTATGAAGTTTCTTGCCCACATCACCGATACGGTCAATAAGATTTGCTTCCACAAAGCTATGAATATCTTCATACTTACTTGAGATTTCCAGTGTGCCATCTTCCACATCTTTCAAAATTCCCTGAAGTCCTGCAATAATCTGATCACGCTCGCTGTCAGTCAAAATACCCTGTTTTGCAAGCATCGTCACATGTGCAATACTTCCTCGGATATCCTGTCTGTAAAACTTCTGATCAAAACTGATTGATGCATTAAAATTATAAACTAACTGGTCTGTCTCCTTCGTGAAACGACCACCCCATAACTGTGCCATAGTATTATGATTCCTTTCGCTTTTGATTTTTTGTGATATTACCTCTTCCATTATCCTTCAAACTGTTTATTACAGAAACATTTTGAAAGACATCCTTGAATTACATTCTAACCATGCAATCCTTGCTAGATTTATAATGTATTATATCTGATTTAGTCTATCACAAAGTTTAATTTTCGGAAAGTCTTTCCTGTGAAAAAATGCATCCACAGTAATTTTGACGGTACAAATTATACTCTTTTGATAACTCAATCGATCTCAAATAACCATTTTTCTTTTTAAAATCAGACTGCAGATACGCCACTCCATACTTTTCACCACATTTTTCTCCAATGGTATTTAGCTTTTCTGCATTTTTTAGTGGACTGATAGACAAGGTTGTTGTAAAGTAATCAAATTTCTCCTTTGCTGCCAGCTTTGCAGATTCCTCGAGACGCAGTGCATAGCAGGCAAAACAGCGAAGACCACCCTCTGGTTCATTCTCCAATCCTTTTGCGATGGAATAGAATCGTTCCGGATCGTATTTGCCTTCACGGAAAGTAATCGGATATTTAGAATTTAATTTACTGATAAAGGTTTCTTGCTCCTTCACACGCTTCTCATACTCGTCCTGCGGAGATATATTGGGGTTATAGTAAAATACTGTGATTTCAAAATAATCCGATAGATATTCCAGCACATAACTGCTGCATGGCGCACAACAGCTGTGCAGCAGCAGACGCGGCGGTTTAGCCAATGTCTCTATCCTGGCCAGCTTTTTGTCCAGAATTTTCTGGTAGTTTATCTTGTTCTTTGGCTTTTCTGTTGGCTTTTCTTCTGGCTTTTCTTCTGGCTTTTCTTCTGGTTTTTCTTCTGGTTTTTCTTCTGTTTTTTCTTCTGGCTTTTCTTCTGGTTTTTCTTCTAGTTTTTCTTCTGGTTTATATATTATCTCTTCTGCTGACACATTTATTGATTTTTCTGTTTGTTCTAATGCTTCTCTGGGTAAAAATTCATTTACTAACATGGAATCGCTTTTTGAATCGTTTGTACTATCATTCTCCTCAAGATCCTCTTCACGTATCACACCAATCTGTTCGCCCATAAGCACACTGGTAGAAACCTTATGGCTGGAATTATCCAGGATATCCTGATCAAAATCGATAGAATCATTCTTCATAAAAATCATAATATAGGCATTTCCAGATTCAAAATGCCCCATCTCTTCACCTTTTTTCACTTTCCGCTGCTGATGTGCGGTGATAATCTTACCATTATAAGCTCCCGTACTTATCACAATCACCATCTTACCAAAATGCACTGAGCGAAACATGGTAACCTCACGACAATCCTGCTTATAGATATTATAACCACTCCTGCTGTCACCGAGAGGACGCGCCAGCTGCGGACCATTTACCACCACGTTCTTCGACTTCTCACCATCATCCACATAACAATAATGATGATAATCCTCCGGACTAATATGAAAAATCAGGACCTTTCCTCCAGCCATGCGGTCATTAATCTTCTGACTTCCGGTCTGATTTCCCACAGAGTAAATCTGCTTCCGATAACAGAACTCTCCATTTTCATCAATAGAAGCAATCCCCAGTTTCCCATCACAAGGAGATACTAAAGTCAAAGGGTTGTCATCGATTCTGCGATATCCGGTCTTCATGCGTCTGCGATAAAAATCGGTGAAAGAAGCATAAACATCCTTCTCATACATAGACATATCAATATCATGGGTATTTACAAAAGGCTGAATGAAATTCCGCGAAACCTGGCTGTCTAAAAATCGCTCATACAACCGAAGTCCTGCCGCACTTCGATACAACTCTATGAGTTTACGCCCCGCCGGACTCTTATACAAACCAACCGGATGCTTCTTGTAACGCTCCCGACTCTCCACCCAATTTCCATCTCTATCACGATATCTCATACTAGTACACACTCCTTGCCAAATCTAATTTCTGATCAACCAGAATAAATCTTGTCAACTACTCTTCAAGGCTAATTTTTACTATCAAACTAATATAAGTATAAAACATTCCCCAAACAAAGTCTACAAATGATTAGAAAAACCCCAAAGCCCAGCAAGTTATGTCTCTTCTTGATACATTTTTCTTTCATTTACGTATCATATCAAGTATTTTAAAGATTCTGGATACGTACTTTGTTCTAACTTTTACGTATCATATTGAGTATTTTGCTTTTCAGATACGTACTTGTCTCTGACTTTTACGTATCATATTGAGTATTTTGCTTTTTTGATACGTACTTGCCTCTGACTTTTACGTATCATATTGAGTATTTTCCTTTTTTGATACGTACTTGTCTCTGGCTTTTACGTATCATATTGAGTATTTTCCTTTTTTGATACGTACTTGCCTCTGACTTTTACGTATCATATTGAGTATTTTACTTTTCAGATACGTACTTGCCTCTGACTTTTACGTATCATATTGAGTATTTTGCTTTTCAGATACGTACTTGTCTCTGACTTTTACGTATCATATTGAGTATTTTGCTTTTCAGATACGTACTTGCCTCTGACTTTTACGTATCATATTAAGTATTTTGCTTTTCAGATACGTACTTGCCTCTGACTTTTACGTATCATATTGAGTATTTTGCTTTTTTTGATACGTACCTGCCTCTGACTTTTACGTATCATATTGAGTATTTTGCTTTTTTGATACGTACTTGCCTCTGACTTTTACGTATCATATTGAGTATTTTGCTTTCTGGATACGTACTTTTATCCTTTTACATGTCTACTTGGACAATCTTGCTTTTGGATACGTACTCATTTCCACATTTTACTTATTGAATTATGTAATTTCATACATAAATACTCACCAACCCACCAACACCCAGCCTTTGGGCTTTGTCCATACGGCCGGCATACCCGGCGTCATTTTTATTGATATCGAATAAGTGGATAAGAAACTAAGTGCACAAGAGAGCCGATTTTATGGAGGATAGGTGTTTACCAAAACACCTATCGAAGGCGCCTTGAAGTGTGTATGCATCAGCATACGCACTGAATGTGCCTGATTCCATAAAATCGACCCTCTTGTAAAATTGACCCTCTTGTAAAATTGACTCTCTTGTAAAATTGATTCTCTTGTAAAATTGATTCTCTTGTAAAATCGACTCTCTTGTATACTTAGTTTCTTACAGCGAAATGACCTACCAATAAAAATAATGCAGCATATGCCGGCCGTATGGCCAAAGCCCCAAGCCGTCCTGCCTCTTACTCAGCCTTCCCATCGCATCCGCAAACCTTCATTCTGTTCATAACAAGCTCTTTCACAGCCTGAATTCCAACTTTACCATAAGCCTTTGGATCAAAAGTATCTGGAGCCTCTTTATAAAGTTTCTTCCCGGCATCCGTAAAAGCGACACGAAGTTCTGTAGCAAAGTTAACCTTACTGATACCTCTGCTTACACAGTCAGCAACTTCTGCATCACTGATACCAGATGCACCATGAAGAACCAGCGGAATTGATACAACCTTAGCGATCTCGGATAATCTTTCTTTATCCAAAATCGGTGTGCCTTTATAGAAGCCATGAGCAGTACCAATTGCGATTGCCAGTGAATCCACGCCTGTTTTCTCGACAAATGTCACAGCTTCGTCTACATTGGTATAGATATCATCCTTCACTTCCAAATCATCTTCTTTACCGCCGACTTTACCCAACTCGGCCTCAACCGGAATACCTTTAGCGTGAGCATACTCTACTGTCTTTTTCGTAACTGCAATGTTATCTTCAAACTGTTCTTTTGAACCATCAATCATTACAGAAGTATAACCATTGGCGATACACTCTACAGCAAGTTCATAACTGCTTCCGTGATCTAAATGCATGCATACAGGAACGCTTGCCTTCTCAGCCTCCGCTTTCACAATAGCTGCATAAGTAGCACTGCTTCCGTATTTAATCGTAGATGGGGTTGTCTGAATCATAACAGGTGCTTTCACTTCTTCTGCTGCTGCGATAATAGCTTTTACCATCTCCATATTCTCCGCGTTGAAGGCGCCTACTGCATAACCGTTCTTTCTCGCATTTAATAACATTTCCTTTGAATCTACTAATGGCATAATTATTCCTCCTAGAATTCTTCGCATTTAATCTTACTTTTATTATAATCTCTGAGTCAGATAATGCAATAGACGAAATAGACAGCCTTGTATATTTCATGTCGCATTATCGAATATTTCTTGATTCTAAATTATAAAAATGCTACACTTTACCTATAAACGCTCTCTCTAAAACTATACATAATTTTTCACTTCAAATACGCCTTAACATAATAGCTGTACTTTAAAGATTCTCAGCATTCATAAAATCAACTATTGGCATACAGCCAGCTCATCAGATACACCGACCAGCTAATTCTGCCCAGATGCTTATAGCCTATAACTTACCAATACAAGGAGGCTCTTTCCTATGCGTACTGTATATACCGATTTAAATATTCAAACTACTATTGAACATACAACATTTTTCGCATTAAATATCGTATACGAACAGTTCCAACGTGCCATGCCAAGACACAGTCATGGAAATAACAGCTATGAACTCCACTATATCCCTTACGGCCATGGTACAGTGAATATCAATAATCAGCTCTACCACGTCTCTCCCAATACGCTTTATATGACCGGACCACATATTGAGCACGAACAAATTCCTATTGAAAATGACCCAATGGCAGAATACTGCATTTATTTTAATTTACAAAAAAGCAATACCGGTTCTGCAGATAATATCAATGATATTGCTTCCCACTTCGCTGCTGTCCACTTCTGGTTTGGGCAGGACACACAGGATTTATTTCCACTAATGCAGCAGATATTCTTTGAATTGGAGCACAAATATTCCGGTTATATGATACAGGTGGAATCCCTTCTGCAGCAGTGTATTGTAAAAATGGTTCGAAATTACGAAAATGCGCTGGACTCCGAGAAAGAATCCCCTACACATTTTCCACCTTCAAATCTGGTAGATTCTAAATATCTGATTGTTGAGGAGAGTTTTCTCTATGATTATGAGACGATTACTCTGGAGAATCTCTCGTCAAGGCTGGGGCTTAGCCCACGGCAAACAGAACGTTTTCTTAAGGAATATTATGGAAAGACATTTCTTCAGAAGAAGACAGAAGCTAAGATGTCTATGGCGAAGATACTGCTGGCAGATAAAAGTCTTACGATTACCGCCATTGCAGAACGGTTGAATTACTCCTCTGTGGAGCATTTTTCTTATGCATTTAAACAGTATTATAAGGTTACTGCACGGGATTACCGAAAACAGTTGATGGAATCCTAAATGATACTTCCACATGGGCTCCAGTAAATGTAATTGAATGATTGAAAAAAGCAGGCAATGGTTCACTAAATTTGTGAATCATTGCCTGCTTTTTCCAATTTATATTTCAAGTTTTTAAATGTTTTATTTACAACAAATCAACCAATCGTCGGTATTGGTTCGTTGTCGATTTTCTGTGTAGATACATATTTATTATATATCTCGATTATATTGTCAATGCTCTCCTTATCTGCTGCAGAAGCCGAGGCACTTGCTGGTATCTCTTTTCCCTGTGTCTTAATGACATTATATCCACCGCCAACACCTTCACCAACCGTATAGAGCCATACGGAATACATTTTTCCATATGTACCATCAAATCGATAACGTATAACCGGTATTGTTTGCCCTACCTTTACTTTTGAAATATCCACGGTTGACCATTCAAATCTTTGTGCTCCTGCGTCACCGGTAACACGCCAGGAAGCTGCACCCAATGCATCCAAATCAATTCCTTTTTCAGCCAGAGCTTTTTTTACTGCCTCCAGTTTATCCGCGTTTGTATTATTATTCTTCACAGCAGTTGAATCTACAGTACTGCCAACGTAGTCTTTAAAAATCAAATCATATAAATCCGGAACTGTGTTGTCATTCCATTTCTTTGTATGGACAGAACATTCAACTGTAAATATTCCATCTTTTTCCGAATATGTAATATTGCCTTTGCTTGGGCATGTGTACTTATCTAAATCCGGCTTTTTATAATTACCTTCATCAGTCATATAAGATGCACTTAGTTCACCATATAATGCACGCCTGTTTGCCATACATGTTGCAGCCCGCGCTTTCTCCAACTGACTGGTAAAGATAGGGATTGATACTGCGACCAGCACCGCAATAATCGCAACAACAATCAACAATTCTGCTAAAGTAAATCCTTTTTCATTTTTGTCAATTATTCTTCTCATATTATCAACCCCTCTTCTTTCCATCAGTTTTTACTTATATATTTGTTCTATTCTGCCTCTGTACTGAGACCTTCGTCCTCACTAATACCAGATTGCTTATCTGTTGAATTCCCCGCGTTATCTGGTACATTTTCTGTGAAATCAGCGGTTTCATCCTCAGCAGTAATTTCATTAGGCATTAAGACTTCATTTGCCGCATCTTTAGTTTCTGTCACTTCGCTGTTAAGAGTTCCTGTTTCATCTGATAGTCTCCAGCTGCCTATCTGGTACACGTCTGTTATACGTTCCGGATTCTTGTTCAATGTCGCATATACACCATTTATCATGGTCCATACACCTTCCTGATTTAGTCCATTGAGATTTACATTGTCCACACCATTCCATATATAACAGCTTCCATTCATTTGTTCTTCTGAAATACCATTTACAAATGGCTGCTTTGAATCAAATAGTACACCAGCTGAATCTACCTCCCCGGCAAAACTATAAAATATGTTTTTCGATGCATCCGCAACATTTGCACCTACGTACAACCCTACGGTGCTCGTCTGGTTTAAATTCAGATACTGATTTAATGCATAATTATTTTTTAGGATAGTTGTTCCTTTATTATCTTTTGCAGAACCTGCAAGGCCACCAATTACACCATCCATATTTTGAATGATAGATTTACTCCATGAAGCATTAATTAGACTGTCCTTTTTAGCTGTCCAACCCACCAATCCACCAGTGATGGTTTCACTGGCATGATTGGAGATTATAATGTCCATAAGTGCGCTGGCTGCACTGCGGTCGATCGTTCCGGTATTGGTTCCGGCCAGGCCGCCTGTGTATGCAGTATAGCCTTCTTGATTCTGCAGGGATGCTGCGCCCTTTAAAACTCCATTAAAATAACAATTTGTCACGGTTCCAGAGTTGCCTCCGACCATTCCACCAAGATACATGGATATGCAGTCAGCATTGACTGTCAGCGTCACATCAGAATTACAATTCGTCAGTGAACCAGTCTTACTTACTCGCCCTGCCATGGTTCCTAAGTATGCCTGCATGGTACTGCTGGTCTCATCTCGAACCACATCGATGCTTCCGGATAAATTGACATTGCGAACCGAACCGGTTACATAGCCAAATAAGCCGCTAAACATCTGCTTATTGGAATCATTTAAATAGGCATCTTCATCTGTATAGCCTTCTCCATCGATAGTCTTTAACCAGATTTGCTGCTTCAGATTCATAATCTTATAGCCTGTTGCCATATCATCTTGTCCTGCTTCTGTAACCAGGCTGCTTTGCTGACTCGTCTTACCTTCTACTACCAGACCTGCATCATAACTTCCTGAAAATGCATATAGTGGCGAGGTGCTTGTCTCTGTCAGATAATCTGCATCCGTCCAATCGGAAACACTGCCGATTGGCGCGAATACATCATCCGTTAATGTGATATCTAAGGTCTGACGGAATGCACAGGTGCTGTATACTTCACGGTTTTCATTCATATTGCGAAGCTGTCCGTTGGTACGAATCTGGTATGGGGTTCCGCCGTTTTCAAATGCCTGGCCTAATGGTTTCGTTACAGCAATTGAGGCTGCGAAATCATCATTGTATGTGTACTCAGCGCTAATATCAGAACCATCTGCGGTTACTGTCACCGCTGTATTTTCATGAAGTTCATCATCTGACAGTTTGTAATAATCGTACGTAACGCCATCAATTTCCACTGCTGCAGAAGCTGTATCTTCAATCTGTGCACCTTCTACCTGTGGTTGTACTCCTGCAGAAATGAGGATTCCATAGGAAGTATCATCATCACCTAAAGTAAAGTTCTGACTTACATTAAGAGTACTGTATGGTTCATTTTCATCTGGCGTTGAATCGGTAATTACATACCAGCCTTCATAATCATTCCTGTTGTCTTCGTGATATGCAATGGCTGTATGGACATCCGGTTTGTCTTCAGATATCACTTCTGCCTCTAGACTTTGTTCGGAGATATTGTTACTCTGAATGTCAGGGTTCTGAGGCCAATCTCCGTAATGCTGCATGGTAAGCGGAGTTGTATTTCCATTGGAACCAACTGGCAAATCAAACGGATATATCTGATTCGTAAACTCACTGCCGTATGCATGCGTTGTTTGAATTGATGCTGGAGATGTTACACTGTTCACTAATTCATCATAAGACAAACCATCTTCCGTTTCTATTAAATTATGCAAGTCTGCTACATATGAGGACAAATAACTACAGTTTGTCAAGGTTCCATCAGACCCGAATGTATTAATAGTCTCACCTTGCATATTACTCATTGCTGCATATGAATCACTAATCGTTCCCTTGGAATTGTCACAAACAAAACCACAAGCATCCTTTGTTGCTGAAACAGACAATAATGCATGACTATTTTTAATAGTCCCTTCATTGGTATAACAAAATCCTGCTGCTGAACCGTTTCTATTATCCACGATACAGTTCGAATAACAATTTTCTATTATACCTTCATTTTTCTTAACAAATCCTGCCACTGATTGATCTACGGTTTTTGTTCCTCCAACAACTGTTCCTGTAACATAGCAATTTCTTATAATACCTTTTGTTTTGTTATTGTCAATAAATCCTGCAGAGTTATCTGTACCCACAATCTGTACATCAGCATAATTCTCATTTTCTCCTTTAGAAATAATACAGCAATTCTCTATTACACCGCTATTATCCTTTGCAAACCCCATAGCCCGCTTGTTACTCTTGCTGCTGGCATAATTACTATTTACTATAGTGACATTATAAATCCTTGCAGACTGATGTATCGTTCCAAAAGGTGAGCACTCTAGTCCAGATATACTATAACTTTGTTTAATCAATCCCGAATTATATAAACTCGAATGATACGTTCCATCAAAGAACGCAATATACTCTTCAAATTCTCCAAGTTGATAATGAATATCCAGCTGTTGAATAAAGGAATAATCTTTATTCTGAGCAAAGCTCTTCTCCGCCTCACTTGTCTTTTGTAGATTTATCAAATCCTCCTTGCTGCGAATATAGAATGTATTCTCACTATCCGTACCAACTTGAATTGAATCTGCAAAATATGGAGTCATTGCATATGTTTGATCAAAACTTGGATTACCGGTTTTAGCAAACCTTATTGTACTTGTCCCTCCGTTTTTAAACGTATTATATTTATTAGCTGCTAATTCATATGACTTCATACCATTTGGAATGGGTACCTTACAGTTACTAACAATTGAAGTCTCCATTTCAACAAAATATCCATCTTTAGCCATATCTTTATCATTATTGTCTATATAGAGTTTCATATTACCTGTAATACCACTATTATTTCCAAGTACAAGCATATAGCCTGCAGCAGTCACATACTGTCCATCCTGACTGATTAATCCGGTTAATGTAGATGTATCCGTTGTATATGTACCTACTTCTATATCCTTTCCGTTCTGATCGATAGCATATCCATGATAGTACATAACGTCTTCAATCATTTCATAATAAACCCATGCCATTCTATCTGTTTCAGCGATACTTCTGCCTGTAACTTCTGTACTTTGAACTGGCCAGTCTCCATAATGCTGCATAGTAATATAACTTGAATCAGAACTTGAAAGTGTAAATGGATAAACTTCCGGTAAATCTGAACGATATCTATTTGTGGTACTGTTCACAGCAAGATTGTCTTCATTAATTGCATCACGATGCAATTGTGTATATGTCCTGGAAGTACCAGTTGTATTAATGTTCTGGATTTTATTTCTGGTTGTATTGTTATAATAATACCTGTCGCTGTTTGTGTTGTTAGCAGCTCCAAAGGTATCAATAATATATCCTTTTTGCTCATCTGCTGCGACATAAGAATTTTGTATTGTACCTGAACCATCTTTAGAAAATCCATAGGAAGTTCCGCCTATTTGATACTGAACATACCATAAGAATTTGTGGTGATTTTTTGTTGTATTAGCATAAACACTCTTCAATACATGAGAATTCTTAATACTTCCTTGATTTGAGCTTATGAATCCTGCCGCATAGTATTCTGTACTTGTCTTATAACCATTTTCCGGATTAGCCAAAATAATTGATTGCCAATCCGAATATTCCTCATTTCCTGTGGATGTCGTAATAGTATTCACATAACAATGATCAACAACTGCATTATTATTCTGATTCTCCCATATAAATCCCGCTGCAGATAAACCGGTTATACTTCCCACAATATAACTATTACTAACTTTACCGCGATTAGACACAATAAATCCAGCAACATTCCCCTGTGAGTTTTTAATCTGTACACTACTATATTCATCGCTTGTGTTCTGGTTATCATCAGCACTATCAGGCCTGATACTGCAGCTTTCAATCACACCATCATTACTCAAAGCAAATCCTGCCACAGTTCCACTTTGGTTTGCATTTATAGTTGAATTTGTCAAAGTAATACCTTTTAACGCAGCCTCTGAACCTATCGAACCAAAAAGCCATGAGCTCAAGCCTTTTATCTTATAAGATACTAAATTATCACCATTTGCATCCATATAAGACATAGAAGTATAATCCGCATTCATAGTTTCAATTGCTGCGGTAAATCCACTTGAAGTCGAAGCCCCTGTGTCAGCATTTTCATAACTTATATCAAGATTCTGAACAAAACCAAAACCTGCGTTGCGCGCATATGCTTTATAACCAGCCATATTACTTAACTGTCTTGCTGAACGCACATAATATTTGTTTTCTGTTACCTCTCCATATTGTACTGAATTCGCAAAAAATGGAGTCATGGTTAATGTTGCAATTGCTTTAGAATCTGCACAGACTGTTATTGGTTCAGCCGTCTCATTATATAGATAAGCATTGTAATTATAATATTTTGTAAACTTATAGCCTACATAATTGCCAGACAAAGTAACTGGATTATCAGAATCCACAAAAGACGATGCTTTGCCCTTTTCATCCGTACTAAACTGGATCTCTATATCATTTACAGATTGATTCTTAGGCATCACAAGAAGATATCCATCTTCTTCAACATACGTGTTAGGCTCTGTAGCCAAAGGTAAATCGCTGCTTAACTCTGTTCCATCACCCTTATAACCATGATAATAAAGAGTATTATCACCTTCAATCTTCTCATAATAAACCACACCAGCTTCTGATTTCTTTAATTCCGGCCAATCACCATAATGCTGCATAGTCAGATAAGGTTCCGCCTCAGCAGGTAAAG
The DNA here is from genome assembly GCA_028696165.1 of Lachnospiraceae bacterium. Classification (GTDB taxonomy): domain Bacteria; phylum Bacillota; class Clostridia; order Lachnospirales; family Lachnospiraceae; genus JAQVHQ01. The sequence continues at coordinate 52,362 of JAQVHQ010000004.1, read as the reverse complement.
AGAATGGATACGCTGTATCCTGCAATTCTTCCGCATAAGCATGTGTCCTATCCTTATCAGCTTCCGCTTTATCCTTCTTAGCCTGTTCCTTCATCTCAGCATAAGTCTTTTCAGAAGCCCCTGCTGTGTTAGTAAATGTTCCATCTTTCCATTTCAAGTAATAATTACCAGACAAAGTACTGTTATTTAAATTTTTGTAATTAAATGCATATGATTCTTTCGAAGTCATACCATTACATACCGAATAACAATTGGTAATAGCTCCCTTTGACGGGTTCGCAGTTGTATTCGTAGAGGAATCTGCACCATTGTATTTAACAAATCCAATGCCTTTTCCTTCCCCTGAAGAAAGAGTTCCCTTCAGATAATAGTTTATCTGGCTGATTGCATGACAATTCTCTATAGTTCCGCCTTCTCGATTAGACTGGCAGAATCCAGCTGTATAATAATCAGTATCTCCGCCTTTTGAATAGAAATTCAAAATACAGTTCGTATAACTATTTTCAATAGTTCCGGTATTCACATCTGCAAATCCAGACAAGTTACCCCATTTCTGATCATTAGTTCCTGGCGCCTTAGGACTCAATTCAACAGTACCTATAAAACTGCTGTCTTTGATAGTGCCCTTATTTGTCCAGATAAATCCCGCAGTTGCAAGTGCTGTTGATGCACTTCTGCTCACCTTTACAGAACCATAGTCATTACCTGATGGACGTACACTACAGCTTTCAATTATTCCGTTATTAGTTTTTGCAAATGCAACTCCCACAGAATCGCTTACTTCCAAGTCTGTTAAGGTAACTCCGCTTATAACGGCATCCTCACCAATTGTATCAAACAAAGTTGCTTCAATACCTTTAATCTCGTATCCACTAATAATCTCTGTATCTTCATCCGTGATTTTTTTCACACTATAATCTGACAAAAATGCATTGTTTTTTATGCCTGCTGTTGATGCTGCCAATGGCTGCAGATAAGAAACAGAATACGACGCACCTCTATTTGTAAAATCAACTGCTGTATAATCGAGGTCCAAATCCTGCCGGAATGTATATGCAGACTTACTATAGAATTCCGGTTTTTGAACTAACAGCCCCATCTGACGTACTGAACGGATGACATAGGTGTCTTCAGATGCAGATGTGTGTTTTTCTGATATACATTTGATAGAATCAGCAAAATATGGAGTCATTAAAAACTCTGCATATTTTCCGAAGCTTCCATTATCTGCATATCCAACCGAAATAGTATCGGCACTCTCCACAAAAACTTTCTCTTTATCAGTAGTATCATTTAAATCCAGGAAATACAGATCATATTTCATAAGAGTCTCGTCAGCATCAATTCCATTATTAGAATTAACCTTTGTGAGCAATCTCTTACTGTTTACCTTATTAATTTCCTTATCTCCTAATTGGATATCAACATTCTGAAGATCCGTATTTTTTGGCAGCAATACCAGGTAACCATCTTCTGCTGCATGCTTGCCTTTTTCAGTAACCAGTCCATTCTCAAGTGAACTATCCGGATTATCCTTTGTGATTGTCTCTATTTCCGTATAGTTATCTTTTTCCAATTCACTGGCAAAATTCGCCGTATATCCGTGATAATATAAACTTCCGTCCACTTTCTCATAATAAACAAGTCCGAAATCATCTGATATCTTATCTGGTACCTTAGGCCAATCGCCCCAATAGGTATTTCCATCGGATGTATTACCGGTTGCTGAGGTAAATGCAGGGAATGGATATTTATCCGAATTCAGTGCAGAATCATATGTATGAGATGTGCATGTATCCGTAATTCTGAATCTGTCTGCCTGGGTATTATCATCTATGTTCTTATTTAATAATGCCAGATAAGCCCCATCCTCATCCATAAATTCATCAAAGTCACGATAAGTAACATTCATCACATATTCATCACTGGAATCAGCCCAGGAATTGCAGGCATTGTATCCCCTTGAATCTTCTCTCAAATAAGTACATCCTGTGTAGGTTTCTTTTGCCACCTGATCCGGAACAATTACTTCCTCTGGATCTGTGGCTGTATAATCCTGCAGTTGGACATAATTTCCATAGGTTGTTGAACCTTTTAATTTTGCAGTTGTAAGAGTGATAATACCTTTTGTCTGATAACATTTCCCATCTGCCTTTTTCAAATACTGATATCCTACAATTGTGTACGGTGTCTTTTTTGCAACAGCAGCTTCTACTGCATCTGTGGTATATAAGTTTTCTATATCAACTACACTATAGTAGAAATACAGCTGTTCGCTCTTAACTGTTAATCGCCAGGTTTTAATCAGATTTCGAATATCTTCATATTTTTTCAGATTAAATAATTCCTGCACTACAGCGGAAACAGATGGGTTAGACCCGGTAACCTGAGCGCTGTCCGCACCTCTTGTTGCCGCAGTGGAATCAACATTATAGGAAGCTTTATTACCAATTAAATATTCTTTAATGGTCTTATATTTACCCATATTTTTTCTTCGTACCATGGCATCATAACATGTTTTACGAACATCCAGGAAATCACCTAACCCTGCGTCTATCCACGCCTGATCACTTGTCAAATCTAATTCTAATAATTCATAGAACTTTCCAACTTGATCCTGTGTCAAATCCAATGGTTCATTTCTTAAATCTCCACAGTTTTTACCCATAAATCCACCGTGCATGACAGAATTACCCTGATCCTGCTGCTGATCAACACGACCTGTAGAATACACATTGTTCAAATAAGAGACTGAGCTGGTTCCTGATACTTCACCAACAAAGCCACCAACAATGGCTCCTCTCATTACAATACCTGTTGCATAACAATTTTGGATACTGCTGTTACCCTCTATAATTCCGGTAAATCCACCAGAAAAACTACAATTGCCAGCTGAATCTGCTGTTTCAATATCACCTGCATAATCATGATTTAAAATATTGCCTGATGCATAAGACTCTGAAATCACACAACCATTGGCATCTCCTGCCAGTCCACCCAAAGCAATATAACTTGTAGTTCCCTTAACAGGAATAGCAGCAAAACAATTATTAATCGTTGCACCCATAGCACTTCCGATTAATCCACCAACATAAGATTGAGATTTCTGTCCAATAACTGCTTTATCACTGACGCCACTATTGTTTGTATATTCTCCGTTGCCATTCACATTGTAGCTTCCTTCAGATAAAGATTGTGAATGAACATCACAATTTATCAAAGTAGTTCCTGAAGCAATTCCAATAAATCCACCTACATTATCAGCATTTCCCTTTAAGGATACATCCTTTACAGTTGAACTGGTAATGGTTGCTGCATTCGCTTTTCCGATTGCAGCACCTACACTAACGTTTGTTCCGCCAGCACAGGTAAAGGATGCATTGGTAATATCAAGTCCGGATAAAGTTACTCCTGCATCGACCAGACCAATCACACCGCCAATGTTAACATCTTCTGTATCTGCGGACGCAACTACATTAGTTGCTCCTCTAATATCAGATATAGAACAGCCCTCCATATTCAGACTTCCGCTGGTAATTCTACCAATCAGTCCACCCATGTTATTCGCTGTTATTCCTGTTGGTGCTGTTAATGTTAAAGTTTTAAGTCTTTTACAGGAAATCTCTGCATTTTGTGATACACTTCCAACCAGACTGCCATATGCAACTGCGCTGTCTGCTGTAAAATCTGAATAACCAGGTTCGATCCATTCATTCTTTTCTATTATAAGTTTACTTGCACTGACATTACCAACCAGGCCTCCAACAGAACATTTACCCGTTGGATTCTTAGCACCCTTATAATTAATAGCGCAATTCGTTTTCATAACCAGCTTGCCATCTAATATAACAGTCAAATTTGATTTATCTTTTTGATTAATATTACCAATTAAACCGCCATAAGAATAATTAGTGGAATAATTTGCTTCTGTGGCACCATTTACATTCATATTGGAATTAGACACAGAGCAGTCTTCAAAAGAACCGGAAAAGGTTCCTGCATTGCCATTATTGTACAAATTACCCAAGAACAATCCACCGTATACTCTTTTGCTTCCTGAACTGTTTGCAATATTGATAGCCAGATTCCCCTTGGATCCGATATGAATGTTTTTGAAATTCAATTTTCGACTTGCGGTTGTCAATTCAGATAATTGAATCTCACCTGCAAATCCACCAATTCCAGCGTCTGCATATGAGGTAGAATGCGTAGTATTTTCATTTAAGCTGTTTTGTCCTGTTATTAAAATATTTTGATATAAGAATCCACCATTTACATCTTTTCCCCATGTTTGGACCATACCAAATACACCACCGATTACAGAATCTCCAGTCGCTCTTAAGCCTGATATTTTAATAAAATCATTTGTATTATTAACATTTGTGGAACAACTGTATGCTGCTCCTGTCAAGCCTCCTACATACTTATCGCCTGAAAGCACAGCATTCGTAACTGTAATATTCTCAATTACAGTGTATGCTTTCTTGCTTCCTAAACTGACATTTCCGTGTGCTGCACTTCCCACAACACTTCCGACATAATTCGTTCCGGTAATGTTAATATTATTCAAATGTACATTTTCGATTAATGCCCCCTGGGTATTACCAAACATACCAGTGGTTGTACCTGATGGGTTATTTATCGTCAGGTTATTTATCTTGTGATTATTTCCATTGTATACGCCACAGAATCCTACGGTATCTCTGGCATTGGATGCAGGTGTATTTGCGGATGCTGCGACAGGATTCATTGCGCCCACACCATTTTCAACCGAAGTACTGCTTGCCATATCAAAGTATTTAGATACGTATGGAGAATTATTTCCAAAAGTCAAATCAAAACTCTGTGAGTAATATAAATTACAATATTTTGAATATACCGTTCCTGAACTGTTAGTTGGGTTTAACAAATCCTGCGTCATCATACTATACTGACGTTCTGTCCTGATTTCTACTGGATTATTTTCCGTTCCTGTATTATTCAAATCAATTTTCTGAGCATTATTATCACCACACTTTTGAATATTGGATTTCGCATAGTGCGGATTGCAATAGAAATACAGACTGCTTCCAGCCATATTCATTTCAACTTTGCTGTAATAATTATCTAATGAAGAAATGGCATCTGCTGCAAGCAGATTCCAAAAGCTCAAATAATAAGTAGCATCACTTATTTCTACTGTTGAATCATCAGTTAAAAAAGCATTATCCTCTAAATCTACTCCACCGTTTTTCCAAGTCAGTTCTTCACTTCCTGACACGGTTTGCGCCGGTCGAATAAACAGACTTCCATTATTTTGTGTAAACGCTGTAATACTTGTTGTTTCCTGTGCTGCTGCGTTATTGACACTGATATCTAATGCACCTTGAATATTGGATAAAGTAACATATCCATCTTGAATAATTACATTACTGGATTCAGCCGGATTCTCAAGCAGTGAATTTACATTTAACTCACTATTATATAATCCTATACTATACGCTGATGTATCCATGTTTCTGTACACTTCATAATAAGCCAATTCTGCGTCGAAGGTAACACCTGCCCAATCACCATAATGAACACTGGTAACATCCGATGTTATTTTCACATTATTAGCAGTAGCTGCATTCCTTGCAGTATCGCTAACAGTCGGGAATGGATACGCTGTCTCATCCCATGCCGAATCATAATTGTGTGTTTCTACAACATTAAGTTCTGATACAGGCTGGGGCTTTCGATCAATATTCGCTTCATTATTTGATGTCACAAAATCTGCTGTCTGTAACTGATTAAAACTCTTTCCTGTTATTTTTTCAATCGTTGCATTACTGCCATCTTCAACAACGGCAAGTCCATTATTAAGACCAGCTAAATAGTAGCACATCTGAATATTGGTAGAATTCAATTTTGAAGCAAAGGTTCCCACTTTGGAATCTGTATCCAAAGTTCCCACTTTGCCAACGGTATAACAATTAATATAGGTACTTGCAGCATTTTCAATACCAATAAGGCCTCCGGCATTATCACCGTAAACCGAACATGTGGAATAAGAATTTTTAATCGTTGATGAACCTTGCACTAATGCAACAAGACCGCCTGCTGTTCCTGCATCTTTTGCTGCACTGATATTATAAGAATCTGATTGATAATTTTCTGTATTGGTATATCCGCCTGCATATGAATTTGCGATCTCTGAACCACCAAGATCTGCGCCAACTAAGCCCCCGGCATATCCACTTGCGGTGTTAACCGGTACTGCTGCAAAACAATCAATAATTGTTGTTGATTCACTGCTATCAGAACCGTCTCCTGTTCTCGTATTCAGACTTCCAATAAGTCCGCCTGCATATTTTAACGCACTTATGCCATATGTGCCGGATAAACTATCCTCATCCGAATTATAAGCCCCAGATTCATACTTCTGAGCCGCCGTCATACTGTCTTCCAAATTAGGATCATCATCTGTAAAGTAAACTGCGCAGTCTGTAATTATTCCGCCTAATGCGCTTCCTGAAAGACCTCCGGCCATACCATCATTACCTGTTGCCTTGATAGTTGGATTCTCCACATATACATTGGATGCACTTAGCCTTGCATTGCCCAGCGCAGCTCCACATAATGCACCAGCTCCATCCCTGGCTTCTGCTTTGAAATTAAGCAGCCTTACATTGCTTACAGTTAGAATACGATTTACATCTGCATTTCCTGCCGTCGCAAATAAACCAGCGTAATTTCCAGCTGAATTTTCATTGTCTTTTGATTTTTTCACATTCACTGCTTTTATTTTCAAATTGTCTATTGAAAAACCGGCACCATCATAAGAATTAATATTGATGTTACTAATTGATAAGAACATTCCGTCTTGTGTATCAACAGCCTCATTGTTTTTATTATATATATTTGTGTCAGAACCAAATACAACTGTTTGTTTCCTGTCACTTATAGTATTATCTTCTGTCTCATCTTCTGTTTCCGAATCACCCGCGTTCTCGTCAGTCGCTGCGGTAATCTCACTGCCTTTTTTTTCAGTCGCCCATACGATATCTTGAGTTTGAGTAACATTTCCAATCCAGTTAGTAATTGATGTTCCATTAGTACCAGTAACAGGTACACTTGAAATCTCAGGACTTAAGTTCTGCAGATGTCTGATAGATGATACTGTTACCTTCTTTCCATCAGTACCTGTTAATGCAGTATTATATAAACTGTTGGTATATCCATCTATATTCTTCTGATTGCAAAGGACATCATTACTGCTGTACTGCACTTTAATTATCAAATTCTCTCCAGGCATAAAATCCTGGAAAATGTCTGCGAAATGCCCTTTGTCTGTGGTAATATCATCAAGCGTTAAAGTATAAAGTAATGCTTTGTCAGACTTATTATCTGTCAACTCATTATCAACTTTTTCTACAGTCCACCAAGGTTCACTGCTTGTATTAACCCCACTCTTAACACCATCTGTTTGTTCCAGCGGAATCACTTTTGTTTCCTTACTGTCCTCACCAGTAATCTGAACAGTAATTTTTGTTTTGACCTGCTGTTCTCCTGATTCACCAGTACCTTCTGAATTTAGGGATGCTTTGGTAAAATAGTTGCGATCATAAATATACACTTGAAGTTTGTCGCTATTATCGATAATCAGATCAGAATCCTTCTCTACTTCTAAATCAGCATTACCAAGATTTTCAGCCATAGCTCCGCCATAATATCCGATAATTACATTACTGTTTCCATTTTTATAATTTTTACGAGTGTTTTTAGCTTCTGTGGAATCTCCTCTGCCATTAGCATTTAATGCCGTAACATCAGAATAAGACATCCCCTTTGAATTGTCCGTATAGAACACTCCATAGACAGATGCCGTCTTAATATCATATTCAATTACATAACTGCCACCGCTTCGGACCGTATCATCAATAGAGCCAAACGGCAGCATAGTACTCAATATAGAGCTGTCCAGATTCATACCTGTTTGACCAGTTTTATTACTATAGTTCACATAGTAATAACCGTGATTATCAGTGTCCGCAAAATCATCATCTGACCCTTCAAAATCACCTGGTTTCTCCATCGCACCACCTATGACCGATGAAGAATCATCTGCGCCTATTTTTTCCAGATAGGTATCCCATTCTCCGGAAGTCTTTGCCGCTGTCATATGATTCTGCGCTGCAATAAATATCTCTTTTGCCGTTCCATCCATTTCAGTAAGTTTCAAACTTTTTTGATACCTGGCGACCGCAACAAAAGCAAACCCAGCCAAAATCATCATAATCGCCACCGTGATTAACAGCTCAGCTAAAGTAAATCCACCCTTTAACCGTTTACGGATTTCGTTCCCTTTATATAATTGTCTTTCCTCTGCTCCTGTAGTTTCTATATCAGAGGCAGAATGACTTATTTTCTTATTTAAATTTTTCAAGTAAATCACGCATCCTTTATCCAAATGGGAATCTCATATTTCAAGCACTTGAAATTCCCACCTGGCAATTTATTTTGTTTCTGTATTATGCTGCACGTATATATTACTTTCTCAGAACCTGACAGCAACTGCCGCTGCTTATCAGATTAAATCAAATCATTTCAAATCTTACTCTGCAGCAGTTTCATCGGTAGATTCCTCAGCACCTTCTTCTGTTACAGCAGCAGGAACTTCTTCCTGTGCTAACCCTGCAGTAGTTTCAGAATCTAAAGTGGTCTCATAAAATGTAATTGTTAAAGACACATTTAAATCACTGCTTGTTTGAATATTGCTTGCTTCAGACGTTGTAGTGGTAATGCTGACGTCACCAATCAGACAGCGATATTTACAATCATGCAGTTTTTGTAAGATGCTCTTCATGTTCTGATAAGTAGAGGCATGATAGACGACATCAATATTTCTTCGAACAGTACTGTCCTCCAAAGTTGCTTCTGAAAAGGACAGAGAATAAGTATCTGCTGCTGCAAGTATCTTATCTAGTTCATTCATTTCATTGGAAATATTATTATAAGTTGCAACTTCACCTATTACTGAATCAGCATTTGTCTTAATTTCATTTTCCATATCTGCCTTTTTAGCAGCCATGGTTTCCTGCATCATAATTTCAGTTTCTAAATCTGCAGTATTAGATGCCGCTATAGTATCAGCCGTATCTACCCAGACTACTTTATAATAGAATAATCCAAGCATCAGAACTGCGCATATAATCAGTAATATCTTCTCTCTTGTGGTAAATTTTCTGCTCATCATGATGCATCACCTCCGGCCTGTAGATTGATAACCATATCCGCGGTAACTATCTGGCTCACATTAGAAGCCGCACCATCTGTTCCTGTGGAAGAAGTACCCTGTTCATTCGTTGCAGCTGTAGATACTGTCACATAATCTGTGCGGGGATCTGACTCCAAATCTGCAACAACTTTGGATATATCAGACAACTGTGCATCTGAAATTGTCAATGAGACGGTTGTTCCTGTAATATTTACTGAACTTACGTTAGTTCTTGAAAATACACTTGCCTCCAACATAGAAAATACATCCATGCGGTCGAGAGTTGCCCGTTCTTCATCATTTAGAAAAGCACTTCCAACTTTATTATATTCATCTGCAACATCATCATAATTCTGGTTGTTCCCTTTAAGTTCCTCTAAATAAGCGCTGGCCTCACTGTAAGCAGCTTCTGCTTTGGATGCTTCCATCATTCGGTCAATCACACCGAATTTCGTGAAGATACCCAGAGCTATTAAGAATATAACAAATGCAGCAATTGTCACTTTCGGATTACCGCCTTCGTCTTCTCTCATAACCAGATTCATGGATGTCTTTTCCGGATATTTTGCTTTTGTAATTTTCTTCAATGTCTATACCCCCTACTCCATGGTTATGGCTACCGCCGATGGACCTTTTCTTAAGTCTGTATCTTTACCGGAATCTGCCGGAAAAAGCTGTTCGATCCCAACTAATTTCGGTTCTATCATATCCTGTATTTCTCGAAGCATTGGTTCAATATAAGCGCCGCCGCCACAATAATACAGTGTATCCAGACTGTTATCCGGATGATTGAAATTATAGAAATTCATCACTCGCATTACTTCAATAGCGATGTTATTATATGTACTCATACATTCTTCCCGTTCCCAGACATTGTCCTGATTATTTAACAGATAGACTAAAGCGATATGTCTATCCACATCATACAGCTCACAGATAGTCTGAACAATGGTCTCACATCCCACTTCCAGAATACGTGTAGTATCATAGATTCCATGGGAATATAAATCAATACGGATACTTTCATGTCCCAGGTTTAAGATTCCATAATCATCATCTCCACGAATTCCTCTGGCCTTTCGATGTTCCCTGACAACTTTACCATAAGCAGAGGCCTCTGGTTCCGCAGCCACCAGTTTCATGCCGGCACGACGAAACATGGACTTATATTGATCTATGGTGGATTTCTTCACAGCCGCTGCCAACAGCTCCATAGTCTTATTTTTCTCATTTTCATCTATTTCTTCCACCTTCTCTATCATGGCATAATCAAAGAAATATTTGTCTATATCTTCATTGATGTAATCATGAAATTCATACGGAAGATTAACTTTTAACTGATCGATTGTCATAAGCGGCATGGTAAGTCTTCTCAGATAAATCTGATTATCCGGAAGAACTACTGCTGCCTGTTTGCAGTTTATCTTATATTTTTTAATTGTCTCCTTTATAAAATCCGCCATAGCTTCCCAGGAAACAATTGAGCCCTCTCTTACGATATTATCCGGAAGGGGTTCGGCAACAAACTGACTAACTCTTCCTGCATTGCACACGGCAATCTTAATGCTGTAATTTCCTATCTCAATCCCTGCTAATAATTTAACCACGGAAATCACTCCTTCCTTTGTTCCTTATTCTATTAGTCAAATACTTCTTAACGTACTTACGGTCTGTTTTTCTATATTCACAAAAAATAATCTTGTATTTTAATTTAACACATTTTGACAAAATAGTAAATAAATCAGCCTGATAATGCAACAATCTATACAATACATGCTTTGGGGAATGCATATAAGCAATCTATGTATCAACTTCTATAGTTCAGGCGATTTTATATGTATTACTATAATACATTTTTTTTAAATTGTGTTAATAATGTTGATTCTGGTACTTTTTTTGTGGAATTCGTCAAAAAAAGCTTTCTCCTAAAGCATATACGAGAAAGCTTCTATTTATCTTCTATTCAAATGATTTTATTTAAAATAATCCAATATACCAATTTACAATTTCAGAGCCTACAAGAAGGCTAATCAAGGTTGCACATGAAATCGCCGGGCCAAATGGAATCTTCTGTCTTTTAAGACCAAATGCAAACACAATACCCAGGATGCATGCCACAATCAGATTTAACAGACTAACACCCAGACCCAGATACAAGCCAACCATAAAAAACAGTTTTACATCTCCGCCGCCTAAGCTCTCCTTTTTCATAATTTTATCAAACACAAGAGACAACAGCAATAATCCACCACCGATACAGATACCACCCAACAGCCCACTTTTAATCTGTTCTGCAATTCCCATATTCATAAATGGCAGAGTAGCAATCCACCAGATAATACCGGCTATGATAAATCCATCGGGAATCTCATATATTTCCAAATCCACCAGGGACAATCCCAGCAGAAGACACGCTGCTGCCAGATAGCGCATTGCCTCAAAAGTGACATCATATCTTGCAACAATCAGTACGAAAGAAAGTGCCATAAAAAGCTCCGTCAGCATATAGCGTGGTGAAATCTTCTCTTTACAATATCGACATCTTCCTTTTAAAAACAGATAGCTGAAAACGGGAATTAAATCCAAAGCATTCAAAGGATGATTGCACACCGCACAGTGGCTTCTTCCATGAAGTACACTCTCCTTATGAGCAATCCGCCACGCCATACAGTTGATAAAGCTTCCCATAACAGCACCTAATATTCCGCTAATTACAAATATGTAAATTGTTAACCCTATGTTCTCGTATAGCATCTAGTTGTCTCCTTTCACCCAGGAAAGTGTCAATATTCCGTCATTTGCCACAATTTTTATCACCATCGTATTCGGTGCGCCATAATAGGTCTTATCTCCTATGGTCATCTCTTTGTACTGATTATATCCTTTCCCTGGTTCTCCCTTGATAGAATTGCTTGGATGGTCAAAATACCCAACATACCCCTCTTGTGTCTTATGTGTACAGTTATCACCACCACCGCACCCTCGGACGACACATGAACCGGATACCAAATCTGCATTTGCCACGGACTCTGCTGTATTTGTAATCACTTTATCTTCTGTCTTATGAGTATTGTCTCGATACCAGAAAAATCCCCATACGATAAATAGCACTGCAACAATTGTCAGAAATGAAATGCAAAGAACTTCAACTGTGGAAAATCCCTTTTGATTAAGTCTTTTTGTCATTTTGTACTCTCTCACTCCCTTTTCTGATAATTTCATATACTCACATAATAGCTTTATTATAATACAAATGGATTGGAAAACATCTTGAAATGTTGATTTTGGTAGATTTCAGGCTGAAAACATCTGTTACCGCTATCAGGCTGCCATGATTTTATCACGAAATGCCTCAATACCAGCGGATTGAGTTGCTAATTTGTGCCATTGTTTCAATTTTTTATGTCATCCTGTGAAGAAATCATACTCATAATATCTTCCGGGATTCCTCCATAACAATCCAGACATTCGCAGATAAATTCGATAGCTAATCTTTTGGATATTTCTTTCATTATACAAAATCAGATGTTATAAAACAATATTTTTGCCGAATTATTTGTTTGCCTTCATAAATGGGTATGCAACTCTATGGAACTAAGTGGTGGGAGTAGGTCACAATATCATACGAATTGCGCTTTCTATGTAATCCTTCAATTGTATATTTTCTTTCCATGTGGTATTCTAGAACCAGACAAATTATTCAAATCGGAATACAAATAAGGAGTGTGTCATATATGGAAACATCTAGAAAACTTCCCATTGGAATAGAAGATTTTGAAAAAATACGGACACAGGACTTTTACTATGTAGATAAAACAGGTTTAATAAAAGAACTATTGGAAAACTGGGGCGAAGTTAATCTATTTACACGTCCGCGTAGATTCGGTAAGTCTCTAAATATGAGTATGCTGAAATATTTCTTTTCCTATGGTTGCAACCCTGACGTCTTTACAGGGTTAGATATTGAAAAAGAACAAATATTGTGCGAAAAATATATGGGCAAGTTCCCCGTCATTTCAATTACTTTAAAAGGGGTTGCTGGTGATACTTTTGAAGCTGCCAGAGATATGCTGTGCGCAGTGATTAGACAGGAAGCTCTTCGTTTCCAGTGTTTGCTTGCCAGCAAAAAGTTATCTCAAAAAGATAAAGAAATATACAATCAGCTTACTCAGATAGATAATGTTCAAAATGGAAGCTTTATCATGTCAGATTCCACACTGGTTAATAGTTTACTGAATTTGTCCGTGTTGCTCAACAAGCATTATGAGCAAAAAGTGATTATATTGATTGATGAATATGATGTACCACTAGACAAAGCTTTTCAATTTAACTATTATGATCAAATGGTTAATATGATTCGCAATCTATTCAATCAGACATTGAAAAGTAATGAGAATTTATTTTTCTCTGTTCTCACTGGATGCTTGCGTATTTCTAAGGAAAGTATTTTTACTGGGTTGAATAATCCTAAAGTCTTATCAATAACCGATGTACGATTCGACGAATATTTTGGATTTGTTGATGAGGAAGTCAAACAAATGTTAGATTTTTATAATTTGAATGAGCATTATGTAAAAACAAAGGAGTGGTATGACGGATATCGCTTTGGAAATGTTGATGTCTATTGCCCTTGGGATGTGATATGTTATATTGACGAGCTCCGTGCTAATCCAAATGCCCAACCGAAAGATTATTGGACAAATACAAGTGGAAATGATATTGTAAGACGCTTTATTCACAAAGCAAGAAATTCCACTACAAAACGCGAGATTGAACAACTTCTGGTGGGTGAGACTATCACAAAAGAAATCCATATGGAATTAACTTATAAGGATTTGGATAAAACACTTACAAATCTATGGAGCGTATTATTTACTACGGGATATTTGACTCAATCAGAGCTTCCCAATGGTGATGAATTCACACTTCGTATACCAAATCTGGAAATCAGGAAGATATTTACGAAACAGATTTATAGTTGGTTTCAAGAAGAAGCATCCAAAGATGGCGATATGCTAAATACATTTTGCGATGCATTCAAAACGGGTGATGTCATAACTGCAGAACAATTGCTTAACAAGTATTTGGTCAGAACCATCAGTATCAGAGATACTTTTGTTCAAAAACCAATGAAAGAAAATTTTTATCATGGAATCCTTTTGGGATTGTTCGCCTATAAAAATAACTGGGATGTCTCTTCGAATAAAGAATCCGGAGAGGGTTACAGCGATATACTAATTGAAATTGAAGATGAGGATACCGGAATTGTAATTGAGATAAAATATCCTGATAGTAATAATCTGGAATTGGGATGCATGAATGCATTAAATCAGATTGAAAAGCGTCATTATGATGAGCAGTTACGGAATAATGGGATTACAAAAATATGGAAATATGGAATTGCCTGTTATGGAAAACAGTGTAGAATTGTTGTGAAATAATATAATAAAGCCACTTAGAGATCACTATTCTAAGTGGCACAGGAGATTTTTATATTATGTTCTAACCGATGTCGCCGATAGGCTTATTGCAATTCATCCCCCACCTAAGAGGAAGGGGAATTCTTGCTTGTAACATGTTAAAAGAAATGTGAATCATCTGATATTGATTCATAAGTATATATTTTTTTCGTGATACCACATGGGCAGAGGATATTCAATTTCCATGTAATAGATGAAAACTAGAGCATAGAACTGATTTTATTATAAAAGTCCTCCATTCCAGAGGATTGAATTGCCATTTTGCGCCACAGTTTCAATATTTCCAAGTCCTCCTGTGACATAATTATATCCATAATCTCTTCTGGGATTTCTCCATAGTTTTCCAAACATTCGCAAATGGTATCAATTCGCTCTTTTTTACTTACTTCGGTTGTGACTTCTTTCGTAACTTCTTCCGTAACTTCTTTCGTGACTTCTTTCGTTGTGATTTCACGTACTTCTTTTGCGTGATCTTCCCATGCTTTACACATATCAAATTTCCCTCCTTCTTCACTTCCTGTTTTCAAAGAAATTCCGGTTACTTTTCCCAGTAATTGTGCTTCCAAATATTCTAATGACCGGAATGATGTTTCTTCTTTTAGCAACTTCGACATCTCTTTCTGATTATCAGAACACTTTATAAACTGCAGCAGATATCGTAAACCAGAATGGAATTTTTCAAAATTCTCAATTTCTTTTGGTACGATTATATTGATATGATAGTCCTGCACAAATTTCTTTAAACTATCATCGATATCCAGCATTTCATGTAAACTGCGTGGCCCGTCCCAGTCTTTTGCGCCCCAATATAAGACTGTTGTTATAACTGGTTTCAGCTTATCATTCTTTTGCAATCCAGATAGATATTCATCAGAATTTTTGAGTCTTTTATGCTTCTTATTGTTTTCTGCAAGCTTTTTTGTTTGATCTGCATAGTTTAGTACATCATATAGCATCGTCCTGATTGGAAGCGCATAATGGATATTCGCCTGATTTTCAATACCCAGTAATACATAAGTCGTATTCTCTATTGTTTTTATGGTGCATAATTTGAGAATGTCCCTGAGTTTCTGTACGGGAATAATGACGTCTGTATCATCATTATAAGGAATGGCAATTTCAGTGATATCCTGTTCAGATAAATCGTCGGGTTTGATAACCTGTTTTCCTTGATAAAGATAATAATTCATTGCATCTGCAAATACGTCCGCTCTGGAAACGTATTCTTTTGAGAGTGTATCAATTTCTCCCATATTTCTCCTCCTTTTTGTTATAACACCAAAAAGAATAACAGAGAAATGATTTCCTTTATTATACAAAAGCAGGTGTCATAACACAATAATTTTGCTGGATTTTTGTTGCTAATATTTTGTTGTTTGTTATAAATGGGTAACTGTTGGCAGAACTGCCAGATATGTTCTTCTCGTGATTTTGAGACTTTTGAACTGATACTAGTGTATCACGGTAATTGTGAATATACAAATTAATTTTTTATAAAATGCAACTATATATATCTCTTTTTTGTTACTTGTATTGAGATTCCATTAGCACATTTGTAAACGGCAAATACTTTCCGGCAAAAGGGAAGGTGAACAAAAAGTCTTTCTTACCCCAAAATTGAAGTACAAATTATGAGTCTCCTTATAATGTGACTTATCGGAAGAGATTAGGAATCTTAGAGGTATGGAAATATGCCTTAGGATAAATATTATTGATGATATCAAGGAGGATATGTGAGATGTTTAATTTGAAGAAAAGATTGAAAGAGAACAAAGGATTTACTTTGGCGGAATTGTTGATTGTTGTAGCTATTATTGCTGTTTTGGTGGCTGTTAGTATTCCGATTTTTACTACACAGTTAGAGAGGCTAGAGAGTCTACAGATACTGCTAATTTACGTGCTGCATATGCTGAAGTTATGGCAGGTGCGTATACATATACTTTTGCTGGTGATGTTGCAGCAAAACAAACTCAAGATGTTTGGCAGAGTACTAATCTTGACGATATCGGTGGGATTACAGTCGGAGCCGGCACAGATGAAATCGCTGCTTCTACTACTGGTTGGACGGTTGTTTACACTGAGGCTGATGAAAAAATGGCAATTACAGCAAAATAGAGATTATATTTATTATTTAAATATTAATAGATTGACTTTTGAATAATTCCCTTTTCGTGAAAAACACAAAATAGATTAGATAAACTAAAAGACTATTCTGTTGAACAAAATGATTTCTGGTTCAACAGAATAGTCTTTTCAGTCTGCTATAATTATAAATTACTTGTTATTTTATTAAGCCTATTTTGAAATACTATTTAATGTACATGCTCCGTCTGCATCTGCAAATTGGAAAACAAGTGTATAAGTACCCTTTTCGCCACCCGCTGCATCAGTCAATGCTGTATAAGTAAATGGTAACTCAGTCTCAAGACTACTCCAACCACTCTGAGTTCCTTTGAAAAGTACACCTGTAACGGTAACCTGTGCAGGAGTTGTTTCAGTTTTTGCAGTATAAGTTACTGTAGCTCCATTGCTTGATTCTGTAAGAGCCGATGTAGAAGCTTCTGCATATGCCGCACGAATATTTGCTATAGAAACTGCATCACGAGACTTCTCTAACTGTGTGGTAAAAATCGGAATACTAACAGCCACCAAAACAGCAATAATAGCCACAACAATCAACAATTCCGCCAAAGTAAATCCTTTGTTCTCTTTCAATCTTTTCTTCAAATTAAACATCTCACATATCCTCCTTGATATCATCAATAATATTTATCCTAAGGCATATTTCCATACCTCTAAGATTCCTAATCTCTTCCGATAAGTCACATTACCAGAAGTCTTGTTTTACCGCTCTTTGCGGCAGGTTACATTAAATCATACATACTAAACATCGGCAGGTAGATTGATATAACAATAAATCCTGCGAATAATGCCAGAAATACCATAATGGTTGGTTCCAGCTTGGAGATGGCCTGATTGGTGGCGTGCTCCGCTTCATTATCAAAGTAAGCTCCGATTGTTTCCAGCGTATTCTCCAGTTCTCCAGTTTCTTCTCCGATAGCACTCATCTCTGTCAGTGTCGATGGGAAGTACTCTGCTTGTCTCATGCAGTCTCCTAAGCGACGCCCTTCTTCGATTTTTCCTGCCATCTTATTAGTCTCTAGATTGTACACGTAATTGTCCATAGTCTTTGCGGTAACTTCCAACGCCTGGCTGACTGTTAGGCCTGCGGTTAGCAGCGCTGACATAGTGTTTGCAAATTGACTGGCACCATTAAGTTTATTAATTTTTCCAAATACGGGCATCTTCAATTTGATGGTATTCCATTTGATTCTGCCCTGTTCCGTGTTGGTCAACACTTTAAATCCAATGACCAATGCAGCTAAAATCGCAACTATCAACCAGATATATTTCTGGAAGAATTCAGACGAAGCAATTAGCGCTTTTGTAATACCTGGAAGATCTCCACCTAAATCTGAAAATGTTCCAGATAAGGTTGGTACTACTTTCACCATAACTACAATAACAACGATAACCGCCACAATAATGACGAATATTGGGTAACTTAGTGCCTGTTTGACCTTTTGTGCGGTCTTGTTGGATTTTTCGTAATATTTTTCCAGAGTTGCAAAGGAACGTTCCAGCGTACCGGACTGTTCGCCTGCCCTGATTGTTTCGATAAATGTCAGGGGTAAACCCTTACAGTTCTTCTCGAAACTACTGGCTACACTGTTACCTTCTGCTACATCTTCTGCAGAATTAATCAGCATTTTCTTCAACTGCTTATCCTCAGTCTGATCTCCAATCATTTCCATACAGCGGGATATGGTAACTCCGGATTTAAGTATGATATTAAACTGGGAACACATGACGGATAATGCTTTGGCATCTATTTTCTTATGCCCGATTTCCATAGTCAGGAGTCCATGTTTTTCCTTCACTGGAGTTATCTTCAGTACAATGGGGCAGGTGTTCTTGATTTTCGATACCGCAGTAAACTCATCAGAGGCTTCGACGATACCAGATACGGTTGCTCCATCTGCTGAAACAGCTTTATACTGATAAGTAATCAACCTGTCTCACTTCCTTTCTTATAAGCACATTATATCTTCTGATTTTCTTAAAGTAAATGCACTTGTTGAATCTGACATTTTTTTTGTCAAAATGTGTATTTTTTTAAGAAGGTTTTGTCAGAACATGCCTCTAAGGCAGTCTCCTGACTGATTTTTCTTTCTTTTAACAGACGTATCAGACAATTATCCATGGTAATACTTCCTTCATTTGCTCCACTTAGCATAGAAGAAAGCATCTGTGGTGTCTTACCTTCACGAATCAGGTTCTTAATGGCAGATGTAACTACCATCGCCTCACAGGCTGCCACTCTTCCGTGTCCATCCTTCTTTACCAGAAGCTGTTGGGAAAGTACTGCCTTCAGGCAGGTGGAAAGCTGCATACGAATCTGGGGCTGACGCTCTGCCGGGAATACTCCTACGATACGGTCTATGGCATCCGGTGCTGTATTCGTATGTAATGTCGCAAATACCAGATGTCCTGTCTCTGCCGCTGTCATGGCGGTTTCAATAGTACTTAAATCTCTCATCTCACCGATTAGAATAATATCTGGATCTTCTCGCAGAATTGCTCTTAAGCCATCTGCATAGCTATCGGTATCCTTGCCAATTTCACGCTGATTGATGATGCATTTATCCGGTTCATATAAATACTCCACCGGATCCTCTAAAGTGATAATATGTTCTTGACGGGTATGGTTAATCTGATTTAAAATAGCTGCCAGTGTGGTAGATTTACCACTTCCGGTTTCACCGGTTACCAGAATAATTCCCTTCTGCCATGTGGGAAACTGAGCAACTATCGGAGGCAGTCCTAAGCTTTCTAACTGCGGAATCTTATTACTCAGGATACGAAGTGCCGCTGAAATATGTCCCTGCTGTCGAAACAGATTAATACGGACACGCTCCCCTGCTATGGTCTTTGCCAGATCAAGTTCCCCTCGATAGCTGATATCTTCATAAGATGCTCCTGCCAGGCTGCGCGCATAATCCTCGCACATATCATCTGTCAGAGGTTCGTCGCTCATATTGACCAGCTGACCATCCAGGCGATACTTTGGTGGTATTCCATAGACAAGATGTACATCAGACGCACCATTTTGACTGGCGGTTTCAATTAATTGTTCTATATTCATACTGTTCTCCTTTATTAGACATAGAGCTGTACTATGTATTTTAATCTACTCTGCTGATTGTTCTGCACACCTCTTCAATAGTGGTGATCCCTGATTCAATAAGAAGTTCTGCATTTTGATTCATCGGTACAAAGTTCGATTGTTTTACAGCGTCACGCACAGCCTGTTTATCTTTATTCTGGTTAATACAGTTTCGAATTTCCTCATTAACAGTCAAAACCTCAAACACACCACTTCTTCCACGATATCCGGAATGATAGCACATATGACAGCCTGCCCCATGATATACCTTTTTAGATGAATCGTATGGAATTCCTGCTAATTCAAACAGGTCTTTATCTGGTTCATATTCTTCCTTACAGTTATTGCAGTTTCTTCTTACCAGACGCTGAGAGATAACTCCTCTTAGGCCTGCTGAAATAAGATAAGGTTCTACTCCCATATCACGAAGACGGTCAATTGCTGAAATTGCATCTTCTGTATGCAGTGTGGATATAACCAGATGGCCTGTCATAGCAGCTCTCATGGCGATTTCTGCTGTCTCACCATCTCGAATCTCTCCTACACAGATGATATCCGGGTCCTGTCGCAGGATAGCCCTAAGACCGTTGGCAAATGTCATACCCGTCTTTTCATTAATCTGTACCTGGGTAATTCCATCTATATGGTACTCAACCGGATCCTCTAAGGTAATCAGGTTGGTTTCTTCTTTTCTTAACTCTTTAATAAAGGTATACATGGTAGAGGATTTACCGCTGCCGGTAGGACCTACGATAAGAATAACTCCACTGGTATGTCCCAGCAGGCGGTCTAATTTTTTAGAATCTTCCGGGAGAATTCCGATTCCATCTCTGTCTAACATAGATGCTTCTCTGGAAAGAAGACGGATAACAATTTTCTCTCCGTAGATCGTAGGCAGCGTAGACAAACGCATGTCTATATCCTGTGATTTTATTTTCACTTCTGCTCTTCCATCCTGAGGAATTCGACGTTCTGAGATATCCATATGTCCCATGATTTTCAAACGGGAAATAACAGACTCCTGCAAGTCATGAGGTATCTGCAGTATATTATGAAGACGACCATCCACACGCATACGGATGTTCATTTCCTTTTCACCTGGTTCCAGATGGATATCACTGCATTTTTCCACAACAGCACGCTCTATGATGGAATTGACCAGACGGATGGTTGGTGCTTCAGCGCCCTCATCCATCTCCTTTTTCTCTTCCTGGGTCATCTGCTCCTGGGTAGTTCCTGCTTCCTGTCTCATCTGCGCCATAGCTCTGGCAGCGCCTTCATTACCATATAAAGTACTGATAGCCAAATCCACCCCATGTTCTGAGGAAATCAATGGAATAACGCGCTTTCTGGTTGCCTTTCGAACTTCTTCTATAGCCATGAAGTTTAATGGATCTTTCATGGCAAGATATAATTTGTCCTTGTCCACACGCACCGGAACAACTCCATATTTACGTGCTATATTCTTCGGAAGTTCTTCTACCATCTCAGGGTTGATACTATAGCTGGACAAATCGATGAAATCAATACCCAACTGTAAGCGCAGGGCTTCAATTAACTGTGATTCAGTGATAAACCCATTCTTAATAAGTACCTGTCCCAGACGGTCCTTGGATTCCTTCTGAATAGCCAAAGCCTGATTTAACTGCTCATCCGTTAACAGACCGACTGATAATAACATATCACCTAGACGTTTGTATTTCATGATGGTATCCTTCTTTCTATTTCTAACTTTATGAATTGATTGGTTTGATAGACAACTGCTGCTCCGCTAATACCTTATCGGAATCTTTCTTATTGCATACCTTTATAGTCAATGTAAAAATATTATCTTCAGGATTATATATGGCAGCACCCTCTGATTCAAATTTTGAGAACAAGTTATTCGCCATAGCTTTATCTGTAACCAAAGGAACGGTAGCTGTACTTTGTGTATTTGCGATAAGGATTCCCTCACTATCGTCATTTAAAAAATACATATTGTATCCCCTCGAAGGGCTGTCAAAAGCTACTGTTGTTGTCCCGTCTTCGATATTGGAAATATTAATATTCTGTGCATATCTCAAATCGTCTTCCATCGCACTGATTGTTGTTGAAAGCAAAGTCTGCGCATCTGCTTTCAATGTAATATTGATATATGCACTTCTTACCGCCGTAACACCCCCTGCAATTATAAGCGTTGCCAGCAGCATAACTAAAACCGACATTAGCATTTCGGACAATGTAAAACCCTTTTGTGAATTTATTTTTTGTCTCATATTTTATTCCTTATCTTACTGTAGTGATTTAATTGGGTTTATAAGCTTTTAATTCTGTATTTTCACCTTTATATATTTTTACATCTACTCCGCTGCTTTCATTTGTCACCGGCGTTTTTTCTACATTATTCATGGTGATTTTCAGTTTATTTGTACCGGATACAACAAAGTCCGCATCTTCCGATTCGATACCACTTACATCTGTATAAAAATTATTCATATTAGTCATACTTTTACGTACAATTCTCGTACCTGCTGTAATCATCGATGCCAATAACAATAAGGCAATTGCGCTAATAAGTACACCTATCAATGTCTCTGACAAAGATTCTCCCTTTTGCGAGCTAAGTTTTTCTTTTATCTTTCTCATCATTTAACCACCCTTATTCTGTCTTTCCTTTTTCTATGGCTGCGTCTGTCCATATAAGGTGTGTAAAATATTGCGTCACACTATTTCCATCTGCATCAATTACATTCTGTTCTTCGATATTTTTATCAATTGCTGCAGGAACTATCAGCGTACAAGAATACTTTTTATCAACCTGTGTAAAATAAATCTTTATATTATAATTTTCATCCATTGTTACAGAAGCTTTCACGTTATCAAATCCAGAAATCTCTAATGTCCAATCTTCGGTTTCTTTTTTTACAGTATAACTTGCATCTTTAGATTTCATATAATTTTCTTTCGCCATCTCTTGTGTTTTCCTATCAAGGAATGTACTTAATTCACCTTGTACAAGATTCAAGCTGGTTACCGACGTACCCGTTTCAGAGCCATCGCCAGCAACATACCCGGCCCAGACCTGACCATCAATTAGACTCTCTACTGTCTTAGCTGCGGAAGTAACTGTATAATACTGCTGTTCTGCCTGTTTTAATCCTGCCACACGCCCTGAAGCTGCTGTTCCTGCTGCCAGTACCACACTGCCGGCCATAGCGCACATAAGGAAGAATAGCAGTGCCAGCACAAGTGTTGCACCGGATGTGGATTTACATTTTTCCCGCATAGTCTTCCCCCTTCTCTTCGTTCTAATTTTCAATTAATTTAGTAAAATTATAACAATTTTTCTACTATTTTTCAATAATTCAACAAAAAATGGCATATTATTTTCTATAATCCCATATGCTAAACTATACATCGAAATTGTATAAATTTGTGCAAAATGTTGATTTTGGTAAATTTTTAGTGGAAATTATCAAAAAAAAGATGCCACACCTGCGCTTATACAGGTCATGACATCTTTTCACTTTGCATCATTTGTTATTTAATCGGTATTGCAATCTTTAATACATTCTCTTCTTCACCGTTTTCAATTCCTACATATCCGCCTCTTTTGTCAAGAATCTTGTCTATCTCAGTGAAATATCGATGATTCCGTAACTGATCCAGCTCACTGGAATATGTAAGCTTAAGGAACAATTTATTCTGCATACAAATACTCTTAATCTGCAGATACTTTCCCGCAACTTCCGAATGATTAATTCCCTCAATTGCCAGTTCCATGGCAAGCCGTAAAACTTTGATGAAATTGTCATTGGACAGTATCGTTTTCCGAATACTGCTTGTCTCCACAAAGAATCCAACGCCCATTCTGGTCATCTTCGTCCTGTAGGTTTTCAGTAAATCGTTTGCAGGTATATATGTTGTATACAGGATTTCGTTCTTTTCGGCGTCCTTCTTATCTTGTAATGAATTGCTACTCATTCCCAAAACCGCCTTTCGTCTCTCGCTCTTTTCATTCATTATGTTCGGACTAATTTTTCATAACACTACTATAGAACAAAATGAAGACGATTTGGGACGGTTGTTGATTTTGACATAATTTCGGTGGAATTTGTCTTGATATGAGCTTACATTCTGGCAAACATATATTGATAATATCGTTCTTTTACAGTCTTTTGGAATTTTCTGGAGATAGGAACCTGTCCTTCTTCTACCACAAAATTTGTACCATTCATCTCATTTACATAGAACATGTTGACGATGTAACTTTGATGACAGCGTATAAAATTTTCAACAGGAAGCTGTTCAGATACCTCTCCCAGCTTTCCATAGCTTTCCAAAGATGTTCCATCAGACAGATGTACAATAAATTCGCGGTTATTGCTTTCAATCATCACAATATCACGGCAGAATATACGGCGCCAATGGCCGCCCTTACTCTTAACCATCCAGGATGCACGTCTCTCAATCTTGGTATTCTTGGTATAAAAGGTCATACAGCGATCCAAATCACGGAACTTGACTGGTTTAAATATGTATGCCATTACAAACGCTTCATATGCTTCCTGATAATAATCCTTGTTATCAGCCATGAGAATAATTGCTAATTCCTGGCTCAATCCACGAAGATATGACGCCAATTCCACTCCATCACCCTTTTGATGTACCGAAGCAGCCAGAAATATCACATCATAAGCAGTGGCACTCTCTTGAAAGGTTTCTTTTACATCATAAATATTCGTAAATCCCTTGCACTCAGTCTCAATACTCAGTGCGCTAAGATTTGCGATGACGTATTCTCTTTGTTTTTGATCTTTTTCACATACGGCAACTCGGATTTTCATATAAATCCCTCACATCTTATGTATTTTTATCTGACAAACAATGATTCATAATCTCAAATTTGCCAATTTCATCAAAAATGTATCCCATAATTTAGCATTATTGAATAATATTAGAATAATTTTAACACACCAAAAGCCTGTTTGCAAGGAATGTAACTAATTTGTTTGAGGTAAAACTATATTATGACAGATACTTTGCAATTGTTCGATATAACAGTTCCGGTTCGATTGGTTTCGATAAATGATCATTCATTCCTTCAGCCAATGCCCTCTTCACATCTTCCTCATAAGCATTTGCAGTCATTGCTATAATAGGGATGGTTTTCGCATCTTCACGATTGACATTTCTTATGATTCTGGCTGCCTGATATCCATCCATAACAGGCATGCGGATATCCATAAGAATCACCTGATATTCATAAGGCTCTGAAGACATAAATCGCTCCACGCCCTCCTGCCCGTTTTCTGCAATTTCAACAACCATATTCTTCCTGTTCAGCAGGCGCACAGCAATCTGTCGATTCAGTGGATGATCTTCCACCAGCAGCACTTTCTTGTCTGTTAAATCATCAAGATTGATTCTCTCTTTTTCACTTATTTCTTCTTGTATGTTTACCCGCTCCATAGGTATACATACGATAAAACTGCTTCCTTCTCCCAATTTACTCTTTACTTCCACCGTTCCATTCATGAGACTGACGAGGTTGTTCACAATAGACAGCCCCAATCCCGTTCCTTCTGTATTGTTAATCTGACTGGTTGTCTCACGCTCAAATGGTTCAAAAATCTTTGCAATAAACGCTTCTGACATACCTATGCCATTATCCTTTACGATAATCTGAATCCATTCAGCTTTATCTTCAGCTTTCATGTGCTGTGCCTCCAGTACTATCTTGCCGCCCTCAGGTGTGTACTTTAAAGCATTGGATAAAAGATTCATAATAATTTGACTAAATCGAAGCGAATCGCCCTTATACCATCCTTTTAACTTTTTATCTAATTTTGTATCAAAACATATATTTTTCTTAACTGCCTGTGGTGCAATGAGTCCTCCGGTAGTCTTAATAATTTCTTCTATACACATAGGAGCCATAACCAGTTCCATCTTACCACTCTCTATCTTAGCTGTATCCAATACATCATTTATTATATTCAGGAGGTAATTGGCAGATGATTGTATCTGAGCGATATCTCTTTGTGTGTTCTGGGAATTTCCCTCGTGTTCCATGGCCAGCGTGCTAAGTCCTATAATTCCGTTTAGTGGTGTCCTCATGTCATGACTCATCTTAGCTAAGAATTCATTTCTTGCAGCTATGGCCTGTTCTTTACGTCTTATCTCTCTTTCAATAATAATTTGATGATACTCTTTTAAGTTATATCGAATTGATGTTAAAAGCAGGATTATAATGAATATTAAAAATCCAATACGAAACGCTTTCGAATTATCATAATTATTGTCCTGATAAAAAGTAAATAGATTCAGAATTCCTGATGCCCCTATGATAACAAAAGCAAGCATAGGAAACAGCATTTCTCTATTTTTATATCGAATAGCCTCCATTACCGAAATCCAAACTAACATAATAAATAATACAACAATCATACCATGTACTGCTACACGGCTCACTGAAATGTGCAATATATTCGTCATATATAAAACCAAAATCAGGAATGCAATTCCCACGTATATTCCTTGATACATGGTCAGTACTCTTTTAAAATGACTCGTGTACTCCCGAAAGAAAAGTGCCATTGTCAAAGGCAGCAATATGAATGAGAAGTATGAACTCTGATAACGCAAAGAAGCTGATTCAAACAAAAACTGCATAATATCAGAATCTGTAAAAATCCAGATGGAACTAACCAGCGAGAACAATCCTAAATACAAAAACATAGGTGATGCAACCATAATCTTCTGACTTTTCAGGAACAGATAATAGAAAATAATCAGCAAACTAAATACAAATGCAAAAAAGCTGACCACTGCCGCCCCTATATTCTTTGACAAAATACTATAATACACATCTCCACTTTTACCAATGGCAATAGAATGAAAATCAAATTTACGCTCAGTCCCAAGATTCTCTATCATAATCCTAACTGGCTGATATGCATAATCTGAGGATAAATTTATAATATTCCAAACTCTTCCGGATTCTTCTCCAAACCGCATACTGGAATGGTTTCCTGTATTATATATAACTTTTCCATTTATTTCTATTTTGATATGAAAGTGATTGTTATAAATACCAAGGCAACCCTCATTATCCAACTTTCCAGGCAATGTATTTGTAATTGTAATTGCCTCTCCATAACCAATCATAATGCTATCCGCTGTGACTTCTGTCATCTCCGGTTCCATAATCCAGCCTTGTGAAAAAGAATCTGTCTTGGTGAAATCAAATTTCACATCATCTGTTTTGCCCATGAAACCTATTATAACTAAAACGAACATAAATATAGTAAGTATAATAGTCGCAATATTTATTTTATTTATTTTCAAAATATGCTTATCCATTTTTCTCACCACCTTATAGTTCTTACTTTATCCTATTTGCATTATTATCTGAATATAATCATACTACATCCATATAAAAAATCAATTATCTTTTCATATTTTGTAAACTTTTACCAAAATCAGTTTTTCAAGAACAATATTAAGCAGTTTTTTTGATGGAAATAGTATTTTTATATAGTACATATTTCGTATTCTTACGCATATTCTATTTTTATTGTATCGCATTGTAATTATTTTATGGTACATGTATAACACTTTTTAATTACTTAAAATGACTCTTTTGAGTATTTTCAATTCATATTTATGGACTTTTAACAGATTTTTTGCAAGTCTGCCATGCTTTTTTGCAAGTTCGCATAAAAAATATTGCATATTTCATCTGAGCGTTATATAATATTTGTCGTAAGCCCGAATTAAATGGTGAGCATGAGTCGTGACATGCACCAATCGGACAGTATTTCATGAAGAAATAGGAGGAAAAGGTATTGTCATACGTTGATGAGGTAATTGAGCAGGTTGTTGCAAAAAACCCTGCGGAGCCTGAATTCCATCAGGCTGTTAAAGAGGTATTAGAATCTCTTAGAGTTGTAGTTGAAGCAAATGAAGAAAAATTTAGAAAAGATGCATTGTTAGAGCGTCTTGTAGAGCCGGAAAGACAGATTAAATTCCGTGTTCCATGGGTTGATGACAAAGGACAGGTTCAGGTTAATACTGGATACCGTGTACAGTTCAACAGTGCTATCGGACCTTACAAGGGTGGTTTAAGACTTCACCCATCTGTAAACCTTGGTATCATCAAATTCTTAGGCTTTGAACAGATTTTCAAAAACTCCTTAACCGGTCTGCCAATCGGTGGTGGTAAAGGTGGTTCTGATTTCGATCCTAAGGGCAAATCAGACCGTGAAGTTATGGCATTCTGCCAGAGCTTTATGACAGAGCTTTGCAAATATATCGGAGCTGACACAGACGTTCCTGCTGGTGACATCGGAACTGGTGCCCGTGAAATCGGATACATGTTCGGTCAGTACAAGAGAATCCGTGGTCTGTATGAAGGTGTATTAACAGGTAAAGGTTTAGCATACGGCGGTTCTTTAGCTCGTACAGAAGCTACTGGTTATGGTTTATTATATTTAACAGAAGAATTATTAAAAATCAATGGCAAAGATATCGCTGGTAAGACTGTTGCCGTTTCCGGATCTGGTAACGTTGCTATCTACGCTACACAGAAAGCTCAGCAGTTAGGTGCTAAAGTAGTAACTATGAGTGATTCTACCGGATGGATCTATGATTCAGAAGGTATTGATGTTGAAGCTATCAAAGAAATCAAAGAAGTTAACCGTGCTCGTCTGACTGAATACAAAAAATATCGTCCAAACAGTGAATATCATGAAGGACGTGGCGTATGGAGTGTGAAAGTTGATGTTGCTCTTCCATGTGCAACTCAGAACGAACTTCATATCGAAGATGCCAAAGAGTTAGTCGCTAACGGATGTATCGCTGTATGTGAAGGTGCTAACATGCCTACTACTTTGGAAGCTACTGAGTATTTACAGGCAAACGGCGTAATTTTCGCTCCTGGTAAAGCTGCTAATGCTGGTGGTGTTGCTACTTCAGCTTTGGAAATGTCTCAGAACAGTGAAAGATTAAGCTGGAGTTTTGAAGAGGTTGATGCTAAGCTGAAAAACATTATGGTTAGTATTACTCATAATATTGATGATGCTGCTAAGAGATATGGTTTCGAAGGAAATTATGTTGTTGGCGCTAACATCGCTGGATTTGAAAAAGTTGTAGATGCTATGAATGCTCAGGGTATCTGCTAGAATATTTCCTATCTGTTAGAATGATTTGATTGAAGGGATGTTCCTTTTTGGGGACATCTCTTTTTATTTAAAAAGGACTTCGGGGGCAGGCGAAAACGGAAACAACCTGACGAAAACCGTCAAAAATGGTCTAATGATAAATAAAGACCATTTTTGACGGTTTTCGTCAGGTTGTTTCCGTTTTCGCCTGCCCCCGATTGTTTTCGCAGGTTGGGTTCTGCTTTCTATTAGGGATTAGTTTTTGAAGCTGTGGATTGGAGCCGGGATTCTGCCTCCCCGGTTTACGAATGCTTCGCAGCTGTATGGATTGACCGGCATGATTGGTGCGTAGCCTAGTAATCCACCAAATTCTACAGTTTCTCCTACCCCTTTTCCAATTACAGGTATGATACGAACTGCTGTTGTTTTCTGATTCACCATTCCGATTGCCATCTCATCTGCAATAATTCCAGACATGGTGCTGGTTGGTGTATCTCCCGGGATGGCTATCATGTCTAAGCCTACAGAGCAGACACATGTCATAGCCTCTAATTTCTCGATAGTCAGCGCTTTTGCATTTACTGCATCAATCATCCCCTGATCTTCGCTTACAGGGATAAATGCGCCGCTTAAGCCGCCTACGTAAGAAGATGCCATAACACCGCCCTTCTTTACCTGATCGTTTAACAGTGCAAGTGCTGCAGTAGTTCCCGGAGCACCAGCATATTCTAATCCGATTTCCATAAGTATCTCAGCCACGCTGTCACCAATAGCTGGTGTAGGTGCTAATGATAAGTCTATGATACCGAAAGGAATTCCTAATCTTTTGGATGCTTCCTGTGCAACTAACTGTCCAACACGGGTTACTTTAAATGCAGTCTTTTTGATTGTCTCACAAAGGACCTCAAAATCTTTTCCACGAACTGCTTCTAGAGCTTTCTTTACAACACCGGGTCCGCTGACGCCAACATTGATGATTGCATCTGCTTCAGTTACGCCATGGAAAGCCCCGGCCATGAATGGATTATCATCTGGTGCATTACATAATACTACTAATTTTGCACAACCGAGAGAATCATTCTCTTTGGTCAGTTCTGCAGTATCGTGAATGATCTCACCCATTAATTTTACTGCATCCATATTAATTCCTGTCTTGGTTGATCCCACTACTACAGAACTGCAGATACGGTCTGTACATGCCATAGCCTGTGGTATAGAACGAATTAAAAGTTCATCGCTTGGAGTCATTCCCTTGGAAACCAGAGCAGAATAACCGCCGATGAAGTTTACTCCCACTTCCTTTGCTGCTGCATCCAACGTTTTCGCAATAGTTACATAATCTTCGATAGTCTTGCATGCTGCTCCGCCGACTAAAGAGATTGGTGTGATAGAAATTCTTTTATTTACAATCGGAATACCATATTCTGTCTCAATATCTTTACCGGTAGAAACCAGTTTTTCTGCATATGATGTAATTTTTTTATAAATTTTCTGATTGACCACTTCCAGATTCTCATCTGCGCAATCCAACAGACTGATACCCATAGTGATGGTACGCACATCCAGATTTTCCTGTTCAATCATCTTATTTGTTTCATTAACTTCAAAAATATTAATCATTTGATTCCCAGTCCTCTCTTAGATTCTGTGCATTTTATTAAAAATATCTTCATGCTGACAGCGGATAACTACACCGATTTCTTCACCAATCTGCTCTAATTCTTTGGAAATATCAGCCATATTTTTAGGTGCCTGTGTCATATCAGTTACCATCATCATATTAAAGTATCCCTGAACGATAGTCTGAGAGATATCAAGGATGTTGATTTTGTTGTTCGCCAGATAAGTGCAGACTTTAGCGATAATTCCTACGGTGTCTTGTCCAACTACGGTTATAATTGTTTTTTTCATATTGTCCTCCATTCATTTGGTACTGTATTATTGTAATTTGAATAATGCTTTATGCTGCTGTTCACTTTATAGATTTGGCAATCTGCTTGTTTTATAGGCAAACAGCTAAATTATCACACACTCTGATACCATATCTCTGTGTGCAACAGCAATACGAAAATCAGATGATTTATATGGGTTGTCTCCCATGGTAACCTCAGAACACACTGTCTCAAAAGCAAGCTTTTCATAATTGTTTTCGTGACTTAAATGTCCTAAAAAGATTGCTTTCATATTATCATGTAAAAGCTCACAAAGCAACCTTCCTGCAGATTCATTGGATAAATGTCCTCTTTCTCCAAGAATTCTACGTTTCAGATAATAAGGATATGACCCTACCTGCAGCATATTAATATCGTGATTAGCTTCTAACAGGAGTGCATCCAGATTCTGGAGTTTATCTACGATATATTGGTTATAGACGCCCATATCTGTAGCCACGGCCGCTTTCTTATCACCATTTTCTATCTTATATCCTACCGGTTCTGCTGCATCATGAGATATTGTAAACGGTTCGATAGATAAATCTCCCATCTCAAGCACTGTATCTGCTGCTACCGTATGAAACAGATTCTCTTCTATCTTTCCCAGATTTGACATCTGTTTAATCTCACTAATCGTTCCAGGTGTTCCATAGATGGGAACATGGTATCTTCTTGCCATAACACCAATTCCTTTAATGTGATCGGAATGTTCATGGGTAACAAAGATGCCATCTAAATCTTTTGCCGTCATATCGAAGGAATTTAATCCCTGTTCTATTCTTTTGGCACTGATTCCAGCATCTACTAAGATGCTATGCTCATCACTGCCTATGTATATGCAGTTTCCACTGCTGCCACTTGCTATACTACAAAGTTTCATAACTTTTCATCCTTGTATCTATCTGTGCGTAAGTGCGCTCCTGTGTTTTGCTGTTATCAATTTCGAAATCGCATTCGGCACGGAATTCATCTTCTGTACATTGATTTGCAAATATGCTTCGACACTTTTCTTCTGTGTACTCTCTCTCTGATACAAGACGCTCAATGCGGTCCTCTTCAGAGACAAATACATACCAGATTTCATCACAGATATTCTTATATCCATCTTCGATTAAAAGAGCAGCTTCAATAAATACAAAATCTCTGTCTTCCTTCTCTTCTCTTTCCAGTTCCTTCAAAATATATTTCTTTACTTCCGGATGAATGATAGCATTTAGCTTTTCTAACTTGCTGCGGTCACTATACACAATTCTGGCAAGTTCTTTCCGGTCAATAGTTCCATCTTTTTTCAGAATTGCATCTGTAAATTCTTCTACAACCGGTTCATAACACTTGTGTCCCGGAAGAGTGAGCAGCTGGCCCACTTCATCCGCTTTGATGACCCGTACATGATATTGTGTTGATAAGTAATTAAGAATGGTACTTTTTCCTGAGCCAACGCCCCCGGTAATTCCTATGGTATACATCCTCGTTCCTCCCTCATTCTTTTATCTCGTATTTCATATATTTGTATAATTTCATTTTTAAATTTATGGACATCTTGTCCCCAGCATTTATTTTGCCTCGTACCAGTTTGGTCCGCTGTGCATATCCACTTCCAAAGCAACCGCCAAATGTGCCGCATCTTCCATTTCCTTTTTCAAAATAGCAGATACTTCTTCTAATTCTTCCACTTTTGTCTCAATTAAAAGTTCATCATGTACCTGCAGGAGCAGGCGTGATTTGAATCCACCGCTTTTTAATGTCTGATTCACACGAATCATAGCAATTTTTATAATATCTGCTGCGGTTCCCTGAATTGGTGAATTCATGGCTACACGCTCGCCAAAAGAGCGCTGCATAAAATTGCTGGAAGACAATTCCGGAATGGGTCTTCTGCGGTGGAACATACTGGTAACAAAGCCTTCTTCTTTAGCAGCCGTAACCAATCCATCCAGGTATTCTTTGATTTTAGGATATGTTTCAAAATATTTTTTTATATAAGCACTGGCCTCTTTCGGCGTAATGCTAAGGTCCTGACTAAGGCCAAAAGAACTGATACCATATACAATGCCAAAATTAACTGCTTTAGCATTTCTCCTCTGCAGAGAAGTCACCTCATCAAACGGAATATGAAACACCTGTGAAGCGGTCAGACGATGGATATCCTGAGCCTGATTGTAAGCTTCTATCAACTGTTCATCTCCAGATAAATGTGCCAGCACACGCAGTTCAATCTGAGAATAATCGGCATCCAGGAATACATATCCCTCTTCCGGTATAAATACCTTACGGATAAGTCTGCCAAGTTCCATACGAATCGGAATATTCTGCAGGTTTGGTTCTGTACTGCTGATTCTTCCTGTTGCTGTTATGGTCTGATTGAAAGTGGAATGTATCCTCCCATCAGAACCGATATAATTGGCCAATCCATCTGCATAGGTAGATTTCAACTTCGTCAACTGACGATATTCTAAAATGTCAGTCACTATACCATATTCAGGTGCCAGTTTTTCCAGGATATCAGCTGCTGTGGAATATCCGGTCTTGGTCTTTTTGCCTCCCGGAAGCTGCATCTTTTCAAATAAAATCACACCAAGCTGTTTCGGTGAATTAATATTAAATTCTTCTCCTGCCTGATTATAGATAATCTGTTCTAATTCTTTAATTCGAATTCCCAGCTTATCTCCATATTCCTTCAAACTCTCAGCATCTATCTTCACACCTGCATTTTCCATATCATTCAGTGTGAACAAAAGCGGCATCTCCATATCTGTATAGAGCTTCATCATCTGAGACTCTTCCAGTTTTTCCAAAAGGGTATCGATAACCTGACCACATACATAAGCTTCATAACAGGCTAGTTTGGCACATTTGTCCGGTTGATTTACTATAGCTTTTGGAAGTTTTTCTTTACCGATTAGTTCTTCCCTTGATGCCATACTCATAGACAAATATTCCTTAGCCAAATCGTCATAAGTATATGAGGATTTCAGTGGATTCATCAAATATGCTGCCAAACTTACATCTGCAAAGCAATCCTGTCTGCCTGAAGGCACCCATTTTAAGAAAGCTTTTACATCCAGCATACGAAGCTGATATCCCTTTTCTATGAGACTGTTTAACTTATCCTTCAGATAATCTTCTGATATAAAGCCTTCCGCCCAGATAAACACCGTATGTTCCTTATCTTTGGAAATTGCCAGACCATAGAATTCATCCTGTAACAGCCATGCGATACCTAATGAATCCACATTGTCAGATGCTTTTCCTTCATCATTATTACTTTTTTTCTCAGATTTTTTATGCCCCAAATCCGTAAAGAAATTATCTGCCTCTGCAAAATCGTGAATCTCTGAAAATGTCTCTTCCAAATCATCTTCTCTTGCATCTGTCATAAATCTTCCCAAAAGATTTTTAAATTCCAGTCGTTTGAATAATTCATACACCTGTTCGTTATAAAAATCTGTAATCTTTGCCTCGTCCAATGAAAAATCCACTGGCGAATCAATATCAATCGTCGCAAGCTTTTTGCTCATCACTGCCATGTCATAATGATTCTGCAGGGATTCTTTTGCCTTATTAGGCTTGATTTCTTCTACATGCTCATACGCATTCTCTATAGAGCCATATTCCACAATAAGCTTCGTAGCCGTCTTCTCGCCCACCCCTGGAATTCCTGGTATGTTGTCAGATGTATCTCCCATCAGAGCCTTCAATTCAATAATCTGAAGAGGTGTCACCTGATAATGTTCAAGTACATCCTTCGTATGATAATCTTCAATAGTAGTCTTACCACCACGGGTTTTGGGAATTCGAATCAGGATATGGTCGGTAGCCAGCTGAAGCAAATCACGGTCTCCCGATACAATCGTAACTTCCAGGCCTTCCTTTTCACAGCGTTTTCCAATGGTTCCAAGCAAATCATCCGCCTCGAATCCTTCCTTCATTAACAGCGGAATCCCCATGGTTGTAAGTACTTCTTTCATCAGCGGAACCTGTTCTCTGAATTCTGCAGGCGCTGGTTTTCTGGTTCCTTTATATGCTTCGAACATCTTATGACGAAAAGTAGGAGCCGGCAAATCAAATGCCACTGCAAGATATTCCGGTTTTTCCTGTTCTAAGATGCTAAAAAGAATATTCAAAAAGCCATATACCGCATTGGTATGTTTTCCTTCGTAATTAGTCAGATCAGGAATTCCGTAAAATGCCCGGTTTAATATACTGTGTCCATCTATTAATACTATTTTTTTGCTCATATATAAGCTCCTGTCTTCTAAAATCCTATCCAATGATAAGTTAATTCTAATATTTCTCTAACCTGTTCCGGATTGAGCCGCATAAAAAGCATAACGAACAAACTAAGAAAAGCAACTGTCGTCAAAGAACCAAAGCCAATCTTTTGCTGCTTAACACGAAAGATATACCGATCCTTTCCTTTCATGTCTTCTGAAAGCATTTCTTTAATATTATAAGAATGTGCCTGTCCCTCTTCCAGATAACTCATGGCCACACGGATGGTATAATAGGTTTCCAGTTCGTCATAGCAGGATTTACAGTTTCTTACATGCTTAAGAAAAGTTTCTAACTGAGAAACCGTCATCGTGCCATCTATATAATCGTTTACATGACTCTCTGCTTCCTTGCAATCCATAACTGTCACCTCTTCTTTCATAGAAAAATGTGGTTTATGAGAATATTTCGTATTAAGATAATCTTAAATGTAAAAAAGGACATTGTTCCAGATTTCACTGTAAACAATGTCCTTCATGTATGCCGGCGATGGGACTTGAACCCATACGATGTTGCCACCGCAAGATTTTGAGTCTTGTGCGTCTGCCAATTCCGCCACGCCGGCTTGTTGGTAGTGGGTACTTAGTTAATACCCACTAAATCAACCGAAATTCATTCTATCATACAGCGTCCATTTACGCAAGTGTTTTTTTACATTTTTTCTAAAATCCCATTTTCTTGTACTCTTCAAATCCATCTAAGGTTGCAAAGTAATCTTTAGGGGTCTCAGCTCGACGAATCAGCTCGAAACTTCCATCTGTTTTAAGAAGAATTTCTGCAGATTTTAATTTTCCATTGTAATTATAACCCATGGAATATCCATGTGCTCCAGTATCATGGATTACAAGCAAATCGCCTCTGTCGATTTTTGGAAGCATACGGTCAATGGCAAATTTATCGTTATTCTCACATAGAGAACCTGTAACATCATACATATGATCACATGGCTGATTTTCCTTGCCCATAACTGTAATATGATGATAAGCGCCATACATAGCAGGTCTCATAAGATTGACTGCACAGGCATCACATCCGATATATTCTTTATGTGTGTGTTTCTCATGAATTGCTTTTGTAACCAAACATCCATAAGGTCCCATCATAAAGCGTCCAAGTTCTGTATAAATTGCCACATCGCCCATGCCTGCTGCACCTAAGACTTCATCATACACTTTCTTTACTCCGGCACCGATCACACGAATATCATTAGGTTCCTGATCTGGTCTGTAAGGAATTCCGATTCCGCCAGACAAATTGATAAACTTAATCTTAGCTCCAGTCTCTTTCTGCAGTTTTACCGCTACCTCAAACAATACTTTGGCTAACATAGGATAGTACTCATTAGTTACAGTGTTACTTGCTAAAAACGCATGAATACCAAATTCTTCAGCACCTTTTTCTTTCAGAGTCTTAAATGCCTCAAAAAGCTGTTCTGTGGTCATTCCATATTTAGCATCCCCGGGATTGTCCATAATATCATTACTGATTTTAAAGAGTCCGCCTGGATTATAACGACAGCTGATAGTTTTTGGAATACTTCCAGTTACTTCTTCTAAGAAATCAATATGAGTAATATCATCTAAATTAATGATTGCTCCGATTTCACGGGCATACTGATATTCCTCTGCCGGTGTAGCATTGGAAGAAAACATAATCTTAGCTCCGTCAAATCCCATAGCTTTTGATAACATCAATTCTGTCAATGATGAACAGTCACATCCACATCCATATTCTCCTAATATTTTAATCAGATTTGGATTTGGATTTGCTTTTACTGCAAAATACTCACGAAATCCCGGATTCCATGCAAATGCTTCTTTTAAGGCTTCCATGTTCTCACGAATGCCTTTCTCATCATAGAGATGAAAAGGTGTGGGATATTGTGAAGCGATTTCCTGCAATTTTTCATTGGTAACAAATGGCTCTTTTTTCATCTAATTGTTCTCCTCATATTTATCTTTTTGTAGCTTATTGCACATATTATTTTGCCTGAATTACATGTAAGATGTTCGTCATGGCACCTTCTCCGCTTACCACGTTAGTGGCTGGGTCTCCGGCTGTAAATACTACCATATCGCCCGGTTTTACCTTCTTTGCTCTCTTAACTACATACATAGCATGAGAAATGATATCCTCTGTGCTGTCTTCCTCATATCCACGAATTGGCGTAACGCCCCAGTATATCTGCATTTTACGCTGTGCCCATCCATTGGGACTAACTGCATAAATAGGAACAGTAGGTCTGAAGTTTGATACCATACGAGCCGTCTGACCTGATATAGTTGGTGTCACGATGCAGGCAGCATCAATATTTCTCGCAGTACGAACAGCCGCTAAGCTCACTGCACTGGAAACATTCTTCTGTTTTTCCATGGTACGATGCTCGATGTATTTGCCATTGTCCATGTATTGTTCTGTAGCTTCTGCAATTTCCACCATCATCTGAACCGCCTCTAACGGGTATTTACCCATAGCAGTTTCTCCTGATAACATAATCGCATCTGTTCCATCATAAATAGCATTAGCCACATCTGTAGCCTCAGCACGAGTTGGTCTTGGATGACGAATCATGGAATCTAACATCTGTGTTGCGGTAATAACCGGCTTGTATGCCAGATTACATTTTAATATAACTCTTTTCTGAATGTGAGGAACTTCGTATGCGGGAATTTCTACACCTAAGTCACCACGGGCAACCATAATTCCATCGGCTGCTTCGATAATTTCATCAATGTTCTCCACACCTTCGTTATTCTCTATCTTAGCAATGATAGAAATGTGTTCTCCACCATTATCTTTTAATAACTGACGAATCTCCTGTACTGCTGCTGCGCTTCGCACAAATGAAGCTGCAATAAAGTCTACATCCTGTCCGATTCCCCAGACAATATCTGCTTTATCTTTCTCTGTAATGGCAGGAAGATTCACACGGATATTCGGTACATTGACACCCTTCTTCTCGCCTAATTCACCACCGCTTACTACTTTACAGACAATATCTTTGTCTTTGAGTTCAGCCACTTCCAGGCCTATCAGACCATCATCAATCAGGATAGTGTCTCCCGGTTTTACATCCTGGTGCAGTTCATCATAAGTGATACTTACCCGTGAAGCATTTCCTACAATCTGCTCCTGTGTCAGGGTAAATTCTGCTCCATCTTCTAATGTTACTTTTTTACCATCTTCTAAAACTCCGGTACGAATCTCCGGACCCTTGGTATCTAATAATATAGCTATTGGAAGTTTCAATTCCTTACGGATAGATTTAATCATATCCATACGGCGCTTCTGTTCTTCATAATCTCCATGCGAAAAATTAAAACGAGCGATATCCATGCCATTTTCACATAATTTTTTCACCAGCTCAGTATCCTCTGAATTTGGTCCCATGGTACAGATGATTTTCGTTCTTTTCTTGATTTGTTCCAGCATACTTTTTCTCCTCTTTGATCCCTCTATTTGATATGTTCGTGGGTGAATAGATGATCCTGGCAATATTCATAATTGCCATTGCATTTCGAACAGAAACGAAACTCTAATGATGGATCGTCTTTCTCTGTTCTTCCGCATACTGCACATTTGTGCTTTGTAACATTCGGATTTGATGCAGTCTGTGCTGCTTTCTTGAATTCCATCTTCCTGTGCACCTGCTTCGGATTAAACCGCTGCTTTATATTACGTGTCTCGAAGAAGAATATAATTACATTCAACAGAGATGCAATAATTGCCACACGGCCAGCCCAGTTAGTCATAATCATCTCATATGCTAAGATAGCCACATAAAAATATCCAAGCCACTTTACTTTCAATGGAATGATAAAATAAAGCAGTACCTGCATATTCGGATATGTTATGGCAAAGGCCAGGAAAATAGACATACTTATATAATATGTGCTGAACATATTACCAACAGAAACCGGTTGTTTGAAAATCAAAAACGCGATACCATATAAGATAAACGCGCCCAGGATAGTAAAAAGAAGTCCTGAGAAGATAAATATGTTATAACGGGCAGCGCCCCATGTTCTCTCCAGTGTCGTTCCAATGGAATAATAGAAGAAAAGCATAATAATAGTAAAAATACTTAAAGTTTCTGGTGGAACTAAAACCCAGGTTACCAGTCTCCATACCTGACCTCTTAAGATATAGGCTGGATCCAATGACAAAAAACCTAAGATGTTTGGTGCCAGAAACTGCAATGCATATCCGGCCACATAGCAGGCGATAATGTAAATGGTTAAATTCTGTATGGCATGTCTGCCAATTTTTCTTTCAAACTTGCTGTAAAAACTCATGTAATAAAATCCTCATTTCTTTTTTCATTACCACACAAAATCTGTTGTAAACAGATCCTGCCGGTACCATGCAACCATCTAGTAATCCCCTCATGAAACATAAATCATAACATCAAAAACTAAAATAAGTTTTTCTTGGAAAAGATCAATGCCACAATGCAGCTGATAACCAGAGATATGGCTATTACAATGGCAAATCCATATGGACTGTCTGCAAAAGGCATACCGCTGGAATTTAAATTCATACCGTAAGCACTGAATATCATAGTAGGAATGGACATAACGATTGTTACCGTGGCCAAAAACTTCATAACAATATTCAGGTTATTAGATATTACAGAAGCAAACGCATCCATCATACCGGATAAGATACCACTGTAAATATTGGCCATCTCAATCGCCTGCTTGTTCTCTATGATTACATCTTCTAAGAGTTCTTCATCCTCTGGATAATGCTTGATGCTCTCTATCTTCATCATCTTTTCCAAAACCACTTCGTTCGAACGAAGTGATGTAGTAAAGAACACCAGTGACTTCTCTAATTCCAAAAGTTCAATTAATTCCTGATTTCGCA
Source organism: Lachnospiraceae bacterium (assembly GCA_028696165.1). Taxonomy (GTDB): domain Bacteria; phylum Bacillota; class Clostridia; order Lachnospirales; family Lachnospiraceae; genus JAQVHQ01. The sequence goes on along the minus strand of JAQVHQ010000004.1, from coordinate 12,196 downwards.
TGGAAGTATGCAGTTTATTCTCAACTTCTCCGCTCTTCTTGTCTATGATACGCAGATAGTGTAGGAACATCGTTGCATTTTTATACAGAATCTGTAGTATAAACCGTGTCTTCATATAGGTAAAGAAGTTTCTCACACGGCCGTCCATAAACGCTTTCAGTACCGGTGTATCTTCCAGACAAACAGTAAATATCATACTTTCCGTCACAACGATACCTAAAGGAATGGTTCCAAACCATTCTTTCTCATTGCGCTCTTCAATCATAGGAATGTCCACTAAGATCATGGTGTAATTATCTTCCACCACAATACGGGAACGTTCTTCCTCATCCAGAGGTGCACGCAGATCATCGGACTCGATGTTGTACTTTTCTGAGATTTCTAACAGTTCTGTTGCCGTCGGGTCTGTCAACGCAACCCAGCTTCCTTCCTGTGCTTCACTGATCTGGTGAATATTTCCATCGATCGTTCTAAATACTCTCATCATGTTCTTATGTCTCCTTTTCACCCACAAAACAGGCGAAAATTCAGGCGTCCTCGTCTATTTCATGGTATATTTGATTGTTTTTACTGCAGTATTCGTATACCTCGGACTAGGCCCGCTTTCCATAACAACACTTCCTTTTTTATTTATTTTATTATGATTCAATTTCAGCTGTTATTGTTTAAGCCAAAATCATTTTCATTATAGATTTTATCAATAGTTTTGTCAATCCTGTACAACTTTTATCTATGACATTTATCTATAACTTTACATTTATGTTTTGTACTTATACTAGTATTGACGCTTTATATTTATTTTAAAAATTTTCGGATTACGTGAAGAATACCATCTTCGTCATTGGACTTTGTTATGTAATCTGCAGATGCTTTTACCAGTTCCTGCGCATTTTCCATAGCAACACCCAAACCTGCGCACTCAATCATGGAGATGTCATTAAATCCATCCCCGCAGCAAATCATTTCCTCTGCTGTCATACCAATACTGGACAACAATTTCATCAGAGAATGCGCTTTATCGATATTCTGCGGAACTACTTCCAGAAAAAATGGTTCTGAACGATAGATGCCAAGATATTTACCAAACTGCTTTTGCATCTTTACTTCCACTTCAGCAAGATAGTCTCCGTCTTCAGTAAGCAGACACTTATTAACCGGAAAATCTACATATTCTGTAAAATTGTCCACCTGTCTGATAGGAACCTGATTTATCATCTGCTCTTTTTCCATATACCGGTCGATTGCAGTTCCGGCAATTATCTCATCTTCCGTATATGTTATAATACCGACTCCATGCTTTAGTGCTGCCTCATAAATCTCAGGAATTGTTTCCGGCGGCAAAGTTTTCTGGTAGATGACCTGACCGGTCTTACAGTCAATGATTCTTCCGCCGTTAAATGCCAGCATATATCCGCCGTATTTGGCAAGTTCCAGTTCTTTTGCAAGACCTGCTACTCCAGGGGTCGGTCTCCCTGACGCCAATACCACTTTACATCCTGCTTCCTGAATCTCCAGAAGAGCATCTTTTGTTGGCTTTGTAATTTCTTTTCTGGAATTTGTCAGCGTACCGTCTAAATCCAGAACTATGATTCTATAGCTCATATAATCTTCTCTTATCTTTCCACTGTAATAATGTTATCACTAAGCTTCCCATATATTTCCCATATCTTACAGAACAGGTCTCTTCACGATGCCAAATCCCAATGGATATGGACCGGTATGTACTGCAATAGTTGCCCCGATTTGAAACAACGGAATTTTCTCCTGTGGACCATATACCCGGGCAATCTGCTCTCTGGCATATTCTTCAAACATAACTGCTTCCTCATAATCGTATCCATAACCAATACAGATAGAGAATTCTTTTTGAGGCTCTTTTACTTTATTTTCCTCCAGATATTCCATCAATAATTTAATCACCTTATCTAAGGAACGTTTTCTTCCTCTGGCAACTCCTGATGAGAATATCTCTCCATCCTTTAGTGTGATAATTGGCTTAATACCAAGAGCGGAAACTGCTATACTTGATAATTTCCCAATTCTGCCTCCATGGCTTAAATAGTCTATGGAACCAACAGTGAAAAAGATTCGTCCTGTGGATTTGATTTCTTCCAATTTCTGAACTGCCTCTTCATAAGGCACCTTTTGCTGGCACATCCATCCTGCTTCTAATACAAATAATCCTTGTAATACTGTATTAATTGTGGTGTCCATAACGTATATCTGTGCATCCGGATATTCCTCTAGTATTATATTTTTTGCATTTACTGCGGACTGCATGGAGCCACTGAATTTAGTCGTAATACAAAGACATATAATAGCTGTTCCTTCTTGAACCATAGGGGTAAATGCATTCACATAGTCTTGCACATTTGGAAGGGACGATTTGGGATAAACATTCTTATTAACTACCATCCGTTCATAAAAATCCCTGATTCCAATTTCTTCTTTCTCTTTTACATATGTCTTCTCATCAAAAGAGACATAAAACGGGACTACGGTTATTCCATAGGCTTCAACCAATTCATCTGACAAATCGCAGGAACCATCACTGATGATTTTGTATTCTGTGTTCTTCATAGCTATTCCTTTTCTTTCTATTACTAAATTTGTTTCACTCTCTATTGCACTTATTTTGTGCGATATTTTGTTTTACTTATTTTATGAAACATTTAATTTTAACATGTTATAGCAAGATACGTCAATTCATGTTTCGCATTCTTTCGGCCTGTAACATTTTCACTTTACACCAGTATAGCTATTCGTTATAATAAACAGGTGCAGTTTTTGAAAAATCAGGAGGCTTATTATGGCAGGATCTATGTTAGGTAATATATTTAAAATTAGTACATGGGGAGAATCCCATGGAAAAGGCGTGGGTGTGGTCGTTGATGGATGCCCTGCCGGATTGGAAATTTCTAAAGAAGATATTCAGATACATTTAAATAGGAGAAAACCCGGGCAAAACCGCTATTCAACTCCACGAAAAGAAGATGATACCGTGGAGATTCTTTCCGGTATCTTTGAAGGACGTACAACAGGTACCCCTATCTCTATGGTGATTTATAATACCAGCCAGCGTTCTCATGATTACAGTGAAATCAAGGAATACTACCGCCCTGGACATGCAGATTATACTTTTGACTCCAAGTATGGTTTTCGTGATTACCGCGGCGGCGGACGTTCTTCCGGCCGGGAAACTATTGGACGAGTGGCTGCCGGAGCCATTGCGATAAAACTTCTGTCCTCCCTGGGTATAGAATTTTACACTTATACAAAAGCAATCGGTCCTGTTGAAATTCATGATTTTAATTGGGATGAGACAGCGCAGAATCCTTTGAACATGCCAGATGCAAAAGCTGCTGAACAGGCTGCTGCTTATCTGGAAGAATGCATGAAGGCACATAACTCCAGCGGTGGTCAGGTCGAATGTATCGTAAAGGGAGTTCCTGCCGGGCTTGGTGCACCTGTGTTTGAAAAATTAGACGCTAATCTGGCCAAGGCACTGATGTCCATTGGTGCTGTCAAGGCAGTGGAAATCGGGGATGGTATGGATGTCATTACTTCCACTGGGATTACAAATAATGATGACTTTTATCTAAAAGATGGCCAACCTGCCAAGTTTACCAATCATTCCGGCGGAATCCTTGGTGGAATCAGTGATGGCAGTGATTTAATCTTACGTGCAGCTATAAAGCCAACACCTTCTGTCTCTGCTACACAGCATACCTTCAACCGTTCCGGTGAAGAATTAGATGTCAACATCAAGGGACGGCATGATCCTATTATCGTACCAAGAGCTGTTGTAGTGGTGGAATCCATGACTGCCCTTGTACTGGTGGATGCTTTACTCGAGAACATGACCTGCAGTATGGAGAATATTCGTAAGATATACCAATAACTACTCGTGAGAAAAATATAAAAAAGATATGAACAACTGTCATTCATCACTTGACAGTCGTTCATATCTTTTTCTTTATATAATTAAAATATTCTATTACTGTTCTAATTTTAAAATCATAATACAGTTTGGCTGATCGATATCTATCGGTTTTGCATTCTGTACAATAATCTTATTATCGTAATCTACTGCAAAAGTTGTAATGGAATTGGACTCATTATTAACAACCGCAATGTGTTTTCCATCCGGGAAGATTACCATATCTTTTGGGTATTCTCCACTGATAGGCAATGCAAACTCTTTTGTCAGTATACCTGTTTCCTCATTTATTGAAAACATGGCAACGGTATCATCACCTGCTGTAGTACAAAACAGTGTCTTTCCGTCCGGTGACAAGCGAATAGCACTGGCTGCATCATGAATCGGATCTCTGGTATCAGAAAGTGTACTGATTTCCTGGATTTTCTCAAATTCAGTCTCATCGCCTAAATCCTTATACTCATATACTCCAATAGAATTAGATAATTGATATACTACATAAGCAAATCTTCCGTCTGCACTGAAACGAATCCATCTTGGTCCGGAATTACGTTCACATCGTACGATATCCACCACCTCTAACTTTTTCTTGCGTTCATTCATGCGGTATACTTTAATCTGATCAATTCCATTATCTACTGCACAGATGTATTTATTATCCGGTGTTGGTCTTACACAGCATACATGAGGGCGGAAATTACGTTCTGCCACTGTTCCGGTGCCTTTATGGAATACACCATCAATCACACTGCCCAGTCTTCCATCTTCATGTGTATGCACAACCGTAACCTTACCATCATGGAAACCTGCCACATACAGATATTTTCCATCATAGTCTGTGGATAAAAAGCATCCTCTCATTCCATCAATATCTACCTGATTAATGGCTTCCAAATCACCATCCGGTAAAATTTTAAATACTTCCACGCCTTCATCTGCTATGGAATAAAGATATTTTCCATTCTTTGATTTTGTCACATGGGAAGAATTATTAACCGGAACTACTTTCTTAAATGTAAGTGTTCCCTTCTCTATATCCACATCATATACATAAATACCAATGCTTTTCCCATGAGTATAAGTTCCTACATATGCTACGTACTTGTCTTTTTTCATAGATTTATCTCCACCTTCCGTCCAATCTATTAGTCTGCCCATATTTTATCACAATTCTATTTATTTCACAATAAAAATAAGCCCCAGAAATACAATTTTACACAAAAAAGATTGACACTGTTTGCAGGTTTTGTATAATTAGTCTTAACGCAAGAAAATAACTTATAAAGGAGAACAAAAACCATGTCCAACACACTTATCGATTTTGTGAATATTTCAAAGTCTTTCGGCAATCAGCTTATTCTGGACGAATTCAATCTCTCAGTAAAGGAGAATGAATTTTTAACATTACTCGGACCAAGTGGCTGTGGTAAGACCACGACTTTGCGTATCCTGGGCGGATTTGAGACCCCGGACAAAGGACAAGTCATCTTCGATGGCACTGACATCACTGCACTTCCGCCTAACAAGCGTAATTTGAACACGGTTTTTCAAAAATATGCCTTGTTTACCCATATGTCCATTGCTGAGAATATTGCATTTGGCTTAAAAATCAGCGGAAAATCTCAGGCGTATATTGATGATAAGATCAAATATGCTCTGAAACTGGTAAACTTAGACGGTTATGAGAATCGTCGGCCTGACTCTTTAAGCGGTGGCCAGCAGCAGCGTATTGCCATAGCAAGAGCTATTGTAAATGAACCAAAAGTGCTTCTCTTAGATGAGCCTCTGGGTGCTCTCGATTTAAAGCTTCGCCAGGATATGTCCTACGAGCTTATTCGTCTTAAGAATGAGCTGGGTATTACATTCATCTATGTTACCCATGATCAGGAGGAAGCGCTTACCATGTCTGATACCATCGTAGTTATGAACCAGGGATACATACAGCAGATGGGCTCTCCTGAGGATATCTATAACGAACCTCAGAATGCTTTTGTAGCTGACTTTATCGGAGAAAGCAACATCATCCCTTCTCTTATGCTGGAAGATAAACTGGTAGAAATCCAGGGGGCTAAATTCCCATGTGTAGATACCGGATTTGGAACCAACAAACCAGTGGACGTTGTCATTCGTCCGGAAGATATTGATCTGGTGAAACCTGAGGACGGCACCATTGAAGGTGTTGTTACTCATTTGATTTTTAAAGGCGTTCATTATGAGATGGAAGTTATGGCCAATGGGTTTGAATGGCTGGTGCACAGTACCGATATGGTTGCTGTGGGCGAGCGTGTTGGAATCCATGTTGATCCATTCGATATCCAGATTATGAACAAACCGGAATCTGAAGATGATGAGGCAGTGGGTGTCAATGAATAAGAATAAATCAAACCGGATATTAGCCGGTCCCTACCTGTTTTGGTCGGTGGCATTTATTCTGATTCCACTGGCTATGATTGTATATTATGGATTTACCAATGAATCCGGTGGTTTTACCTTTGCAAATATTGCAGAAATCGGGTCTCCTGAGAACTTAAAAGCGCTGGGTCTGGCTCTGCTGCTATCCTTTATCAGCACTTTAATTTGTCTGATTTTAGCTTATCCGCTGGCTATGATTTTATCAGAAGCGAATGTGAATCAGTCTAGTTTTATCGTTATGATTTTCATTCTTCCTATGTGGATGAATTTTTTGCTGAGAACTTTGGCCTGGCAGACTTTGCTGGAGAAAAATGGCGTCATAAACAGTGTGCTTGATTTCCTGCACATGCCGAATCTGCAAATCATTAATACACCCTATGCCATAATCCTGGGCATGGTTTATAACTTCCTGCCGTTTATGGTTCTTCCTATATATAATGCTTTAATCAAGCTGGATAAGGATGTCATCAATGCTGCCAGGGATTTGGGTGCTACACAGAAGCAGACTTTTCTTAAGATTATCTTTCCGCTGACTCTTCCCGGAATTATCAGTGGAATCACTATGGTATTCGTACCTGCGCTTACCACTTTCGTAATATCTGATTTACTGGGTGGAAGCAAAATCTTATTAATTGGTAATGTTATCGAACAGAAATTCAAACAGGGAAGCAACTGGAATGTAGGCAGTGGTCTCTCCCTTGTTATGATGATTTTCATACTCCTTAGTATGGCTATTATGAATAAATACGATAAAGACGGCGAAGGAGGTATGTTCTAAATGAAACATATTGGACGAAAAATATATCTGGCACTGATTTTCATTTTAATGTACGCTCCTATTGCAACTTTAGTGGTACTCTCTTTTAATTCATCTAAGACCAGAGCAAAATGGGGCGGTTTCACCTTAAAATGGTACAGTTCCATGTTGGCAGACAGCTCGATTATGAATGCTTTGTATACCACTCTAATCATCGCATTTTTATCTGCTTTGATTGCCACGGTAATCGGTACTGCTGCTTCTGTTGGTATTCACAGCATGCAGGCTAAATTAAAGACATTCTTTATCACTGTTACTAATATTCCTATGTTAAATGCTGACATTGTAACCGGTATCTCTTTGATGCTGCTTTTTATCGCATGTCGCTTTACTTTGGGATTTGCCACTATTTTAATTGCGCATATTACCTTCAACATTCCTTATGTTATTATGAGTGTCCTGCCGAAACTTCGTCAGGTAAATCACAGTACTTATGAGGCTGCTTTGGATCTGGGTGCATCGAGAACTTATGCATTTCGAAAGGTTATCTTCCCGGATATCCTTCCTGGTGTTCTCTCCGGGTTTCTGCTGGCATTTACCATGTCACTGGATGATTTTATTATCACTCACTTTACCAAAGGCCCTGGTGTAGATACCTTATCTACAAAAATTTACTCGGAGGTGCGAAAAGGAATTAAACCGGAGATGTATGCCCTGTCTACACTTCTCTTTGTAAGTGTTCTGGTTTTGATGATGCTGGCGAATTCTGCTCCGAAGAAAGATGAGTCCGGACGGATAAAACGCAGTTCTTTTATAGCAAAGCGCGTGGTTCCAATTGTGCTTATCTTGGTGTTCGTGGGCGGCGGTTTCTTATCTCACATTATCTCTAATGCCAACTCATCTTCTGAACAGCTGGTTGTGTACAATTGGGGAGAATATATTGACCCCGAGGTTATTGAGATGTTCCAGGAAGAGACTGGAATTCAAGTTACTTATGAAGAATATGAGACTAATGAAATCATGTATCCTAAAGTACAGTCCGGGGCTATCGCCTATGATGTGGTATGTCCTTCTGACTACATGATTGAGCGAATGCTTCAAAATGATTTACTTGCAGAGATTAACTGGGATAATGTTCCGAATATTAAGAATATCGATGAAGCTTATATGGAGCAGTCTAAGAGCTTTGATCCTGAGAATAAATATTCTGTTCCTTACTGTTTTGGTACCGTAGGTATCTTGTATAACAAGACTATGGTGGATGAACCAATTACAAGCTGGGATGTCCTGTGGGATGAAAAATACAAAGACAACATTCTTATGCAGGACAGTGTCCGTGATGCCTTTGCTGTAGCGTTAAAACGTAATGGCGATTCTATCAACTCTACGGATGTAACTGAATTGCAGCAGGCCACTCAGGATTTGATTGAGCAAAAGCCTTTGGTTCAGGCTTATGTCGTGGATCAGGTTCGTGATAAGATGATTGGAAATGAAGCTGCCATCGGTGTTATCTACTCTGGTGAGGCGATTTACACTCAGCGTGAGAATTCTGATTTGGAATATGTAATTCCTGAGGAAGGTTCTAATGTATGGATTGATTCATGGGTTATTCCGAAAAATGCTAAGAACAAGGAAAATGCAGAGGAATTTTTGAATTTCCTGTGCAGACCTGAAATTGCTTTGATGAATTTTGATTATATTACTTATTCTACTCCTAACAAGGCAGGCAGGGAATTGATTGAGGATGATGATATCCGTAACAGCCGGATTGCTTTTCCTACTGCTGAGGATTTGAAGGATTGTGAGACTTTTAAGTTCCTTGGGGACGAGGCGGATGCTTATTATAATGAGCTTTGGAATAAGGTTAAGGCTAGTTAGATAGGCAAAGTTTGTTTTAGTTTGTTCAAGACGGACGCGCTGGAGAAAGCCCGGGGAGGCGTCACAAACGAGGCTAAGGGCAGCCTCTGAATTGTTTGTGACGCCTCCCCGGGCTTTCTCCAGCGCTGTGTTTTGGATGTAGCTTTTGTTATTTTGCCTTTCTTATTTTGCTTTTGTTGTTTTGCGGCTACTATTTAGGCTTGGTGGTTTTATTATAGACATGGTTTGGAATGGAGGATTTATGGATAGGGTTTTGACGTATTGTGTGGAATCGGAGTGTACTGTTTGGGATTTTTTAAAGAGAATGGGGTTTCCCCGTGGGATTATTCGAAGGTTGAAGCTTCAGGAAGATACTGTTTTGGTTAATGGGGTTGGGGTGTTTTTGAATTATTGTTGTGTACCGGGAGATTCTTTGGTTATTCGGATTTTGGAGGACGTGGGGACGGGGCATATTGTTCCAGTGGATTTGCCGATTCGGATTTTATATGAAGATGAGGATATTGTTCTTCTTGATAAGGCGGCCGATATGCCGATTCACCCTTCTCAGGGGAATTTTGATAATACTTTGGCTAATGGGTTGACTTTTTATTATGAGCAAAAAGGAGAGTCTTTTGTTTATCGATGTATTACGAGATTGGACAGAGATACTACTGGGGTACTGCTGGTGGCTAAGAATGGATTAAGTGCTGCTCTTCTGTCTCAGCAGATGCTTCGCAGGGAGATTCATAGAACTTATCTGGCAGTTGTAGAGGGGATTCCTGCTGAATCTACTGGACGAATTGAAGCGCCTATTTCCCGGGTGGATGGTTCTACTATTGAACGGGAGGTGAATTTCGATGCAGGAGAACGCGCAGTGACGAATTATCAGGTCATTCGGAGTATTACCTATGAGGGACGTGATTATTCTTTAGTTAAACTTCAGCTTGAGACGGGACGTACTCATCAAATTCGTGTTCATATGAAGTATTTGGGTTATCCATTGATTGGGGATTTTTTGTATAATCCCAATTATAGTATTATGAAAAGGCAAGCACTGCACTCTTCTTCTTTGTCTTTTGTACATCCTATTTCCGGGAAAATGTTAGATTTTACTGCACCGATTCCTGCAGATATGAAATGGATTTATGAATGTGATATTCTTTGAGATATTAAATATATTAGCGAAAAAATATGCTGCCCCTTTTTACTCAAAACACCTCACTTATACATAAAATTGGGTATAAAATAAGAATTCTTCATGTCCACTGTATAGGGTACATTATACATGAAGTGCGGGGCATATAGCACTCGCAAATGATGTTTTTGCCCCGCAAAATCAGATTGTACGGGGCAAAGTATCTATATTCTGCTTCCACGTGCCCCACCAACACTATTATCCGTCTTTAAAATGCTTAAAATGGGGCATAGCAATAATTTATGCTGCCATATGCCCCGTCAACTTTTTTTACCTCAGCAAGCAAGTCCCCTACTGACAAGCTGCGAAGCAGCTTCCACCTATAGTTTATCTTTTCTACTTATGTAATGTTTTAACACTTTATACAATTTCTGTGGTTCTATTGGTTTTGAAAGATGATAATTCATACCGGCATCCAGGGTTTTCTTCTGTTCCTGGGCAAATGCGTCGGCTGTCATCGCTATAATCGGGATAGTTATAGAATCCCTTCGATTTAGTCCGCGTATAGTCTCTGTAGCTTCTATTCCAGTCATCTCCGGCATTCTCACATCCATTAGTATCGCATCATAGAATCCTATTGGAGAGGTCGTAAAAGCTTCTACTGCTGCCTTACCATTTTTTGCTATGGTAATCTGGCAGCCCTCTTTTTCTAATAATCTTCGTGCTACCAATATGTTCATGTCATTGTCTTCTGCCAATAAAATCTTTCTGTTTTCCAATGAAACTTCCTCATTTTCCAGATTCACTTCCTCGGTATCCGGTTCCACAAGTGGTGTATATAGTTCGATTACATATTCTGTTCCTGCACCTAAACGGCTGTTTATCTCTATGGTTCCACCCATGGCATCTACAAGACTTTTTACAATTGGCAGTCCCAGACCTGTGCCCACTACTCCATTGGACTTTTCACTGTTTTCCTGTGAAAACTGTTCAAATACATGAGGCAGAAATTCTTCACTCATACCAATCCCATTATCTCTTACATAATATCTTGCTCCATAAACACCTGCTTTTGGAGAAATCTCCTCTGCTACAAATTCTACTTTTCCACCACGCGGTGTAAACTTTGCAGCATTAGATAACAGATTAAAAAAGATCTGATTAAAGCGCAGTTTATCTGTCATAATACAATTTATCCGTGCATTCATCTGAAATACAAAGGTGATATTCTTTGCTTCAAACAGTGGCCGTATAACCGTATTAATAGAAGTTTCAAATTCTGCTAATGTGTACGGCACTGGTTTTAACACTAACTCTCCACTTTCAATTTTGCTCAAATCTAAAATATCATTAATTAATCCCAATAAGAACTTACTGGAATAATCAATATTATTCAAATATTCTTTTACTTTAGGCGAACAGTCTTCGTCTTTTGCCAGATTGGTCATTCCTATGATGGCATTCATAGGTGTCCTGATATCATGGCTCATACGGGATAAGAATTCTGTCTTTGCATGATTGGCATCTTCCGCATCTTTTAGAGCTTTCTTTAAAATTGCCGCATCTTCTGTCACATCATCAAAAAGTAAGGTCATCATTTTCTTATTTTCTATAAAAGAAAACATCTTAAATACTTCCCAGGTTTTAATTTCTTTCTGTCCTGGTGCCCTTAGAGAAATTCTGGCTGTTGTCATCTTACCGTCAAATTCATCCTGAGCCCGAAGAATCTTCGGAGAAAGAAATTCTTTTATCTTAATCTGAGAATCCTTATCGGAAGCTTGATTTAACAACTGATGATATCCCGACTTATAATCAGGGGCTTCTGACATGTTGCCAAAACGATTGCTTCCATAAAATGACAAATCTTCAAGATTTACATACATATGCTGTTCAAAAGCTGCGCCTAATATAGAGGATAGCTGAGTATCTCTTCTTTCAAATTCGAGAATACCCTTTTTATTATTCCTATGTAACTGTTCAGAACTCCATTAGTTAAAGATGATATCGGAATTCCCTAAAAGGGCTTCTCTGATTGCTGTAAAAGCATTTATTCCATGCTTATGAGCAGTCCCAATATAGCTCATGATTGTAAGAT
>JAQVHQ010000028.1 GCA_028696165.1 Lachnospiraceae bacterium | reverse complement strand
AATTATTCAATCACAAACAATTGGTTATCCACCAATTACCGAAATAATATCGCAAAACAGGTTTTAAAAATTCTCTGTTTTGTACAAAAATTAATTAGTTCCCCAAGGGGGTTCTGAACAGTTACAATAAGGAAATTGATAATATCTCGGATATGATATCACGTGATGTTGACATGCTTTTTCTGTCAACCTGTGATGCAAATGCAGTAATCCCTGCAATAATCGAATGTACAAATGCAGGAGTACCGGTAATTATGATTGATACACCGATAGAAGATGCTTCTTCTGTACTTAGTACCGTATGCTCAGATAACTATATGGGCGGGCAGCTTGCAGCAGATGCGCTAGTCAAAGCAGTAGGTGAAGATGCAACAATTGTAACCTATACATATAATGCAAATCTGGTAGCTGCACTTCGTGGAAGCGGCTTTATCGACACAGTGAAAGAAAAATATCCAAATGTTACCCTGGTTAATTATGATGGCAATATGCCAGTGACGGATACTGCTATGGAAGTTATGGAAGACATTCTTATCTCTACTCCAGATATTGATGGCGTATTTTGTATCAATGACCCTGCAGCAATCGGATGTAGTGCGGCTGTAAAATCTGCAGGAAAATCAGATCAGATTAAAATTGTTGGATTTGATGGTTCGGAAGAAGGCATTGATTTAATCAAAGCAGGAGAGATGCTTGGTTCTACCACACAGTACCCGTATGAAATGGGAAAGACTGCTTTAGAAGCAGGAAACTCTTATCTTTCAGGAGAAGAAATCGATAATGAGATTATTATAGATGTTGGATACATTGATTTAGAAAACCTTCCAGAATAATTAAATTATAAATCCAAATTCAAAAAAAGAGGTCATATTATGGAATATGCTGTAAAAATGGAACATATCAATAAAGCTTTTTCAAAGGTCGAAGTATTAAAAGACGTAAGCTTTTGTCTGAAACCAGGTGAAGTACATGCACTTATGGGAGAAAATGGAGCTGGAAAGTCAACTCTGATGAAAATATTGTCTGGCATTTATTCGACGGATGGCGGCACAATTGAATTTTATGGACAGAAGGTTTCTATTAAATCTGTGCAGGATGCGATGGGACTGGGAATTGCACTGATTCACCAGGAAATATGTGCAGTGCCGGAAATGACAATTGCCGAAAATATTTTTCTTGCACACGTTCCTGCAAAATTTGGAATTGTAAAGAAAAAAGAGCGTGAGGAACGCGCACTTCAGTTAATGAAGGAATTCGACCTGAATATAGATGTAAATACAAAATTAAAAGACTTAAATATTGCACAGCAGCAGATGGTAGAGATAATCAAAGCTCTTTCTCAGGATGTTAAAGTAATCATCATGGATGAACCGACCTCATCCCTTACTATTTCAGAAATAGAGAATTTATTTGGACATATACGCAGATTGAAAGAGCAGGGAACTTCTATTATATACATATCGCATCGAATGGAGGAAACTTTTGAAATCTGTGACAGACTTACTGTCTTAAGAGATGGGCATCTGGCAGGTACCAGTGAGGTAAAAGATATTGATGAAGATGGTATTATCAAACTTATGGTAGGAAGAAATCTGGATGAGTCTTTTAATGAAAAAATACGGCCGCAAGGGAAAGAGGCAATACTTGAAGTAAAAAATCTTGAAACAGACAAAGTGCATAATATCTCATTTCAATTAAAAAAAGGTGAGATTCTAGGCTTTGCCGGATTAGTTGGAGCAGGCCGAACAGAGACTATGAATGCCATAGTAGGGATTGATAAGATAAAATCAGGCTCCATATTGTTAAATGGTAAAGAGATAAAGAATAAAAATATGCGTCAGGCGATTGATAATGGAATTGTATTAGTTCCAGAAGACCGAAAGGAATGCGGTCTGGTATTAAGTAATACCGTGCGATTTAACATGCTGCTTCCACAGTTAGAAAAATATATTCGTTTTTTGCATGTAAATGTAAAAGCAGAACAGGAAATGGTGGAGGAATATTCCCATAAACTTTCTATACGTATGCATGGACCAGATCAAAAAGCTGAAAATCTAAGTGGAGGAAATCAGCAGAAAATAGTTATATCAAAATGGCTTGCCTGTAAGCCGGATATACTGATATTAGATGAACCCACAAGGGGAATTGATGTTGCGGCAAAGGCAGAGATATATAGTCTGATACATCAAATTACAGAAGAAGGAATTTCCGTTATTATGATTTCTTCAGATCTTCCAGAAGTAATGCGCATCAGTACGAGGCTTGCAGTACTTTATGAAGGTAATCTGCAAAGTATTATCGAGATGTCAGACGATGTAACCCAGGAACAGGTAATGTACTATGCAATGGGCGGCAAATAAATAAGTTATAAAGGATGGTAATATCATGAAAATTTTGAATATGGTTAAAGCTTATTTTAAGCGATATGGAGGAATTCTGGCAGCACTTTTAATACTGTGTATTGCATTATCATTTGTCTCACCGGCATTTGCTACGCAAAATAACTGGATTAATATTCTGCGTCAGATATCTATTAATGCATTGATTGCATTTGGAATAACACAGTTGATTATTGTAGGTGGAATTGATTTGTCTGTAGGTGGAGTAGTTGCAATGAGTGGATGTACATCTGTTGTGTTGATAAATAGCGGTATGCCAGTAGCAATAGCAGTTATTCTCGCATTGCTCACCGGATTATTAGCCGGACTCATCAACGGATTTTGTGTAACTGTTGTTAAAATTGTTCCATTTGTTGTGACTTTGGCAAGCTTTAATATCTACAGTGGACTTGCCTATGTTGTAAGTAATGGCTCATCTGTTGCATGTAAAAATATTGCATTCAGCAAATTAGGAACCGGTTATATTGGAGCAGTACCTGTGCCGGTTATAGTAATGGGTGTGATTATGCTGCTGTGTTGGCTGATTATGAATAAAACGGTATTAGGACAACATATTTATGCAACCGGAGGTAACGAACGTGCAGCGGAATATGCCGGAATTAACACGAAAAAAACAAGAATGTTCTGTTATAGTTTATGTGGAGTTTTAGCTGCAATCGCAGGCGTTGTATTAGCTGCAAAGATGTATTCAGGACAGCCTACAGTTGGTGTGGGATATGAAGGTGATGCAATTGCAGCCTCTGTATTAGGTGGAGTTTCTTTTGAAGGAGGTGCCGGTACAATTGGTGGAACATTGATTGGAGCAATTGTAATTGGTGTTATATCTAATGGATTGAATCTGGTTGGCGCATCTTATCAGACACAGTTAATAGCGAAAGGAATTATTATTTTAATAGCAGTTGGTATTGATACATTGAAGAAAGAACATGTTTTCAATAATCTTTTTGGAAAAGTTAAAAACGTTTAAGGAAGGGCTTGAAGATGGCATTTGAAAAATACAAAAAATTATTTGAAATATACGATAGAGAGGTGTCAGATAAAGCCCAGAAATTCTTTGAATTTGAGGGAGAACCGGAACCGGAAAGCGTTGGTGAATTTAATAAAAAGCGTATCATCTATCAAAGAGATGTGATGCGAAATGGAGCCCCGCTTCCGGATGTGGAAAGGATGCCAGATTTTGAGTATAAGAATGGAGATTATACTGGTAAAATATCTGTATATAAACCCAAAGGAAAAACAGGGGATATTCCAGCAGTTGTATATATTCACGGTGGTGGTTGGTTTAACCTTAACAAAGAATGCTATGATTATGAATGCTCCGAAATAGCACTGGAAAGTGAATGCATTGTTTTTAGCATCGAATATCGAATGGCTCTTGGCGGCGTCAAATTGCCTACACCGTTTGAAGACGTATTTGCGGCATACGTTGAAATTGAAAAGCGTGCTGCCAGTTATGGGGCTAAATATGATCAGGTGGTTCTAGTGGGAGATTCTGCTGGTGGTAATATGGTATTGGGGCTTGATATTTATTTTAGAGAAAAGCAAGGTCCTAAGATTATACAACAAATACTGTATTATCCCAATATAGGATTTGAATGTGAAGATGATGTGCCGAATGTAAATCTTCCGGCAACCATATTTCCAGAAGAAGGGAAAAGTGAGTTGATAAAGCAGCCATATATTTCTCCGATATATGATCAGCAAAAGGAAATGATGCCGCCAACCATGCTTATTATGGGTACCTGTGATTTCCTGTTGGATGATATATTGCGGTATGCAAACGCCTTGATACAGGCAGGAGTAGATGTGGATATCAGACTCTTTCAGGGTATGCCGCACGGATTTATACATATGGGTAATAAACCAGGTGCAGACAGTATACGGTGTGTTAGTGAGAAAATTAAAGCAGTATATGGTATGTGATAAAAAAGCTGGAAACAGGAGGACGGAATGAAAAATGTTATTCTGGGGATAGATATTGGAACATCCAGCATAAAAGCGATGTTGTTGGATGTAAATCAGGGTGTAGTTGCTGTGCGGTCCAAAGCTTATGATGTAGATATTCCAAAACCTGATTATGCAGAACAAGAGCCGAAGATGTGGTGGCAGTCATTAGTGGAAGTACTAAACTGGCTGAGGACACATTACAAAAGTGCTTATGAGAGTATTGCTGCTGTAGGGTATTCTGGTCAGATGCATGGTCTTGTTATGATAGATAAGAATCTAGTACCTGTAAGACCTGCAATTATCTGGCTGGATCAGCGTACAAAAAAGCAGATAACAGATATTAATAACATTCTTACTGAGTCTGAAATGGGTGATGTTTTTCGCAATCGAGTCAGTAGCGGTTTTGCTTTTCCGTCCTTGTTATGGGTGAAAGATATGGAACCGCATGTTTTTTCAAAGATAAAATATGTGATGTGTCCCAAGGATTACATCAGGCTGATGATGACAGGTGAAGTGGGAGTGGAAGTAGTGGATGCTTCTTCCACTGGTATTTTTTCAACAGCAAAGCGGGACTGGGCCTGGGAGATAATCGAGCGTTTCCATCTTCCGAAGGAAATCTTTCCC
Source organism: Lachnospiraceae bacterium (assembly GCA_028696165.1). Taxonomy (GTDB): domain Bacteria; phylum Bacillota; class Clostridia; order Lachnospirales; family Lachnospiraceae; genus JAQVHQ01. The sequence continues at coordinate 38,537 of JAQVHQ010000028.1, read as the reverse complement.
AAAGTACATGAGTCGTGCGATATAGCAGGAACTATCAGCAATTTATGTGCAAAGGAAACAGGGCTATCAGCAGGAATTCCTGTAATTTACGGTACAGGCGACCAGCCTGCACAGAGCATTGGAAATGGAGTGGTTGAGTCAGGAACGCTGATTAGTAATATCGGAACAGGGGGACAGATTTCTGCATTTATTGATGCGCCCTTGTATGATAAAAAAATGCGAACAAATACTTTTTGTCATGCAATGAGAGGCGGATATACTATATATGGGGCAACTCTTTGCAGCGGGATGTCATTAAATTGGATTAAGAATAAAGTGCTTCATGTAGAAAACTATGATGTCGTCAATTCCGCAGCAGCGGCTGTAAATGCCGGGGCAGATGGGCTGATATATCTTCCCTATCTGTCCGGTGAAAGAACACCGCATATGGATTCCAATGCAAAAGGCATGTTCTTTGGATTAAAATTAAGGCATGGTCAGGAACACTTTCTGAGAGCTGTTATGGAAGGGGTAATCTATGGCCTGAAGGATTGTTTGGAAATTTTGAAAGAATTAGGTATTGATGCATCCACAATGATTGCCTCTGGAGGAGGGGCTATGTCTGAAGTATGGCTTCAGATTCAGGCAGATATATTAGAAAAAGAAATATATGCAAGTACAGTGAAGGAGCAGGCGTGTCTTGGAAGCTGCATTTTAGCAGCAGTAGGAGCAGGCGTGTTGCCTTCGCTAAAAGAGGGCGTTAGAAGGTTTGTCACTATGGGTGACAAAGTGTATACCCCAAATGCAGATAATCGGGAAGTGTATGCAAAAACCTATGCATGCTACAAAGAATTGTATGGCCGAACAAAAGATTTGATGTAATCGACAAGTTTCACAAGAATAATATAAAATATTATAGGGTATAAGATGGTGTTAAAAAGAGTGGATTTTTCTTTTTAATACCATCTTTTTATTTAAATACAAGGAATCTGACTAATTATCTGTATATCTATACCGTATATCTATACGAAGAAGATATTTCTTTATAATATTATTAGAATAATATATAATCTTAATAAAGGCTTCAAAATCCAGGGGTTAATTTACCCAACGATGTAAAAGATAAAAAGAGGTATAACAAGATGAAAGAAAGAAAAATTGCCATTCTATTTCCAGGGATAGGCTATCATGTAGATAAGCCACTGCTATATTATGCAGGAAAGCTGGCACGTAATTATAATTATGAAGTGGTTCCTGTACCATATACAGGGTTTGAAGCGGGAATAAAAGGGAATGCCAGGAAGATGGAACAAGCCTTTTTATCTGCCATGGAGCAGGCTGAAAAGATACTTCTGGAGACTGATTTTTCACAGTATAACCGGATACTCTTTATCTCCAAAAGTGTAGGTACGGTGGTGGCATCCGCTTATGCTAAAGAGCATGAAATCGACGCAAGACATATCCTATATACACCGGTGGAAGCTACTTTTGGTTTCCTTGAGCAGGAGGGGATAATCTTTCATGGAACGGCTGATCCCTGGGTAGAGACGGATATTGTGGAGAAAGCATGTGAACAGAAGAAATTGCCGTTGTATATTTTTGAAGATGCAAATCATTCGATGGAAACAGGGAATGTGTCAACAGATTTGGAAAATATGAGAAAGATAATGAAGATAACAGAGAAATATATGAAAGAAGTATAGATATGATTTCTATGAGTATGGTATGATATACAGTAAACGAAATTTAATACAAAGGCGGTATATATGGGAAATAAAAAGACTGATTTCACCAGATTCAACTTAACCAAAGAAACATGCGAAACCCTTGAAATCCTGGGTTATCTTAAGGTAACCCCTATTCAGGAGCAGGTTGTACCGCTTTTGTTGGAAGGCAAAGATGTAGTGGGCAAATCACAAACCGGAAGTGGGAAGACAGCTGCTTTTGGAATACCTGTCTGTGATCAGGTCATATGGGAAGAAAATGCACCTCAGGCACTGATCTTAGAGCCTACCAGAGAACTGGCTGTTCAGGTGCAGGAAGAAGTATTTCAGCTGGGCAGAAAGCGCCGATTGAAAGTCCCGGTTATCTTTGGCGGTATGCCAGTGGATAAAGAAGTCCTGTCATTGAAACAAAAGAGCCATATTGTAGTAGGAACCCCGGGGCGTGTGATGGATCATATTCGAAGAGAAAGCCTCGAGTTGGATAAGATTCGATATCTGATTATAGATGAGGCAGATTTGATGTTGGACATGGGCTTTTTTGATGAGGTGGAAGCTATTATTTCAAAGGTTCAGGAGGCATCGGGGAAGATAACCCGAGCCTTGTTTTCTGCCACCCTGGGGTCACGAATCGAAGAGCTGACTGCAGAATTTATGCCGGAAGCAGTTCATGTGACAGTAGAATCTGAGACTGAGACAGTAAGCAGTATCGAGCAGTTTGCCTGCGAAGTGGAGAATGAAGAAAAATTCGATTTGCTTATGAAGATTTTGCAGAAAGAAAATCCGGGAGACTGCATGATTTTTTGTGAGACCAGAGAGATGGTAAATGCTTTATATCAGAAGCTGCGACGCAAACATATTCGCTGTGGTATGCTTCATGGAGGTATGGAACAGAGAGACCGTCTGTATGCAATCGGTGATTTCCGTCAGGGAAAATTTCACATATTTATTACCACAGATGTAGCGGCCCGCGGGATAGATTTTCCGGATATCACTCATGTCATTAACTATGATTTCCCTACAAAAAGAGAAAATTATATACACCGCATAGGGCGCAGTGCAAGAAATGGAAAGAGTGGCATCGCCATAAGCTTTATACAATCCTCAGAGAGAAGAGTAAAAGAGGAAGTGGAGGCCTACAGTAAAGTCCATATGGAGCCTTTAGCTGTAGATACGTTGGAAGCGACGGGCTCCCAGCAGCAGATATTTGCGAAAAGACAGAAAGAGAAAGTTGTATTGAAAGCTGGAAAAGGTGCTGCATTTGAAGGCATGATAACCAGACTGAGTATAGGCGGAGGTAAGAAATCCAAGATGCGTGCCGGAGATATCGTGGGAAGCATCTGTGCAATAGAGGGACTGACTGCCGAAGACATCGGTGTCATTGATGTAAGGGACAGCATTTCTTATGTGGAAATTTTAAATGGTAAGGGACAGAAAGTATATGAGGTCCTTCTAAAGAAGCCTGTCAAAGGAAAATTACGTAAAATTCATATGGGAAAGAAATAGATAGGGAGACAAGATAAAGATGAAAAGAATAGAAACAGTAAATATTATAGGTATGGGTGCATTGGGAATGCTTTTTGGAGACATGATTATGAAACACATAGATTCTGAACATGTTACCTACGTAATGGATAAAGAACGCTATGAACGCAGCAAAGATGCAGTTTATAAAGTAAACGGTAAACCGGTGAGATTTCATAAGTGTACAGTAGAGGAGGCAAAGCCCTGTGATTTGCTGATTACTGCAGTAAAATACACGGGATTAGAAGCAGCATTAGATACCATGAAAACTTCAATTGATGAGAACACCACGATTATCTCTGTAATGAATGGTATTACCAGTGAAGATATTATTGGTGAGCGTTATGGAAAAGATCAGATTATTGATACGGTTGCCCAGGGCATGGATGCCATGCATTTTGGAACCAATCTGCAGTATACGAAAGCAGGTCAACTCTGTGTGGGGGTAATGGATGCATCAAAACAGGAACGATTAGACAGCCTGACAACATTTTTTGATATGTGTGAGATTCCCTATGTGATTGAAGAAAATATCCGTCATCGTATGTGGGGAAAATTCATGCTGAATGTAGGCGTTAATCAGACATGTATGGTATATGGAACGGACTATGCAGGTGCTATGAAGCAGGGCAGTGAGGCAGTTATGACTTTGGTTGGCGCTATGCGTGAAGTAGTCCTACTGGCTAATACAGAAGGAGTGGATTTAAGTGAGGCGGATTTGAAACAATATATAAATCTCATTAAGACACTTTCTCCGGAAGCCACTCCATCCATGGGACAGGATCGAATCAATAAGAGACCTTCGGAAGTGGAATTGTTTGCAGGTACAGTGATGAAACTGGCAAAGAAACATGACTTGCCAGTGCCGGCTAATGAATTTTTATACAGACGTGTGTATGAGATAGAAGCAGAGTACTCAGTAAAATAGGAGGAATACAACAATGGCTTTTATACAGATGAATTTAATGTCAAAAGCATTAATGAGAACAGTTCCGGTTAATGTGATTCTGCCGGCAGATAAACTTATATTTACAGAGGCCACTGAGACAGAAACGAAACCATTCAAGACATTATATCTGCTTCATGGTGTGTTCGGAAGTTCACTGGATTGGGTAAATGGAACCAGAATCCAGCGTTTTGCAGAAGAAAATGACCTTGCAGTAGTTATGCCGTCAGGCGATAATGCATTTTATGTGGATCAGCCGAAGGGAAATAATTACTATGGAGAATTTGTGGGGAAAGAATTGGTAGAACTTACCAGAAAGATGTTTCATCTATCTCACAAAAAAGAAGATACTTTTATTGGCGGACTATCCATGGGCGGATATGGCGCTTTGAGAAACGGATTAAAATATAGTGACACCTTCGGTGCAATTCTTGCGCTGTCAGCAGCTCTGATTATAGAAGAATTACCGGGACGGGATAACAGTAAGCCACTGTTTATCGAAAACAGGGATTATGCCGAAAACTGCTTTGGTGATCTGGACAAATTATTGGAAAGTGATAAGAACCCGAAGTATCTGGTGAAACAGATGATAAAGGAAGAAAAGGAATTTCCAAAGATTTATATGGCATGCGGAGACCGGGATTCTTTGTTTGGCGTGAATAAGGATATGGCTGAGTTTTTGCAGAACTCAGGATTGGAAGTTACTTTCGATGTAGGACCGGGAAGACATGAATGGGACTTTTGGGATACTTATATCCGTAAAGCAATTGACTGGCTTCCTTTGAGATTGGCAGTGGATGGAATAAACAGTGGCAATGTTGGTATTTAAATTCATGAAGGAAGTCTCCCGCTTCCATGTTGAAAAGCATAAGAGGTGGGATGGGAAAGAGCAGTCTTTCTATGGTTAGACAGGAAAGGTAGACAGATGAGTATAGAAAAGGAAGAACAGCAGTATCTGGAAATGGTTATAACTAAAGTCCATGAGAAAATATCTCAGATGACTGAAAAAATGGAAAATAATGTAAAAGACATGGAATCCATGCATGACTATTTCTGGGAGAATTATACAGAGTTCGATGAATATGGATATGAGATGTACGACAACAAACAGGCACTTAAAGTACGGCTTACCCAGCAGGAAGAATATTCTTTAGATGCAAAAAGGTACAACAAAATGTTGGACTCACCATATTTTGGCAGAGTAGACTTTCGTTATGACGGAGAAGATGAGCCGGAGATTTACTATATTGGAATTGCTAATCTTGCAAGTGGGAGAGCTGCAGTACCGCTGGTATTTGACTGGAGGGCACCTGTGTCAGGTCTTTTTTATGATTACGATAAAGGACCGGGAGAGTTTGCGGCACCATCGGGCAGTATGAAGGGGGAGATTGTAAGAAAGCGACAGTATAAGATACGCCATGGCAGAATTCTCTTCGCATTGGAAAATGAGATGAATATCGATGACGAGATTCTTCAGCAGACACTGGCAGAACACGCAGATGCAAAGCTTAAAAGTATTGTTACAACCATTCAGCGGGAACAAAACAGTATTATTCGTGATGTGTCCCATAGAATACTTGCTGTGCAGGGATGTGCAGGAAGTGGTAAAACTTCTGTGGCGCTGCATCGAATCGCATATCTTCTATATCACAACAGGGAAAAGTTAAATGCTGCACAGGTTCTTGTATTGTCTCCAAATAGCATTTTCGGAGATTATATCTCACGAATTTTACCGGAATTGGGAGAAGAAAATATCTGTGAAATGACTCTGGACGATTATGCATACAGAGAATTAATACAGTTTGGCGAAGCACAAGACCGCTATGACGAGATAGAACGAAGACTGCAAAGTAAGGAAAGTGAAGAGGCTTCTTACAAACAGTCAAAAGAGTATGTAGAAGAATTGAATGAATTCATCCTGAAGCTGGAATGGGAAGTGGTGGATATCAAGGAGTTTTCTTATAAAAATATGTTTATGAAGGCCCATAAGATATCCAAATTATTCTATGAGAAATTCTGTGATATTCCAATATTTGCCAGAATGGGGCATATAGGGGAATATCTCATTGATGAGGAAGAGACACTTCGAGATCGTAATATGGAGGATGAGGAGAAGACGGTCATACTTGAGCAGTTAAATAAGATGTACCGTGTCACAGATGCTTTTAAACTGTATCAGCAGTTTCTGGAAGAGAGCGGAAGGGAAAAACTAAAGCTTATCCAGGGTATGATTCCCTATGAAGATGTCTATCCGCTGCTGTATCTAAAGTATGCTACCCAGGAACTGCCAAAGCGAAGGGCAGTGAAGCATCTGGTTATAGATGAGATGCAGGATTACTCTTATCTTCAATATCTGATTATTCAAAAACTCTTTACCTGCCCCATGACTATTCTGGGAGACAAAGCACAGACTATGGCGGAAAAACAGCAGGATGTATTATCATTTCTGCCGAAGATATTCGGGAAAGATATCTATTGCGTGTCTCTTAATAAAAGCTATCGTTCTACCTGGGAGATATCTTCCTACGCAGCTTCTTTGCTGGATGATATAGCGGAAGAAAACGAAAGCGTACAGCGGCATGGAGAAGAACCAAAAGTGCAGAATTACGCTGATGAAGATGTGATGTATGAGGCACTTGTAAATCAGATAAGAGAACAGGAAGAGATGAGTACTATCGCAGTGTTATGTCTGGATGCGGCTTCGGCATTAGAGACTTTTACTAAATTGAAGGCGAAGATGACAGAAGAAGAGGGCGCTCAGGTGACGCTTTTGCATAAGGACAGTATGAAGTTTGCTGCGGGGATTTCGGTTATGCCTTTCTATCTGGCGAAGGGATTGGAGTTTGATGTGGTTTTTGTGCCTCATGTGGAGAAATATTGCGGTTCCTTACAGCGGCAGGCACTGTATATTAATGCTACAAGAGCCTTACATGTTTTGAAATTGTTATCGGTACATTAGCAATTGCTATATTTTACAGCACTTTATTAGGAAAATTAAAATAGGAGGACAAAAGCATGCAGTACAAAGAGGATTGGCAGGGAACAAAACAGAGATTTGATGATTATTGGAATAGGGATAATTCAGGAAGACCACTTATGCGGGTAGTAGGGGTAAAACCGGAATTTGACCCATATCATTTGCCGGATCATCTTCATTCAAAGGATATGGAAGATAAATATTTAAATCCTGATAGAATTGTGAACAGTTTCCGAAACTATTGTGAGACCCATAAATTTTTAGGCGAGAGCTTTCCTAATTTAAATGCAGATTTCGGACCTGGTTCTATTGCAGGATATTTAGGAAGCGAGATTGTGTTTAAACCGGATACAGTATGGTTTAATTCCTGTGTGGATGATTGGGCGACATTTCCAAAGCTTGAATTTAATCCGGAAAATAAGTGGTTTAAAAAGCATATCTGGTTGTTTGAAGAGTGTAAGAAGAGAATCGGTGATGACTTTCCGATTGCAATTCCGGATCTTATGGAGAATCTGGATGTGCTGGCATCTCTTAGAGGCACGCAGGTACTGTTAAATGATTTGATGGATGACATGGTGGAAGAGACAGATGTCATCGTCAAGAGAGTTCAGGAAGTTACTGATTTGTATCAGCAGTATTATGATGCATTCTATAAATACGCAGAGTACGAGGGCGGAAGCGCATATACAGTATTCCAGATCTTTGGCTCAGGGAAGACACAGAAACTACAGTGTGATTTTTCTGCAATGCTCTCTTCTAACTATTTTAAAACATTTGTACTGGATTCACTGAAGCAGGCAACCCAGCCGCTGGATCATGTGCTGTATCACTTAGATGGCCCGGATGCCATTCGACACATGGATGATTTGATGACAGTAGAAGGAATCGACGCGCTGCAATGGACCAGCGGAGATTATGGTCCGGACGGAACACTGCCAGAGTGGGATGTCATCTATGATAAGGCCAGAGCGGCAGGGAAAGGCTTGTGGGTCAAGGTGTATTCCGGAAACTTCGAAGACTGGATTCGCAATACCGACCGCATCGTTAAGAAATATGGATCAAAAGGATTGTACTTGTATTTTGACGATATGCCATTAAAACAGGCAGAAGAACTAATGGCATATGCAGAGAAAAACTGGAGTGATGTAAAAGGTACATTCTAGATAAAAACATCAAGTATCCCTTTCTCGCTCTCTATTAAACGAAAGGACAGCAGTAATATCAACCTGGTTTTGGAATTATCTAAATCTATATTAGTGAGCTTTCGTATACGTTCAATCCGATAAAATAAGGTGCTTCTATGAATAAACAGCGTATTTGCGGTCTGAAGTACATTTCGCTCCAGTTCCAGATAAGTTTTGAGAGTATGATACAGTTCGGTATTATTCTTTTCATCATACTTTTGCAGAATTGCTAAAGCATCACTGCAAAGCAGCTCGGGAGAGATACGACTGCTGCTCTCATCCAAGATGTATTCTAATACATAATCATCAAAGCGGTGGCACCATATCATGCTGCCGCTTCTTTTACCTAACTCTAATGCCGCTGTTGCCTGAGTGTGACCTTGCGGCAGCAGCATAAAATCGTGAATCTGCGAACTTGCACCCATTTTGAAGAGTCCTTCTCGCAGAATAATAGCCAGACTGCTGATTACATCGGATATGGAAGAATGATCATAGGAAAGATTGACAATTACCGCAATCCCCTCATGGTATAAGAAGGCAATTCCGGAAGGAATCTGATATTCAATATGTCCCAGTGTGGCAGCGGATGAGTGCATATGCTCGTTTTGCTGTTCTGTATCCAGATGTAGGCAGAGGTAGCGGTCATCTCTGTTCCAGTTAAGAAAAGACAGGTAGTAAGGAATCTTTTGAAAATCCGACAGGGTTTCATCCAGAAAGTCCGAGAAAAACTGACGCATATCATTCTTTCGGTTCAATTGAAATAGATTATTACTTCCTATACATTGTTCGATGAAAGAACCGAGATATTCTAACACAAAGAATTGTCCAGGCAGGAGAGCTGTCTGCAGTTCATCTATACAGATACGTCCTTCATAAATCCCGTCTATCCACAGATTTCTATATAAAATACGGTATCCACGCAGGTCTTTTGAGTAAATATCAGACCCTGTAGTATTCAGAGTGCGCAGATACTCCATATCAATTTTGAAATCATGTATCAAACTAAGCGGTGCAATCAGGCGCCCTGTTCTTGAATCTTTTTCCCAGACAGACATACCCTGTACATGACGCGGGCAGGAGAGAATATAAAAATTGCTGTCATGTGCAAAAATCGGATTCTTAAATATCTCAAGGCTGAAGGTAAGCATCTCGTCTAAGGGATTTGTACTGTTCATAGAAAGCAGCAGATTGCGATCCCATTGCTGATATTTTTCGAAGGTCTGTTGTGCAATGGTAAATACAAGCGAAAAGTCATCCTCATTACCTACTTGGAGTATCCGGCAGATATCAGGAAAAAGGGAATAATCGACTTCTCCAACTATCAGAAAAGAATTCTGTTGGAAGTCTTTGATGTTTTGCGGTACTTCAGAGGCTGTAATCAGATAGATATAAGTCGGTGAGAGAATACTATCGGGCTGATACATCCTTATTCCATCCAGATTCAGAGGGTCTTTCTGGCAGTAATTGTGTACATGTTGAAATCGTCCGACAAATTCATCAGCCAGTATTTGTAAATTAAGATGAAAACAGGGGAATTCATTTGTAAAGGAATTGTAAGAATTAAGCAAAATGTCACCTCCAGATGGATAAATTCAAAATATATTGTCTAAATTATAACACAAATCACATTTACAGCATATAGAAATAAACCATAGTGTATTGTGCAATATTACAATAATGACTGTACAAAAAGTACGAATGAAAAGATAAAAGATAAAACTTTATGCGACTTTACGATTTGAAAAAAGAGACTTATACTTAACCCATAAAACCTGAAAAGGAGAGGGGGAACAAAATATGAGTGAAACAAAAGACACAAAAGCAGCACCGCAGGAGCCGAAAAAGAAAAAAGGCTTAAGCAGTACACTGAAATATTTCTTTGGTGTAGGTGATGCAGGTTTTGTATTGATGAGTAACATCGAGACGTTTTACTTCATGACATTCCTGACAGACCTGGCACAGTTCAGTGCAGGAATTGCAGGAATCATTAATTCTGTATTTACCATAGTAGATGCTTGTCTATCCTGGCTATATGGAGGAATTATCAATGGAACAAAAGCAAAGAAATGGGGGCGTTATCGTTCCTGGCTGATTTTACTTCCATGGCTGGTACCATTCCTTTACGCATTTATGTTTATCCGTATTGGAGACAATGAGATCCTGTCAGCAGTTATCATCATCGCAGCTGCAATATCATCTCACGTAGTATGGAACTTCAGTTATGTGGCCAATGCAACTTTGGTCAGTGTAGTTGGAAAAACACCGGAAGACCGTGCAACACTTGCTTCTTCCCGCGCGACATGGAATAACGTGGGCGGATTACTCTTCTCTTACCTTGGCCTTCCCTTTGCAACATTGCTTGCAGGATTCGTTGGTGAGAAGAATAAATTTGCCGCTGCAGCATTTTGTCTGGGTATTTTGATGGTTGTAGGATATTTTGCACATTTCAAGATGACAGATGGATATGAAGAAGTTGAGACAGAGCAGAATGTGAAAGCAGGAAGCGATAAGAGTAAAGTAACGATTCCGGAGATGTTTGCTTCTTTATTTAAAAATCCTCCGTTAATGGTACTTATGCTGGCTGACCTGGCAAAGTGGTGTGTGAAATTCGTAACTGCAGCATCCGCAATTTATTATTTCCGTGATGCTATGGGCAATCCTGGAATGATGGTAAGTTATACACTCTGTATTTCATTAGGCGCAATCATTGGTGCATTCTCTATGAGATATATCGCAAAAGCATTATCATCCCGTACAACGATGATTATCGCTTACGGCGGAATGGCTGTAGCATTATTCCTGGTATACATATTATATGGTAATGCATTTGCAGTTATCGCTATGATGACACTGGCTAATGTCTTCTACGGTATGGCATTTGCAGCATCCCCGGCTTTATATGCAGACACGGTTGTATATTCTACATGGAAGACAGGCAAAGATGCATCAGGATGGATTATGGGACTGCAGAATCTGCCGCTTAAAGTTGCAGTATTCCTTCGTGGAACCATTCTTAGTATCTGCCTGGTAGCAGTTGGATGGAAATCAGGGATTGTATTAGAAGGTGCAGCAAGACAGGGCATGACTATTGCATTTGCCCTGGTGCCAGCAGCATTATGTCTGGCAGGTATGCTGCTTCTTGTTCTTGGATTTAAAATCACAAAGGATAAAGTAGCAGCTTATCAGGTAGAGATTGATGCGAGAGCAAAGTAAAAATTGTCTAATGATTCCGATAGTACTGCAATAAAAGCCTCGGCGTAGCCGAGAGATTATACGGGTCAGAGGCAAGGCTGGCCAGGGAGAGAATGGACCAAAGTTAGAAGAAAAAAGCTAGAAACAAAAAGCTAGAAACAAAAAAGATATAAACAAGACAAAACAGGAGGACATACAATCATGACAGCAAAAGAGTTATTTTTAGAAACAATCAAACAGGATGGAAAACCGGAGAGACTTTTAAAACAGTTTGAAGGAACTGTATTTTATCCACCGAGTCCAGTGGCATCTTACATCAGGGGAAACCGTCACAGAGGCATGGAACCTTTAGTTGACCGCTTTGGAACTACAATTCTCTGGCCGGAAGGTCAGGTTGCAGCGATGCCTCATGTAACTGCTGAGAATAAAGTGATCAAAGATATCACAAACTGGAAAGAAGAGCTGGTAATGCCTGATTTGGAGGCTAACTGTTCAGACTCTGCTCTTTGGGAACCATTTATTAAACAGGCTGAGGAATTCAGAGCAGAAGGCAAACTGGTTATGGGATTTATGCCAACCGGTGTATTTGAGAGATTACATTTCCTCATGGGATTTGAAGACATGCTTCTTAACTACCTTCTTGAACCGGAAGCTATGATGGAACTGTGTGAAGCTATTGGCGAGTATCGTTATCAATATATGAAGATGATTGTTGATAACATCAAACCTGACATTATGTTAACTCATGACGACTGGGGTGCAAAACACGCGATGTTTACCAGCCCTGACACCTGGAGAGAATTTATCAAACCTCAGTACGCAAAGACTTACAAATATATGAAGGATCACGATGTTATCATTATGCATCATGCAGATTCTTTCTTAGAACCAATCATAGAGGATATGGTAGAGTTGGGAATTGATATCTGGCAGGGTGTACTTCCAGAGAATGACATTCCAAAACTTCAGAAACAGTTAAATGGACGCATGACTCTTATGGGTGGAATTGATGCATCTATCGTAGACCGTGCCGATGCCACTGAAGAAGAGATTCGCACAGAAGTAAAACGAGCTTGTGAAGCCTATGGACCAGGCGGACATTTCATCCCATGTATCACATACGGCGGACCTGGATGTCTGTTCCCACATGTGGATCCAATCATCGATGATGAGATTGATAAGTATAATCAAAAATAATAAATTACAATTCCCCTAATTGTATAGTAAAAGCAGCTTTGGATGAGCGAAAATCTCATTCAAAGCTGCTTTTGCTATCTGGAATAAAGCTAGCTGAATATAAGGCTTTATGCGTAATTTTTCTGGTGCTTTGGTTGGTATATCTAAATCCAGGAAAAACTGGCAGTGTGTTTTATTGCCTCGCCAAAATCAGCATGGTACAATGTAGAAAATAGTAAGTGCGGAAGATAATAAGTATAGAAAATATGGAAAATGGCATAAGCAACTGATATGAAATAATGTAAACCCCAAATAGGAAGAGGAGGGTGGTGAATCATGTGAGTGTTTTATGTGACATAAATAAACTGCCGCGTAAGGTTCTGACTGGTCCTGGAAGATGTGGAAGAGGTAGGATGGGGATTAGCATGGTTGGCGCGATACTCTGTCTGGTTTTATCTTTGATAGGAGTTACCCCTTATTCTGTGCAGGCACAGCAGGAGACAGTACGTGTTGCAGTGATAGATTATCCCAATTATCTCCAGATGAGTGCGGACGGAAGTGTCAGTGGATATGCGTATGAATATCTGGAAGATATCAGAAAATATACGCAGTGGGAATATCAGTATGTAGAGATGAGTTTTGAAGAGGCGACAAAGGCTCTGGAAAATGGAGAGATTGATATACTGGCCGGATGTCAGTATACGGATACCCGTGCGCAAAAATGGGATTATTCGCTGGATGATATGGGCGAGGGCGGAACTGTCTTGTGCGTAAAACGCGGCAATAATAACTATGCTTACAATGATTATGCATCCTATGACGGGATGAAGATTGCCACATTAGCAGGAAGCATACGGGCAGAGCAAACGAAAAAAAAGCTGGCAGAATATGGAGTGAATGCAGAATTTCAGGAATACGAGACAGATCAGGAAACAAAACAGGCCTTAGAAGATAACCAGGTGGAAGCAGTTCTGATGTCTACGATTCGATGCGAGAGTAAATATAAAATTCTAGCAAGAATTAACACGGTTCCTCTGTATTTTTGCATGAACAAGCAGCGGCCACAGCTGAAAATACAATTGGATAAAGCTGTGGAATCGATACATTTAAATTCGCCCTATTATGAGGCTGATTTAAATGAGAAATATTATGGGAATATCTCAGTTCAGTTAGCGCTTAGCAAAGAGGAGAAAGCATATATTGCATCTTCCAAACCAATTATAGTTGCTATTTCTATGGACCTTGAGCCTATGGAATACTACGATAAGAAGGCTGGGAAATATTCAGGAATTGTGGTAGATTCCTTTGATTTAATAGCGGAATATACGGGACTGAAGTTTCGGTATATATCCCGCCAGGATATGCCAGACTTGAAAAAACAGATGAAAAACGGGGAAGTACAGCTTATCGCTTCCGTATCCAATGATATCAATATCTCAGAAAAATGGGGTGTGGACTTAAGCTTACCATATTATGATAATAGTATTGCAATGGTGGTAAAAGGAAATGAAAATGATTATACCCAACCGGATTGTGTAGTTGCGATTCGAAAGGGATACCCGCTTTTTGAACAGGCAGCGACTATGAGAGGATATGGTAATCTGATTTATGTGGATTCCTTTAAGGAATGCATTGAGAAGGTATATACTGGGGCGGCAGATCTTACCTTTATTCCGGCTAATTCCAGTACCAGACTGATAACTCAAAAATATGAGGGACAATTAAGCGATTATGTACTTCCGGATACAAACTCAGATTATTGTATTGGTATTTCCCGCTATGAAGACCCGATACTTCAATCTATATTGAATAAGGCAATCGCTTCATTTTCCAAAACACAGAAAAACGAATTGATGGTGAGAAATCTGACAACGGCAGTCCCGGAAGTTTCGCTGAGAGAATATATCGCCAATAATAAGTTTAATGTAGTAGTATTTACACTGGGATTTGTTCTGCTAATGGGTGCCGGTGTATTATATGTAGCAATTTCCCGCACACGGTCCAACCGGAAACTTCGGCTGGCAGTTGCCCAGGCGGACAGTGCCAATCAGGCAAAAACAGAATTCCTGTCCAGGATGAGCCATGATATGCGTACACCTATGAATGGAATCTTGGGGCTCAGCTATATCATGGAGAATGAGGATGACATAGAGGCAATTAAAGCGGAAATCCCACAGCTTAGAGAGTCAGGGGAATATCTGCTTCAACTGATTAATGATGTGCTGGAAGTCAATAAAATCGAAATCGGTTCGGTAGCGCTGAAACCGGAAGTCTGCAGCGGAGAATTACTGTTTCAATCTATCATAGATATGATACAGCCGTCCATGGAACAAAAGAACATTGAGTTTAAGTTTGAAAAGAACTATGAAGAGTGGAATTATCTCGTGTTAGATGAACAGAGGGTAAAACAGATCTTTATGAATCTTCTTAGCAATGCTGAGAAATTTACTCCTTCAGGCGGACGAGTGGACTTTATCATGGAGAGGGTATCGAAGGATGCCACACGAATTCGCAATCGATTTATCATTCGGGATACAGGGATTGGGATGAGTGAAGAGTTCCTTTCTAAAATCTATGAACCATTTGCTCAGGAAAACAGAATTCCATCGGACAGCACTATGGGAACCGGTCTG
Source organism: Lachnospiraceae bacterium (assembly GCA_028696165.1). Lineage (GTDB taxonomy): Bacteria > Bacillota > Clostridia > Lachnospirales > Lachnospiraceae > JAQVHQ01. The sequence continues at coordinate 23,205 of JAQVHQ010000028.1, read as the reverse complement.
GGTCTTGCTATTGTAAAGAAGCTGGTTGACCTGATGGGCGGTACGATTGAAGTGAAAAGTAAGATAGACGAGGGGACAGAGATTACCTTGTACATGGACTTTTTGCTGGCTGAAAGACCGGAACATGTAAAAGATAATAATGCAGAGATTAATGAGAAAAATGCAGTGGAAGAAAAACAAGGGATAACAGAGAACGCAAAAGAAGAAACGAGCAATGCAGAAGAAGGGGCAACAAATGAGGAAACTCCACTGGAAGGCATTCATATGCTGCTGTGTGAGGATCATCCATTGAATGCCAAGATTGCAATACATATGTTGAAAAACATGGGTATTTCTGTGACCTGGGCTGAAAATGGACAACTTGGTGTGGAACTGTTTGAAAAGTCGCCAGTTAATACCTTCGATGGAATTCTGATGGATATTCGTATGCCGGTGATGGACGGATTAGAAGCAGCCAGGACAATTCGCTCCCTCAATAGGGAGGATGCACAAACTATACCAATTATTGCCATGACAGCCAATGCTTTTGCCGAAGATGTGGAAGCCAGTTTTGCTGCCGGAATGAACGAACATCTTGCGAAACCGGTGGAACCGCAGAAATTATTTGATACCTTACAAACACTGGTACTTAAAAAATAGCCAGGAGGAGAGAATATGTGACATAGTCGTGTTACTTCCTTTTCTTTCATTTTATGCAAACAGAACTTGGACTTGTATATATTTTTGCAGGATGGCAGATACTATAGAAAATATCTGAAAGAAGGATTATTCTATGAATGAAGATACCAGACACTTGCTGCAGGAATGCATTTCCGGTTGCAAGATGGCAATCACAAGTATGGATCAGGTGATAGAGATGTCGCCCGAACAGGAGATAAGACAGGTTATTGACTGTTATAAGGAAAAACATGAAGAGATAGAATCGAGAATTTCAAAATTACTGGAAGAGATCGCAAGCTCTGAGAAAGAGCCAAGAAAGGTGGCAGAGATATTCTCCTGGTTTACCACAGAGATGAAACTGCTGATGAGAAATGATGACCACCAGGCAGCAAAATTAATGATGGATGGCTGCAATATGGGAATCCAGTCTGTCAGCGAATACTATAATAAGTATACAGAGGCATCAAAAGAGGTAAAAGATATTGCACTGGAACTTATTCATATGGAAGAAGAATTTGTAAAAGAATTGAAAAAGTTTTTGTAAGACATGGGCGAGGGTGAAATCCCTCGCTTTTGCTTTGTAAGTAATACACTTTAACATATTATGCTAGATTTTTGTTTGGAATTATACAGAATAAAGCTGAATAAAGGAATAAGAGTTGAAAAAAAAACTCAGAATCGTATAATGAATATAATGTGTTGGATAATTATGTTGTAAACATTTTGCGAGTTAAACTTCCCAAAAGATAGAAATAAAAGGAGTTTGTGATAGAGCGCAGGCGGGTAAGAACAAAACGGAAAATAAAAATTGGAAGCGGAAGGGATATAATATGAGTCAATTAATAGAACAAATCAATCAAAAAGATGCAAAAGGATTTACCCACGGAGGAAAATTCCATGCGGATGATGTATTTTCAGCAGCGTTGTTATTATATCTCAATCCGGAAATAGAGATTTTCAGAGGAAACCGTGTGCCGGAAGAATTCTCTGGGATTGTCTTTGATATTGGCCGAGGGAAGTACGACCATCATCAAAGAGACGCTCGAGTGAGAGATAATGGGATTCCATATGCTGCTTTTGGGTTGTTATGGGAAGAATTAGGTTTCGAGATTCTTGGAGAAGAATTGGCACTTCGATTTGACCATGATTTTGTGCAGCCATTGGACCTGAATGATAATACAGGTGAGCGAAATGAACTCGCTTCTCTGATTGGAGATTTTAATCCATCCTGGGATGTGGAGGGAAATAATGACAGCGCATTTTTCGAGGCAGTAAACCTTGCATCAACGGTGCTGGAAAATAAGTTTGCAAAATATCGTGGAAATGAACGGGCGGATCTTTTGGTAGAAGAATTTCTGGAGAAACAAAAGACACAGCAGAATACAACAGAGTCGCTTGCGCGAATTCTTGTTATGCCGCAATTTGTCCCCTGCCAGAAAAAGCTTTCAGATACTGAGATAGAGTTTATTATATTCCCATCAAATCGAGGCGGATATTGTATCCAGCCATTAAAAAGACCGGGTTCTATGAATTATAAATGCAGTTTTCCAGCTAGATGGCTGGGACTTGAAAATGAAGAACTTCAGGAAGAAACCGGATTGGAATCAGCAGCATTTTGTCATAAAGGCGGGTTCCTTATGTCGGTAGGCGAGTTGAAAGATGCAGTGAAAGCATGCAAACTCAGCCAGAAGGTATATGTCAATACTCCGGTTATTGTCTATTACCGGGAAGGTTCAGATAAATCCGGATTGATAGATAAATCCATATCAGGGATAAAGAAAAAATTAAAATCAATAGAGGGTATGGAACATACAGTTATCAAGGTGATGGATGCACCGGGTATTCCCCAGTTAGCAGAGGAAGACTATTATGCAGTGGTTGATATGGAAAAGGAGGAGTGGAAAACACTTCAAAAAAACACCTTGAAGAAAATCATGAAGGAAAAGCCGGAGGCGGTAATTATGGAAGGGGTATCTTTGATGACCTATCCAATGATTCATCTTCTGAGAAAAAAGCACGTTCCTGTTTTGATACTGGTTACAGATGGAACAAAAGAGGAGGGTATATATACCAGTAAGTTAGTGAGAATCCCTTCCGGTTCCTAATTGGTGGTCTGTACGTAAGGCAAGTTGAATTAGTATGCGGTATAAGAAAGCAGAACTGATGATAAGGAACTAACAATAAAAATCAAAAATAAGAAACTGATAACAAAAAAGATAATGACACATAGTAAATAATAGACAAAGAAGGTTATATGCCAATGAGAAAAAAGATATATGCACTCTGTTTATGCGCAGCATTATGTCTTGCAGGATGTGCGCAGGGACAGCAGGCAAACACAACAGCAGACGCAAAGCAGTCAGAAGAGAAAACAACTGAGACCGGGGAAGATAAAATAGGCGAAGAGGATGAAGGATATCTTGCGTCCCTGTCCTTTGTGGAAAAGATACAGTCAGGTGAAGACATAAGTGACATGCTGTATTTACCTGAAAATATTTTTCTGTCAGAAGGTGATATAGACTGGTATATCAGCGATTTCTCAGATTTGCAGAAAAGTTCCGATGAGGATACAGAAGATAGTGACGAAAGTTCCGACGAGGATACAGAGGATAGTGAAGAAGATTCTGACGAGGATACACAGAGCACCAAAGAAGCTACAGATACTGCTGCAGACAGTTTACTGGAAGCTATAGAGGGAGATTCTGAGACTGGAGACAAGGAGTCTGAGAATGATTTTGGGGAGAGCCTGACAGAAGTTATAGAAGAGACTGGGAAAAATGACACAGAGAAAGACTCGAAAGTTGGAAAAACGAACAATACAAAGACAGAAGAGACGAAGTCAGATGCTGTCAAGATGATATCCATTGAAGGAGATTCGGATACTGAGAGAATGGTAACACTGGAAATTAATAAAAGAGAATATACCATTCACATGGTTTTTGATAAAAATGTATGGAAAGTAGATCCGGGGAAAGACAAAACTGCAAAGGATTATGAGATTCTATATGAAGGCAGTATCTCCATTAATGGTGTGGAGACAGAGGAGACAACACTTTCTCTGCCGGCGAAGGAGAGTACCATCATCTGTCACAGCCCATATGGACAGTTATCCAGAGAAGTGACACCAAAAACAGGAGAATCCTGTGATTTCACAGCGGAAATCAACGAACTGAAAAAGCAGCAGGAAGAAGCAGCACAAAAGGAAAAAGAAGCCCAGGAGGCGGATGCGCTGGCAAGATCCGAAGCCCGCGCGGCAGCAAGGTCTGAAGCTGCAGCAACAGCAGAGGAAGAGGCAGCTTCCTATGATAAGATTATATTCGTAGGCGATTCACGAACCGAAGGAATGCGTGATGCGCTGGGAACGGGAGATGCCTATATCTGCAAGAGCGGAGAGGGATATTCCTGGCTGACTTCTACAGCCGCCAGTGAATTAGCAGGTCAGGTTACAGAAAACAGTGCGATTGTTGTCAGCCTGGGAGTGAATGACTTATACAATGTAGGAAATTATCTCAATTATTTTAATTCTATGAAGGATATGTATGGTTGTGCATTGTATATTAATAGTGTAGATCCTGTAGATGAAGTGGCAGAAGGCCAGCAGAAATACAAAGTATATAACAGCGAGATTGAGAATTTTAATAATATTATCCGTTCGGGATTGAGAGAAGATATCAATTATCTTGACAGTTATTCACATATGATGGATGTGGGATTTTCTGCCCCGGATGGAGTTCATTACAGTACATCTACATATCAGGAAATTTACAACTATATATTGGGAAATTTGTAAACGGCTAGAAAACAGTGGAAACAAGGATATACTAAGAAATGGAGAATTATGTTATATCAAATCACGAATGGTACAGTGTCTATGGGCGGGCAGGTGATTTTGTCCCATATAGACTTCGAAATAAAGGGAAAAGAAAAGATTGCAATCGTAGGACGTAATGGAGCGGGGAAAACCACGCTTCTTCGTTTGATTGCAGGAGAACTAAGCGTGGACCGGGATGACCGGCAAAAGCAGCAGGCCATCAGCAGTTCCCGAAAGGTAACAGTAGGTATGTTGCGGCAAAATACACGGCAGGACCAGGATAAAACAGTAGAAGAACTATTATTGGAGGGCTGCCCTGAGAAGGACAGCTTTTCTAAGGAGCGCTTCACTTATGAGATGGAATATAATCGTATTTTTACAGGATTTGGTTTTGATAAGCAGGAAAAGAAGAAAAAATTAGCTGACTTTTCCGGTGGTGAACAGACGAAAATCTCGCTGATTCGCCTGTTGCTTATGAAACCGGATATTCTGCTTTTGGATGAACCGACGAATCATCTGGATATTCCTACAGTGGAATGGTTAGAACAGTATATGGCAGATTATGACAAAGCGGTAGTATTCGTATCCCATGACCGGTTTTTTCTGGATCAGGTAGTTGATGTAGTATATGAACTGCAAAATGGAAAATTAAAAAAGTATGCAGGAAACTATACTCACTATCGGGAGCAGAAGAGAAAAGATCTTGTGATTCAGAAGAAGTCCTATGAATCACAGCAAGCAGAATTAAAAAGACTGAATGAATTGATAGAAAAATTCAAACACAAACCAAAGAAAGCCGCATTTGCCCGTTCAAGAAAGACTTTGATAGACCGGATGGAACGCATTGAAAAACCGGAAGCAGATGATGTGCATATATTTACCGGTGAGTTAGAACCTCAGGTATTAGGCGGTAAGTGGGTGCTTGAAGCAGAGCATTTAAAAATCGGATATGAAAAAGCACTGTTGGAGATGTCACTTAGAGTGCGCCGTGGTCAAAAGATTGGCATTATCGGAGACAATGGTGTGGGCAAGACGACGTTTTTAAAAACTGTAGTAGGAGAATTGCCGCCGGTTTCAGGCAAATGTGAATTAGGTAATCATATATTAATGGGATATTTTGATCAGCAGTCTGCAGCTATCTCATCAGAGAAGCAGGTGGTGGAACATTTTCATGATTTATTTCCGGCGATGACGGAGAAGGATGTTCGCCAGACCCTGGGAGCGTATCTTTTTCAGGGAAAGGACGCTTCAAAAAAGGTGGATGTGTTATCCGGGGGCGAGAAAGCCCGGCTGGTACTGGCAGAGATGCTTTCTTCACGGCCGAATCTGCTGGTTTTAGATGAGCCTACGAATCATATGGATATACAGGCGAAGGAAACTTTAGAATCGGCTTTTCAGGCTTACACAGGGACCATCCTTTTTGTGTCTCATGACAGATACTTTATCCAGCAGGTAGCCGATGCGATTCTTGTCTTTGAAGGACAGTCCGTGATGTATTATCCATTTGGATATGTTCATTATCTAAAGAAAAAGAGGCAGCGTGAGGAATCGGAAGGAGATTTTACTGCACTGATTCGAGCGGAAGAGCAGGCTATGGTAGCTGATTTTAAGGCAGTACCAAAGGCAGAAAGACACAGGCTGAGGGAATTTAGTACAGAAGAAGTCTATCTTGACTGGAAGTTTCGTCTGGCAGCAGAGCCTATGCAGGAAGCACGAGAGAAGGTGGAAATCTTGTGGGATAGGTGGAACAGACTGCAGACAGAACTGGAAGAAAAATCCTGGGAAATATATATGTCAAAACAGGGACTTGGAGATACTATAAGTGGTCAGATACAGCAAGAGTATGACCATATGTCAGTACAAACAGCTCAGATAAAAAAGGAACTGGACATGGCCTGGGAACACTGGCATAATCAATGTATGGGTTGGACAGAATTATATATTGACGAGATTGAACATTAATATATAGCTGACATTATAAGTGACAATAAAATCGACTATGTAATGAACTGGATATGTGATCAGAATGGAGGAGCAGAGATGAAATATGATGTAATTATAATAGGTGCAGGGCCTGGAGGAATCTTTTCTGCATATGAATTAATGAAGAAGAAACCGGAATTAAAGGTAGCAGTTTTTGAAGGAGGAGCTGCCCTGGAAGAGCGCCATTGTCCTATCGATGGGGAAAAAGTAAAATCCTGTATTAAATGTAAAAGCTGTGCAATCATGAGTGGATTCGGCGGAGCTGGCGCATTTTCAGATGGAAAATACAATATCACCAATGACTTTGGCGGTACGCTGTACGAATATATAGGCAAGAAGAAAGCTCTGGAGCTGATGAAATATGTGGATGAAATCAACACTTCCCACGGCGGTGCAGACACGAAGATGTACAGCACTGCAGGTACAGGGTTAAAGAAGATCTGCATGCAGAATAAACTGAACCTTCTGGATGCTTCCGTACGTCATCTGGGAACGGATATCAATTATATCGTACTGGGTAATATTTATGAAGAATTAAAGAATAAAATGGATTTTTATTTTCATACACCGATTCAGAAACTGAAGGTAACCAGTGACGGTTACCAGGTGATATTTGCAGACGGCACTGCAGAGTGCAAAAAATGCATTGTATCAGTAGGACGAAGCGGAAGTAAGTGGATGGAATCCGTATGTAAAGAACTGGATATTCCAACCAAATCCAATCGCGTGGACATCGGTGTCCGGGTGGAACTTCCGGCAGTGATTTTCGCAGAACTGACAGATGAATTATATGAGAGTAAAATTGTCTATCATACGGAAAAGTTTGAAGATCGTGTGCGTACCTTCTGTATGAATCCATATGGAATCGTGGTAAATGAAAACACGAATGGAATCGTTACTGTAAATGGGCATAGTTTCGAGGATGTGAAAAAGAGAACAGAGAATACGAACTTTGCGCTGTTGGTTGCAAAGCATTTCTCTGAACCATTTAAAGACAGCAATGGATATGGTGAGAGTATTGCCCGATTGTCGAATATGCTGGGCGGTGGTGTAATTGTACAGCGTTTTGGAGATTTGGAGAGGGGACGCAGAAGTACAGTTAAGCGAATCGAGGAGGGAACCGTAAGACCAACGCTCGCTGCCACCCCTGGAGATTTAAGTCTGGTGCTTCCAAAGCGAATCTTAGATGGTATCATAGAGATGATTTATGCACTGGATAAGATTGCACCGGGAACCGCGAATGATGATACACTGCTGTATGGTGTAGAAGTGAAATTCTATAATATGGAAGTGGCAATTAATAAGAATCTGGAAACCAAATACGAAGGACTGTATGTAATCGGAGACGGAAGCGGAGTAACCCATTCCTTGTCCCATGCATCGGCCAGTGGAGTGTTTGTAGCAGATGAAATCGCTGAGAAGATGTAGGAGGCAAAGATATAAAAAATCAGATATAAAGAAATAGATTTAAAGAGGAGTATAGATGAAGGTTACAAGTAAGATGATACATCCACAGTTAAGAAAAACCGGAAGGATTTTAAAAGTATTTGCCAGGATGGATTCCGAGGAAAAGATACGGACTATGAATCGCTATTCGAAGCTTTATTTTAACTGTATGAGATTTAAAGGGATGAGAAGCAGGAAAGTGTCTGTTCTCAGAAAGGATAACAGTGAATTATTGACGTATATCCTCACTCCCAGAAGAAAGATGAAGGATGTGAAGGTGCCGGGTATCTTGTGGCTGCATGGAGGCGGCTATGCCCTGGGTTCGGCGAAAATGGTAAATATGGGATTTCCGAAGAGATTAATCCGTCGTCATAATTGTGTGATTGTGGCTCCGGAATACCGGTTGTCCTGTGAAAGACCATATCCGGCAGCGTTGGAGGATGCCTATGCGGCATTAAAATATATGAAGGAACATGCAGAAGAACTGGGAATAGACAGCGCAAGGATCATGGTTGGCGGGGAGAGTGCCGGCGGTGGACTGGCTGCAGCATTATGTCTGTATGCGAGGGATAAAAGAGAGGTACGTATTGCTTATCAGATACTCTTATATCCTATGTTAGATGACCGGGGAGACAGCGATTCTATGAAGGATAACGATGCACCGGTGTGGAATGAAGCCGCGAATATTGCTGCATGGAAATTATATCTGGGTGATGTAGATAAGCATGCAGTACCTGCCTATGCTGCGGCGGGAAGGTGTGCAGACTTGCAGGGCCTGCCGCCGGCGGTACTGATTGTGGGAACGATTGAACCTTTTCACGATGAGACGGTTGCCTACATGACCAGACTGTGGGCCTGTGGTGTGCGTGCAGAGATGAGAGAGTTTAAAGGATGTTTTCATGCCTTTGATATGTTCTGCCCCAGAAGTTCAGTGGCTAAAAATGCGACTGCTTATCTGTTGGAAAAATATAGTTTTGCTGAAAAAAATTATCGTACAGAACAGTTTTTCTAGCATAGAGTATGATTGGTTCGCATTTGTCCTATTAATAGTCGCATTTGTTATTATTAAAATCTCCTTTATTTGGTATATTAATACCATAACAAACGGTTAGCGAAAGCGCGAAAGGAGATTGAAGGTATGTTGTATCCTATTTTAACTCAGTCAAGATGTCTGGTGGATTTAAGTGGTATCTGGAATTTTAAATTAGATAATGGAAATGGATTTGAGGAGAAGTGGTATGAGAATAAGCTGGAAGATGCGATGACCATGCCAGTACCGGCTTCCTACAATGATTTGAAAGATGGCATAGATTTCCGCGATCACTACGGATGGGTATTCTATCAGAGAAATGTAGCAGTACCAAAGGCGATGACAAGTGAGCGACTGCTTCTTCGCTTTGCAGCAGTGACTCATGTGGCAAAAGTGTATCTAAACGGGCAGCTAATCTGTGAACACAAAGGCGGTTTTCTTCCTTTTGAGGCAGAAGTGCAGGAACTTTTAAAAGAAGGAGATAATCTGCTGACCGTTGCAGTGGATAATCGGATTGACCATTCTACTCTTCCAGTGGGAAGTGAAGTGCCGGGCGGTGGTATGATGTCTTCCCTTATGGGTTCAGACGTAGGCGGCAAGAAGAAAAATGTTCCCAATTTTGACTTCTTTAACTATTGTGGTATCACAAGACCAGTGAAACTTTACACTACACCAAAAGAGTATATCCGTGATATCTCACTGGTATCTTCTGTGGAAGGAGAAGCGGGAACTATCAAGTATCAGATTGATACTGTTGGTGAGGGGGATGTCAGGGTAGAAGTCTTTGATGAGGATGGCAGTCTGGCAGCAGTAAGTCATGGAAATACCGGAACGCTGGTGATAGAACAGGTGAAACTCTGGCAGCCGCTTTGTGCTTATCTGTATGAAGTAAAAGTTACTTTTGGAAATGATGTGTATACATTGCCATATGGAGTCAGAACTGTAAGGATTGATGGAAATAAATTCCTGATAAATGAAAAACCTTTCTATTTCAAAGGATATGGAAAACATGAAGACACATATCCTGCAGGAAGAGGCCTTAATATGCCTATGAATGTAAAGGATATCAGTCTTATGAAGTGGCAGGGGGCTAACAGTTTCAGAACCAGTCATTATCCATACAGTGAAGAGATGATGCGCCTGTGCGATAAGGAAGGAATCGTGGTTATCGATGAAACTACTGCGGTTGGTGTACACTTAAACTTCGGCGGCGGTGCAAATTTTAAAGACGGAAAGAGAGTCAGCACCTTTGATCCAATTGAAGAGGGCGGAATCCGGACTCTGGAGCATCATAAGGATGTTGTTCGAGATTTGATTGCCAGAGATAAAAATCATGCCTGCGTCGTGATGTGGAGCATTGCGAATGAAGCAGATTCCGGTTCGAAGGGCGCATATGAGTACTTTAAACCATTGTATGATCTTGCGAGAAGTGAAGATCCCCAGGGAAGACCGTGTACAATCGTCAGTGTCCAGATGCCAAATTATCAGGAAGACTGTACCTTGAAGTTAAGCGATATGTTCTGTCTGAATCGCTATTATGGCTGGTATGCCCATGGCGGAGATTTAGAAACAGCAGAGACTGCACTGAAAAAAGAGATGGAATTCTGGAATGCCCAGGGCAAACCTTTTATGTTTACCGAATACGGGGCAGATACAGTCAGCGGATTCCATGATACAGTTCCGGTCATGTATACAGAAGAGTATCAGATTGATTATTACAAGATGAATCATCGTGTAGTAGATGCTATGGAGAATTTTGTGGGTGAACAGGTATGGAACTTTGCGGATTTTGCAACCAGTCAGGGTATACTGCGGGTACAGGGCAACAAAAAGGGAATCTTTACAAGAGACCGGAAACCGAAAATGGTTGCCCATTACTTCAAAGAAAGATGGAATCAGATTCCGGATTTTGATTATAAAAAGTAATAAATGAAATTCAAAGAATAAAGCACACAAAAAGAGCAAGGTATATAAGGCCTTGCTCTTTTTGTGCGCAGTCAAATATTTTTGAAGAACAAAAAAACATTAGATGCTTTCTCTGTATTGCCGCGGTGACATACCGATTTGCTTCTTAAAAAGTTTTCCAAAATAGCTGGTGTCATTAATCCCTATGCACATAGCGATATTCTGGATAGGCATATGAGTAGTATTCAGGAGCTTTACAGCGGAGGTAATACGCTGTTTGTTGATATATTCAATTACGGTGCACTTCAGCTCAAGGCGAAAGAGTCTTGTCAGATAATCTGCAGAGATATTCAGCATATCAGCAAGTCCACTCACAGTAAGACCGGAAGCTAAATTGAAATTGATGTAATCGACTGCCTGACGCACAATAGGTGAATATCCGGCCAGAGAATGATTTTTCACCAGCATACAGTAAGAGCGAAGCATCTTATGCTGGAATTCATCCAACTCTTTGGAAGAGTGGGTGTTTTCAAAGCGAACTGCCCATTTGTGAGAGGTTTCATCCAGATAGACAGGATGCACTCCACCATACTCAGCGGCTTTACGCAGCAGTGTATTGAAGGTGATGAGAGAATTCTTTATATTTCTCTGAGGATCTTTGGTGCGCATGGCAGTTACATAGTACTTTCCCAATTCATGAAGAGCCTTGGTGGATTCTTCGATATTTCCCCAGGAAACAGCCTGTATTAATTCTTTTTCACATTCATACCTTTTGGCAATCATGTCCAGAGACAGGGAATGCTCCAGGGACTGATGCATGTAGTCATTTTCCGAGGTATCGATAGTGGAAAAATCGTGCTGGCAATAATTAATAATAATGTCCTCTCCTAACAAGTGCTTTATAATATCAGTTCCCACATTGGAAATATGAGAATCATCATAGAGTGGTAAGGAGTCATAATACAATTTAATTCGCGTAAAGTAATCTATGGATAAGTGATGGGAATCCAGAATCTGATAAATCAGTTCATCGTCAGAAGCATCTTCCAGATAGGGTCCCAGGATGAGAACTCCATCTGAAGATGAGAAATTAAGAATAATATAACGAAGATGTTTGGATGAAATCCAGGAACAGATTGTAACCGGGGCAACGTGGCCTCTATAAAAATCTATGATTTTTGATAACGCTTTATGATTGGTAAAAGGATCTTCTGAAAAAGCAGAAACAAAATCCTCAGGAGATGTGATATATCTTACCTCTATATTAAGACAGCGATTAACCAGGCTGACTAGAAATCTTATCTCTTTTTCCAATGTTGAATTCTCCATATCTATTTTCCTCCGATTATCTGGAACACATAACACATAGAAAATGCATAATATTCCATGAACCTATGACAGATAAAGCTGCTGCACCTAAAATTTGTCTTACAATACCTAAAAATAGTATAAAAGCTAATAAAACCTCATATTAAATTCGGTTTTGTACTAATTATGACAGGTTTTGTCATAACTGTAAAGTTTAAAATTTATTATAATTAGTTTACAAGTTGAATAAGTTCCGGCCAGAACAGTAAAAATGATAGTAAGTGTAAATATGATATTTTCTTAATGAAAAATGTGAGACAAGAAAATGTCAGGGTGAAAAAGGGTGTAAATGCACCGGAATGAGAGGGCATATGAGAGAAAATCAGGGAAATATTGTGAATGAGAAGGTTGAATATAATCATGCAAAACTATGGCAGATAGCGTGTTTTCCATTAAATAATCTAGCGACCAATATATTTATGTTTTTAATGATGTATGTCAGTTATCTTGCTGTAGGCGGTTATGGTATCGCAGTTGTTGCTATTTCCACAATCATCACAGCAACCAGGCTCTTTGATGCGGTAACAGACCCGATTATCGGGTTTATTATTGACAAGACCAGTACGAAAATCGGTAAGTTTCGACCGATGATTTTGTTAGGTTATACGATTATGGTTATCAGTTTGATCCTTATGTATTATGTAGCAATCGGTGGGGGAACGGTCACATTTATCCTCATTTATCTTGTGTATATTGTGGGGTATACGTTCCAAACTGCCTGTACGAAATCAGCACAGACCTGTATTACAAATGACCCGAAACAAAGACCGCTTTTTACCAGATGTGATGCCATCTATGTGCTGGGGCTTGCAACCGGAATGGCGATGTATGTTTCTAATTATCTGCAGCCTAAGTATGGAGAACTGGGAGTTGCAGCCATGCAGGAATTTTGTTTTACTTCCATTATCCTTGCAGGAATCTGTACCATATTAGCGATTGCAGCATTATGGCAGAAAGATATTCCGGAAAACTGGGGTCTGGGTGGGACGAAGGGTCCTGCTATTAAGTTCAAGGATTATATAAGTGTGTTAAAAGACAATCGTGCCATTCAGATGCTGGTAGTATCGGCATCTACGGATAAGCTGGCACTCACTGCAGCAGGGAATTCTGCAATTATGGTGATGATTTTTGGAATTGTAATCGGTAATTATGGTTTCTATGGAAAATTAAGTATGATAACCATTATCCCAAGTATACTGATTATTCTTCTGGGAACCAGACTGGCACAGAAAAAAGGTTCAAAGAAGGCACTTGTACAGTACACCTGGCTGGCTATCTTATTTGCAGTACTTCTGTTCTTAGTATTTATCGTGTTTGACCCTACGAAGATAGGAAGTGGTTTATTGCCAACAGCAGCGTTCTTGATTATCTATTGCCTGTTCACCGGTGTAAAATCCATATCTTCTAATATCGTAATTCCGATGATAGCGGACTGTGCGGATTATGAAACCTATCTGAGCGGTCGTTATGTACCTGGTATGATGGGAACTCTGTTCTCCTTTGTAGATAAGATTATCTCAGCTTTAAGTACTACCATTGTAGGACTTTTACTGGCAGCCATCGGATATAAGACCGTTATGCCGCAGGTTGGTGATTCGTATACGTCTACGATATTCTGGGTATCCATGATTACCTTCCTTGGCCTTCCGATTCTTGGTTGGATAGCATCTCTGATTGCTATGAAATTCTATCCCTTGGATGAGGAAAAGATGAGAGAAGTACAGGAACATATTGCAGAGATTAAAGCTGAAAATGCAGAAGCATAATGAAAACACAAAAAAGACAGATAGTTTACAGGATTATCTGCCTTTTTTGCGCAAAAATGCGAAAATAACACGTTATTTGCAGAAAATAGCATAATGATGGTGGAAAAAACTGTTATAATATAAATAATAGTATAGAAATTAAACTGTACGAGGCACGGAAATCCGATACGAGTTATGAACTCTTGTACTTGAGAGAATTACTGGAAGGAGAGTATGAATATATGGGTGGAATATGTAAGGGGAAATATCATTGGATAAAGAAGTTAAGTGCACTATTGCTGGCAATTATAATAGGTGTATCCTTACTGCCGGTGCAGACGCAGGCGCTGGAACAAAAGACAGTGCGGGTTGCTGTATTTCCATTGGGACAATTTCAATATTTCGATGAGAATGGAAATGCCTGTGGATATAATATTGACTTCCTAAATCGTCTGTCACAGACAACGCACTGGATATATGAATATGTGGAAGCAGAGAACTTTCAAGGAGCAACGCAGCTTTTAAGGGATGGGAAAGTAGACCTGGTAGCGCCGGTCCAGAAGAAAGATTATCTGGAGGAAGAGTTTGACTATTCTGCATACACCATGGCTTCGGAGTGTGGAGCTGTCTATACGTTAAAAAACGGGGACTATAAGGATGTGATGTTTGAAGACTTTAATTCTATGTCACAGATGTCTTTTGGTGCAGTTAATTTTGAAAACAGCAGTTTTACTCAGAAATTTATGGAAGAATATACGGTAGAACATGATTTTTCACCTAAGAATATGACCTATTATGATAATATGACAGAAGTCTTAGATGCTCTTCGTTCAGGCAAGGTAGATGCAGTGATTACGAATATATTGTTTGCAGCAGATGATTTAAATCTTCTGGGACGGTTTTCACCAATGGAAAGCTACTATATCTTACAAAAGGGAGATACCAACCTGCGCAGAGAATTAGATGATGCCATGACCAGACTATTATTAAATGATCCGAATTTTCAGACAGAATTGATGTCTGAATATTTTTCCATTTATGGAAGTTCTCAGTTTACTTTTGCAGAGAATCAATACATAGAGCAGATGCCGGAGATTACCATAGGTTATCAGGTAAATCATGCACCATTATCCTACACAGATGAGAACACAGGAGAATTTGCAGGTATTACAAGAGAGGTCTTAGATAAGATACAGGAGTTGTCGGGATTCAAATTTAAGTATGTGGCTTTGCCTGCTACGCAGGTAACTCCGGAATATCTTCGAGAGAATAATATTAATGTGTTGTCTAATGTGGAATTTAATAAAATAAATGCTATGACAGATTCCATGCAGCTATCTTCTCCTTATTTGAGTTCAGAGAAAGTATTTGTGGCACCAAAACAACTGGAATTTGACAGCGACAGCAGTTTGACGCTTGCTTTGGCCAGCGGTTCCGCATCTCTGGGGGCGGTAATTAATGAGACATACCCCAATTTTACTATCTCTAATTATGGAACCATTCAGGAGTGTTTTGATGCAGTGGAGAAGGGTGATGCGGATTTGATGATGGAGAATCGCTATGTGGTAGAACCTTTGTTGTCAAAACCGAGATACCAGGATATGAGTGTAATCCCTATTCAAAGTCTGGAAGATGAACTGTGTATTGCTACGCTTATATATAAGAATGACGATTCTGAGATGAATACTTTACTGTCAGACAGCCGCTTTATCCCTATTATTGATAAATGTATCGCCCAGCTTTCAGAAAAAGATTTAAATAGTATTATTATCAATAATGTATATAATCAGCGATACCATCTTACCTTGATTGATTTTGCTTATCAGTACCGCTGGGCACTTACGATAGTGCTCCTTCTGCTGTTGGCGTGCTTCTATCTGCTAAATAAATCAAGAAAGATAAAGACGGTTAAGAACAAAGAATTGTCGGCTAAAAACGAGCAGTTGTCGGTTGCTATCGAGCAGGCTGATCAGGCAAATCAGGCTAAGAGCCAGTTCCTTGCACGTATGAGCCATGAAATACGAACTCCGATGAATGCCATTGTAGGTATGACAACACTAGCCCGAGTGAAAGTGGACAATAGGGAAAAAGTACTGGAATATCTGGATAAGATTACCATATCCTCACGTGTGCTTTTGAATATTATCAATGATGTCCTGGATATGTCTGCGATTGAAAGCAATAAGTTAAAAATTGCCAGTAACCCGTTTGATTTTAAAGAACTGCTGACAGGAATATCTACTTTATACTATTCCCAGTGCAAAGATAAAGGAATTAATTTTAATCTGGAACTAAAAGAAGTGACAGAAGAAAAACTGGTGGGAGATGCTCTCCGGCTTAATCAGATATTGTTAAACTTTTTATCAAATGCTCTGAAATTTACTCCGGCAGGGGGAAGTATTCAGGTACTGGTTACCCAGACGTCTAAGACTCAGGATATGGTATATATGAATTTCTCTGTTTCGGATACGGGCTGTGGTATGACGGATGATATGAAAGAAAGACTGTTTCATCCTTTTGAACAGGAATCTGCAAGTACAGCTATGAAACATGGCGGAAGTGGTCTGGGACTTTCTATTGTTAAAAATCTTGTGGAAATGATGCAGGGACATATCAGTGTGGAAAGCGAGAAAGACAAAGGGTCTACGTTCCGTGTGGATCTTCCTTTTGGCTTGTGCGAGCAAGGACCGGCAGACAACAATGAAAAATTAAAATCTATCCGTGCCTTGATTGTAGATGATGAAGAGGAAGCTGTAGAGTACACTGCTACAGTACTGAAACGTATTGGAGTGGAACACGAAATCGCTTATTCAGGAGAAAAAGCAATTGAGATGCTTAATGCAGCTCATGATGCAGGCAGCGGTTACGATGTATGTTTTGTAGATTGGCGTATGCCGGGAATCAATGGATTGGAAGTAACAAAAAAAATCAGAGAATTGTATCACAAGGATACACTGGTTATCATTGTATCAGCATACGATTTGGCGGAGGTAGAGGATGATGCAAGATCTGCCGGTGCGAATCTGTTTGTAACAAAACCATTGTTTCAATCAACGGTATTCAATGTACTTATGATGTTATCAGGTGGAAAGTATAAGAAGATGACTGCAGATGAAGATGAGTTTGATTTTACTGGTCATCGTGTTCTTCTTGCAGAGGATAATGAACTGAACAGAGAAATTGCTACAGAGTTATTGGCCATGGTGCATATGGACGTGGATACAGCAGAGGATGGACAGCAGGCGGTTGATATGTTTGCGGCTGCCGCAGAAGGTACTTATGATTTGATACTTATGGATATACAGATGCCGGAATTAGATGGATATCAGGCAACGAATAAGATTCGAAATCTGGAACGAAAGGATGCAAAACAGATTCCAATCTATGCTATGACGGCCAATGCCTTCACGGAAGATATCACAGCTGCATTGTCAGCTGGTATGAATGGACATATTGCAAAACCAATTGATACGCAGGTTCTATATAGTACGATTGCCAAAGAAATATCAGGTTAGAGGTCTGAAAGGAGAAGCACCGTCAACGTACTCATGACATATGATAAAAGTAGGAAACATATGTAAGGGGAACGTGTCATGGGAATAAAAACAAGTTATTTTGCCGGGGGAAATACTGCTTATGGATTCTGCAGCTATTTCCCCTATATTTTACCAGAAGCAGAACAAAAACAGGTCTACTATATCAAAGGTGGGCCAGGAGTTGGAAAAAGTACGCTGATGAAACAGATAGGAAAGAGAATGGAAGAAGCCGGATACCGGGTAGAGTATTTTTTTTGCTCAGGGGATCCGGCTTCTTTAGATGCAGTTGCTGTTCCTGCGCTGGGAGCTGCTCTTATGGATGGAACGGCACCGCATATATATGATCCCGCAATTCCGGGAGCCAGAGATACTCTGGTAAGTTTGGGTGATTATCTAAGAGAAGAACAACTTCGCACCAATCAGGATAAGATTATCAGAATCAGTCGGGAAATAAGTGAGTATTACCAACAGTGTTATGCATACCTTGGCGGAGCTGGAAAACTTATGGAAGACAGTAAGACGTGCCAGGCGTCACCAAAGAGTATTTATGCGTGTGCCCAGAGCTTAAAGGAAAAGCTGAAGGATACCAATCCTTCGGATGATGTGGTTAGACATTTGTTTGGAGATGCATATACATTTAAAGGTCTGGTAAGTTTCGTAAAAGAGATACCGGCTAAATATAAATATGCTCTGGCAAATACAGAGCGAGGTTTGTGCCATGCTATATTAAAAGAACTGTATCAGATGGGTCGGAAAGAGAGACGTACAATGGTAGTTCTGCATGACCCACTGTATCCGTCATTAATTGCGCATCTGTATTTTCCGCTGGAAAGTGTACTGTATACAAGTGATGATTCCTGTGGAGAGGCATTTCCACTGGAACCGGTGATGTGTGATTTCAAAAAAACAAAGACTTTAGATGTTTTCTCGGAAAACATGAGTCAGCAGTTGATTGGAGAAGCAGTGAAGCAGTTAAAACTGGCAAAGACTGCACATGATAAGTTGGAGGCATACTATGTGGAAAGTATGGACTTTGAATCATTGAATGAGCGGAGAGAAGAAATTATTGATGATTTATTGGGAGCAAAAGAATCTCATTTTATCCTAAAATAGTAAGAATAGATAGAAGTAAGGAGAGCGTATAAGTGTATCAACATGGTATTCTGATATTAAATGGGGATAAAAGACAAAAATACTTGTATGAGTTGTTGAAAGCATGTGGTTACCACGTATTTTGTGAAGAACAAGAGTATAATACAGCACAAATTCAGGTGCTGGCTGCTCCAATTCCGAGTACGAAACTGACTTGGGAAGACCTGACTCTTTATGACAGCCTAAAAGTTGTTGTGGGCGGAGTGCTTCCACAGTCAGTGATATCTTATGGCAAAGAAAAAAAGATTAAGGTCTATGATTATATGAAAGATTCTCAGTTGATTGCCCATAATGCAGTGAGTACGGCAGAAGGGGCGGTGGCGGAAGCTGTTATGAACCAGGACTGTAACATATATGGGAATAAGAGCATAGTTATAGGATATGGGAACTGTGGAAAAGAAATCGTGAAGTTGTTGTCGGCAATGGGTTCCCAGGTAACAGTAGCTGTAAGACGGGAGAAAGTGATGAGGGAGATTCTTGCAGCTGGTTTGAATGGAGTCTTAATCGAGCGGCTTTCAGAAGTTCTTGCTGAGTATCCCTATATATTTAACACAGTTCCTGCGATGATTTTCCCGGAGTCGCTTCTGAACTGTATTACTCCCGGAAGTTGTCTGATTGATATCGCTTCGAATCCCGGAGGGGTAGATTATGACGCCGCCAGACGTCTGGGAGTCACAGCCAGACTAAGCTTAGGAATTCCGGGAAGGTATGCGGCCAAATCCGCAGCCTGTGCTATGAAACAATTTATGGTAGATAGAATTGGGGATTTGAATGAAAATATAAATGGCAGGAGGCAGACATGAAGTTAAATGGAAAAAAGGTCGGCATCGCACTGACTGGTTCTGTCTGTACTTTTACCAAGGTGTTTGATGAGTTAGAACGTCTGGTATTGGAAGGTGCGGTTGTAACAACTATTATTTCTTATAATACAGCAGATTCGGTAAGCAGGTTTGGATGTGGAAAAGACTTTATCCAACGCGCAAAGCAGATTACAGGAAGAGAACCGATTATGACAATTCCTGATGCAGAACCTATTGGTCCGAAACATTACTTTGATGTGCTGGCTATATTCCCATGCACCGGTAATACTATGGCAAAGTTTGCCAATGGGATTACAGATACCCCAGTGCTGATGGCAGCCAAATCTCATATGAGAAATCAGAAGCCGCTGGTGATTTCTATTTCTACCAATGACGCGCTGGGAATGAATCTAAAAAGCCTGGCGAAGCTGATTAATGTGAGGAATATTTATTTTGTCCCTTTCGGACAGGATGCTCCTGAGAATAAGGCTGCTTCTATGGTGGCGCATACAGATTTGCTGATTCCTACCTTGGAACATGCATTGGACGGGGAGCAGATACAGCCTATGGTGGTAAGTCCGTTTTAGTTGTGTGTTTGATTTATTAAAAGAATAAAGTCATGATATTTATTGCTAAATCAGTTTTATAAGCTGATTTTGCCAATAGATATCATGACTTTTTTATTGAAGACTATTCCGGGATATTATTGCCCTAATTCTGCATGTTCGGTTTCTTCATATGGAATCATACGATACTGTTTTCTGCCATTTTCTTTGCATTCGTAAAGCTTCTGGTCTGCTGCTTTCAGCATTCCGGAAAGCAGCCATCCAGTCAGTTCCTGCTTCTCACAATAACAGCAGCCAAGGGACATGCTTAATGTGATTTGCTGATCACTGAATTTCCTGTTTTGGATTTTCTTGTATAAATCATCAAGCTGTTGGTGTAAGTCATCAATCTGATGTATCCATATGCCGGCTACAAATTCTTCGCCACCAAATCGAACCACATGTGTTCTGCCAAAAGCTTCCTGCAGTAGCTGGCTGATTTCGATTAATACCTGATCACCGGTTTCATGTCCAAAAGTATCATTTACTTTTTTAAACCAATCAATATCTGCAATCAGAAGCGCAAAGTGAGATTCCCCTTTATGAAGGGAACTTAGACGTTTTATAAACTGGTTGTTATAATAGCTGCGATTGTAAATACCGGTCAGGGAATCTGTATAAATCTTTTCATACTGCATTTTTCGATATTTGACGTACAGATAGACAAAAACCAGTGTAAGCGTCAGGGTTGATACAATAGCCAGAAGAGCTAAAGCTCCTATTGCACGGTTACAGTATTGAATGAAATTCGTGGTTTGTAGTTCTACACCCACAACACCAATATAAGTGCCTTCTTCTGAATGCAGTGGTGCATATCCGCAGATATGGTCACCCCATTCGCTGGAGTTGAATATATAAGTTGGTGCTTCACCAAAAATCAAGGCATCTTCATCAATGTAATAGGAATAACGCTGGATATCGTCATCGGAAGCTACGCTGTCAGTAACCGAGGCATCTGCACCTTCCTCTGTCAGGGTTACATCTAAGAGCCACATGATGTCTAAATCAGTTCCCACAGGTGCATCAAACAGAGATTGATTTTCTTCGGATACCTGGTACTTTACTTCCTCTTTATCCAGATGAATCATAACATAGGCATAATCTACCTTACTTGTAAAGTTATCAGTATTTAACATCTGATAAAGTGATTTGTTTTCTTCGGATTTTTGCAAATCTTCATAGGAGTATTCTTTTAACTGTTCTACCTGGGCATTTGTCAGATGAATATTAGATGCGGTCAGAACTGCGAAGTCTTTGGCTGCATTTCCTTCAGAGGCAAGATACCCGTCCTGAATCAAATTGTTACTATATCGGAATGTCAGAATTGAGACTCCGATAAATATCAGGAGAAGTAAACCTCCTACATAAAAAATTCTTTTCTGACCTTTCATACGCATATCCTCGCATTCATGTTAAGTCGTAGTTTATCTATTCTGTTGGTTTACCACATTTGGTACAAAATTTCTGTCCTGGTTTTAAGGCTGCCCCACATTGGGTACAGAATCCGGGTGCATCTGATGTGGCGGGATTTGTTGAAAAGTTTGAATCCATAGATGGCTCATCTGCGAAGTCAGAATCCATAGTTGGTTCATGGTATGGATTTGGGTAAACAGGTGGCTTCGGCTGTGGTGTAGGTGCTTTATGAAAGGTGCCTGCAGGGGTTGTGGTTATCTCAATATATAGTCCGGCTCTTACCAGTCCCATAAATAATGGAAGGATGATGTAAAGGATAAAGAGCACAATAGATAAGATGATTGCGAATACAATTCCTATGTATGGAATCATTGAAAACAGTATGTTGGCAAGATACAGCAGGAATACACATACTCCGCAGATAAAGTCTGCCAGAAACAGAGTTCCTTTATGTCCTTTGGTTTGCTTCATGGACATGCGGAGTGCTTCTGTGGCTGATATCTCTGGATGTTCCATGAGAATATATGGGGTGAATCTGTAGGAATATGTTTTTATGATTACTACGACGATACCGAATATTGCTGCGATACCGAGGAGTACACAGAGCAGGCCGGTTATAACGGATACTCCGCTGCTCATGCCGGAACTTACACTGTTGCCGAAGCTGTTTCCATAGCCATAGTCATCCATGCCTGTGAAGAGATTGGAGTTCATGGCAGAATGGAATACGGAGATAGCTGCCAGTGCTCCAGTGGCCATGGTGATGACCAGGATACTTACTACTGAAATCAGGCTCCATAGAAATGTCCAGAGGGCACGCCATGCCATACCGCCGGCTACGTGCCAGAAGTTGGTGAAGCCTTTGAAGAGCTGGTCGGAGTTTACTGGGTTTCCTTTGTAACCGTCTAAGTAGATCATGGCTACACCTGCCTGCAGGGTCAGGGTGAGTGGAAATGAGATGATTGGCAGTACACCGAAGACTGCTGCCAGAGCGGTGAGTAATGCGCTTAGTAGGGATAAGCCCCATAGCAGGAATGGTTTGCTGGCTAGGATGTGGACGCAGCGTTTGTAGACGTAAGATAACATTGGTTGTCCTCCTCATATTGTGGTTGTATTTTATGTGGTTATTATAGCATATTTTTTAGGTGGGGGGAATTGGAAATTGAGAGGGGATGGCTTGGGAGGAGATAGGACGCCTTACCAGTCAGACAGCACTCCGTCCAGGAAGCCTGTCACTTTTTTTGCCAGGACAATTTCGCTGTATCCATCTAGGTGTGCAGGCCATGGATTCTCTGGGGCTCAGGCATATTCAGCGGGTATGCTGATGCATACCCACTTCAGATGCCTTTGACAGGGTGTTTTGTGAACACCCTGTCACCCCAGTGAATCCATGGCCTGCGCACCAAGATGGATATCAGCTTATTGTATGGCAAAAAAAGTGTCAGGTTTCCTGGACGGAGTGCTGTCTGACTGGTAAGGCTGGTGGTTGGCGGGGGGAGGGAGTGTAGTACGGAGTTTGTGGAGGGCGGGAGGTTAGAAGCTTAGAGTGTGGGTGGTGGGAGTGGGCGTGCCGGAAAGAGTGGCACGGGGATTGTGGAGGGCGGGAGGTTAGAAGCTTAGAGTGTGGGTGGTGGGAGTGGGCGTGCCGGAAAGAGTGGCACGGGGATTGTGGAGGGCGGGAGGTTAGAAGCTTAGAGTGTGGGTGGTGGGGGTGCGCGTGCCGGAAAGAGTGGCACGGGGATGGTGGAAGG
>JAQVHQ010000083.1 GCA_028696165.1 Lachnospiraceae bacterium | reverse complement strand
AACCGAGGGGTTGTTGGTTCGAGCCCAACTCGGGGAGCTTTTTTAAAACTTAAGGCTCCTTGGTCAAGCGGTTAAGACATCGCCCTTTCACGGCGGTAACACGAGTTCGATTCTCGTAGGAGTCATTACTATTGATTTCTTGGTTTCAATGGTATATAATAACTAATTAGTTAGTTAATGTGCCGATGTGGCTCAATTGGCAGAGCAGCTGATTTGTAATCAGCAGGTTATCGGTTCGAGTCCGATCATCGGCTTTTTGGACCTTTAGCTCAGTTGGTTAGAGCAACCGGCTCATAACCGGTCGGTCCTGGGTTCGAGTCCCCGAAGGTCCACTAAGAAATTTTCCTGTTGGAATTTTTCGCATAAGCTTAATGGTTAAAAGAATAAGTTAATAAGGCCCAGTGGCTCAGTTGGTTAGAGCGTCGCCCTGTCACGGCGAAGGTCGTCGGTTCGAGTCCGATCTGGGTCGTTTGGTGTTTTCCAGGACACCGATTTGTAGAGTAGAAGTGCAAAAGATAAGGTCAAAAGCTTAATTTCTTGTGGTTCACACTACTTCGCATAGCGTCTGCGAAAGCAGTATGCCGAATCTTTATACACGAGGGATCTTAGCTCAGCTGGGAGAGCATCTGCCTTACAAGCAGAGGGTCACAGGTTCGAGCCCTGTAGGTCCCACTTACCACTTGTCAGTAGTGGTAGCTATTATATAGCATGCCGGCGTGGCGGAACTGGCAGACGCACAGGACTTAAAATCCTGCGGGACTTATACTCCCGTACCGGTTCGATTCCGGTCGCCGGCATTAGAAAAGCACTGTTTTACAGTGCTTTTTTTGTGCGTATTATTAAAAATAGAAAAGATATAAATAAGAGGTAAAATAAGAATATATTTTGATTTCCTTCTTTGGCCAAATAATGTATAATATTAAACAGTGAATGAAAATTCACGAATACTTATACATATTTAATTAGACAAAAGGAGGAAGTTTATGTCATCAGAAGGTTTTACTTACATTGTTATGGGGATTTTAATTTTGTGTGGTGTTTATGGAGCTGTTGCTCAAAAACCATTCTTTATCACTTATGGACGTTACACAGAAGAATCATTAAAAAAATTCTGCAGACCAGCAGGTATTGTTAATATTGTTGCAGGTATTTTCGGGTTGGGATTTCTGTATACAATGAATCAGTTTTTTAAATATGAAAAATATGGAGTTCTCTGTCTTGTATGCCTCGCACTCTTTATCTTAGTTATGATTATCTATTTTGCAAAGGTAAGAAAAATATTAGTTAAAAATAAAAAGTAATAAGTATTTTTAACGTGTTAGGAGAGAGAAAGGGGCTTTCAATGATTACAATCAATCAGGTAACAAAGAAGTTTGGGAAAGACAAAATTGCTGTAAACAATACAACCTGGACTGTGCCGGATGGTGCGATTACCGGGTTTATTGGACCTAATGGTGCCGGGAAGAGTACGACACTTAAGATGGTAACCGGAGTATTGAAACCAGATGAAGGTTCTATACAGATAAATGATGCGGATATTACGAAAAATCCTTTAAAAGCTAAGATGCAGTTTGGATTTGTATCGGATACACCAGACAATTTTCTACATTTAACAGGTATGGAATACTTAAACTTTATGGGAGATGCTTATAAAGTTCCGGGAAAAGTCAGGAAAGAATTTATTGAATCTTATGGTAAACGTTTTGGTATTGAAAAATCACTGGGAGATAAGATATTAAGCTATTCGCATGGTATGAGACAAAAGGTAATGATTATGGGTGCGTTGATTCACAGTCCCTCAGTATGGATTTTGGATGAACCTATGACCGGATTGGATCCGCAGGCATCTCATGAACTGAAGCTTATGATGAAAGAACATGCGGCCAGTGGAAAATCAGTTCTTTTCTCTACTCATGTTCTTGAGGTGGCTGAAAAGCTTTGTGATAATGTAGTTATTATCCGCAAGGGAGAAATTAAGTTCCTGGGCTCCCTGGATGAACTGAAAGCAAAATTCCCGGCTGAAACAAGTCTGGAAAATATTTTCCTGGAGCTTACGGGCGATGGGAAAGACAATTAGACTTGCGTCAGTCCTCCTGAAATGCAGCCTGGGAAGCGGGAAGACTGATGAGACACATAAGATTGATGCAAAGAAAATTTTGAATCTGCTGATGCTGATTCTGCTTATTCCGGTAATTGTTATATTATTCCGGACGGGCGTGGGTGCGCAGGAATTGTTTTCTGCGTTGGAAGGTGAAGAATTGATCCTGAGAGCTCTTTTGTTTCTTGCATCATTAATTATATTTGTAGTTGGAATATTTTCATGTATTAATACGTTCTATTTATCCTCCAATCTTGATTGTCTTTTGGTGATGCCATTTACGTCAGCACAGATTACAGGAGCAAAATTTATTGTAGCAGCTTTTTATGAATATTATATCAGCATTGCTGTTATAGGCCCGTTGCTTATCGGTTTTGGTTATGGGGAAGGTGCTGGCCTCCTATACTGGATTGGTACAGTGTTAACTATGATTTTACTGCCGTTGCTTCCTTTGGCTTATTCAGCTATCATTGCCATGATTATTATGCGTGTATTAGGCGGTGCAAAGAATAAGCAGCGTATGACAGCACTTGGTGCTTTCGGCCTCATATTTGCCAGTATTGCATATTCCGTGATAGGCACTTCTTTTAGAAATCTGAAGCAGGTACAGCTGGAACAAGTATTAGATCACATGATACAGATGGTGAAGAATATTACATGGATTTTTCCGGATGTGCCATTCTTAGTAAATATTATGCATGGTCAGGATGTACTTTCTATTGTATTTGCACTGGTGACAATTATCGCAGCGATGGTAGTTTTCCTTGGTGTGGCAAAGATTGTTTATCTGGCAGGAGCAATCGGCATGCAGGAAACTTCTGCTTCCCATAAAGAACTTAGTGCAGAACAGATGGAAAAGTATAGCCGTCAAAGAGGAATTGTTGCAAGTTATACCAGAAAAGAGTTAAAAACAGTATTTCGAACACCAACTTATTATATCTCATGCCTGATTATTACATTAGGATGGCCCGTGATACTGCTGCTGCCGCAGGTAATAGAAAATGCCATAGGCACAGGCAATAAAATGGAATGGGTAGGTGCAATTACGAATCATATAACAGAACCGGAAACATTATTTGTGATGTTATTCTGGGTGATTCTTCTGGTAAATTCTTTTTGTACACTGCTGAATGGTATGGCACCTTCCGCAATATCAAGAGAAGGTCAAAGCTTTTTTATTATGAAGCAGCTGCCTGTTTCTTACAAAAATCAGCTTAAAGCAAAGAGAAATGCTGCATTGGTTATCTGCGGAACAGGCGGAGTGCTTTATATGGCGTTAGCTGATGTATACTTTATTGTTGCGAAGGATCTTCCATTATGGACAATGCCGATGACGATTCTGGTCTCTGCCTGTATAGTATTTATTATGGTTGATTTGCAGATGATTGTAGGACTTATAAAACCACGCCTTGAGTGGGACAGCGAAGCAGATGCTATTAAAATGCGTGCTGCATTTATTTTGTTTATTATAATAGCGCTGTTTTCATTTATGGGGCTGGTATTAGAGTGGAATCCATTTGATTTCATAGAGATCTCACCGTGGGTATTTATTGGTGGTTTTTGTCTGGTATTGATAGTGATTGCTGTAATAATTGACCGTTGTTTTTATCTTTATGGGGTTAAGAAATTAGAAAAGATGTAATACCTTTAATGTTATGTAATGTTAATATATAACATCAAACCGGTTTTGTATAAGGAAGATATTTCAGAAAAAATTAAAAAATGAGTGGAACACAGCGAAATAAATACTGTGTCCACTCATTTTTGAGGTTCGAAATAAATCATACGGTAGATTACGAAGTGGCTCAGATGCATTATGCCAGAATAGCCGACATGTCGACTACATATGACTTTGACTGAATCAGCCTTCCGGGAATTCCTGTAAGGTATCTTCTACATATTTCCGGCTCATCTGATGACGTAGTTTTCGATTTTCTACAGTATCAAAAATTATAGAAAAATCATACTCATCCGGGTAGAGCTCAGATGCGGATACATGAAGCTTTATGCGTTTATGATTAATGTTGATTTTTCCATCGGGCATCTGTACCTGAAGAAATCCTTTTTCATTTGTTGGCTGACATACAATACCTATTTTTTTATCCGGATATACCATAACACTGTCACCAGGATGAAATTGTCTGGCTGTTTCCTGTTTCGTGCGAGCTGTCTTGTCTTTCTTTTTTTGAATCTTTGAAGTACTGACGTTTACTTTACTGTTGCTTTTTACCTCGGTGGATTTTACCAAAGAACGGGGCTTGCTTTTGGTGATATCATCCATAGTTTGTCTATCAGAAGCAATGTCCATGTCTCCATATGCAGCATATGTGGCTATTTTTAGCATCTCATCAGACATACCCAGCTGTTTGGCAATAGAAAAGGCACAGCTTTCACCTGCTTCTCCGATAATTAGCTGGTAGAGAGGTCTTAGATTATTCTTGTCGAAATCCATACGGGCATTTATAATATACTCTTCATCTTGCGCATAGTGCTTAATCTCAGGATAATGTGTAGTTACAAGAAAAAGTGCGTGACTTGTCTTTAATTTTTCAAGCACAGCAATAGCAATGCCCATGCCTTCTGTAGGGTCTGTACCGGATCCCAATTCATCTAATACAACTAGACTTTCTTTATTTACAGAATCCAATATGGACAAAATATTTTTCAGATGTGCAGAGAAGGTGGACAGATTTTCAGATAAACTCTGTCCATCGCCGATATCGCAGAGAAAATTAGAATTCATACAGATATCAGCTCTTCGACAGGTGACATGCAGTCCGCACTGGGCCATCATACAGTTTAATGCCACTGTCTTTAAGGTCACTGTCTTTCCGCCGGTATTGGGGCCGGTGATTATTACTCCTCGGATATCCGGCTCTATCTTAAACTGTAGCGGAATACATTGGGTCTTATCCATAAGGGGGTGTCTGGCATCCTGAAGGATTATCCGTCGTTCAGTATTAATCGTCGGTTCGCAGCCGTTGTATTCCAGGCTGAGTTTTCCTTTGGAGAATATATAGTCTAACTTTTCTATGGTTCTGCGGTTATTGGTAAATGTTTCCAGTTCATCGAGAATCATGGCAGTCAGAGTGTAGCGGATACGCATTTCTTCGTTTTCTTCGTCAAGTTTTAATAATTGAATAGCATCATAATGCCGGCTAATGACTGCAGGCTCTATAAAAAGTGTGTTACCGGTAGATGATTTATCCAAGACACTGCCATCTATCTTAGGACGGTATTCCTTTTTGACCGGGATACACAGGTGGCCATTTCGCAAGGTGGTAAAGGAATCAGCGAGAAAACTTCTATGGGTGCGTAGGAACTGTTCGGCTCTGTTATGCATCTTCTCATTTTCTATAATCAATTTCTGACGGATAGAATGAAGAAGTTTAGAAGAGTAATCATCTACCTGACCATTGCGAATCTGAATCTCAATACTTTCAGCTATGTCATCACAGGAATTTAGATCCTCTTCATAAAATCCCAGAGAAAACTGGAAAGTTTTGCAGCGATTGAGGTAATCTTTCAGTCGGCGTACGCTGGTGAGAGAAGTACCGACATATTCAAGCTGTTCCGGTGTAAGGCAGCCTTCCTTTTGGGCTGCATCTAAGATATCAGGGATCTGGGAAAGAGAGGGGATGGGCGGTATGCCGCAAGTCTCAATCATTCTTCGAGCCTGTGTGGTTTCTTTTTGCAGTTTTAAAAGTACAGCTTCTTCCATATAGGGGGTGGTCTGAGAAATCTTTTCTTTGGCGGCTGCGGTCATAGCCAAAGCACTCCATTGTTGTTTTATCTTGTCGAATTCTAAAATATGTTCATTGTTATTCATTGTTGTTTATTCCCTTCAATTGAAATGTGATATACGGATTATAATCAGATAAATCAATTATGGAAAATAGAACTGCCAATTTTTGCATAAAAAATGCATGATTAAAGTCATGCATCCAGATAAAAAGAATTCATATTGCAAAATGGACACAAAAAAAAACCCTGGACTTTTATATTTTAAAAAAACTAAATGTACCCAGGCGTCTGTTTGTCATAATGACTATTTAATTCGTCCTATTTTCCATTTCAACAACAATTAACAAAAAACATCCTCTTTTCAATATTTATTGGTTCATTATAATATTTGTATCCAGATTCGTCAATAAAAACTAAAAAAGAAAACTAAAAAGCAAAAAAGAAGACTGTGGGGTAAACGGTGGGAAAACAAAGGATATGCAAATAAAGTATCTATTTAAAGATATTTCAAGACAGATGAGAAACTTTGGATAACTTTGGTAAAATATGGTTCAAACTTTTATTGATTTGTAGTATAATAAATGAGCACGTCTGTGCATATGTCAGAAGAATTTGGAGGTACTCTCATGTTAGAGTTAAGAAATATCAGTTATGAAGTAGATGATAATCATGACAATAAAGAAATATTAAAAGATGTCAGTGTGAAAATAGAAGATCATTTTGTCGCCATCACAGGTCCAAATGGCGGTGGTAAATCAACGCTTGCCAAGATGATTGCCGGAATCATTAAACCAACCAGCGGACAGATATTGTTAGATGGGGAAGATATTACAGAATTCGATATTACAGAGCGTGCAAAGAAGGGAATCAGCTTTGCATTTCAGCAGCCAGTTCATTTTAAAGGATTGACAGTAAAAGATATGATTACCATTGCAGCTGGAAAAGATATGACAGTTACAGAAATCTGTAATATCTTATCTGAGGTAGGACTTTGCGCAAGAGAATACATAGACCGTGAGATTAACAGCAGTCTCTCAGGGGGAGAATTAAAGCGTATTGAGATTGCCATGATAGCTGCCAGGGGAACAAAGATGTCTATCTTTGATGAACCGGAAGCCGGAATTGATTTATGGAGCTTTAACAGTTTAATTAAAGTATTTGAGAAGATGCGTGATGAGATTAACGGAACAATATTAATTATTTCACACCAGGAACGTATCCTGAATATTGCGGATAAAATCATTGTGATTGCAGATGGAAGATTGGAAAAAGTGGGAACTAAAGAGGAAGTTTTGCCCGCTTTACTAGATACTGCAGAAAGCTGCAAGACATTAACTGATAAATTGTAAGAAAGTAGGGTCAGGACTAAAAGGCTGCAGACACGTCCTGATGTGATTTTAGAATCTTAAGAATAAAATATAGAAAGGTCGTACAGACAGATGGATTTAGTACAGAAAAACTTGTTAGAGCAGGTAGCGGGACTGCATGAAGTACCGGAAGGTGCATACAACATCCGTGCTAATGGAAGTAAATTAGGAAGAAATACAACAGCAAATATTGACATTGTGTCAAAGACAGATAAAGATGGAATTGATATAATCATAAAACCGGGAACGGTAAATGAAAGTGTACATATTCCGGTGCTGCTTAGCCAAAGCGGGTTACAGGAATGTGTTTATAATGACTTTTACATCGGTGAGGGCGCTGATGTAACGATTGTTGCCGGCTGCGGAATCCACAACTGTGGAGTGGATACATCAAAACATGATGGTATCCATACCTTCTATCTGGAAAAAGGAGCGAAAGTTCGTTATGTAGAGCGTCATTATGGAGAAGGCGATGGCAATGGGGAAAATATTATGAATCCTCAGACAATCGTGCATCTCAAGGAAGATTCCTATATGGAGATGGAGACTACGCAGATAAAGGGAATTGATTCTACGAATCGCGTGACACGTGGAGATTTGGCAGATGGTGCGAGATTAGAAATCCATGAGAAAATCATGACTCATGGAAAACAATATGCCAAAACAGATTTTTCGGTAGATTTAAATGGAGATAACAGCAGCTGTAATCTGGTATCACGTTCAGTGGCAAAAGGAGAGTCCAAACAGGAATTCTTCTCTATCATGAATGGAAATGCCGCCTGTGCCGGACATAGCGAATGTGATGCCATCATCATGGATCATGGCTGTGTGACTGCCAGCCCACAGCTGACGGCGAATTCCATCGATGCAAATCTAATTCATGAAGCTGCAATTGGAAAAATTGCGGGGGAACAGTTAATTAAATTAATGACATTAGGATTGACAGAAAAAGAAGCAGAAGAACAAATTATAAATGGTTTTCTTAAATAAAAGTTAATATGTCAAATTGCTTAAAAGAGCGTAACAGGAATGTTGCGCTTTTTTAATACCCATTGGGTGATATGATGTGATTTAAATAACAAGATATAAAAAAATGTAAAGCAAGCTTGACACAGAGCGAAATATGATGTATATTATATGTAAAGCAAGCTTGACATGAAAAGAGATAAGAATTTTATCACATGTAAAGCATACTTTCCACAATGAATAACCAGCTGCAATCACTGAGTCGACCAGTAGATTGTAAGGAGGGACTATGAAGAACAAATTAGAAATTATAAGAGGTGAACGGGGAATCAATCAGGAAGAACTGGCCAAGGCCTTGGCAGTATCCCGACAGACGATCAGCTCACTGGAAAATGGACGATATAATCCATCTATACTTTTGGCTTTTAAAATAGCCAGATACTTTCAACTGTCAATCGAAGATATTTTTATTTATGAGGAGGAATAGATATGTTAAACGGTAAAGTGTGTAAAAAGAATAATAAACTATTGGGTATTATCTTTGGATTAGGAATTTTTTCTTTAGTTATAGGAATTGTAATGTGTTTTACGTTGCCGGAGGATGCAGGTAATTATAACCACTTTGCAGGAATGTTATCAGGATTTGGAACTGGTATTCTTGCAGTAGCCATTATAAAGACATTAAAAGACAAATTCACATCAAAAGAAAAACTGGAACAAAAGGAAATAGAACAAAATGATGAAAGAAATATTGAGATTAGTCGTATGTCATATACTATTGTAGCAACTGCCTCTTATATCATATTTGCAATATTAAGCATGGTCTTTTCCTTTTTAGGATATGGCATTGCAACCTGGTTATGTATTGCGGCGATTTATATAGAGGTAATTATATTTTTTATTTCCTACAAAATATTTGAGAAGAAGATTTGAACCAGAAAAGCAGACAGGAAATATTCATTTTGATAATATCTGACTGCGGGAGATAAAAGAAGGGGAATTGAAGGGTAATTAATATAGCAGGTGCACGCTCAACTTAGCAGATGAGCTGTGTGCCTGTTTTTTGAGGAAAGTATTGAAATAAAAAATGGATAGGTATAGAATTGATTGAAATCATAGATTATATATGGAGAATAAAATGAATGAAGCAAATGAGTGAATTAGAAAAACATTATAATAAATTCAATGAGGAAAAGAGATTAAATTCCCGTCATGGGCAGGTAGAATATAATACTACTATGCATTACATTAATAGATATTTACAGCAGCTAAAAAAGGAGCAGGCAGAACCTGTTAAAATCTTAGATATCGGGGCAGGAACCGGCCGTTACAGTGTACCGCTGGCGCAGGATGGTTATGATGTAACTGCAGTAGAGCTGGTAAAATATAATCTGGGAATACTGAAATCGAAAGGAAGCAGTGTTAAAGCCTATCAGGGAACGGCACTAAAGTTGTCAAGATTTTCTGATGACAGCTTTGACCTGACACTCCTTTTTGGCCCCATGTATCACCTCTACACGCAGGAAGATAAGGTTAAGGCTTTACAGGAAGCAAGACGGGTGACCAGACCGAATGGAATTATCATGGTCGCGTATCTGATGAATGAATATAGTATCATCACGTATGCATTCAAAGAGCACCATATCTTAGAATGTATAGAAAAGGGTATGATAACGGAAGATTTTCATGTTAAGACAAAACCGGAAGACCTTTATGATTATGTGCGCTTAGAAGATATCAATGTGCTGAATGAGAAAACCGGAGTTACTCGAATTCAAATTATAGCTGCCGATGGAGCAGCAGATTATATGCGGCCATATCTGAATGCTCTCACGGATGAAGAATTTGACTACTATAAAAAGTATCAGCTGACGATTTGTGAACGTCCGGAACTTTTAGGATCCAGTGCTCACACGGTTGATATTTTACGAAATACGAATAAAACAATTTCCTTATCGCAATAGCTTTTACTCTCAAAATGCGTTATACTGTACACAATAGGATAAAATTGTTGTGAACAGTAAGGAGGAATTCAAATGGCAAACATCTTTGAGGAAAACTCCCACCGGAATTTCACATGGGAGAAACTGGGAGATATTAGAAAAGGAAGACAAAATCTGGGAGAAGAAGTACCCGTAATACTATACCGTCTTATGGAGTATACGATAAATGATGTACTTTCTAAAGAAATGGGTGCAGAAAAAGCAAATGACATATTCCGCAAGGCTGGATATCTTGCAGGAACAGAATTCACCAGAAATGTGATGGATACCACATTGGGATTGGATGAATTTGTCGCATCATTGCAGCAGACACTTATTGATTTAAAAATGGGAATATTACGAATCGAGCAATATGATGAAAATACAGGTGAATTCACGCTGACAGTAGGAGAAGATTTAGACTGCAGCGGTCTGCCCCTGTCTAATGAGGTGGTATGCAATTATGATGAAGGATTATTACAGGGAGTAATGGAAACTTACACAGGAAAAGATTATCAAGTGCGGGAAATCGACTGTTGGGCAACCGGAGACAGGGTGTGCCGCTTTAGGGGAAATGTACTTGAACACAGCAAAACAGATTCCAACTGTGGGATTCACTAGTTATAAAAGGGGAAAAGATGACACCGAACACAAGCGAACTATTGTTTGAATGTAACTGTTCAGAACCCCCTTGGGGAACTAATTAATTTTTGTACAAAACAGAGAATTTTTAAAACCTGTTTTGCGATATTATTTCGGTAATTGGTGGATAACCAATTGTTTGTGATTGAATAA
>JAQVHQ010000082.1 GCA_028696165.1 Lachnospiraceae bacterium | reverse complement strand
TCCGACGGGGCTTATTAAAGTGCCACTACTCCAGTCACTGTCACTCTGAATAACTCAAAAATTCGATAGATTGGTACTTTGGAAGGATATATTCATTTTTTAATTACATTTTGCGGAAACTCAAGATCTTGTAAGCATCCCCCTGGAATTTTCGCTGTCTGTATTCACTATGAGACGCATTTGTTCTTCATAAGAAGAAAAAAACAAATCAATGGCGGCTTCCATCACTTCATCTTTGGATGCAAAGTGATAATAGAAGGAACCAACCTCCAGACCAACTTTTGAAGTGATCATACGAATGCTCGTATTTTCATATCCTTTTTCAAAAAATAGTTCTAATGCTGCCTTTGTGATATCATGCTTTGTTGCTTCTGCTTTCACCGTTTTCTTCTTCATTTTCATCATCCTTCCAAAACCGAATATTGTTCATTTATATTGTATTTCTTTTAGTAGCACCTGTCAATTCATTTTCGAATATTGTTCGGATTTTATGTTCTTTTCATCCTCCCTTTGGATTGCCCAGATAACATAAACGGTGCCAATGGATTATGAGATCCAGGCACCGTTTCATATTTACATTCATCCTATTTTGCTTTTGATCTATTTCCTATTCAGCAGGCTCACACCTGCACACGCAACTCCAATACCAAGCATAAGAATGGAAGTCTCCGTATTCACTGCCCCCATCAGGGACAACACTACAACTGCCACACCCATGGCAAGGCATACTGCCCGAAGAATCAGTGACACGATTTCCCCCGGCGTCTTCTCTTCTTCCTTTTGCGAAGTCTCTGTCTTTATCTGCATAAGTTCATCCACCGACATTCCAAAAACCTCTGCTAATTTTGGCAGAGAATTCACATCCGGATAAGATAAGTCCCTCTCCCATTTCTTTCCGTTTTGATGCAATCATCGCACCCATTGTTTCTTTTTTCATTATCTTCCCCTTTCCTGTCTTGTGATGATTACACCATACAATACCTGCCCTTAATACTCAACCGACCGCTGGTTTAGTTGTGTCGACCTTTAGTTTACAGATGGTTTCCCCTGATTTTCTATATGCTTATATCAATATAATCACGTTATATTTCTTTTTTAATGATACTATAATATGATGTGGGTGTCAAAAGTACACCCCTATCCTCCTGCTGCTCAAACTATGTTTTAATATCTGACTTTGGCACAATAGTTACTATTCTTTTTTCAAATGAACTTAATTTTCTTTTTACGCTTAGAACAAAACAATGGAAAATTAGTAAGAACTTTCATTATATCTTACCCTAAAATAGTAACAACCCTATATGATAAGCAACACACGCTAAAATCAAAGATGTACCAATATAATATAACGCAATCCGAACCGTCCATTTCAGCGAATGTGTTTCCTGTGATGCAGCCCCCAAGGCCATAAGGCAAGGCATATTAAAATAGAATGCAAATACAAACGCCAGTGCTTCTGCTTTGGAAATAGTCTCTATGAGTGCAGTACTCAGTATGCTTGTATCCACACTTGCCTGATTTGCAATGCCTGTCCAGATACCTGCATCTCTAAATAACGCAGCAAGCACACCCAGGGAAGCTTCTTTTCCCATACCGGATGCAAGCCATGCCATAAATGTCTGCCAGCGCAGGCCAAAGAACATGGTTACTGGTTCGATAAAGGATCCAATCTTATAAATCAAGCTACCCTCAACGTTACCACTTGGCGTAAAGGATAGAAGGCAGAACACAATGGATACCAACATAATGATTCCCATTGCTCTTTTTAATACATCAAGCATACGGTTCCACACATATTTTAGCAGGCTGCCCCACTTTGGTTTGTGGTACGGTGGAAGTTCCATCAAAAGTCCACTGCGGTCCGATTCTTTTAATAGTTTTCTGCCATAGATTTTAGAGGTAACATATATATGTAATATAGAGGTCAAAAACAAGGCGAGAACTACAAACACGGCACCTTTTCCAAAAAACAGCGCTGACACCAAACCTACAACTCCCCAGGTCGAACCACATGGAATCACCCAGGATAAAGCAATAGTAAGCATCCTTTGTCCCCAGGAATCCAACACCCTCGTTCCGGATCCTCCTCCAATGTTACAGCCAAAACTTACCAGGAATGGCATGATTGCTTTTCCCTGGAGGCCCAGTTTCTGCATGGTCCCATCGAATACATAAGAGATTCTTGCCATGTATCCCACTTCCTCCATGAATCCGAACACCAGACTAATCCCAAATACAAATCCGCTCATCATAACTGCAAAAGAGACTGCTGTTACGATACCATCACTAACCAGGGAAATCAATATTGGTGCTACATCTGCTTTCATCATTAGACTGGTAAGAGGCGTACTTAAGCCTCCAATCAAACTTCCAATACCCATAATCGGCATTGCGGCAATCATGGAAACCATTAGTCCTAACAAGACCATCACAATTGCAAAAGGTTTTCCCCATATCTTTGACGTTGCCAGTTTATCAAATTTTCCTCTTACAGGAGCTGCCTTTCCTCCTTCCACATTCTTCTGCAAAACGGTATCAATCCATTTATATTTACAATCACCTGTTATAAGACTTCCATCTGTAACACCTTCGCAGATTTGCTGCAGTTCCTGCCGTCTGCCTGCTCCAATTTGTCCATCTAACACTCTATATAACTCTTTATCCTGTTCCAAGGCTTTCATTATAATCCAGGTTCTGGAATACACCAAAACTCCGCGATCTGGTAATATCTCCATCAGTTTAGGATAGGTATCTCCTAATCGTTCTCTTAAAAGCTTTTCTAATCCTTTCACCTGAATGATCCAATTCTTTTTGTCTTTTCTCTGCAGCAATTCATAAAATCCCTCATATTTCTTTGGTTCGGATGCTATGAAGGGAATCACCGGTATTCCAATTTGTTCTGATATTGCTTTGCAGTCAATCTTTTTCCCTTGTTCTGCTGCTACGTCCATCAGATTCAAAAGCAGTACAGCCGGTACTCTTATTCCAGCATAATCACTGAGCATAAACAGGCTTCGTTCCAACTGGGAAGCATCTGCCAAAATGCATACCATATCTGCATGCCCATTCTGAATGTAATCTCTGGTAACGATTTCTTCATCTGAATTTGCTACTAAACTGTAAGTACCGGGTAAATCTACAATATTATAATTCGTTCCGTCGTAGGAAAAAGTTCCTTCCTTCTTCTCTACCGTCTTGCCTGGCCAGTTTCCAACATGTTGCCTGGATCCTGTCAAGCCATTAAACAATGTTGATTTCCCTGAATTTGGTTGTCCAAGTAAAGCAATGGTATATTGATTATCTGCCATTTCTTATTTCCTCCACTTCAATATTTGCACCATCTCTTCGATTCATCGCCAGGGTTGTATTTCTAACGTACATCATGATGGGGTTATGCTTATCATTCTGAATCATCTCGACCTCACTTCCTATAGTAAGACCTACGGATGTGATTCTTCGCTGAAATTCTGCCGTACCATGGATTCCCGTAATGTTTGCTGAATTTCTTTCCTGCATTTCAATTAATTTCATCTGATTTCTCTTCTCCTCTTTTTCTAATCTCTTGTTTTCTATGTGTTTCTTACTTGCTTCTACAAAAAAATCCTTTATTCCTTAACAATTTTCCAACTATCTGCTTTTTTCCTTCCATTTACAAAATCTGCATAGATTCCCGGCTGACATATCAGTTCCTCATGTGTTCCTTGCTGTACGAACTTGCCGTCACTCAGTACAAGTATCTGGTTGGCATTACGTACTGTCTTTAGACGATGTGCAATCATAATTATGGTTTTATTCTTCGTCAGTTCCTCGATTGCATTTACCAATAATTGCTCATTTTCTGGGTCTACACTGGCGGTTACCTCATCAAGAATGATTATCGGTGCATCCTTTAATATGGCTCGCGCGATAGATACCCTCTGTTTCTCTCCCCCAGACAAGGATGCCTCTCCATCGCCAATCACAGTCTCATATCCATTTGGCAGGCTCATAATAAAATCATGACAGCACGCTTTTTTCGCTGCCGTTTCAATCTGTTCCTGCGTCGCATTTGGTGTTCCAAATGAAATATTATTGGCTATGGTATCATGGAACAGATAGACGTCTTGGAATACGATACTAATCTGCTTCATTAGAGAACTCAATGTATAATCTTTAATATTCGTACCACCGATACTGATACTTCCCTGATCCACATCCCAGAATCTCGCTATAAGGCTACATACCGTGGATTTACCAGAACCACTTGGTCCAACAATTGCAGTCGTCATCTTATCTGGCATGACAACGCTAACATCTGATAATATCTTTCTATCTTCATAGGCAAAATCAACATGCTCAAATACAATATCGTGCATTGGTACATCTATGTTTTTTCCATTTGTATCAAGTTCTTCCACCTGGTCAGCTTGACAAGCCTGTTCCATGGAATTCGAGCAAACTCTCATAATGGAAACACCTGAACCCGCTGCCTGCAACTGTTCAAATACAGAAAACGATACAATAATGAACATCAGTCCAAAAGATAATTCCATTTTCCCACTGACACACAAAAGTGCTGCTGTTACCATGATTACTGCACTTGCACTCTTTAATACCGTCTCCTGTAAGATGGTATAAGGTGTCAATACTAATTCCATAGCCAAGTTTCCATCTCTGCTATGTTCAATTGCGCGGTCAACTTTTTTATCATCTATATTTGTCAGGTTAAATGATTTAATAACTGCCATTCCCTGCACAGTTTCCAAAATATTCGATACCAGTTCTGCCTGTGCATTCTGTCTAAGTGGCGCCTGTTCCTTTGCCTTTTTATCCGTCAGCGATGCTGTCCATAAAAACAAAAACATGCCTGCCACTGCAATCAGTCCGATTCTCCAGTCGAAGATCAGCATATAAACAACAAATACAAATGATGTAATAAAACCACTCATGGTAGTAACCAAAACCATGGGTGCAGTCATCTCAACGTCTCCGAGAACTGATGTACAGATTCCAGTCAAATTACCAAGACTACTTTGGTTAAAGAATCCCATAGGAATCTTTTTGATCTTCTCTCCGATAGATACTCTCTTGTTCGCAGCCATGAAGTATCCTGCATGTGTCTGCTGCAATTGTGAAAATGTATTCGTAATAATTCTTCCTATGATTCCCACAAGGATCATCCCCAGGCACAGAAATATTGTCTTTTTCTCTGCATTTTCCTTCAGCATTGCATCAATTGCAAAAAAGATTGCACCAATCTGAAGCATATAAAATATAGCATTTAGAAAATTGTTGATAATAGACTTAATCACATTTCCCTGTTCTTTATCAGCAAATCGCCATATCTCTTTAAATGTCTCAATCATCTTGCTCACCTCCATTCCCTGTGCTTGCTTTCCACATATGTCTGTATAATTCACTGCTCTCTATTAATTCATCATGTGTTCCTGTAGCTTTGATACATCCATTCTCAAGTACAACGATTTTGTCTGAATTGGTTACAGTCGCCAGCCTATGAGCAATCACAATTAATGTTTTCCCCTTTACCAGATTACCAATGGCCTCTTGTAGAACAGATTCATTTTCTGGATCAATATATGCCGTCGCTTCATCCAGAATAACAATTGGCGCATTCTTTAACATAGCTCTTGCAATGGCAATTCGCTGTCTCTCACCCCCGGAAAGATGTGTTCCCCCTCCGCCGACCTTCGTATCGTATCCACGATCCAGTTTACGAATAAATTTATCGCAGCTTGCCAGTCTCGCAATTTCTTCAACTTCCTCATCCGTTGCATTTTCTCTTCCCATACGAATGTTATTGCGCACTGTATCATCGAATAAAAAGTTGTCCTGGGACACATAAGAGATATTTTCTGAAATCTGTGAGAGTGGAATATCTTTCAGATCCTTACCACCCAGACTGATACTGCCTTCTTCCACATCCCAAAATCCAGCAATCAATTTTGCAATGGTCGATTTGCCTCCGCCAGAAGGACCTACCAAAGCGGTCTTTGTTCCGGGTTCAATTCTAAGGCTCACATCATTTAACACATTTCCAGCCTCATCATCATAAGCAAACGTAACATGCTTTAGTTCAATCACCTGATCTGCAAGTTCTACCTTTTCCTGTGGATGATGCTGTTCTGGTGCCAACAGTAACTCTTCAACAGATTCAATCAATGTTCCTGTAGTTGCAAGTGAGTCCATATAGGATGTCATCTTGATAATCGGACTGATTACACTCATTGCCATAATCAATATTGTTAAAAATTCTGTAACGCTGATACTCCCTCCCATATAAAAAATCAGGCCAAAGGGAATCACGATAACTAATACTGCAGGACTAATGCTGTAAAAACAACTCATTCCAAACTGACTCTGCTTCATCCACCCATAGAAAAAGGAAGCATTGTTACGGATGGAATCTGCATATTTTGTATAAGAGATTTCACTCTGATTAAATGCTTTGATTACTTTAATTCCACCAATATAATCTAAAATCGCGTCATTCATTTTCTTTCCCACATGAATGGACTTCTCATAATTCTGTGCATATCCTTTCATGGTCGTCATCATAAATGCCATTCCAATTGGAAGCGTCACCAAAGATAGCAGTCCCAGTCTCCAGTCAAGCACAATCATTCCAACCATCAAAACAACTGCCCCTAAAATATTTCCCGTAAATTCTGGGAATACATGGGCAATGGTCTTTTCCATAGATTCAATTTGGTCAACAAGAATCGTTTTCCATTTTCCTGTAGATTGTGCCTCTAAGGTGCCCATCGACAAATTTGACAGTTTCCTAAGGCATTTCTGCCTGATTTCTGCTAGTACCGCAAATGTTGCTTTATGGGACACCGATGTGGAGAATGTCAGCAACAAGGTCTTACATTCATTTGTAAGAAAAGCTGCCAGCGCCCACAATACAATATCCTTTGTATTTCCATTGTGTGCAATCAGCATTGCTATAATTTTTGCTGCGCTGATATACGGCACAAATCCAATCAGTACGCCGACAGCGGACAGTGCAATGGATTTTTTTAGCATCCCCTGCTTACTCTTTGACAAATCCCAGATTCGCATCAAAGGACTTTTTTGTTTTTGTTCCATTTTCAGTTCTCCTTTTCTTACTTTTATTAGTTGTAACTAACGCACGTGTAAAAATTATAGGGCTTACTGCCCCATAATTTTCATCCATCCTGCGGTGTAGAATGCCTGCATTTCTTTCAGATACTCCACTGCCTTATCAATTGGTATTTCGTGTATGATCATTTCAAAAAAAGTGTTGTACATCCCAGTAGTCAACATATGTTTCAACTGATCATCTATCTTCGGAGAAGAGTTCCCTATTACTGCAAGTACTTTTAAATAGTCATTTGTTGCCTTGATTTCTATTTGCACCATCTCATCAATGAGATTAGAAAACTGTGTTCCATCTGAATGGCATAAAATCAACTTGAACTCATTCAAATGATCGTACGCATACAGTAGCATATCATGCATACATTCCCCAGAGGTACTGTTCAGATTATTGGGCTGTTCATCCGGCGGCAAGTCCGCAAACTCCTGCTGAGCCTTGCGGAACCGATCAATAAAATACTGATAATGTTTTCCCACAAGAGCATCAAATAATGCTTCCTTGCTATTATAGTAACCGTAAAATGCCCCTGTCGTAACTCCGGCAGTTTTTACAATATTCCGTAAGGAGGCCGATTGGAATCCTTTTTCAAGGAACTCCTGCATTGCTGCAGATAAGATCAAATTTAATGTGGATTGCTCTACTTCATTCATGTAATTGCCTCCCATATAACAGTGTTATATAACACTGTTATATCTTATATCTTATCTCCCATTTTGTCAATAGTTTTTCCTTTTTCTTTCATTATCCCACCAATCAAGTGCACGATAAAAATCCTTAAGAACCTCTTTTGATATAGCAAAAACGAGAATCTATGGGTCTTGTCCCCACAAAATAAAATTGTTATCACACGCAATCATTCAAGTCCTTGCGGGGCATATATAAGTGAATAACCAGTTTCTGCCTCATTTTCATAGATTAATTTAGAAGTTATAGTGCCATCGAGGCATATGCAAGTCGTATCGCAACCTCTGCCTCGTTACACGCTAGCCTACGGGGCAGAGAAGATAAATAGGGCTTGTATATGCCTCAACCATCTGCATATAACTTTTCTTAGCCAAACGGGGCACTTTAAAAATTTGATTGGTTATGTGCCCCGACAACTTTTCGATTCACACATCAGTTCTTCTCCCATGCAGCTTCTGATTTACACTTTCGTTCATCTGTTCTACAAACTGGAAACTGTCGTTGTGAAGATTTCTTATTTGCAAGACCTGTATAACAGCAATCCCACAGTAGCTGTAATTGCAAGACACGCAACACCCAACAACATTTTATCAAAGCAAAACATGAGCATATCCGTAGTAATCATAAAAAGAATAAGTGCCACAAGAAGTGTTTTTTGATATACGCTTAGCAAATTCCATTTTTCTTTCATATTCTCCTCCAAGTAGTATTCTTTTTCAATTCTTTGCACATTTTCCTCTCGTACATATTACAAAGGAACTATTTTCTTTACTGTCAAAGCTATATATCTTTCCATACAGTATCCTCTTTCGTTTTTCTCACCGTTTCTCCTTATGTGCTGTAATAATTGTAAAACTATACGCATTCACGGTAATAATACAGTTTTCTACACTTACATCCCGCTGGCAATCCATTAACCAGCATGTTTTGTGCAACATAGGAATTGTCATACTTAAGGATTGTTGGTGCTGTATCACCAGACCTCGACTCCCCTTTTGTATAGGCACACAGTAGCCTTATGCTGATAGATAATAACCAAATCTCGTTCATTACATAAGTAATCTAAATGTTCACACCAAATCTCTCCATTATTAAAATACAATGAAAATGATTTTTATTTTTCCCAAGTTGAATTTTATCCATTGACCTAACCTCCATTCAAAAAGTGATTTTAAAATGCAAACACACTTGTATAATCTAATATTCCATGTACTAAAACCGGAATCCAAATTGTACCTGTTTTTTCTTTTAGGAGTTGGAATATGCATCCGGCAAATACTAATCCCAGTACATCATTGGTGACAAAGTTCATCACATATTCTGTAGACAAAGCTCCCCAACTGGAATAGCTGAAAATGTGCATGAATGCAAATGCTATATTGGGAATCAGAAATCTGAATATTGTTGAATAACCTTTTACAAAATAAACGCAAATTCCTCTTATCACAATTTCTTCCCAAAATGCAATGATAAACACATAATAAAATAAGGCATATATCACTGTGATACGATCTGTCTTTATTATCAATAATACTGACAATATTCCCACCAGAACAGCCGAGAGTAAAATGATATATATCTTTTGCCTCTTAGTTTCTATTCTCAAATACAGTTCTTTTGAAAATTTCTTCTTCAAAATGCAATACATTCCAATCAACAATATAATCGGAAAACCTACAGAAATAATATTCTGTATGAAGATTTCCCCCATATTGCCAGAAGCTTCACTTACTGGAATCGCTATATGACGATTTTTCATCCAATAAATATAAAAAGCTGAGAATGCAATATCTAAAAAACATACAAGAATAACCAAGATTAGTCTTGTCCATTTTTTTGATAATATATTTTTCATAACTGGTCTCCATAATCCCATTTTCATTTTTCTTGTTTAAATGAATCCGTATATTTAGGTAAAAGATACCGGAATGCAACCGCTCTCAGCACTTCCATATTTCAGACAAATACATTCCCAAAACTGCATTAAATCCAACCGCTGCAAACACACTGAAACGCTCCACGATTTCAAAACACTTTGCCCGCGGTGATACGATTTGCATTTACTGGGCAATTTTGTGTACAGGCTATAAAGCAGATACAAAAATAAAAACCGCTAAAATAGCGAATCTTGAAACAGGAGATGAGAGATTTTGCCCCATCAACGGTTTTGGAGACCGTCGATGCTGTATGTACAGATACCGTATTCCTATTTCCCGATAATCAGAAATCTATCTCGCCTTATATCTGCAAAATCTTCCCGTTGTAACGATATCTCCACCATTACATTCATAGCGCACTTCTTTAATAAATTGAAATCCTAATTTTTGAAGAACATGACCGGATGCTAGATTTTCTATCGCATACGTTGTACTGATTTCTTTTATTTTCATTACCTCGACTGCATATTTCATAACAGCATTCATTGCTTCGGTCATATATCCTTTGTCCCAGAACTTCTTGCCTAAATTGTAGGAAATATCCCAATGTTCCTCGTCGTCATTGAAAAAAAGCAAACAAGTTCCTACCATTTCGTTTGTACTTTTTAAATCGAT
This sequence comes from Lachnospiraceae bacterium, assembly GCA_028696165.1. Taxonomy (GTDB): domain Bacteria; phylum Bacillota; class Clostridia; order Lachnospirales; family Lachnospiraceae; genus JAQVHQ01. Next base: position 670 of record JAQVHQ010000082.1, on the reverse strand, counting down.
AATCCATCTGTTCCACCTGTCATTTTTCAGGTTTTCAAGTTCAAATCCCACAAAGTCTTTTACTTCGTTTATATCATCAGTGGCTTTCCACCACATATACTTTGATATATTTTCATCTTGCATCCAGCAATGAAAAATCGCTTCTGTATCATCCGAATGGATTTCTCTTAAAATCAATCTATCTGTTTCTAACTTAGGCGTCATCATATTTTTCCTTTTTTGATTTTTCATATGGTAAAATTTCTACACACCGCTGATTAATTTATGTTCGAAAAGGGCGACAAATGTATTAACTGCACCACAATGTTCTATTATTTTTCCATCTTCTACTCTATCAATATCCACTCCAGAAAATTCTAATCTTTGATGTGATGGTGTAATTCCAATCCATTCGCCCTCATGAGTTCCTGTCATTATAAATTCCGAGATGATGTATTCTCCTTCTTGATATTGTTTTATAATCTTCATAAAATAATTCGGATATTAGCTTCCATGTGCCTAAAATTGAGCACAACGGGGAGAATATACAAACTATAAACGAAAAAGAGCCGCTATTTTAGCGACTCCTGAGACAGGGGATGAGGGATTCGAACCCCCATCGACGGTTTTGGAGACCGGTGCTCTACCATTGAACTAATCCCCTATGATACAAAGAAAAGTGACTATTCCT
>JAQVHQ010000081.1 GCA_028696165.1 Lachnospiraceae bacterium | reverse complement strand
AACCGAGGGGTTGTTGGTTCGAGCCCAACTCGGGGAGCTTTTTTAAAACTTAAGGCTCCTTGGTCAAGCGGTTAAGACATCGCCCTTTCACGGCGGTAACACGAGTTCGATTCTCGTAGGAGTCATTGAAGTATTACTACTTCATAATTGAATATGGCGACATAGCCAAGTGGTAAGGCACGGGTCTGCAACACCCTTATCACCAGTTCAAATCTGGTTGTCGCCTTAAAGTTTGTAGAGATTAAGCATGTTAATTGTTTGATCTCTATTTTTTTGCTATTAGCGCAAGGAGATTTAAAATCGATTATCAACATATAAAGCTCCTTACTTTATAAAAATTTTTACATGTTGACGTAAATGATAATCTTTGATAGAATTTCAAATAGAAACCTATATTGTGAAACAATCGTTTCACATGCATAATTCATTTCGGCCAGATCGGCCAATTATCTCACAATTGTACAATATAAGAGAAAAGAAGAGTTTGTAGTTGCTTTTTGTATGCAGTTTTGTATAATGAGGACAAGGAGATTCTTCTTTTCAGAACAAGAAAGGAAGAATATTATGACACTATTAAAAGATTTGGATTTACTTGATCGTTTTTTGTTTGATGAGGCAATGGAAGACCCGGAAACGTATGCGGCAGTGCTAAAGATTATTTTTCAGGCTAATGTATCTTTGCTGTCGCAAAGTGAAGTGGAAAAGCAACTGCAAACAGCTCCGTATTTGAAATCTGTACGATTAGATGTATTTGCCATGGATGAGAAAGGTACACTCTATAATACAGAAATGCAAAAAAATTGGAAACCAGATTTGCAAAAGAGGTCTAGATTTTATCAATCGCTCATTGATTCTGGTTTATTGCCGGCAGGATCTGTGAATTATAATTTATTGAAAGATTCTTTCATTATTATGATTATGCCTTTTGATCTTTTTGGACAGGGAAAATATCAGTATACCTTTCGTCCAGAATGCGCAGAAGTTCCTGGATTAATTTTACAAGATGGAACGACTCGAATTTTTTTGAATACAAGAGGGACAAATGACGAAGAAGTTAGTCGGGAATTGATTGATTTTCTGCATTATGTAGAAAATAGTAATGACGAGACAGCATCACAGACAAACAGCGAATTGATAAAGAAAATCCATGAACGCGTACATGCAATTAAATCCAGTGAAGAGATGGGAGTGAAGTATATGCAGGCATGGGAAGAGAAGATTTATGAAAGGGAAGAAGGCAGAGAAGAAGGTGAAGAATTGTTTGCACAGTTAACTAAATTGTTGATACAAAACTCGTGTGAACACGATCTTTTGAGAGCGACAGAAGATAAGGCGTACCGACAATTATTATATGAAGAATATGGGCTGTTAAAGGGAGACGCATAGTATTCATATAAGTGGGCATAGTAAGAACGAGAGAATAATTAGAAGGAGATTACTATGAATCCATTTGAACAAACCCCAAAGCCAATCGACTCCATGTTTCATAATTGGAGTAATATCTATCCTAAACCATATAACAAAAATGAGGTGGATCCCTACACAAAAACCAGAGTGATTCTGATGAATGGAACAGAATACGAAGCGGTTTGGTTCAGTCACCAGTTTCAGCGTCATTGCCCGGATAATGATTTGCGCCGGGAATTAGCCCTTGTCCGACGTATAGAACAGCAGCAACAAAAAGTGATAGCGGCTCTAAAACCTGTGGATGAGACTATATTGGAACACACCATTAGTTATGAACAGTTAGCTGTAGATTTGACAGCAGGAATTGCACAATGTGAGCCGGATGCCATGGTAAAGGCAGCCTTGGATTTTGCGCTGTTAGAAGATTTTGATCATCTATACAGATATTCTGATTTGTTAGAGATGGAGACGGGCGTTAAAGCAGAACAGCTGATTGGATATTATACGGAAATTATGCCTGGCCGGCCCACAATTTCAGAACATCGTTATCCATTTGATAATATTAGAAATTTCATTAATGCAAAGACAGCATCACCGCTTACGAAACTCCATGTTTCTATTATCACAGCAGCAGAACAGCAGACGATGAATTATTATATGAATACATCAGCTCTATATCACAACGATTTGGGCAGACAACTTTATCAGGAAATCGGATTGATAGAAGAGCAGCATGTAAGTCAATATGGAAGTCTGATGGACACCACAACTACCATGTTAGAGTGCCTGCTTATGCATGAATATACAGAGTGCTATCTTTACTATTCATGCTATGAAGACGAGACTGACTTGTATATCAAGAAAATATGGGAACAGCATTTTGAACAGGAAGTAGCACATCTTCACAGTGCGGCTCGTTTGCTGAAAAAATATGAAGGAAAAGAATGGCAGGAGTGTATTCTGGATGGAGAATTTCCAAAGCTTTTGACGCTGCATGAAAATAAAGACTATATCCGCAAGGTATTGGCAAATACAGTCAGCAATACATCGAAGCTGGAAAACTATGTAGAGGTGTCCTCATTGCCAAAAACGGATGTGTTCTATATGTTCCAGAATCAATTGAATCAGCCGGTAGAAGTAGTGCCTGCGCATAAGGTTATTAAGGCGTATATTGAAAAAAGTGGAACTGATTACCGTTATCAGGAACAGGAACATCCAATAAGAGCACTGCAGGACAGGAGTATGGATAATACTATGGTCGGCAGAGAATAGTCAGATTGTAAAAAGAACCGGCTGTCTCAGGAAGAGTTATACTTGAGACAGCTTTTTGCATGTGATATACTTGAACAAATACATAATATAACGATAGAGTATTAAGGGTGAGTTTACATATATAGGAAAATAACGAAAAATGATTATTCAATAAGGGGGCATAATCATGGACGAAGACGTTTATCTGGAAAAAGAGAAAAAAAGAAGTTTATTGAGTGATGAGAAATTATTGGCATACGCTGTTTTTAATTTGACACGCAATTTGAAAATGGATTATAGAAACGCGCAGGGAGTAAAGCAAAAAGCGAATATTATATCTTATGAAGGTGTTGGCAAAGCAGCAGCTAAAAATATAGAAAATGATGAACAAAAAGCACAGTTTTTGAAACTTCACAGCAGAGATTTTCTTTTAAATGAATATGAAGCAGGTAATTTGGAATTCAGTATAGATTACCGACGCAAAATCGATAGTGGAAAGATTATCTGGGTGCGCAATATCTTGTATCTGAAGAGGGAAACAGAAGGAATGGATACCCTGCTGTATGAGTATTGTTATGATATAAATAAGCAAAAGACTATGGAAACCATGACGAAATTTGCGGTGACGGAAGAATATGATTTGATTGGAACTCTTAATTTATTTGATAACTCTGCTATTATGTTATATGGAGAAAATAGTTATAATGCCTATCATGAGCGATTGGTGGAAGATGATTATGAGCAGGCACAGAAAAATTTTGCTATACACGCAGTGGTAGAGGTCGAGCAGAGTGATTACTTGAAACAGGTGTCTATAGATTATATTAAGGAAAAGCTGTATGAGGATGGCTCTTATGAATTCTATTTCCATATGTATGATTCCAAGGGACGAGTACGTACAAAAAAGAAAAAATTTGTACTCTTTGAAGAGGATATGGATATCTGCCATTTTAGTCAGACGGATATTACACTATTAGTAGAGCAAGAACAAAAGGAAAGAGAGATGTTGACGGAGGCTTTAGATGCAGCTGAGGCGGCAAATCAGTCCAAGACTACATTTCTGGCACAGATGAGTCATGAGATTCGAACACCTATGAATGCTATTATTGGTATGACACAGCTTGCTATGGATACTGCAATCAGCAAGGATACAAAGGAATATCTGCAGAAGATTGATTCTTCCAGCCATTATCTTCTGGGTATTATCAATGATATATTGGATATGAGCCGAATTGAAAGCGGAAGATTTGAGCTTCATCCGGCATGGACTCCCAGCCGGGATATCTTATGGCCGTGTATTGACATGCTGACTCCGGAGATGGAAAAGAAGGAGATTGTGTTTGTTCATCCACAGGAAAACCGCTATAGAGATGTGGAATATTATGTAGATGCATTGAGGATAAAACAGGTTTTCATGAATATACTAAATAATGCGCTTAAATTCACGCCTAAAGGTGGAAACATTACATTGAAGATTCAAAATGAGGAATATGACGATCATCATAGTGTGGACCGTATTACAATTAGCGATAATGGCTGTGGAATGAGCGAAGAGTTTTTAAAACGGATTTTTCAGCCATTTGAACAGGAAAGAAATCCCTATTCAGAGCCGGTACAGGGAACTGGGCTTGGTTTGGCTCTTGTCAAGCAGATTATTACAGCTTCTGGCGGAGAAATTATAGTTGAGAGTGAGTTGAATAAAGGGTCGGTATTTTCTTTTACCATCCCCTATGAATATCGTTTGATAAAATCAGAACGGGCACCACGCAAGAAAACAGAGGATGCATATCTGTCGGGCAAACATATACTTCTTGTGGATGATCATCCATTAAACAGAGAAATTGCAAAAAAACTATTGGTTAAGCAGGGAGCAGAGGTGGATTTGTCAGTAGATGGGAAACAGGCTGTGGAAACAGTTGATTCTTCAGAAGATGGATATTATGATATGGTTTTGATGGATATCCGTATGCCGGTTATGAACGGTCTGGAGGCATCGAAAGCTATCCGGGCATTGAAGCGTGGTGATGCGAAAAAAGTTCCGATTGTAGCAATGACTGCCAATGCATTTGACGAGGATGTGAAGATGTCTATGGATGCGGGCATGAATGCACACCTGGCAAAACCAATAGAACCGAAATTGCTGTATGACACCATTTGCAGAGAAATTGAACAATACCGCAATGTTGACAGTGCAGCTGAGTGAACATAGCATAGGCTCTTACATATATTTAACGGAAACAAGATAGTTCTGAATAATAGAATTCGGTAAGATAAATACTGTAATAGATTGGGCAATGAAATAAGAGAATAACGCAGTCTCTTATTTCTCCAATACATTACAGTATTTTTTATTACCTTAAAATTGTGGCGGAGAACTTTTGGAAGACAAAAGGTATGATGAGTGATATTTGAATTATAAGATGAATTGTATAGACAAAAGATGTAACTAATTAAATTATAGAAAAATTTATTTGAAGAAAGAAGACTGTTTATTTATTGGCAGTCTTTGCTTTAATTTAACGAAAATTTTAAAGTAGATTTAACGTACATTTTACAAAGATATGCTTTTGATTTGCATATTATTCGGTATCTTTAAAGGTATACAAGGAGGTATATCAGATGAGTAAATATAAGAAGTTGATGTGCCTGTTGGCAATGGGAGCTGTGTTGGGAATTACCGGTTGCGGAAGTTCTGATAATACGCAGGAGACAGCAGCTGTGGAAGGTCTGGATAAAATGGGAGATGTCCAGGTCATTGCCAGAGAAGCGGGATCAGGTACACGAAGTACTTTTGCTCAGCTGGCAGGTTTTGAAAGCGATGGAGAAGATAGCAGCCTGTCCGATTTGACAACAGAGGACGCAGTGATTGCTAATAATGCGGCAGAAGTAATTGAAAAAGTTGAGGAAAATAAAGCGGCTATAGGATATGTCTCACAGGGTGCTCTTGAGGGAAATGAGAATCTGAAAACATTGAAAATAGGAGGCGTTTCCTATGAAGATGATAAGACTTATCCCTTAAGCAGATCTTTTTATCTGGCATATAGCGGAGAGCTTGATGACTTAGAACAGGATTTCCTTGTTTATGTTCATGGGGCTGGACAGGAAATTGTAAGTGAATCCTATGTATCCGTGGCAAAGAGCAGTTCCTTTTTGTCCAATATGGCGACAGGAACACTTACGATAGAAGGATCTACCTCAGTTGCGCCGTTGATGCAGGAATTGGTGGAAGCTTATGAGCAGATAAATACGAATGCACAGATAACTGTAACTGAGACGGATTCTACTCAGGGATTGACACAGGCGATGTCAGGAGAATGTGATTTTGGTATGTCTTCCAGAGATTTGAAGGATTATGAGACGGAGTTGCTGGACTATGAGACTATCGCAAAAGACAATATCGTAGTGGTTGTTGGCAAAGATAATCCATTGGAAGATATAAGCCTGGATGAACTGAAATCTATTTACACAGGTGAAACTAAAACTTGGGGTCAATTGAATTCATAGGATAAATGAAACAAAAAAGCTGTCTTGGCAGAATATATGGAATGTCTGACAGACAAAGGTAAAATTAGTTACATAAATTTATGAGAGAATATTTATACAAGAGGAGAAAACAATGAATAGTACATTGGAGATTGTGTTTGGTTTATTGGGTGGTTTAGCCGTATTTATATACGGAATGAACATGATGAGTGAATGTCTTCAGAAAGCTGCCGGAGAGAAGATGAAGAGCATTCTGGCATTACTTACAAGAAATCCTATTTTAGGTGTAATTGCAGGTGCACTTACAACAGCGGTCCTGCAGAGCAGCAGTGCGACAACTGTTATGGCCATAGGGTTTGTCAGCGCCGGACTGATGTCACTGCCACAGGCTATCTCTATAATTCTTGGTGCTAATATTGGTACAACTATGACAGCACAGATTATAGCATTTAAATTAAGTGATTATATTTACATTATTATTTTCCTTGGATTTATCCTTGGATTTGTTGCAAAATCTGAAAAAGTAAAAAATATCGGACAGACAATATTTGCTTTTGGTCTGTTATTCCTGGGAATTGAAACGATGGGAAGTGTTATGAAACCATTGGCATCAAGTCCGATATTTACCAGTATGATTGAGCGCGTGGCTGATATTCCAGTATTGGGAGTAGCTGTTGGTACCCTTATGACTTTAGTTGTACAGAGTAGTAGTGCAACTATTGCCGTGTTACAGAACTTTGCGGCTCAGCCGGGAGCAGACGGAGTGAGCAGTATGCTTGGACTGGCAGGTGCTATCCCGATTCTTCTTGGCGATAATATTGGTACCACCATTACTGCTTTGCTGGCAAGTATAGGACAGCCAAAAGATGCGAAGAGAACAGCCGTTGCCCATTGTTTATTCAATATATCAGGATGCCTTCTCTTTATCTGGTTTGTTAAACCGTACGCAGCATTGATTAAGTATCTGTCACCTAAGGGACCTGAGATAGAAGTGATTTCCAGACAGATAGCAAATGCACATACGATCTTCAATATAACTATGACGTTAATCTGGATTCCATTAATCTGGCTGATGGTTAAAATGGTAATGAAAATTATACCAGATGGAAAAGCAGTAGTACTGGATACATCGCAGCCATTATATCTGGATTCAAAACTGGTAGCACAACCAACAGCGGCTCTGCAGTTGGTAGCTAAGGAAATTGTACATTGTATGGATCTTGTGAAAACTATGCTGAGTGATATTACAACGGCAGCCCAGAATGAAGATAAGCGCCTGGTAGAGGATGTGATAAAGAAAGCAGAAGATACCAGAAGCCTCTATGAACGCATTACAGAATATCTGTCAGAACTTTTTGCATCCGGTGGATTAACAGAGGATCAGGCCAATCAGACTGCAGGTATCATGTATATTCTAAGCGATGTGGATCGTATGGGGGCTCTGTGTAAGGATATAGGAAATGCACTTCAGGATAAGCAGGAGAAGAAATACAAATATTCCAAGGATGCTATGAGAGACCTGGAAAAAAGCCTGGAACTGATTCGCACCATGTATGCAGACACTATGTCAGCCATGATTACAGGAGATGTGGAAAATGCTAAGAACATCACTAAGAGAAAAGAAAAAATCATGGATTTGGATATTAACATGCGTAAAGCTCATGTAGAACGTGTAGGTAAAGGAAAATGTCAGGCAAAACTGACCGCTCCATTTAATAAAATTATACACAGCATCGACCGTATGGGAAACTGCTGTATCAATATTGTGGATGCAGTACAGGGAGATGCAGATTTAAAATACTTTGTTGATCTGGATCTGGATACTCCAGAACAGATTACCGATAACAATGCTGGGAAAGCTAAAAAGATAAAAGCATAAATATAGAGGGAATCATTTTCACTTAAGATAAAATTACGATAGACACCATTTGACCATATTTTCCAACAGTTCAGAGGATAGTTCCTTATCATATGGAAAATAAACAGCGCTCTTCTTAGTAGTGTATTCCTGCAAATCCTTTTTAAAAAAATCAATTGCTTCCGCTCCAATATATAAACTGACGTGGTTTTTGCAGGCGGCAAATGACACAGCATTATCTCCATTTTTATAAGTTGGCATACTCCATGCAATCGACTCTTTGCAGTCAGGAACACTTTTGTGTATAGCATTTTTTATGGTAATAAGGTGTGCATGGGTTTTGTCATCCTGCAAATCAATATAATCATCAACTGTCAGGGGCGCGCTGCCGCAGTAATGCCCCTGATTAATTTTCTTAAATTCCCTTCCGCATTTTGGACACCGCCACATAGTACTGTTCCCCCTAATCCTTAATTGATTTACGTTTCATAAAAATAAGCGCACAGGCTGAGACAATCACATATCCAATCACGGCAGGAGCAGCAGTTTCGATACCGAACTGTCCACCAGTTAACAGGATACTACTTGCTGTAATTTTATATTGCCACACGCTGTTAATACTCATACCATAGTCAGAGGTACCAATCTCCAGAAGTCCACCAATGATGATAATATTCCAAAGACCATGGACAACTGCGCTTGACCAGATTGTGCCGCTTTGCAAGGCAATTAATGAAAACATAATACCAACCATTGTGCCGGCAACAATGAGCAAAACGGCATCTAACAGATGCCAGTCAGATAAATTAGCTAAATGAGATAGTCCAAATAAAAAAGAAGGAATACAGACAGCGGCTAACCTACCCCAATATTTCTCCATCATTTTCATGATGACACCTCTGAAAATAAATTCCTCAACAATCCCACCGCTGATACCTACTGTAAATATAGCATAAATAACAGTCGGATATACGGTTGTCAATCGAGCATTTCTTATAATCTCACCTTTTGTAAATACCTGATAGAATACAGAAACCAGTACAGGAAGCAGGATTCCTATCAAAATCCATTTCAATTCCGGTAAAGATTTTTTAACACCCAGCTCTTTCGAGCTAATATGCAGTACATACTTCACATAGATTAGACCAGTTGTCAATGCAATAGAGATATACAATACAGCACTTATGATTTCTCCGATCCATGGATAGGGTAAAAAACCGCCTATCACACTGCTTATCAGCTGTGCTGCGATTAATATTAACATTGCTGCTATAATATGCCCTATTGTCTTTAATACTTTAATAATATTTTCCATGTTGTCTTTTCAGATATATATCATAATCTGAATTCCTTTCTGTCAATTCTGACACTTTTTCAAACTACAAATTCATGTAATAGAATATCATAGAAATAGAATCCTCTCAATGTAATAATCACATATTATCAAAACGGAATGAAATAAAAATGGATAAAACAAAAATAGAAAACCAATAGGAAAAGCAGTATCAAAAATTAACAACTCAAAAATTAACAGAAGAAAATCATAAAACCATATTGACAAATAAAGTTGTCATGCTATAATAAAAATGACAATAAAAGTTGTCAAAAAGCAAAATAAAATTGTCATACATAAAAATGTTGTAATAATGCTATTCCAAAGACGGAAAGAGCTGAGAGGAGGAAATAATGCCGCTATATAACCATCTAAAAGAACATCGTGCCAGAATAGGATTGAATCAACAGCAGCTGGGAAGCCTGGTAGGCGCATCCCGTCAGACTATCAGTCTGATAGAAAGAGGAGATTATTCACCATCTGTCACACTGGCACTAAAAATAGCTGCTGTATGTCAAGTGAAAGTAGAAGATATATTTCAATATGAGGAGGATCAAGATGAAAAAAAATAAAGAACACACAAGAAAGCAAAACACCATATATTTCATAATAATATTAATATGCAGTACCTTCGCAGGCGGAATCCTTGGATTTGCCAGCAACTTCTGGGGCCAGTCATGGAAAGAAATGCTCATGTCAGCCAGAGATGCCGTAGTGTACTATTCACCATATATGCTATTTGTACTGGAAATTCTTGTATTTACACTGTCACTTCTATATTACTTTAAAGCAAAGAAAATGGCAGCAGTGTGGGAGGCAGAAGATGAAGAAATCTTTGAAAAAATCGAACGTACAGAAGGCATAGCACTATCCATTACCTGCGTAGGCGTAATCTTAAACATGGTAATCTACGGTTTCGTGATAGCAAACTTCAACAGTAATATGAAAGAACGTATCACACTCTATCTAATCGCCAGCATAGTGTTTACCGTATCAATAATAGGACTCACATTTCTTCAAAGAGTAATCATTGATCAAATCAAAAAAATACGTCCGGAAAAAAGAGGCGATGCATTAGAATTAAACTTCCAGAAAAAATGGATAGAAAGCTGCGACGAACAAGAGCTCCAGCAAGTATACAGAGCAGCTTACAAAGCATACTCAAGTACAACAATCCTATATACTATACTATTAGTGGTATTACTGCTGGGAGAACTCTTCTTCAATATAGGAATCACCCCAATCCTAGTACTCGGAATCATCTGGCTGACCCAGACCATAATCTACCAAAGAGAAAGCTTGAAAAAATAGAAGAACTCTATGTGAACAAAACTTTATATGAATAAGACTCTATCTATGCACATACAATAATATCCACAGCAACTTAAATTCACCAATATCAATAACCAGCTATGAAAAGCAGGGAGACGCTGGCCGGGGAGATGGGTGGTTTTTCGGAATATCGAATAAGCTGATAATTATCTTTGCACGCTTAGATAATTACAGCGAAATGACCTATGCCGAAAAACCACCCATCTCCCCGGCCAGCGTCTCCCTGCTTTTCATAGCGTCCGCATGAAATAAAAACTGTACTTATCCCAAAACAATGCTGAAAACAATTTTCAAAATAAATCTGAAACCGATTTTCACAACTTTCAAAAATTTCACGTAGAAAATTGTGGGAAAACAACTCAAAAACAAGAAAAATCCAGATAAAATGTCAGCCAGCAAATTATAATTCCAACCTACTGTAACTTTACCGCTGATTAAATTCTCATCTTATAAATAGTGTCTGCTGATTAAACAGTTTGCGGCTCAAAATCAGCAGGTGTATTCTATCAGTCCCAAAATCCAAATCAAGACAAAATGTATTCGTGCCTGAATCTTAAAAAGATTCGTCACAAATAC
>JAQVHQ010000027.1 GCA_028696165.1 Lachnospiraceae bacterium | reverse complement strand
ACTGTTATACATAGAGAACACCTTTCTTTGTCACCGTATTGGTTTAGTCGCTTAATACTTTATCACAAAGTTGGTGTTCTCTTTTTATTTATTTTCCATTATCCGAATAAAATTTTACGCTAGCCCACCCGATAGTTCTGAATCAAATCCTGTTTCCTGCAGGCGATAGATTCCATAAGGTAGATTATCTATGGAAATTGCTCCATTCTCACCACTGGTTACATTTTCCCGCGGCTGATAGAATACCCACGGTCCATCATATCCCTCAGGATAATTACTCCACGAAAGGTCTTCCTTCGATACATCCACAACCATGCCTGTTCCATCGGCATCATTTCCGCCACTGGCCAAACGTAAGATATAAAACATCGCACCTGCACGTGTGTTGCCATCCTGGTCTTTCTTAACCAGTTTTACATCTGCAGAAATGACTTCATTCGTCTTTGCATCCTCTTTTGTTCCTTTTGCGTAGGTAAATGTATCTTCTGCTCCGTCCGTTCCGGCTGTAACCGTCAAATCACTTGGCTTCACAACGAAGCTCACCTTGTTATCATCTTTAAATCCAGTTCCGGCGTTTGTCTCGACTATCTGATACTTACCATATTCCAGGTTCTCGAATTGAACCAGTCCATCTTTGTCTGCTTTGGCCGTTCCCATGGATATCTTCCGGCTTCCAATGATACGGAAAATCTCAAATTCTGTTCCGGCTGCGGCAAACTTATTAGAGGTATCCATCTTATAGAAAGAAATGCTGCCCTTAATTGGTGTATTATCCACCGCAACAGACTCGCCATTGCGAAGCCGAACTTCTTCTCCATCCGCATTTACATAATAAATCTGAACCCTGACACGATCTGGATCATACGTTGTTTCGCTCTCTGGTCTTAGGATTACTTTGATATCTTCTGCTGCACGATATCCCGGTTTTGCTACCTCATGGAGGTAATAGGTTCCAATGGTAACATCCTTAAAGGTAAGATCTCCGTCTAAATCACTGGTTGCTCTTGCTACAACATTTTCCTTCGCCTCATCAAGCAGCTGGAAGGACACCTCTCCAAGTCCAGTCGTCTGCTCATAGCTTTCGCCCTTTAATAAGGTCTGTGTTTTACGTACTTGGAGATCAGCTGTCCGAAATTTGTTTTCAATTTGAATATCAGCCTCATAGGTACCATCCTCAGTTAAAACCCAATCTTTTTCTGAAATTATCATATTCTGTGCCATAAACCTGGCATCAGCCTCGCCTCTATGTGTTGTAGCGCCTTCCACCGTTGTATATATATACTCTACAAGATTATACGTTCCATAAGGAAGCGGAGGTTGTCCGGGCTTTCGGCCCGCAGTATCGAAAACAATCTGAAAACCATCTGTTTCGCTATACTTCAAGGTTCCTATTGCAACATAGAAATCACTGTCCCAGCTGTCATAATCATCCCGGTAACCATCCTGACCTGCATAATTCAGCGTGAACTGATACCGCGTAAGTTCTGCATCGATTTCTTCCTGGGTCATACCGGTAAAATCAGGTGCTCCATTTAAGAAAGTCTTCTTGATTTTAACAACTGCATTGGCTCTGGTATTGGTCATAGTCAGCTGTGTTTTCTCTGCATCCGTAAATACCGTGTTCTCGACATCAACATTGAAGGAATTCACATACCCATTCTCTTCTGTTCCTGCACTTGCTGCTTTTGTAATCATATCAGCAGTTATGCTAAGTGGTGTATCCGTAAGTGTATAACCGACCGGAGCACTTACCTCGCTGATTTCATATGCACTTGGATTTTCTGCATTTGCATCAAAATAGTTATATGGAACCTTTTCAAAGGTTACATAGCCGTCTGCATCTGCTGCAACTGCTGTCTCATTAACTTTTACAGCATCACCAGTCGCCGGAATTGCGTACAGATCAAATGCTCCACCGGAAAGGCCTTTACCAGTTGCGTTGGCATCTACTTTACGAATTCGGATCGTACCGGTTGTCTGCTTATCTATTACTGTATAGGTATTGTCAGTTGCTGAAACAGTTGCCAGTTCACTCGTTCCCTCGAACTTTGTAAAGCTTAAATTACCATCTGCATCTGCTGCTAATGTTACATCAAACGTGGCACCAGATTGCATACCGACAGATCCACTTTCAATTTCTCTGAGTACGTAATTACCTGGGTCAACACCGGTAAAGGTAACTACGCCATCTACACTCGCATTAGACTCAAAAGTTTTTAATTCTGTTCCAATATAACGTTCTAACTGGAACTTAGCGCCATTTAGCGGTGTAGTACCATCAGGTCCTACCTTTTTAAAGCTAACCGAGTTATCCTCAATCTCCAAGTTATCTGTTTTTCGGATTGTCTCTGCAGAGTACTTTCCTGCATTCTGTGCTATTACATTTACCTCAATGACTTCACCGTCAAGAGTATAATCTTCGGATACGCTTGTCGAATCCGAATTGGTAAAACGGTAATATGTAGCTTTCGGATCAACTGCATATCCAGCTGGTGCTTTTGTCTCATATAGTGCATAAACAACATTTGGTGCAAGATTTACAAATGCAGCATTTCCTGTTGCTTTCGTACTTACATGTTTCGGTGCAATGGTAGTATTCTCTGTAAGGTTACCCTGGCTATCTACATTATATGGCTTGATTTCATAAGTAGCTCCTTCCAATGGGAACGGCTTTCCATCTGTACTACTGGTTTTGTTTACCAATAACATTGGACGTTTTGATGAACCAACATGATCTTCTACATCATAATCATCCGTCATGCCACCATCAGAAGTATTAGATTCCTGAGCTTCCTCCTCACCAATATATAGTTTCACTTGATTCTGGATATCACTCTTAGTCGCATCATCAGTTAGATAAGTGTCAAACGTAGCCACCAATACCTGATGTCTGTATGTGTCATCATCCGGTACTGTAATGGAAAAGCCCTCATATGATGGTACAATTAAAAACTTCTCTTCTTGATCCTCTTTAGATACTTCGGTCATACTAGCAGTATCCGTATCAACGGTTCCATCCGCACTGACTTGATCTGTATAATACAACTTAACAGTATCTATATCTAATTCCAATACAGATGATAATTCTTCTTTTAATACCATTCCCGATAAATCAGCTTTTTCTTTATTAAGAACAACCATCCAACTGATTTTTCCATCTTCGGCATCGTAGGTACCCTCTTTTGTAATCTGTGGTTTTTCTAATTCAGCAACAGCATCCGCTGCATCATCCGCCACAACTGGGACCGAATAAACCGTTCCATTCAAAGTTGCCTTATTATCCACGGATACATTATCCGTATTTGTTTTCAGGTTATCATCGATATATTGCTGATCCATGACGGTCTTTACCTGGAAAGAGTAAGTTGCATCCTCATCACTACCAGTTGGTGGCAACGTGAATTTCAAGGTATCTTTGCTGTAGCCACTCTCTGTAGTATTATCTGTTACGTTCCATGTTACAGACGTTCCATCGGCAAACGTAATAGTTCCACTTGTTCCTGTTTTGTCAGTAAGTGTTGAACTTACCTCTGTGGTGGTTCCATCCTCATTCTTTTTTGTTAGTGTTGCAGCTTCTATGGATGCAAATCCATTTCCTTCTGGCAGAGGGTCAGTTACTACACCATTCTCTAATGGAATGTGATTTGGATTTACTGTAATCTGCCATCCGATAGAATGATCTGCGTAACTAAAATTCTGAACCACATCTTTTTTGATTAAAGTAGTTGTGATCTTCTTATCCGCTGTAGTTTTGGTCTCTGCTGGCTGTCCTGCAACGTTAGCATTGATTGTCACATTATTAGAAAGTGTTTTTTCGACACCCTGCGTTCCAAGGATACTTCCATCTATTACCTTCGTATCAAAATAAATTTCATAATACTCACTTTTATTTACAGTGCCTAGATTTATGGTAAGTGTCGTGTTCTCGTCATCACTTGTAACGGTTTTATTTGATACTTCACCCTGATCTAGCACGCGTCCTGTTGCATTATCATATTTGATATAACGGACACTGCCTTCATCTAAGGAGTAGGTACTCTTCGCAAATGTATCGGTAATCACTGTATTGGTCATATTGACACCGAACTCATTTACCTTAACTACCCAGCTCTGGGTCTGTGTATCTGCATCATAATTCTGCGCAGACTTCTCCCCTAATACAATATGGGTCGTATGAGTCTTGGAAACAGAACCAGTAAAAGAAGGTGGATTCCATGGTTCTGGACCAGTTCCCTCAAAGTTCCACTTCCAGGCCAGAGTCGCATCATTGTCCATGGTGACTTCAGCACCTGTGCCAGCACTTGCTGCTGCAATCCATTCATCCAGACTTGCATATCCCTGTGCCTTGTAATTCGCATCGGTATAGTATTTGAACTGTACATCTTTATCCGTATACTGATTGAACGGAATAATCATAATCTGTTCTGCATCTGCAGATATTTCTGTACCGTTTTTTCCTCCTGAAACTGGATCAGCATTTACAGAAAAGCTGATTGGATTCACCATTCCGTATTTCTCAAAAATCGCAGCTAATGTACTTCCTGCTGCACCTGTGTCGTCTGCATAGCTTTGATAAGCCTTAATTAATGCATTCTTATCTTCATCGCTTAAACCAAGTTCGTCAATGTCCTGAATCGTTCTGGTCTCTGCATACTTTCCATCCGCATAATACTGAACACCGGTGTTCTTCTCATATGTATGTGCTTTTAAGTTTAACTTATCTATTACAAAGGTATCAATATTCCATTCATTGGCTACACCACCTGTATTCGTATTCGCTTCGATGCTCCACTGGAAACGGCTGCCATTTAACCCGGCAGCAATTCCATCCTTGTCCAGCATCTGGAGCTTCATATCAGTTGATGTTGTGTTGGAATACACCTTGTCATCTGGAGTTGCACTATCATAGAAAGCAGCCTGATTGTCGAATTTCTTATCGAAAACACCAGATTCCATATATGCTGCATAATTTTCATCGTCAAGGCGAAGACGGATTTTAATTACAGCTTCCGTATAATCATGAACACGTTTATAGTTATAATAGATCTTTCCATCTTCTATTGATACGTCATCTGGCTCTGTAACATATGGCTGCTCCACACCATTAACTACACAATAAAATTCGATGGAATCAAAAACCAGCCCTTCCGGTATCTGATCTTCAAAAACCATACCTTCTCCTGTACTGCCCAGTAATGTTTTATCATTATTTGTCTGAACATGAATCTCATAATCAATGTATGGTGAAGTTACGGAAGATGGCGCATCTTTTTCGATTGTATAGTCAGGAGTTGCTGGTGGATTCTCTCCACCTTCTCCACTATTTGGTTTATCCGTCAGGATCACTTCGCCATCTTTGTATTCAACAAATTTGCTATCTCCTTCATTGATTTTTTCTGCATCTACACTATATTCCAAATTATAAGAAATCGGATCTAAGCTACGGTTAAAGACGATTGGTTCCATCTTTATTTCCATCTTGTATCTTCCATCAACTTCTTTTATCGTATAATTTGCAATTACATCATAAAATTCATCCCTAAGTGGAACTTCCGTATCCTCGTCGATTTCAGCTGGCAAAATAAAGTCACTCGTACTTCCAAGATCTAATGTATATGCAACCTGAGGAAGTGATTCTTTATTTGCATTTAAGAACTCATCCACTGCATCAAGATAATCATCGTAAGTTGCATAGTCATCCTCCGAATATTCTGGGTATCCTGGTAATATCTGAATTGTAGTGCTCAATTGATTCAGAAGATAATCATTATCAGCAGTAATCTTAAGTCCAAGATTCACTTTTGCGTTTTCATCGGTTGTATCATGTGTATATCCTTCTGAATTATTAGAAATCGTTAATCGGATATTCGTAATTCCATCTGTTGGATTTTTGATATCTGTTTTTGTTGCAGTTGTAGCTGCTTTCGCTGCAAACAAAGAAGAGAAGAATGATGCCACTCTTCTTGGAATCGCTTTGATTCCTTCCACAAAGGAATTACTTGCACTATCTTCTGTGACCGCTACTTCTTCCTGCGTTTTGTCTGTTTCTTCTATAATAGAGTCAGCATCTGCATTATCTTGATTACTCTCATCTATATTTTTATCTACTGTATTTTCATCTACTGTATCTACGTCAGCATCTTTCTCTGCTTCATCCGTTACATCATTTTCATCAGTGACAGCCCCATCTGTAACTGGTGTGTCTATTGCATCTGCATCTTCTGTTGTTTCCGTCGCTGCAGCTTGTGGCAAAGTAATCACGCAGGAAGTATTCACTGCCTGCTTCTCATTTGTCTGAAGTGCGAATGTTGCTTCTGTTGTCTGCTCGCTGCTAAGTGCTGCTGTGTTCAGTGTGATTGGAAGAGAGATCCTTCCTATGATGTTAGTGGCAGTCTCTGCATTTACCCCGTCTGTAAATGTCACTTTGACTACGTTGTCCTTAATCTCATAGGTCGCAATCTGATCAGCAAGCTCGATATTGTTATCGGCTACGTCACGATTCATGACTGCAACCGGCTCTGTTGTATCCGTCAGGTTGAGCATGTTCACTGGCAATGTATAAGTCAATGTATCACCAGGCTGAATCTGCTTCTCTGCAATAGCTGGAACAAGATCAAATCCAAGTTCTATGGTGAGGCTCTCTAAGTTGTATGCATTCATAGCTGTAAGATCAGCTCTGTACGCACCTGCCTCATCCTTTACTGCCAGAACCTGAACTGGTGCTTCTGCACCTGTTTCCTTATATACAAGAGACGCAATCAAAAGATTCATCTGTGTGGCATCATTTGTCCAGTCTTTTGACATGCGAACCGTAGTGTCTTCCGTGGCTGGTTCTGTCGTCGCTTCTGGCTCCGCTGGAATCTCTGTTCCCACACCTTCTGTCTCTGTAGTACCTGCTTTTCCCTCTTCGGTAACCACTTCGGTTGTTGTATCAGAATCTGGGGTTACCACCGTATTCTCATCTGGTGTAATCGAAGTCTCCTCCTGAGTTACTGCATCCGCAGCTAACACTGGGATGGAAGCGATGTTGCCATTACCCATCATAGCAACAGCCAGTAGCAAAGCTAGCCCCCTCTTTGCTATTCCTCTCTTTTTCTTTGGAATTTCTTGTCTTTTCATGCTGTACCCCTCTCTTCTCTTTGGAAGTTCCACATTCGTAGAACCGCCTATTCTCTAGCATTCGTTCTTTGATACTGGAATTTATATTGAATGAATATTTTTTGAGTCTGCGCTCGTTTTACATATAATGTCATTTTACTCTTTTTTTTGCTGTCTTTCAATGATTTCAACACATTTAAACTGCGTAAACTTGCACATTTCGGCAATAACGTTTCGGTGCAGAACATTTCGGGGTCAGGTATCTTTGACGTATTTTATTCCATAATCTCCATGGGCCACTTGGATTTCATTTCCTCGATGGGTCTGCCCACCAGCTTCTTCACATCCTTAAAGTGTTCTAAATCTGTATAATTGCAGAAGCTGATGGCGGTTCCACCCTTGCCGGCTCTGCCCGTTCTTCCGATTCTATGTACATAGGTCTCTGGAACCGCTGGAATATCATAATTAAATACATGGGACAACTCCGGTACATCAATTCCTCTGGCTGCAATATCCGTTGCGATCAGCACCTTCACCTTGCCATCCTTAAAATCATTCAACGCCTTCTGTCTTGTGGTCTGTCCTTTATCTCCATGAATCGCCACCGCAGTGATTTTATCCTTGGCAAGCTTCTTTACGATTTTGTCTGCCCCATACTTAGTATTGGTGAATACCACTGCGTTATCCACATCTTTTTGCTTCAGCAGGGAAGATAACAGCAATATCTTGTTGGGTTTATCCACATAGTAAACACTCTGCTTCACTTTCTTCACAGCATTTACCGTAGGTCTTACCTTCACAACGGCTGGATTTTTCAGCATATTTTGGGCAAGCTTTTCAATATCCGGCGGCATGGTCGCACTAAACAGAAGGGTCTGCTTCTTAGCTGGCAGCAGCTTCGTGATACGATTGATGTCCTTCATAAAGCCCATATCCAGCATACGGTCTGCTTCATCCATCACAAAGATTTCGATTTTATCTAACTTTATATAGCCCTGATCCATCAGATCAATTAATCTTCCCGGGGTTGCGACTAAGAAATCAACACCCTTTTTCAGCATTGCTACCTGTGGATTCTGGCTCACGCCGCCAAAGATTGCCCCTGACTTTACGGATGTATATGTGCTGTACTGCTTGATATTATCCTGAATCTGAATACAGAGTTCTCTGGTGGGTGTCAGAATCAACCCACGGATACTCTGGCTCTTGTTCCGGGCAAGAATCTGCACGATGGGCAGTGCAAATGCTGCTGTCTTCCCTGTTCCGGTCTGGGCACAGCCTAGCAGGTCACGCCCTTCTAACAGACTTGGAATGGTCTGCTCCTGGATGGGGGAGGGACTTTGGTATCCTGCCTCCTCAATGGCACGAAGGATGGGTTTCATTAGTTTCATTTCGTTAAAATTCATATTTTCACTCTTTCTATAATGTGCTTCGCAGAGCATGTATTTTTCGGGGTCAGGCACCTTGACTTCTCAATTGTTTTATTACCTGACATCTACATTTCCATACTGTTATCTTGCAATAGGAAATCGTACACACTCATGATTGTAATTCCATCTTCGTCATGTCGAACATTGATTACATCTTTCACAACAATAATCTTCTTAAAAGAATCATTTACATTTATCAAAGATGCTTTTTCCTGCTTCATCTTTTCTGCATCAGGGATACTATAAGCGGATTGTATATAATATTTTTTACTACCTTGATTAGCGATAAAATCAATCTCCAACTGTTTTTTCGTAAACACGCCAGCCTCATTCTTTTCCCTTTTTTGCACTACACCAACATCTACCTGAAAACCGCGCATTCTAAGTTCATTATAAATAATATTTTCCATAAGATGCGTTTCTTCCACTTGTCTAAATCCCAATCTGGCATTACGCAGTCCTATATCTTCAAAATAGTATTTCACCGGTGTTCCAATATATTTTCTTCCTTTAACATCATATCTTTGCACCTCATTAATCACAAATGCATCTTTTAAATATTCGATGTATTGTCTAATGGTATTTAAGCTTATGTCTGATTGAATCACACTTTTAAATGTAGCTTCTATTTTGGATGGATTGGATAACGCCCCAATTGTAGAGGCTATCACATTAATTAAGTCATTCAATTCCTGGACTTTTTCAATATGATTTCGTTCAATAATATCCTTTATATATGTTTCATCAAACAATGTACTAAGATACTGTGCTTTCTGTTCGTCAGTTTTCATAGTAACAGTTAACGGAAGTCCACCAGAGGTAACATAGTCTGCCCATCCTTTGTATTCGTCACCATCATAGGCTTCCATAAACTCTTTAAATGATAAGGGATAAACATGCACTTCATCACCACGTCCTCTGAATTCCGTGATAATATCCTTGGATAAAAACTTAGAATTACTTCCAGTTACATATACATCAACATTGTCAATATGCAAAAGTGAATTTAATACTTCCTCAAATTCTTTCAGCATCTGCACTTCGTCCAGTAAAATATAATATTGTTTGTCGTCTGTGATTAAGGAATCAATATAATCAAGAATTTTATCTGGATCTCTGTACTCCCTATTCTTTCTTTGATCTAATTCGATTTTAATGATGTGATCTTCTGGCACACCATTCTCTAGCAAGTAATTGTAAAATATTTTAAACACAAGGTATGATTTACCGCATCTTCTGATACCAGTAATAACCTTGACCATATGATTATTCACTCTGATCTTTAATGCATTTAAGTATTTATCTCTACTGATTAACATATAGCTGCCTCCGTACATTGAAATCCAAGAGTAGTTTTACCCTTCTTTTTCAAAATTATACATCGGTTACATGATAAAGTAAAGGATGGTAATGAAAAACAAGGGTATTTTTACCCTCGTTTTTCATTACTCATTTAAATAGAATTTTTGGTGTCAGGCACCTTGTGGACGAGTCCGAAGGTTATCCTTTGATTAAGTGCCCAATGGGTCCTAAAAGATATTTGGGGTAATTATTACCGAAATATCTTTTTCCATACTCTTCTTGTTCGATATCAAGATCTTTATGTACCCCAATATCCATCTTCGACGAAAGTACATTGCACTCTGTATCAGACACTTCAATATGTATTCTTTTCCCCTTGTAGTCCTGATGCTTAAGTTCTTCTATTGGTGGTGCAATCCTTAGTTTTAATCCATCCAAGCAGTTAAGCTTTTCCACAAATAACTTAATGGACTCTTCTGATATTGAATATCTGATAAAGTCCAGATCAATATCTTGCGTTGCACGTCTGACTTCACCAGATAAACTTCTCATTACAACACCACCCTTAATCGTGACATTGCGGTTTAAACTGCTTTTCGAAATTGCGCTAATAATAATATCCTGGCATAATTTCGCTTCTGCATTTGCCTCACTATATCCTTCGTTCCTTATCTTACCCACTTCATCCATTAAGTTCATCACAAAACCTCCATCTGTATCATATCCATTATTTTATCTGCATTCTTAAATTTATCCGCATATTCCTCAACCAGTGCAATATCCATCATCTCAACCTTATTTCTGTAATTAGAAATGATTTCCTTATAGTAATCAAATGGTAATTTACTTCTAAAACGCATAAGTTCAATCAGCATCCGCTCTATACTGTAAATATTTATCTCCACATCATTACGCTGTATTTTTGTCTTTCCCATCTCAAAAATCTCACTCTTTAGGAAAGACTGTTTCACTCTTTTATCCCTTATTCTACTGCCTGTTCTAAGTGTTGCAAGATAATAGTAATCCGGTATCACATCTGTAAGTGAATGATAATAAAATGCACTTTCTCCTGTAAATACAGAACGTGGATATTTTATACTAATAATTTCTAATTCAGAACATGATTTTTGCAAAGAATATATCCCCTTTTCTTTTTGAAAAAGTCTTCCTTCTGAAATTTCTTTTTTTAGTAAATAATCACTGCCATATCTTTCTATACAATCTTTATAGGTCAATACCATTATAACCAACTCCATTTAAGTATTTATACACACAAAATATACTTCATGTGTATATTTGCTTTAATTATAATTCTAAATCTCTATCAAGTCAATCATATTTTAAAGTAAAAGTACACACTAATATGGCATTGTGTGTACTTTTACTTAATTATCTTATGATACTATGCAGTTATTATTCACTTAATTGTTTGATCTATGTGTCATCCTTCTTTACAAGTTCTATCCGTTGACGCAGTCTCCATGTATGAGGTCCGCCACCAAATACAGCTGCATTTACCATACTCCTGCCATCAAGCGATGCTCTATCTCCATGTACATCTACTGTGATGCTCTGGTGGCCTG
Source organism: Lachnospiraceae bacterium (assembly GCA_028696165.1). Taxonomy (GTDB): domain Bacteria; phylum Bacillota; class Clostridia; order Lachnospirales; family Lachnospiraceae; genus JAQVHQ01. The sequence continues at coordinate 33,113 of JAQVHQ010000027.1, read as the reverse complement.
CTGAGTAATAATTCAATGTGCCATTCTCTACAGCCCGTATAAACTCCTGTTTCGGCTGGTGCATTCCTGTCATATGTACCAGAACAAAAGAACTATCCAACACAGAATTAAGTGTATCTCTATCTTTGTCTATCATGCCCTGATACATGGTCTTATAGCATTCCTCAATCAATTCCTGATCATTCACGTTCTGCACCTCCTGCTGTTTCGGTGATATCCTCACACAATACTCTGATTGTCTTTCCAGCCTTCCTTAACTGTTCTGTGGCATCTTCTTCCATATCGCCAAGATAAGCGATTTTAAATGGTGCTATATCACAATCATAGAAAACAAAATTCAGTGCATTCCATCCTTTGAAAAAACAGATTGTATTCTTTTTTGCCTTAGAAATCATCTGACAGCCTTTATCCGAGCATTCTTCCACCAGTTTTGTATAATACTCATTTTCCGTATTTCTGGTGTACTCCTGTTCAAAGGGACACAGGGATGCTAGTCTATTAACCAGTGGATTGTCCTGCATTGCTGCATGATATACCGTTCCATCTATCGTAATACGAAATCTTCTTGCCATTATATGCACTTCCTTTTGTGATTAATTAAGCCTGTTTCTTTGCCCATGCAGCAACTGTACTCTCTGAGCCTGCTGCATCTGCACCATGAACAGATAATCCTTTTCCAAAGGTTGCTCCTGTACAGATTTTCTTTAAGTCACGTTCCGAGCTTCCAAGACCAGATCCCTCGTGTGTCATAACTGCCATTACTTTTTTGCCTGTGAAATCCAGTTTTTCAAGCTGTGTGAATACTGCCATAGGATAAGTTCCCCACCAGCAAGGTCCACACACGAATACATTATCGTACTCATCAATGTTATCAAGATACTTTTTCAGTTCAGGTCTTGCTTTTGCACGTAATTCATCCTGTGCTTCATCAATACATTTGTAATAATCTGCGTCATATTCTTTGACTGTTTCTACTTCAAACAGATCTCCACCAACAGCCGTCTGGATGAATTCTGCTACGATTTCTGTATTTCCTTTTGCGATATTTTTAATACCGCCGTTCCAGTAATTCTGACCTTTTCTTGAATAGTAAATGATTAAATTCTTATGCATATTGTAATCTCCTTCTTTTTTGATTTTATTTTATCTGTCAGCGTTCTGAAAAACAATTTGGATTTCACTGCTAATTCATAAGTAAAACTAATGCAAGAAGCGTGGAGCCCAAATCAGACCCCACGCTTCTTCTCATTACTTATATACTATTCTCTACAAATTCACTTTCTTTAATTTCCAAATATCTCTGCTGCCTTCTCCATATGTTCTATGATCTTCACACCAAATGGGCAGTTGGTCTCACAGACTCCGCAGCTTACACATTCACTGGCATGTACTTCTAGTGCAGCATAGTGTTCCCGCACGGTTTCCGGCACCATACCCTGAGCCTCACAGAGATCTGCAAATTTATTTACCGATGCTATATCGATCCCTACAGTACATGGTGCGCAGTGTCCACAATACATACATTTGTCAGAGAAACTATGTGCCGGTGCAGAAGCCAGTATAGTCGCATACTCTTTCTTCTCTTCAGGGGCATCACAGTAGGCTGCTGCTTCTATAAGCTGTTCCTTATTATGGGCACCGCTAAGTACAGTTGCTACAGCCGGACGTGTCAGGCAATAGTGAAGACATTGATGCACACTCATTGCCACTCCAAATGGACTCTCTTTGGCATCTAACAGAGCACCGCCTGCATATGGCTTCATAACCGTCAGTGCAATACCATTGGTCTCACAGTATGTATAAAGGTCTTCTCTTTCCGGATCAATATTGGAAAGTGCTGATTTCTGGCTATAGGTAGATTCTTCAAATAGATTATTTACATCCTCGTCAGATGGCAGCATATCATACGCTGGATTGACACTAAGCATCATGACTTCGATATCTCCACTTTTTGCAGCCTGCAAGGCTACTTTCGGATTATGTGTGCTCATACCGATATGTCTGATTTTGCCTTCTGCTTTTAATTGCTTGGCATACTGTAAAACTTCTCCACCAAAAACCTGATCAAAATCTTTCTGTTCGTCCACATAATGGATCATGCCGATATCTACGTAATCTGTATCCAGCAGTTCAAACAGGTCATGACAGGCAGCCTTTACCTGTTCCATATCACGGGTACGTTTGTACTGTCCATCCAGCCATGCAGAACAAAGATGTCCCTGCAGGACGAATTTATCTCTCCTACCTTTCATTGCCTTACCCAATGCTGCCCGAATATAAGGCTCTGAATTATATAAATCAAAATAATTAATGCCATTGTCTATAGCCGCCTGAATCAGCTCCAAGGAATGTTCCTCGCTCTGATTCACATAACCTTCGCTTCCAAGTCCGATCTCGCTGACCTTGATTCCTGTTTTTCCAAGTGTTCTATAATTCATATTCATACCTCTCTCTTTCTTGATTATATATGTACTAATACTATAACACTTCCTGCATAACACACAATACATTTTCATAACAAACTTTATCGATTTGTCGCGGGGTAAGCCCCGCCTTTTCCATGGCATGATAGAATAAATCCATCTGGCTTACGTGTGTAATCTCCGACTCGCCTCTGTCGTAACCATCAAAATCGGTTCCCACTGCAGGAAGGTCTTCTCCTCCCACCTGAATCATGTGCGCCACATGGGATGCTATGTCATCTGCGGTACACTTCCCGTCTTTCTGTACAAAATACGGATAGAAATTCACACCGGATACGCCGCCTTTTTCTGCCAAAGCTTTAAACATGTCATCGGTCATATTTCGACGTGCCGGGCAAAGTACCCTTGCATTAGAATGGGATGCCACGATTGGTTTTGTGCTATGTTTGATGCAGTCCCAGAATCCACCGTCCGACATATGAGATACATCGATAAGCATGCCCAGTCTGTTCATTTCCTGGACGACTTCCAGACCAAATGGCTTTAGTCCCCTGTTCATCAAGTCTGGTTCATCGCTGGTCGGATACGCCGATCTTTCCCTGAAGTTTCTGGAATTCTTCACAGGAAGTCACCATCTGCATATCTTCTCCAGCAATCTGGATTTCCTTTTTCGTTCTTTCGATCATAGACAATGCTCCGGCATAGCCTTTCTCATAGTCCTTATCATACCAATCCATATAAATAAAGTTTGCAAAGAACTGTGCAACCGTCCCTGCTTTCCGCATTCCAGCCACATTGATATGTCCTGTATTATCATGTAAAGACTCTGGCTGCATCTTTCCATCCAGATTCAGTCTGTCCACTTTTTCTAATTTCCATATCGTATCGCAATGCATATCGATTAATTTCATGTATTCTTCCCCTTTATCAGTTACCGTTTTATTGCTTATTTTCTCATTATAACTATAACCCCTGCAAAAAGCAAAAATATCTGGCTTTTTTCATAAACAAAAAGACTTACACCCTATAAAACACCACCATTCCCTTCTAAACTCAATATCAAATAAGAACATCCTGGTCTTTTTCGACCAGGATGTTCTTATTTGATTCTCGTTTTTATACAAAACTTTTATTGGTATATCCAGCATATGCTTTACATATTCAACATAATCATATCAATTGCTGTATCAATACTTATTTTTGAGAGATTTATACACAGATCATAATTGTCCGCCTTACCCCAGGCAGCATACGCATATTCATTGTAATATGCCGATCTCAGTTTATCCATTTTATGTACTTTTTTTAATGCTTCTGATTCTGATAACCCATCTCTTTTACAGACTCTCTCTACACGAATCTTTTCATCTGCCGAAATGAATATACGGAATGGATTTTCTTCTCTTAATGTATAATCCGCTACTCTTCCTATGATTACAGCGCTGCCCTTTGCGGCGATTTCCATAAGAGCTTCTCTCTGTGCATCCATCTTAATCTCTTCTACTGTTTTCTGTCCGGTTAGAGTTCTTGTTCCCATTACCAGTGAGTACAGAAAACTGTTTGTTACGGTCTCATCATTCTGAGCTATATATTCTTTTGACAATCCGCTTAAAACTGCTGCAGAATCAATAATCTCCTTATCGTAATAAGGGATATTTAATTTTTCTGCTAATCGCTTTCCAACCTCACGTCCACCTGCACCAAACTGTCTGCCTATTGTAATAATTTTCTTCTCCATATCTTTATACCTCTTCCTTCTTCATCTGTGTATCTAAGCCCTTCATGACATGTCTCATCATAATCACTACAACAAGAAATGTAACAATGTCTGCGATTGGGCCTGAAAACAATGGGCCTTCCACGCCAAAAGCCAATGGCAGTAATAACACAAGCGGCACACTTAAGACAAAGTCTCTGAGTAATGAAATGCCCATTGACATCACCGGTTTTCCCAATGATTGTAAGAATACACTTGTTGATTTTACTACACAACAAAATATAATTGTACTCAGGAAAATTCTGAACGCCAAAACTCCAAATTCGTTATACAAATCACTCTCACTTCCGAACAGCCCGATAAGCTGTAATGGAAAAAGTTCAAAACAGATAGTTGCTATAACACCAATACATACTTCTGCGATCATCATTTTCTTATAGATTTCTTTCACACGTCCAAAGAGTCCTGCACCATAATTATATCCAACAATCGGCTGCGAACCTGCTGCAACACCGATTACAAATGCAATTACAATCTGGAAAACCTTCATAACAATTCCAACTACTGTCATGGGAATATCAGCTCCATATTTCGACATGGCTCCATATTTTACCAATACATTATTCATAACACCCATGATAATAACAATCGACAACTGAGTCAGAAAACTGCTGATTCCAAGTGGTAAGACGCGCTTCACAATGGAGCCTTTTATCTTAAAACTGTTTTTAGATAATTTAAATGATTTTGTGTGGAACAGATAGTATAGCGCAAGAATCGCTGACACAACCTGACCTGCGATAGTTGCTATGGCTGCTCCTTTTACTCCCCAGTGGAATACAAAGATTGCAATCGGGTCTAATATAACATTCATGATACATCCAACTAATGTGGATATCATGGCAAACTGAGGACTTCCATCTGCACGAATCACAGAGTTTAATCCATTAGCAAACATAAAAAATGGAATTCCAATTGCAATAATATTGAAATAATCTCTCGCATATTCAATATTGTTTTCAGTTGCTCCAAATGCATGAAGGATTCCTTCACGTCCGAACATAAAAATAATCATCAGTATGATACTGATAATTACCAGTAAAAAGATAGAATTTCCTACGCCTTTTTTTGTACCTTCGGTGTCTTTCTTACCCTGACATATGCTTAAAAAGGCTGCACATCCATCACCAATCATTAATGCGATTGCCAACGCAATAACTGTTATGGGGAACACTACATTCGTAGCACCATTTCCCAGGTAGCCTACGCCTCTTCCTATAAAGATCTGATCGACAATATTATATAGTGACGATACAAGCAGCGACATGATGCAGGGAATTGAAAACTTCATCATAAGCTTTCCAATCGGCGCCTCTGCAAGATATTGATTTGAATTTTGATTCATTTTATTTCCTCCTCGTGTGTAGAACAAATGTCTACTCTAATCTGAATTGCAATTAAAAAGGTCTCCCGAACCTCTTTTCATTGCATAGCAACAAAAAAATAGCAGCCGATGCGAGGCATTCACATCAGCTACTACCCAATATTGATTATTATACAGTATTATTTTTTTGTTTGTAATAGGTAATTATTGCTGAAATTTATACTATAAATGTACGTAATCATTACATTTTCCTACAACAAGACATGTTCCTTTACAAACGCGACGTTCTCACAAAAAACACAATTGAATTATTTGCTTTTACTCTTTACGAATGCTACAACTGCAATTCCAATAACTACTATCACTGCTACAACGATAACTTTTGTAATCATACCTGTTCTCCTTTCTCTGATTTTCTACCTGTTTCCAATCTATTTCTTTTTACTATTTATGACTGCCAGCAAAACTACTACTACAACTACGATTATGGCTACAACTACGATCTTAGGCATCAGCTGTTCACTCCTCTCTGTCTTAACTTCTTTCTTAGTGTACAATCTATTTGTTTCAGAAATATCTGTAAATTGTTTGGGTTACATTAATTCATCACACATCTTTTCTCTTCATGATGAGACAGGCTGTAATTAGAGCAAATGCAAGCCACACTAAACTGCAAATTACTATATGTATAAAATCACCTGCTATGATGGTCAGCATTCCAATGCTGCTGCTTCCTGCAATGGTAAATGTAGAAATAGTCTGAAGTAATGGAATATTTAAAGAACTTCCAAGCATAGACAGCAGCATAGTTGCTCCGCCCATTCCAAACATAAAGCATGCCAGGATACTGATTGGCAGATTTCGAAATGTCAGTTCAAAACCTATAAGTAAAGCATTTAAAGCAACTGCCAGCAGTAATTTTCCAATAATGAATAGAATCAAACCTCCAATAGAAGGTATTCCAACCGGTAAACCTTGAATTGCTCCAAGAATTATCATCAAAACAATATAAAATACGAGCATAAGTGCACTTACAATTGTTCCAACAACTAATTTAGCGAGAATATAAGAGCTCTTATTTGCATGAATGGTTAAAATATTTTTAATAAAACCTGTGGAAAAATCTTTCCCGATGATGGATACGACATAAATTGCACCAAATATTAGCACCATAGACATTCCCATTGTAGACATCATATTTCCAGCTGAGGAAACAGGTCCAATTAAAGCAGCAATGCTTTGATTTTCTCCCATAACTCCTGTCATGGCGAAAGTACCAAGCATGACACCAAGGCCAAGAAGTAAAGCATAAAAAAGTGGTGTGCGGAAAGTCCGTCTTAAGTCCATTTTGATTAAATTAAGCATGTGTACGTCCCTCCATAGCTGCCAGGAAGTATTCTTCCAGGTCCATTTTATGCTGCTTGATTTCAGATGCATAGATACCACTGCCTACCAACAGGCGATTAATTTTTTCTCCATCCTGATAATGGTGAATATGAACCGCATCCTCTGTTACTTCAATGGGCTGGTTTGCTCCCAAGGCTGTACGAATGAGGCCTTCTGCCATATGGGGATTGCTTACACGAACAGTCATATACTCTTTACATTTCTCGCGAAGAGCATCTTTATTGATTTCTTCTATCATTTCGCCTTGCTTAATAATACCGTAGTGCGTTGCTATACGAGACAATTCACCCAAAATATGTGAACTAATCAGGATTGTGATACCTTGTTCCTTGTTTATCTTCTGCAATGTATTACGGATTTCTATGATTCCCTGAGGATCCAGGCCATTCATCGGCTCATCTAAAATAAGAAGTTTAGGATCACCCAGAAGTGTTTGTCCTATGGCCAGTCGCTGCTTCATACCCAGAGAAAATAATTTTGATTTTTTCTTATCTGTATCGGACAAACCAACCAGTTTTAAAATTTCTTTAATTTTTTCTTCTGTATTATCAACTCCTAAATTCAAAGCCTGCATCATCATATTCTCATATGCACTTGCATTTGGAAATAATGCTGGTGATTCAATAATGACACCAATTTTGCTTCGTATTTCACTGTCATCCCCGGATTTTCCATAGAGGGATATGTTCCCCTCATCCGGATGCAGCAATCCACAAATCATTTTTTGCGTTGTGGACTTTCCTGCTCCATTCTGTCCGATAAAACCATAGATACTTCCTTCCGGAACATGCATATTCAGATTGCTGACAGCCGGCTTTCCCTTGAAGGATCGACTGAGTTTTTGTGTTCTAATTGCTAACATAATGTTCTCCTTCCTATGCCTCTCTGCGATCCAAAAATGCCATAATTCCAAGAATTCCTGATATTATCACTGCTACAACAGCTACTATTTTTAAAAATACTTTCATACTGTCACTACCTCCATTTTTTTGTGCTTCTTTCATAATTTATTTTAACCCCTTACAAATCGGAATCAGCATAAGCAATGCTACGATTCCAACTAATCCAATAATAATACCTCTTACCAGATTTGCCCAAACTATTACATTGACCATACCAAGACCTAATGCAAGTGAACCAACCAATGCAATGAGAACGATAAGAACTGATTTACCTGTGATTTTGAGTGGCTGCTTATGCTCCATTCTTCTCCAAACAAACACAGTAATCAGAGCCAACACTGCTCCTATGCATCCAAGACCCACACCAGGTCTAAATGCATCCCATTCCGGCAATAACGCCATGCACATTCCCAGTGCAAAAAACACACCACTGATTGTTCCTAATACCAATGCTACAAAATTACTCTTCTTCATACTTACTTCCTCGCTTTCATATTGTTGTTTTGTTGTTTGCTATGTTCTTATAATACTGTAGTTTTATTTGTCTTTTGTTCATGTATTGTTTCTGAATTATTAATGTGCATTTATTTGATATATCTTTTCTCCTGAAACGACATCTTTCATTTTGGGGAAATATCTCTGCAAAACATTTTATAAATATATAGTTTTGTTTCCTGTCTAAATCGGATTATATAGTATTTCTCTCAGACAACTCTGCCGTTCCAATACTTTCGGAAGCTCATTGGGGAAATACAGGGACGCCTTTTTACGAAGCTGCACAGACTTTGTCTGCTGTAATGTCTCTGCAACAAACTGTGAACAGAAATAACGATTTTTCATTTTAAATGGAATCCGAAGCATACAAAGGAACACTCCAAAGCTTGAATAAGATAAAACCGCTGAATTTTCTTTCATTTTTTCAATATAATGGCTGATTCGTTCGTATTCCTCCTCTGTAACCGCCAGGCGATAAGCCACACTTTCTCCCATTTTCACTTTTTCTCTGTGTTTCCCCGGATGTTCTATACGAAATCCCTTAAAATTAAAACTGTAAAAACAATCTTCTCCTTCACCTAAAGATATCGATGCATGTGTATAGCCCCTGCCGGTAATATAATAGATAAAATTTGAAACCTTGTCATAATACCTGGTGAGCAATACAGTAATAATTTTACTATCTGATTTTTCCATAAACGTAATTCCTCTCTTCAACAAATAAAAATATGCCATAACAGGTGTACTAACTTCTTGATACCCCTATTATGGCATGGTACTATTTACGTTTTGTCAGAGTTATATTTAAGAATTATTAATTGCAGGTTTTCTATTCATTAACCGCGCATTTTCTACAGGATCCACAGCCACCTGCCTTGCGTACCAGAGTCTCATTCCACAAGCGTTCTGCTACAGGCTCCCAGTTCTTTGCTGTAGTTTCACACTTATCCGAAAATTCTTTAGCACTTTCCAGATTCTGATAATCTGTACTCTTGGCACCTGATTTTTCTACTACCTCTGTCAGTCTGCCTGGATTATCTAGAACCGGACAAGGACGGAGCATGTTATCATTCCACGGCTGATTATCGTGATAACCCATGAATAACGGGGACCGATAAGCCTCTAATAAAGTTTTTTCCCGGATGTTGGAGTCCGAGTAATGCATAAATGCACATGGTTCAATGTCTCCATTTGCATTAATATGCAGATAGCTTCTGCCGCCGGCAATGCAGCCACCAACATATTCGCCGTCATTCCAGAAATCTACTGTGAAAATTGATTTTGTACTGCGATATTCACGGATCTTGTGATACATCATCTCGCGCTGCTGGGCCGTCGCCATAAGTTCCGGTACCGCACCTTTGCCCACTGGCATATACGTAAAGAACCATGCAAACTTCGCGCCCATCTCAATCATCTGATCGAAATATTCATCACTGCCGATCACCTCTGCATTGGCACTGGTGTAACAGCAGGAGATACCATATGGCAATTTATTCTCTTTGAGAATATTCATAGCCTTTACGATTTTTCCATAAGTGCCTGTTCCTCGTCGTCCATCCGTCGCTTCTTCGAAGCCTTCGATACTGATAGCTGGAATGAAATTCTTTACGCGAAGCATCTCTTTCGCAAAGGCTTCATCAATAAGTGTACCATTGGTAAAGGTAGAGAATACACAGTCCTGATGTTCCTCACATAAGCGAATAATATCCGCCTTACGAACCAGTGGCTCTCCACCAGTAAATAGATACACGTAGGTTCCAAGTTCTACACCCTGATTTACAATATCATCCATTTCCTCGTAAGAGAGATTCATGTGGTTACCATATTCTGCTGCCCAGCATCCTGTACACTTCAGATTGCAGGCACTGGTGGGATCTAGAAGGATCGCCCATGGGATATTGCAATTATATTTTTCTTTATTTTCTTTCTGACGCTGGTATCCCAGGAGACATCCATTGATGATGAAATTTTCAAACAATTTATTTCTTACCCCTGGGTCAATATCTGTCCATAAACTCATGATCAGCTTATACCAGTTATTTTCTTTATCGCCCATAATCCCTTTTACCATGCCAAGCTGCTTAGCTAATGTACCTTTTCGGTCAAATTTTTCAAACCATTCAACCAGCTTAGGGAGATTTTTTTCTGGATCTTTGTCCAAATATCCTAATGCAGTTTTTACTGCAATCGTTCCAATATTCTCTTTAATTGTCATTTGTCTGTACTCCTATGAATCTTTTCACACCTATGTATTATTTTCTTTTCGTCTTGATAAAAGCTACGGCTGCTACTACAACCACTGCGATTACTGCTACTACTTTTGCTATCATTGGCAAACTCCTTTCTATTTGTTTTTGCTCTTTAACAGAGCTACGATTGCTACTATTACTATTACTACTACAGCTACTACGATAACTTTTGTAATCATATGTGATCTCCTTTCTCTCTTGACTTCTTCCTTAGTTTACAATCTATTTGTTTCAAAAATGTCTGTGAATTGTTTGTGTAATATTAATCTGCTTTTGTTATATAAATTTTTTTACCAGAAACCGCATCTTTCATTTTCGGAAAATACTTCTGTAAAACAGGATCCGGGAAGTACTGATCATATACTTTCTCTATATAATTTGAAGGTGACGGATCACTCTGTCTCTCCTTCATCCTTACCAAGGCTGTCCAGGAGATCAAGTTGGTGACTACCATGAACACAATAAATATTCTTACCCCATTGCGCTTTGTTTTATCTAAAAACTTTTCCAGTTTTGCATCCAGAGTTGGATAAATCCATTTGCCCCATGCCAGACTTAATAATCCCCAACCCAGACAGAACGGAAGATTTATATATTTTCCTATATGGAGTGGCATTCCAGAATAATCCCAAAATGTTACCCCTAAGTACAGTTCTCCAAACCATCCACATAAAAGTTCAAATGCTGCGCAATTGAAGGCATTCTTTACAAATCTAAAGAATTGATTGCTCTGCTTGTTCGTGCACTGCAGAATGCATATCAGTACACATCCCATCCCCCATACGCAACTCATGGGAAAGAACAGATTGCTTGTCCTGCTGGTAAATTCTCCAAAGTCGAACCAGCACCATACGGTTTCTATGAGAAATCCCATCACTCCGCCGATTACAAACCAGCAGAATATTTTATAGATAACAAGCTCTATTTTTCTTACTTTTTCCGTTTTCACAGCTACTGCTACTGTATCCATCGTTACACCACCCTTAGACTATTTTTTCCTATATCTGCTTTTCTTTGCTTTTCAATATGGTTAGTGTAACAATCCAATGTTTATGAATTGTCTGTGATTTGTTTGAGAATTATTAACGATAAAAAGAATCGCCATATCAAGAATTCTTAATCTTGTTATGGCGATTCCATATTTGTATGTAGTCCTATACTGTTTGCCCTGTCTGAGTATTATGAGTACTACACAATTTCTATATGTTCTTCCGAAATCATACCCTCGTCAGAAACCCGGATGACTACTTTTCCACTCTTGCCCGTTCTCACAATAGCCTGCGCACGACCCAAATAAGTAGTAAAACGCCCATCACAATAGTTCTCTTCAGTGCAAGGGTTGGCACTTCCAAACCCTAACAGTTCTCCATTTATAACATTAACCTCAAGTTTTCTGTCATCGTTAGATTCCAAAATCCCCTTTTCATCCTGTATTTCTAGATTTATGTAGCAGATTTCCTCCGCTTTCACAGTTTTCTTTTCTGGAATTACTGCAACCTTGACTTTTTCATTAGCAGATTCCAGGTAATTTCTTGCGATTTCTTTACCAGATACATCGTAGACAACCGCTTCGATTTTTCCTTTTCTATACTTTGTTTTATAAACCGCTTTGCAGTCCTTTATCCTCTTTTTTCCAAAACTCTTTCCATTAATAAATAATTCAACCGAAGCGGCATCGGAATAGACTTCCACAACAGCTTTATTTCCATCACAATTTCTCCATGACCAACTCTCAACCGCATTTGTACCTCTCCATACGGATTTCGATACACGGACTCCTGGATGATTTACCGGCTGTACCGCAATTACTGGTTTCCGGTTCAACCCCCATACTGTAGCTGCATATCTGCAGCTTGCATCGGGATTGCCCAGGATATCGATCACTCCCGCACCAGCCAGCAACCACGGATATGGTCTGTTAAATGGCATTCCTCCAGTATAACTCCATGCTCCAAGTCCTGCTTCGCCAAGGTAGTCCCATGCAGTCCACATAAAATCTCCAATTAGATATGGGTATTTTTTTACCATATTCCAATTCTTGCAAATATCCTGTGGAAACGTTTCTGATCCAAATATAATTCGATTTGGATGAGCTGTTCCTTCTAGTGGGTATCTTCCTGATCCATAGTTATACCCTGCTATATCCAAAGAATCCACAAATGGTGTTGAAATGGCATCCACCTTTTTCGAGTTGCCGCCTTTATTCATACCGCTTCCAATAAAGGTTGCCATTATATTAAATGCAAGGCTTCCGTTAGATGCCTCCTTTTTCTTATCTTCTTTAGCCGCAGAAATATTCTGATTTCCATCCTGATAGATTCCATTTCCTTTCGCAGCCCTGCCGATTACCATAAGATTCACACCACAGGTAACCGGCCGCGTTGAATCTATGTTATGTATAAAATCAATCTGCTCTTTCCCAATTTCTATTCCTTTTTGTTCTGCTGGCTCTGCCACTTCATTTCCTATAGAATACAGGATTACCGATGGATGATTATAATCTCTTTCTACCATTGCCCTAGTGTCCGATTGCCAGCATTCTTCGAAGTTATTACCATAGTCATATGGATTTTTCCGGTTATACCACATGTCAAAAGTCTCATCCATAACATACATACCCAATTTATCACAGGCTTCTATACAGGCCGTAGATGCTGGATTATGAGAAATTCTAAGGGCATTAAATCCCACTTCTTTCAATATACGAATTCGTCTCTCTTCACTTTCCGGGAAGCTTCTCGCTCCTATAATTCCGTGATCATGGTGAACACAGCCTCCTCTTAGCAGTGTATTCTCTCCATTGACAAAGAAACCGTCTGTACTCCATTTTAATTCTCGAATACCAAAACTAATATGTTCTTCATCACATACTGTTTGATTCTCCATAAGTGAAACATGGCATTCGTATAGATAAGGATTCTCTGCAGACCAAAGATGTGCGGAAGTGATCTCTGCCTCAACATCTCTTCCTCTCTGTTCTGTCACAAGATTCCCCTCAGTGTCCTTGATCTGTACCAAAATGCTTCCATCCTCTTTTGAAGTTGCACTTTCAATTCTTATTTTCGCCGGATTAATGGAAAGAGTAGTAATCTTCACTCCCTGCCAGAGAATATGATTATCCTCCCCGATTAGTAAAGTTACAGGTCTATAGATTCCTCCGCCCGTGTACCATCTGGCATTTGGAAGTTTCTCATTATCTGCTATTACTTTGATCTGATTAATTTTTCCTATTATCAGATTCTTCAGTTCTACAGTAAAAGGAGTATATCCATAATAATGTTTTTCTATACAGGTTCCATTTAGGTATACTTCAGCATCCTTGTAAACTCCATTAAACAATAAAGCGATGGATTTTCCAGTCCATTCCTGTGGTACTTCAAAATTCTTCTCATACTCATAAATCCCGCCTGGGAAGTATCCATGTCCACTTCCTCCAGGAGCATCCTTCGAACGCTCCATTCCAATCTGCGCATCGTGTGGCAAAGTTATGTCCTTCTGTTTATCTTCTCCCTGTAGTCTGAATTTCCAACCCTTATTAAAATCTATTCTTTTCATTTAGAACCCTCTTTTTTCCCAACACTTTATTCACTTTCGTTTTCAGCCATCTATCTCTTGAAGAATTAATTGTGCAATCCTCTTTCCACCAAGTTCACTTGGATGCAGATGATCTCCCCGATCACAGGCAAATTCCAACATTTCTGGGTGCTCCGGATTTCGAACCACCTTCTCAAAGTCAAATACATGATGAAATACATCCGTATTTCTAATCCATTCATTGAACTTCAACCGTTCTCTTTCATTCATTTCCAGATACCCCGTTGTTCCTACTCGTGGTAATAAGGTGGATCCGTATACCATCATTCCATTTTCTCTTGCTTTTTCTGCCAGTTTTGTCTGTGCCACAGCCAATTGTTCTGCTGTTACATAAGTATCACTCTTTTCATTTCTAGACATTCCTATATCATTTGTTCCTATAGCAATGATAACAGCTTTTGCTCCTGCTTCTTCCAACACATCTCGTTGAAAACGTTCTATTCCAGCTCTCCCATACATTTTCATCATCTTCATAAGTGGACCATACAACAAACGATTGCCATCAATTCCTTTATTTACAATTGACGTTATTCCAGGTTCACTTGTCATATAGGCATCGCGAAGCACTCTTGTCCATGTAGACTGCTGCGTAATGGAATCCCCGAAACAAATGATGGCTCCCGCTTCATCCTTTGCATATGCTTCCATGGAAGATATTGCTGGAATAGCATGATGCAAATCATGAAAACAGGAGGTTTTATTTCTATGAACAGTCTGAAACTGTGCTTCCTGAACATAATTGCCATTTTTACTACATTGGACATGTTCATCAATTCCATTTCCAGAGTAAACTGCCGTGGAAAATGCCATACTTATTTCCAGTTGATCCTGTGTTACAACCTGCAGTGGTATTTCATCACTATAGAATTCCTCTCCCGGTTGCACCTCACAATCTTTTTTTCCAGAGAATGTGATTGGAAACATCTTACTCTCTCCATAATTCTTTCTAATTCCTGCCTCTACTATTTTGTAAGGTTTCTTTCCTTCCAGATTTGATATGCGAATACGAATCTTTTCTCCATCAATATTATTCAAAATAATCAGGCGCATAGTACGCCCTTTGTAATCAGGCCCTCTGTGCCTGATATCTGTATGGCTCTGTCCCCACATACTTACCCACTTTGCCATTATAGTTCCTCCTTCTCATCTTTCATTAGCTACGATAAATAGTCGCAAATAGAAACTCTATTGCGCCCTTCTACTTTTATTGATATACTTATTTTACAATATACATATATGACATTAAATATCACATATATGTTTGCAGTTTGTATTTTGTATCATATTCGCATTTTAGGAGGCTACTATGTTCTATCTATCCAATCACACCCAAGTAATTACAGACGAGTTCATCAAAAAAGGATATACGGGCTTCGCTTCAGATAGCGGCATTGCGCTCTCTCACTATAAGTCCTTATTTCCTTACCGCCTAATGATAAGCACCTTACATCCTGATGATTCCAAATCTGGTTTTATTACCACCACCGTAACTCCTGAAGATGTAACCTACTCCATCATTGGATTAGATGAATTATCAACTCATATATCAGGGAAATTACATCAACACGATTTTTACGAATTAATGTTTGTCCTCAAAGGAGAGGTATATCAGAATATAGAATACAATCGTCATCTTTACACTACCGGCAGTTGTTGTCTGCTGAACAGATCTGTTCGTCACACAGAAGAATTTAATACGGATTTTACAGTTGCGTTTCTACAGATATCTCCTGACTTTTTCAAATCTATTTTTGACGATATGTCTCTTCATTTTTTTGAAATTGAAAAGCAACATCAACCTTCTGACCTGGAAAACTTTTTATCAATTAATACTTCCGAAAGTCTGGATTCTTCAAAAGATTATCTTGACTTTATTCCCGCTTCTGAAAATCAAATTGCAGATGAAACCATTCATGATATTTTTGACAACATTACATTTGAGACTCTATATCCTACCATTAGATCTTCTCATACAATTAAATGCTTGCTAATCAAGCTATTATATTATCTTTCAGAATCAGTGCATTTCACTACAACACCTGTCAGAATAGGAAATGACAACGAAAATAATCTTTTTCATGACATCACAGAATATATGAAGCAGGCCCATGGTCACATCACTCGTTCTGAACTCGAAAAGCTCTTGCATTATTCAGGTGCTTATCTGAATGAAATCACAAAAAAATATACAGGTCTCTCCATTTTTGATTATGGAATGAATTTCTGCATGAAAGAAGCAGCAGAGCTTCTGACCCACTCTTCTAAGAATGTGGCTGACATTGCAATGCTGCTTGGTTTTACTAACAAAACACATTTCTATAAGATTTTTCAAAAGACATTTGATATGACCCCGACTGCTTATCGTAAACATCATATACCGATTTAAAATCACGCTGTAATACGTTCACTTTCTTTTTGTGACTCGAATCGAGGTATTTTTCCGGTACTTTGTAACCAGCGCACCTCATCACGAATCGTCTCTCGATAGGAACGAACTGAATATCCCAATTCCTTTTTTGCCTTCATGGAATCATACTCATTATTTCTGGCAAGATTGTAAACGGAATACGTAGTCATAACTGGCTTAGTGCCCTTTTTCTTTGCGTCAGCCTCCATTTTCTCGGCCATAGCATATGCATAATTAATAGGCAGGAAATTGGCAACTGGTTCACAACCACTTTCCTCCGACAGTAGCTGCGTGAATTCTTCAAATGACACCGTCTCATTACCCAGAATATAGCAATCACCCTTCTGTCCTCTATCTGCCGCACTAATCACTCCTGCTGCCAGGTCTCTAACATCCGCAAGATTAAACGATCCGGAGATTCCAGCAGGCATGGCTCCGTTGATGATTTCTATAACTGTTTTGGTTGTTTCACCTATAGCATAATCCTCTGGTCCCATGATACCGCTTGGGTGAACCACGCAGGCATGCAGTCCATCTGCATGGACTGCATCCAAAACTTTTTGTGTGGCAATTGCTTTGGACTGACTGTAACAATCCTTTAACTGTGTAGTATCAAACTTTGTAATTTCTTTGATTTTTTCGCCCTTAGGCAATTCTGGAACAGCCCCTGTACTACTTACGTAGACCATTTTCTTGAAATTTGGATGCTTCAAGCACTGCTTAATTACATTTTCTGTTCCGCCAACATTGACGTCCATGACCTTCTGATTATATTCCGGATTAACTGTCACGATGCTTGCACAGTGAAGCACAACAACCTCTGTATCCATCGGCACATCAAAAAAACGATCTAGGGATTCCATATCGCACAGGTCTCCCTTACATATTTCTACTTGATCCGGTACAAATTCCATAGCCGGGTCGTTTGGCAATACAAATGCTCGAACATCTGCTCCACGTTCACATAATTGTCTACAAATTGTTCCACCCAAAAAACCTGCTGCTCCTGTGACGAGATAAAGTTCTTTTTTCTTTGTTTTCTCCATAATTTGTTCTCCTTTTCAACTAAACTGATTGTTTTTGGTTTCTGAGGTTAGTTTATCAAAGGATTGTTTATGCAGGATTTGATTTTTATTTGAAAAATATTAATACTACACATTTTTCATTCCTCCTGCATAATACCATTTGCAAGTTTTTGCATTCTCACGTCTGCATCTGATACCAGTTCTGCACATTTTTTTAGTTCTCTTTCCATTTCCTTCTCAAAAAGCCGATTTTTCTTATATCTCAGTTGGTGTTCCAAACTTGCCCAAAAGTCCATGGCCACGGTTCTCATCTGTATCTCCACTGGAACTTTTCTCTTCACATCCGAGAAAAACACATCCACCATAAGGATGAGGTGCAGACTTCTATAGCCATTCTTTTTTGGATCTGTAATATAATCTTTGATTTCTATGGTTTCAATATCTGATTGGCTCATCAGCATCCTGGCCACGTAATATACGTCCGATATAAATGGACATACAACCCGAATCCCTGCAATGTCACGAATATGATTCATCATATTATTCATACTATATGGGATCTTTTTTCTTTTCATTTTCTCATTGATACTTTCTGGTGATTTGACTCTGCTCACAATTTCCTTAATCGGATTTCTGTCATTGCAAACTTTGAACTCATTGCTTAGGATCTCCAGTTTTGTGGTAATCTGATGAATCCCAGCCTGATAAAAAAACATAATCTGCTTATATTGCGTTGACATTTTTAATATATCTGTAGTCTGCGGCAGTAAAGGATCATCCGATTCCTCTGCCACCTCTACCAAATTCTTCTTCGTACAAGCATTCGTGAGCCGCTTTAAAATGTTCTTCAATTCTCTGCTCCTTTATGTATTTCCGGTCTTTTTAACACACCACTTTTATACATGCCCATGAGCACGGAGGCTGAGACTGGAAGTAGGATCATCCCTGCCAGACCAAGTAGTTTCAATCCCACAAAAAGACAAATCAGCATCAACAATGGATGCAGTCCGATCTGCTTCCCGACTATCCTTGGTTCCAATATATTTCGTACCACTGTAATGATCAGATATATGACAAGCACTCCTATTCCCAATGGACTTTTCCCAATTACAAACAATATAACCGCCCACGGTAAAAGAACTCCACCTGTTCCAAGAATCGGAAGCACATCAAATACTGCAATACACAACGCAACGAGCACCGCATATGGGATACGCAAAACAGAAAGCCCTATGGCCAGTTCCACAAATGTAACGGAGAACAAAATGGTGTATGATTTCAAATAAATTGCGATAATACTTTTCACATATTTCACACCGCCAGAGACCATGGTTCTTCTGCCTTCTGGAATGATCATTTTTACAGCCGCGCGCATTTCTTCATAATCTGCTGCCATAAAAAACGTTGCAATCACCGTAATTACAATTTGAATAACAGCACCTGGGATTTCTTTTGCTCCATGTGATAACCACGTCACTGCTTTCATAGAAAAGCTGGAAATATACTGGCCAATATTCTGCGTAAACTCAGACATCATATTTTGGATCTGTAATGAAATGTTGATATCATATGCGGAAAACCTGATACTAAGTGCCTTTGATATGTCATCCATAAAAGGAACTATCTTATTATCATATAATCCTGGTGCCACCTGGATCAGATGCTCAATTCCTTGAATAATATTATTTCCAGATACTGCAATCAACAAAAATACAGCCACCCAAAAAATCACACACGCACCTATGGCTGCCGGCTTTTTCCCTATTCCTAATTTTCCGACTGTCTTTTTTACAACCGTTTGGATCAGGGTTGCTATTAGAAATGCTATCATAAACGGAATTAAAACAGGCAGCAAATACCTACATATGGAAAATATGATCATAAGAATAATGCCCCAAAATACCGTATTAATAATAAATTTCTTTTTCTGTTCCATATTTTCCCCTCTAGATCGGATTGTATAATACTTTTCGGCTCCATTTGATGCTAAGGCTGACCCCCACAATCGTGGAAAGCACATCCGCCACAGCGGCTGAAAGGATTAACCCATTGAGTCCAAACAGAGCGTTCATTCCATATAGCACTGGCAAATAGACGAGTCCCTGGCGTAGCAAGGACGTTAATGTTGCATAGCTAATCTTTCCAGTACCTTCTAAGTACACCGTACACAGTTGATAAACGGCGCATACCGGCATGGAGATTAACGAGCCGAGCATCATACGCCTGCCAAAGTCAACAACCTCCGTGTCGTTCAAAAAGACGGATATAAAGTTGTCCCTGAACAGGAAGAAAACTGCAGACAACAGCACGGCAATAGCGACTGAGGCGATTCCTGTGCCGATTAGAATCTGCCGAATCCGCTTTCGTTCTCCTGCACCATAGGCATAGCTAATGGCAGGCTGAATACCCATGCAAACACCCATCAGAATCATACTGATCAGCATGCCTGCCTTACCGGAAACTCCGTTATCCGCAACAGCGATGTTACCATACTGTACCAGCAGGCGATTTGACATGGCGGTTGCAAAACTCATCAGCAGTGTACCTGCCGCCATAGGCAGCCCTAACCCCAGCACGCAAAGAGAAACGTCTCTACGCAGTCCGAAATCCTTAATGGACAGCGAATAGATTTTCTTTTTTCGTATGATAACGAAGAGTACAATGCAACTGATGATATTACCAATGACTGTTGCGGCTGACGCACCTCGAATACCCCAACCCAATACGGAAATTAACAGCGGGTCAAGTAGAATGTTTGCAACAGTTCCCATCATGGTGGCAATCATCGCACTCTTGCTGTCGCCATCCGCACGGATGGTATTCGCCAACGCACCGCTGACCATCATAAATGGAGCGCCCAATGCCAAAATACGCAGATAAGCTGCTGTATACTCCGCTGTTTGTCCATCTGTTCCCAACATTGACAATAGGGGACCCATTCCGCTCAAGATGCAGCCCATAACAGCAATTCCAATCACCATTGAGAAATAAAATGCAAATGAACTGTACTTCTTTATCTGTGTCAGCTCTTTTTTCCCCAGCGCAATGGCAATCGCTGTGCAGCTACCAAAACCTATCAAGGTACTTATGGCGGAAATGATGGAGAATACAGGCCCTGCCAACGATATTGCCGCCACCTGCACCGCGTCCCCCGTTCGCCCCATGAAGAACACATCCGCCATGTTATAGAGCACCGTTACCAACATCACAACGATTACGGGCAGGCTCATGGTGAGCAGGAGCTTCCATACCGGTGCTTCCCGTAGTGTTTTTTCATTCGACATATTCTGCCTCCCGATCATCTTATGCTAATTTAATATTCTTCTTTTCAAAACATAAATATTACCATGTCAGAATAGGTATACCAATTTCTCGATACGCCTATTATGGCATGGTAATATTTATGTTTTGTCAGAGTATTATTTAAGAATTATTAATTCCCGCAATTTTTATACACCTATCCTACAAAGGGATAAAAAAACAGCGGATACTGTTTTCTCAGTTATCCACTGTCCTACATTCTATTTATATAATAAAACTGGCATTCCCGATTGAACATTATCATAAATTGTCTTCGCCACAGACGGTGGGAGATTTACACATCCATGCGATCCGCTTGATTGGTATATATTCCCACCGAAAGAATCTCTCCAACTGGCATCATGCAAACCCTGTCCATCATAAAACGGCATCCAGTAATTTACCTTTACATCCCAACTGGCCACTCCGTTTCCTGATAGTCTGGATTGCCTGTTACTACATCGCTCTCTACTATGAGTTCATGATTGATATAAAGCCATAAATGCTGATTTGTCAAATCAACCTCTATATATGTGCCATTCAGATCATCTACTCCATTTCGGCCATATCCTTTTATCTCATATACTGGTTCTCGCTCTATTTCCTTATTTTCTTTCAGATCAGATACTAACTGATTGATTTCTCCCTCTTTATCTATGCGGTATCCATAATCATTGCCTGCAAGAGTTATAGTTTTCCCTCCACTTGTTTCGATAATACGGTCTTTATAAATTGTATTATACTTTTCCGCCATTTGTGTTACATAGGCACTTATCTTCCCTACATCAAGAGAAACCTGATTTTTCTCTATCTGCAGCCATTGCTGAATAGTATCCCACTCTAACACCACCTGTTCATTCCCAAACAAATACGTGATCCTTGCGTTGCAATATTGATTATAACCATCCTTTTGCAGTTGAAGATCTGGATTTTCCTTTGTCACAACTGGTTTCACGTATAAATCATCCTCAATGATTACTAGAACTTTATCATCATCTAAATCCGTTTCACTCATTTGCTTTTTCACAAGATTTTGAAATGCATTTTCGTCTATTTCGTTCCCATATACTTCAGCTTCAATCATGTAACTGTTTTGATCAAAGACAAGGCATGCATCCTTTGTAGGAATCTGCTGACGAGTAAACTGTTTCGAATTTACTATCTGTTTAAAAACTGTCTCATCCATAACATAGGGAATAGAAATGTTATAATTTTCTTGCTTGAACGTATTTATCCAACTCTCTTGCTTTTGCTGAGCCAAATAGTCGGATATACTTTGTTCCAAGGAATCCACCTGAACCTCATACCCTGCTTCTTTGTAAGAAAATGATAGAATCACCTTATCCTTTTCTACCACTTCTACTTTTCTTTTTTCATTTTGTGATTTCAGTATCTGTGCAATCTCTTCCGGTGTTTTATTTGACACACTCATACCATTAATGGTTGTTCTTGTTTTAAAATACTCTCCATGACTTCCATACACAAAAAGCAGGGTGCCCGCCCCCACTAAACAAAGGGTAACGAATAGAATAACTACCCCTATAACCTTTTTCCTTTTTTTCATAATAGCTTCTCCCCAAAGAATCAATAGAGCCCGATATATGAATTTTAATCACATATCGGACTCCGTCATCCTTATCTTAATTACCTGCAACTTTCTTTTCGATTAACTTATCAAACCCGTAAATTTCTAGTGTGGTTTTTCCGGTTTTTAATTCTTTCAAGATTTGCTGTTCTTTCTCATATTTCTGATTTGCTAGAGCAAGCACTTCGTCTTCTACTGTTGGCGGAATAACTACAACTCCATCACAGTCTCCATAGACCAAATCTCCTGTATGTACCTGGATGCCTCCTACTGTAACCGGCACACCTAACTTTGCCAAACTCTCTTTTACCGTACCTGATGGATTAAACGCTCTCACAAATACAGGGAATCCGGATTCTTTAATATCTTCAGAATCTCTGCAACTTCCGTCGATAATAACTCCTGCCAAACCATATTCTTTACATGCTGTTGCCATAATGTCACCAAAATGACCTGCTTGTGTATATCCATGGCAGTCTAACACCAATACATCACCGGGCTTGGCTGCATAGATAGCCTGATGTAACGCTAAATTATCTCCTGGGAAACATTGTGCTGTGTACGCTCTCCCCACCATTTTAGACTTTGGGTTCACTGGCTTTATTCCAGCATCCATGACCCCTTGGTGTGGTACGGAATTATTGTTGTCTGCAATATTTCCCGTAGGAAGTTTCAAGAGATCTTTTCTACATTGTTCTGTAAGTTCCATATTGTCTCCTCCTGATCTAATTGCTCATTTCTTTCAAATCATAATGTTCATCTAATATTCCATCTTTGCGATCCTTCCACAGCCTATACGGTACGCTGACAATCAAAGGAATCAACATAACTGGACCTACAATTGTCGTAAATGTTCCATATCCGTATTTGATAATATTTAAAAGTCCAAAAGAACTTCCAAATGTGCAAATCACAATAAACACCATAGCTATTACAAATTTTCTGGATAAACCGTTGCTCTTTGTCCATACCTTTTCTATCACTGGCTCAAATCTATTGCAGACCGTAAATATAAATGCTACTGAACCGGAAAGCATCGCCGCAACTGCAAATACAGCATACAATATTTTTGAAATCCATCCTGCATTGGAAAGACTATTTATAGCCCAGAGTGTTGGGATTTCTTCTGATAATACGTCTGGCATACCTGCTGCAAAAATAAATGTAAAGATCATTGTACTTAATCCACATAGAAGTGCCGTCACAAGGGATTCTACAAATACGTCTTTTCTTGTCTTGATAATACCAATTGATGCGGGAACACATGCTTCGTAACCATTCATAAAAAATACCACTATCATCAACATAGAGAACCATGCCTGCGGACCTGAAAATCCGTATTCAGTATAGGATACGCCCTCTGATAAATATGACATTGCTAATGGAGTCGCATTTCCGAAACATACAACCGCTACATATCCACAAATCAAAAGAATCGCAACACCTAAAACCGTTCCCACTTTACGAAGCAGACTCGCTCCCCACAATGCTAAAAGCAATACTGCCAAACAGAATCCAACTGTACCAACTATTCTTGGCAGACCAAATATCTGATTTAACAAAGAAGCGGTTGTAGATATCTGTGCGGAAAGTGCAATCAATATAACAACTACTACCTGCACTTCCTTAAATGTTCCAAAAAACAACTGCAAAGCTTTCGGGCGGTAAATTGTGTTATATGCTTCACGATACGTCTTAGGCTTATAAATTCGATTTATCTCCACTAATAAAAGATTAAAAACAAAGCATAGCAATGCTGCAATAACAGGTCCCACGATTACACCAATCCAGCCTTTATTACTAAAATAAGAAACTGTCTGAGTCCCTGAAGCAAAACCAGGTCCAACATATGCGCTATACATAACTGCGCAAAGTGAAAATATCGCAGCAAAATTTGATTTACTTTTCTTTTTTTCCATATTCTACTGATCCTCCGGTTTTGACTGAAGTTTATGATAGCCCAATTTTTCTCTTGCTGCTCTTAAACTGCTTCCGGATTTCACTTCTGCAATAATTTTCTGTTCTACTTCTTCAATATGCTGAGCGATTTCTAACACTTCTTCTGCTCTTTCCTTTGGAATACAAAGGGCACCTGAATCGTCTCCCAAAATCAAATCTCCTGGTCTTACCTGTATACCTGAAATTGCAACCGGTACATTCACTGCATCGACCTGCACTCTTTCCTTTCCAGTAACCATATATTTTCCTTTGGTGTAAATACTATATATCCCAGTTCTTCAATGCCGTTTACATCACGACACACACATCAATCAAAGTTCCTTCGATACCTTTTGTCTTGGCTGTAAACGTCATAATATCACCCCAGACAGTGCAATAAGTTCTGCCAACGTTATCAATGACTACGACTTGTCCTGGTTCTACTTCATCAATAAAATCCCCAACTGTACCTTTTTCAGCACCGCATGGTATATAATGAACTGTAAATGCTTCGCCACAGATTTTGTTTCCAGAAACAACTGCCTGTATTCCATGTAATCCACATGGAATACCCAGTTTATCCATTGCGTCCGAAATACTAGCTGTATCCATCTGTTTGATCTTTTCAATAATACTTTTATCCAATGTCATTTCCTCCTCACACGTTTTCATTAGTTTTAAATCATTGCGCACTGATTTTTGATATCTTCATTGAGCCCACATTGTTTTATTTGTAAAACAGATAATTTCGATGTATAATATCTGTATAATCGATTTTTAAAAACAAGGAGACTTCTTATGAATTATGATCACATAGAAACTTTTCTAACTGTTGTTGTAACCGGGAATATCACTGCTGCCGCGAAAAAATTATTTATCTCTCAATCCACGGTCAGCACGCGCATTCAGCAGTTGGAGCAAGAACTTGGCACTCCACTCTTATTGCGTCAACGAGGACAGCATAATATTACCCTAACCACCTATGGCAACTCTTTCATCCCAATTGCAGGTCAATGGGCCGCACTATGGAAAGATACGCAAAATCTAAAAAAAATGGCTGACATCAGCACTCTTACCATTGCCAGTGTCGATGCTATAAATAGCTATACCTTCGTGCCACTTTTTCAGCGCCATTTGGATTTGCTCCCCAATATTCGTCTGGCTATTAACACGCACCATTCCAACGAGATCTATAATTTGGTAGCAAGCAGATCTGCAGATATTGGTTTTGTATTTAGTCAGATTTCTTATCCCGATATTGTCTCTATTCCTATTTACCGAGAATTGATGTATCTCATCTGTCACAAAGATAGCTCTTATCACAATCTGATTTCATGTAAAGATTTAGATTCTTCAAAAGAAATCTTTCTTAATTGGGGATCTGATTACAAACAATGGCATGACCGCCATTGGAGTCCTGATGTATCCCCCCTAATGCAGGTTAATACCGGTTTCATGCTCCAACGCTATCTTAATAAGCCTGGTCGCTGGGGTATTGCACCAATGTCTGTAATTAATGGTGCAATCCGCTCTAACCCCAACCTCACTTATTATACTTTGAAAGAACCGCCGTCACCAAGAATTTGTTATGAAATCAAAAACCGTTACACAAAAGTCAGTCATCAAGTCGCGATTGACACGTTAGAATCAGAAATCAAAGAATATATAAAATCAGACGAAAATATTTGCTCGTTTCAAACTTGGATGTTGCAGTCAGACAAATAAGATCATCCTGTTAAGATGATCTTTTCTGTTCCCACTATGTAATTCTAGTATCTAATGTACAATTTGCCGTAATTCCATATTTGCTTTTCTTATAGAAATAATTCCTAATACAATCAAAAATACGCATACAAATGTTCCTGTGCAAATATTCATCACTGTCTTGAATGTATTTTCATTTGCTCCACCAAAGGAGGAAAACATAGCCGTCTGAAGAGACAATATTGAGACCAGCGAGCCTGCCAGACTGATCCTTTTTAATGAATTGACAATAGGCGAATGATTCTTTCTTTTCGCAATCATAAAATAAATGGCATTTCCTAAACAGTAGAAATCATAAGTCGCGATGGCAATTACTACGATTTCATTATAAGAAAATCCTGACCCATCTCGCACGATCATGATTACCACGCCCTGCAAGAAAGCGGTTAACACCAGCAGCATGATTCCGCTCAAACGGTAGGCTCTCCACTCATGTACCAAAGCCTCCTTCTTATCCGTCAACTGGATAAGTTTTCTCCCGTAACGCAAAAGTAACGTCTTTGACACACACAGGATTAGATAATATCCAGCTAAAACTATGAGCCAGGTAGACGAATAAAACCAGCCCGCGAACATTTTCGATGTACTTAAGAGTATATTGAATATCAGTGATGCCGAGGATATAACCATGGTGCGAAATGTATAGTTCCGGGTAAATTTTGCTGTGAACCTGTTTTTACCTGTCACTTCCATAAACTGTTGCCTGGGGGATGTGGTCGTCAAAAGCAATACAACCGCCCATATGGCAAGTCGAAGGAATACTGCTGCACATGCGTAAGCAGCATAGGACACGACCATTGGTAAGCTTTGGAACCATTTTGTAGATGCAAATACAAGTGATAGTCCTGAAAAAACAGCCGCACCTATAACCGATAAAACAAATGGAGGGCGGAATGCCTTCAGCCATTTTAGAAATTTCTTTCCCATAGTACCGCCCTTCTTATACCAGAAGTTTATGACCTTTTTCACAGATCTCATACACTTCGTCCTGCTTCACCTCTATAAGAGGATTGATCTCCTGTGTCTTACGTCGAACCAATTTTTTATACGCAAACAGTGGCACTATCCAACCGACAAATCCTGGAATAGCAAGCACAACACACAGCAAAATGAGTGGTGGCTCATGGGTAACTGCAAATACCGAGCATGCTATAAATGCAGTTCCCAGAATCGCGATAATAAGTGACACTACCGTAGCAAGACTAGTTTTGGAATTCTCCAGATCTTCCATTTGTTTCATACAGTCTTCAAAGTTTCGCTGCAGTCTGGTAAGCTCTGCTTTGTTCATGATCTTTCTATCTCTTTTTAATCGCAGGGTGGTTTTCCCTGATTTGCTGCTTTCCACGATTTCTGACTGTTTGTGTCTGGTATCAATCTCCCATCCGAAGTTTTCAAACCCGTCCAGATAAAGGGAAACCTGCTTTTTATCTACTGCTAATTCCTTATATTCATATCCGATGTACCCTTCACCGGTTCTATTTATCTCATTCATATATTCTACTCCATTTCTATGCTTTCCTGGTCTAAATCGATTTTCGGTAAAGTTACGGTAAATGTAGTTCCAACTCCCACTTCGCTGTCTACTGCGATGTCTCCACCAGATATCTGTAAAACACGTAGTGTCAGCGCCATACCAAGTCCATTTCCTTCTGTTGCGTGGGAAGTATCTCCCTGGTAAAACTTATCAAACATGTGATTCATGGTTTCCTTATCCATACCGCATCCACTATCCGTTACCTGGACACGAATGGAATCTTTTGTTGACTCTTCTTTGACCTTGACCGTTCCACCTGCCTCTGTGAATTTTACCGCGTTGCTCAGCAGATTATTCCATACTAGTTCCAACAGGCTGGCATCTGCTTTCACACTGACCCGATCTTCCATATCCACTTCCAGCTCGATCTGCTTTTCTTCCCAGCGATTTTCAAACTGGAGAATACAGTCACACAACTGTTCACACAGATCATACTCTTCCGCTTCCGGACTGATATTCTGTTTTTCCAGACGATTTAATTTCAGCATATTGGTAATCAGATTAGACAATTTCTTGGATGCTGTTAAGATTCCGTCCACAGACGCCATCTGCTCACTGGTCAAGTCACCGCTCATTTTTAAAATCTGTGCGTGATTGGAGATCACGGAGATAGGTGTCTTGATCTCATGGGATACGTTAGAAAAGAAATCGGTCTTCAAGGTCTCGATACTTCCCAATTCCTCCACCATTTTATTAAAATCCATAATCATCACATCCAGATAATCTAACTTATCCATAGAATTAAGTGTAGGTACATACACAGAAAAGTCCCCATGTGCAACTGCACTGGTCGCTTTCGCCAGTTCCTGCATAGGTATCTCATAGGTTTTTTCGATTTGGATTCTTGTTACCACCGTAAACCCTGCTGCAATAATAAGCCAGTAGACCATTATGATGGGTGCCTGGGCCCATCCATTCACATGAAGCACATTCAATAATTGAATGAGTCCCATATGAACTCCCGACATAAGCAGCATAATTCCAAACGTAATCCCCAGTATCCTTAGGGGAAAATGTGACTGCCTTACCTTTATCTCTTTATCCATGGCTTTATCCCACCTTTTCAATCACTGACTTATAACCCAAACCTCTGACGGTAACAATTTTAAAACCATTACATTCAGAAAATTTGTCCCTCAGTTTTGTCACATACACATCAACTGCTCTCAAACTCGTATCACTGTCTCTTCCCCAGAACTCATCCATCAGCTGCCCTCTGGAAAAAGTTTTATTTGGGTAAGACAATAATTTGTATAGGATATTAAACTCCCGTGTAGTGACGGGGATCTCATTTCCATAGAGAATTTCAGACTTCTCTCCCTTGTCTAATTGCGTATATAGGGTGGCTGTCATCGCATCCGCATCCATCGTCAGATTGCCAACTGAGATTTTTCGTTCCATTTCTACATTGGCTCTTCGAAGGAGTGCTCTTACGCGAAGAAGCAATTCATCAAAGTCCACCGGTTTTACCATATAGTCGTCGATGCCAAGACGAAAGCCTCTCTGCTTGGATGGCAGATCATCCTTTGCAGACATAAACAGGATTGGAATTGATTTATTAACCTCTCGAACCGTTCTGGCAAATTCAAACCCATCTATCCCCGGCATCATGATATCTGAAATAATCAGTTCATACAGGTTGTTATACATGGCATCATAAGCATCCTCCGCTCCCAGACATCCAGTCGTCTGAAAACCAGTATTATTAAGATAAGAACAGAGAGTCTTGTTCAAATCAGCATCATCTTCTACTATCAATATATTAATCATAACCTTATTCTCTCCTTACGTTTTGCGTGATTTTGATTTATTTTCTATATATTAACATAGGTTTGTTTCAGAATTGTTTATGTTTTAATATTTTCAGTAATTTTTTTATTTTTTTCTATCAGTTAGGTCACTTAAGATTGATTCAAATATTCAAGTATGCCTTTGCGTATGTACTACTCTTTTAAGGTATTAATATAAAAAGTCTTGTCCATGAAAAAGGTTCCAGCATAAAATCGGGTATAAAATAAGAATTCTTCATGTCCACTGTATAGTGTACATTATATATTTGGTGCAGTGACTTACTTGATGCGGTTAAATGGATACGCTTCAAGAAACGGGGCATAGGTGAGGCGAAAATATGAAAATGCCTCATTGAAACAAAAATAAGTAGTATAAATCACGTGAACAGGGCACATGCAGCCTTAAAAAGCTACAGTGCCCCGTTTTGAATTCAATAGTGGGGCATTAGAAAAAAATGCACTTATATATGCCCCATATTGTATATATAATAGCGAAATATAGCTAGACGGGGCATATATAAAAATTTGTTTTCTCTATACCCCGTACAACTCGAGCTGGAAGCTAATTCTTAGCTTATCAGCTCATCACTTATCATAGAAGATCTGTATTTACAGACTTTTCTTCACACACTCTATAATGTACCTCCTGTGGTAGCTCCTCTCCTGATTTCAAGTACACCTTGGCATGCTTGCCGCGTTACTAAGTGCCAGTGGCAAATCCGACTACTTATAATGGCAAATCTTTCTTGCAGAACCATGCTCCGCCAATCAAATATCCAACAAGCGCGATTACACCTGCTGCAACTGTCTTTATAATCCAATCATCCCCACCGGATAGTACAGATGAGTAGTCATATAAGGAAAAGAGTGTTGCATACTTGAAATTCTCCAAAGAATCAATTCCAAGACTGCCAAATGTTCCCATCATACCTGCCAGAATACAAACTCCAACCAGGGTTCCGGAAAAACCAATTACATGCTTTGAACGGTTGAAGATTCCAGAAAACATAAAACACAAACCAGCTAAAGCCAAACTTGCCAAACATGCGCCATGGAACCACTGTCCACCTGTCCTGCCATTAATTTATTGGAGCTTATCAGTGAATAAACTGCAGGAAATAATGTGACCATAATGGAATAAAATATAACGAATAACAAATTCTGTGTCATTTCCATGGCTGCAAATTGTGCCAACAGAATTGCCGATATACCTGCCATGGCACCCCAAATTACTCAATTGGATTTTACTGTCTGTTTTAATAAAGGAAAACTAATCATTTTTTTCATCCTCGCTCTCTATCATTTCAATATAATATCTTTCCAGTGAATACGATGCATTGTTTATGGAATGCAAATCATATTTTGCTAAATCTTGTAAAAATTCCTGAATCCGATTCTGCGGTATGCTAAGAACGATTGCATTTCGCTCTCGAAATTTCCCCACCAGATATTTTTGTCCATCTTCGTCTAGTGGTTTATGCTTAATATCTTCGGTGTATCTCTTATATTCTTCTTTTGATGAAAATCGTATTTCATACTGCTCAAATGGATTACTTTCATACTCACTTCTTCCTACCTGATTTATGATATGTCCATTTTTGATAAACAATACCGTATCACAGGTATCCTCCAACTCTTTGAAAATATGACTGGACATAAAGATCGTCTTTCCCTTTGCCTTCTGCTCTAAGATCAGTTCAATCAGGGTATCACGCATTAAAGGATCCAGCCCGGTTGAGGGTTCATCTAGCAGATAGATGTCTGGTTCGGACATAAAAGCAGCGACCAGTGCCATCTTTTGCTTCATACCTTTACTCATTGTTTTCAGTGGAGCTGTAATATCAATCTTAAACCGGTCGATAAGTTCGTTCATAAAAGTCAAATCTTTCATTCCCAGAAAATTCGACTGGATTTTCAAGAACGCCGTCCCGGTTCCTACATCCGGGAAATCTATCTGACCAGGTACGTAACCGATGATTTTTTTGAGTTTTGCGGAATTTTTCCAACTGTCCATTCCCTTGATTTTCACATTTCCGGAATCTCCTTTTATAAATCCCATCATATGCCGTATAGTTGTTGTCTTTCCACTTCCATTCGTTCCAACCAGACCGAACACTTCGCCTTGCTGAACTGAAAATTGGAAATCAAAAATCCCTTTCCCTTTCTTATAGTCTTTTGTAAGTCCTGTCGTTCTTATGATTTCTCCCATGCTATATACCTCCAAATGTACGATCACTTTTATAAAAATGCATAAAATATTCCTCCAGCGTTTGCTGGTGCTCCACCATTTTTGTGATCTTATACCCGGAAGATGCCTGCACAAACTGATTTGTCTGTCTGTCCTCCACTACCATTGCCAACATATGTTCATCTGGATTGACTTCCCTGAATTCAAAAGGTTCCTTCTGAAATCTGTCATACTCCTCTTTGCTTTGGAATGTCACTTCAAAAGTTTTTCGTTTATAGTGCTTTACTTCTTCCGCATCCACTACGGTAATGATTTTGCCTTCCTTAATAATTGCGATTCGATCACAGAGTGCTTCCACTTCACTAAAAATATGACTGGATAATAATACTGTTTTACCCTTTTCCTTCTGCTCTTTAACAAATGTAATAAATACTTCCTGCATGACCGGGTCTAATCCGGAAGTCGGCTCATCCAGCAACAGTACATCCGGATCATTCATAAACGCAGCAACAACTGCAAGCTTCCTCTTTTCACCAATGCTCAATTTTTTAACATCTCCCGTCATCTTTAACTGAAAACGTTCTAGCAATTCCTTTATTAATTGTTGATTTTGAGCATTTCTAAGACCCTGCATCATATGAACAAATCCCTTACTGTTCAGCCCATCCGGCAATGCAACCTCCCCCGGCAGATACCCTACTTCCTTCATGAGTTGTCCATGCTTTTTCCAGCAGTCCAACTTGTCAATTGCTGCTTTTCCCTTTTGCGGTTTTGAAAAACCCATAAGATGCCTTATGGTAGTGGATTTTCCAGCACCATTTGGTCCCAAGAATCCAAATACTTCTCCTTCTTTTACCGTAAAAGAAACATCATATATTCCTCTTCCATGTCCATAATCTTTTGTCAGATTATTTACGACAATTTTATCCATTTATGTAACCTCCTTTTTAATCTTGTTTTATAGTACAGCTGCATTATTGTAATTTTGTATGTAGTTTGTTTTAGAATTATTAAACAGAAGGCTTTTCTCTCTCTTCCTGTTCTTTCTTCATACGCTGTTTCGCTTCTTCCACCGTTTCTCCTTCTTTTGTAAGGAACTGGTCTACAAATCCATCTGTCATTTTTGTAAAGCCTCCTACCACACCATTCTCTATCTTTTTATAGCCTCCCACTACACCATTCTCTATCTTTTTATAACCTCCTACAACTGCCTCTTCGATTTTCTTGTTTGCTTTCATTAATTTTGATTTTGCCATATTCTTCTCCTTCTGTACACATATGTGATTGCGTAAATTTACCTTCGGAAATAATAGTGTAGAGTTCACCCACGATGCACTGATAAAATATCAGGCAATGACTTGTGGAATTAATATACATCTTTTGTGTACTCATATCAAGCCCATATTTC